>JBNMKJ010000050.1:0-9241 GCA_050874285.1 Helicobacteraceae bacterium | reverse complement strand
CTCTAATGCTATCTTAGATAATGAGATTTTATCATTTGATTACAAAGACAAGCCACGCATTGCAAAACCCTATAAACTCTCTCACATTAAAGGTATTTGGTATCTTATCGCTGAAGAAAGTGGCAAACTAAAGCATTTTTCCTTTACCAAAATGCAAAATATCATTTTCACTCAAAAGCACTTTAAAAGAAAAAGAGAAATCCTAAAGCAAATAAATGACAATCAAAATCTTTGGTTATCATCGAATCCTAAAAGCGCAATAATCACTATAAACATAAAAGCAAAGGATTATTTCCTACGCAAATCACTGCCAAAGCATATCTCACTAATAGGCTATGATGATAAGAAAATCCTTATTAGATTCGCCTACGCATTTGATGATGAAATCTTTAACTTTCTAAAGATATGGATACCTTATGCTCAAATCAAAGAGCCAAAAACACTGCAGATTCGCTTTAATGAGATATTAGAAAATTATGTGGGGGAGATAAAAGAGAGGTTGCAGAGGCAAGGGGAGTTGAGTGAATCAATGGGTGAATCATAGTCCGCGATGACTTTAAACTAGATTTTAATACTAAAGGATAGAAAATGTCGAAAATTGAACCAAGTAAAATTTATGACTTTGTCATAGATAAAGTAGAGGCGATGAAATCTCACGCACAAAATATTAGCGATGATAGCGTGGGTGCGAGTAATGATGAGAGTGCTAGTATTGAATCAAAAGCGCGAAAAGAACAACTAGCCAAAGCGCAAGAGTTGCTACAAGGCTTTGAATCTAAGGCGATAAAAAGCGTTGAGGATTATAGAAGTGTCGCTGAATTTGATACTTTTACCATTGCATTTTATGGTGAGACAAATGCGGGGAAATCAACCATTATCGAGGCATTGCGCATTTATTTTGGTGAAGGAAGTAAGCAAAATGAACGCGCGAAGTTTGATAAATTCTACAAACGATACAAATGGTATAATGAGGGATTTTTCGGCAAAATGTTTGCATTTTTTACCCCAAGTCTAAAAACTCACACGCTTAAAAATATTTTAGATTCTAGCGATGGCGCGATTATCGGCGATGGCAGGGCGGATTTTACGAGGCAAAGTAGCACTTATCATTTTAGCCACAATGGCGTGGAGTTTGATATTTTAGATGTGCCGGGCATTGAGGGCGATGAAAAAGCCGTGATAGGCGAGATTTTAAATGCAACTAAAAAGGCACATTGTGTATTTTATATCACGCGTGATGCAAAGCCACCGCAAAAAGGCGATAGCCCAAATGGCGAATCCAAAGGCACGATTGAGAAAATCAAAGAGCATTTGGGCGCACAAACGGAAGTTTATAGTATTTTTAACAAATCTATTAAAGCCACAAGTGCGCTTAGCGATTCAATCATTCAGCCAAGCGATGAAAATGGGCTAAGGGATTTGGATAGCAAAATGAAAGGCGAACTTGGAGAGCATTATATCGGGTGTAAAACGCTAAGTGCGTTAGTGGCTTTTTGTGCGCTTGGCGAAAAAATGCCAAATGGAGAATTGCTAGATGATAGCGATTTAGCTCAAAGGGCAAAGGGCTTTGCAAGGACAAGGGATAAATTTATCAATGCGTATTCTAAAGATGAGCTATTGCAAAAGAGCCTATTTTTAGACTTTGCGAGGTTTATCAGCGATGATTTGGCGCAAAATGTAGGCGAAAAAATCAAAAAGTCAAACTTTAACAAAGCGCACCACATTTTGCTTGGATTAAGCGAGACTGCGGAGAAATTAAATAAAATCTATGGTGAGTTGTATAAAAAATGCAATGATGAAGTGAGAGATTTATGCAGTAATCTTATGCGTATTGTGTATAATGCAAGAAAAGTAGCTTTTAAGAGTGCTTGTGATAAAGTGGTAGATGAATTTATTAGCAATGTAGGCGAGGAAATTTATGGCTTTATCAATCAAAATGTCGAAGATAATGAATTTGAGGCGAAATTCAAAAAAATCATAGAAAATAAGCAAGATGATTTAAAATATGAATTTCAAATAGCCTTTGAAAAAGTGGAAAAAGATTTGCAAGGCGACATAGAAAGGGAGCTAGAAAACTTTGAGCGGCGAATTGGCAATATCGCACAAGAATTTCAATCGCTTAGCATAAAGAATAGCTTTGATTCGAGCTTAAATATTGACATTGATAGCGGAATCGATAAATGGGGATTGCTTAGTGTGGGTGCTGGTGTGGCAGGATTGATAGGCACAATTGTAGCAACTAATTTTTGGAATCCTGCTGGTTGGGCTGCAGCTAGTGTTTGGGTTATTGCCGCACTTGTAGCGAGTGTGGCTAGTATCGCTTTGGGTGCATATAAATCTGTGCGTAAGGCTTTTAGCGATGATTATAAAATGTCTCAACAGCGCAAAAATGTCGATGAAAATCTACGCAAAATAAGCGAAGAGATTAAGGACAAAGCACATAAATCTATCAATGAGCATATTGATGAAAATATAGCACCAAATATAGACAAAATCACAAAAGCACTACAAGATAGCGTGGATAATCTCAAAAATGCAAGTGAATATTTTAGGACATTGCGCGATGATGAAGTAGTGCCACTAGCAAAACAAATCAAAAACGAAGGAGGGCTTTAAAAAATATTTCATTTTTGGGTGAATCGTGGCGGTTAATAAAATAAAAAAATAAGGAGTTAAAAAAAATGACAACACAACAAGAATTTAAAAATCAAAAAGAGCAAGGCAAAGCAGTTTTAGACAAATTGCAAGGGTTTTTAGAGCAAGGTAGAGACTTTGAGCTATTTGGCGTCAGTGTAGATGATAGTCTAGCAAAGCTACAAAAGGCAAAGGACAAAATCAATCAAAGCAAGTTAAAAGTCGTCTTTATCGGTGGCTTTAGCGAGGGCAAAACCTCTATTGCGTCTGCGTGGCTAGGCAAAGTCGTAGGCAAAATTGATAGCGCGGAATCAAGCGATGAAGTGGCATTTTATGACACAAAGGACGATGAAATAGAGATTTTTGATACGCCCGGACTTTTTGGATTCAAAGAAAAGGGGCAAGGCGTAAATGCCGAAAAATACAAAGACATTACCAAAAAATTCGTAAGCGAGGCGGATATAATTTTGTATGTGATGAATCCCACGAATCCTATCAAAGCAAGTCATAAAGAGGATTTAGAGTGGCTATTTCGCACACTAAATCTACTGCCTAGAACGATTTTCGTGCTTAGCAAATTTGATGAAGTGGCGGATATGGGCGATGAGGCGGATTTTAAGAGTGAATTTACCACTAAAAAAGATAAAAGCATAATTCCTAGCCTAAATGAATTTATTAGGCTAAATGAAAATGAAAAGGCGCATTTACAAATCGTAGCTGTTTCGGCGAATCCGCAAGGCAAAGGATTGGATTTTTGGCTAGATAATCAAAGCGAGTTTAAAAAACTCTCACATATCGATTCGCTACAAAACGCCACCACAGAGATTATCAAGCAAAATGGTGGATTAGAATCTATTACGATAGAGGCGCAAAATAGCATTATAGGCGATATTGTCAGTAAGCAGCTCCCACAAGCTATAAAGCTACAAAATAAAATCAAAGGCGATATGGAAAGGCTAGATGAAAGCATAAAAGCCTTGCGAAAGGATATGGAACGCACAAATGATAAGATAAATGACGCACAAATGGCACTTAGAGACTTTGTGGCTAGGTATTTTAATGATTTAATTAGGCAAGTAAATGGCACGAGTTTAGAGACATTTGATAGTGTTTTTTATAAAGAAATCGGCAAAGAGGGTAGCTTAGTAGCCACAAGAGTGCAAAATGAATTTCAACAACATACACATTCCGTAATCAGTGAATTGCAAATAAGTATAGAGCGATTTGACTCGGAGCGAGGCGACTTTGAAAAAGCTGTGAGTAGCTATGGTAAAAATGGCATAGAGTGGCTAAATAGATTTGCTAACCCCAAAAGCATTAAGGCAACTAGAGATTTGCTAAAAATGGGGCTTGACAAAATAGGTGTAAATGTAGGCAATCTATTAAACTTTAAACCGTGGGGAGCTATCAAATTGGCAAATGGATTGGGTGCTTTTTTGTCCGCATTAGGATTTGTGTTAGAAGTTTGGGATACCGTGCAAAGGGCTAAAATAGAAAAAGAGTTCAACGAAGGCAAAAGAGAAATGGAAAACGCGCTTGATAAGCAAAGAAAAGAACTCTCAGACATTATAGAAAATAAAGAAAAATTTTACGCGCTTTTTAGCGGATACGAGCCTTTGAAAAATGCGCTAGAGGATACGCAAAAAGATTTGCAAACGCTAGAATCCATAAGCGTAGCATTTCAAAAATGGGTAGAGCAAGGCGAAATTATCGAGGCAAAGATTGTAAAATAGTGAGGATAAAATCTTTAAGATTAGGAGTGCAAAATGAAAAAATGGCTTGATATAATCAGCTTGGTATTTACGATTGGGAGCGAGTTTGCGAGATTTTGGGAGATTGGAAAGCTAACGCGAATCGGCGCGTTAGGCTATGAGCTAAAGGACAAAATCACTCTTTTTGCAAATGAGAGTAGGTCCAAAGAGGCGCGAATCAACTCGGTATTTGAGGCGTTAGACTTGGTGCTAAAGTATAAGCGCGAAAATCCGCAGGATTTTGAGGAAATCTTTAGCGCATTGGAGCGATTTAGCCAAAAGCGAAAAAATGATAAATCTATCGATGAAAAAATCGCAAATATTTTGTGGGACAATAAAACGGATTCATAGATTTGGCGCGTGGGTTTTTGCAAGAGATTCGAGCGTGAGGATTCGCACTAGATTTGGCGTGGATTATGATTGGATTGCTTCGGCGAATCCATAGATTCGCCTCACAATGACGAATCTGCTCCACCTCGTCATACTGAGGGCAATAGCCCGAAGTATCCATTTTAGCGAATCATAAATCAATAGCGATTCGCTCACTTTAGGCAAATCTATATAATCATTCTTTAGATTTGTTTTTGCAGCATTGCATTTTTATTATTTTAGATTCGTGTGCTTTGGATACTTCGCGCTATTGCCCTCAGTATGACGAATAAAATTAAAAAACACAAAATTTCCACGATTTTTTTTAAAAATTTTTCTTTCCATTTTTCAAATGACAGCATTTGTCGCGCACATTTTTTAAAATTTCATCGTTTTTTACATTACAAAATAAAAAGGAGAGAAAAAAATGATGAAAAAAACACTACTTTTAGGCGCAACAGCTGCGCTTGGCGGATACTTGGTAAAGCGACATTTAGACAAACGACTTGCTGATAGCAACTATCTTTACAGCGGGTATGTCGATGCGGCATTGGGTGAGGGCGTGAGTTTTCTCGCAAATGGCGCGATGAATTGTTGCAATAAGTTTTTAGAGGCGACAGAGCGGTGGATTGATAAACCCGCATTTGGCGATAGTGTGTATGAGAGTGTGAATGACGCCACTTTGGCGATTCGCGCAGGGCAATGTCCGCATTTAGGCGAATCTAGGCTTTGCCCCACGCTTTTTAGGGCAGAGCAGTTTGGTTTAGCGAAGGTTAGCCGACTAAAAAATATCGTGGAGATGGATATATTTGCGCCCAAACTTAATGGCGATGAAGCCAAAGAGCGCGAATATTACGACTTAGACCGCGATATGGATAGGCTGAGAGACTTTATAAACGAAGTCTATGCTTTGGAATCATCGTGCCTGAAAGTGCAGAAAATCTTGGCGAATCTTATAGATAAGATTAGAGCATTAGGCGACTTTGGCAAGGCATTTGAGCTACTAAAATGCTACCTTGTGTATGATGAGAAATATGACTTAAGCGACTATGATGAGAGTTCGAATCCACAGGCTATGCGTGAGATTATAGAGCAGATTCGCACTGCGCTAGAGCAAAAAAGCGCGTGGATTGAAGGTATTTGTGATTCGCGCAAAACCGATTCGGGCGAATCTAGCGAATCGCTACCCGCGCAGACAAAAAGCAAACTTGACGCATTTATAGAGACAATGAAAACCATTCACGCGCTTATCACAGAGGACTTTGTAAGCGAAAATAAATGGCGCGATGATAAGCTGACAGAGGCGCAAAATCTGCTTAACGCGCTAAAATCGCACCCTAGCGAATCAAGCGCGAAACAAAACTAAAAGGAGCAAAAAATGATAAGAGAAATACTAACTTTTGGCGCAGTCGTGCTTGGTGGTGGCTACTTGGCAAAGCGATATTGGGATAAGAAAAAGGCGGAAAAGGCAGTCATTCTTAATAAGTATGAGAGCGAAATACTCGTTAGAAAGCAATTTTATCGTTTAGAGGAATCATTTCATAAAACGGATAAAATTTTGATAAATCTTATGGATAAAATAGGCGCGTTAGGTCTTTATGACGATGATAGGCTTAAAGTGCATAAATATAATCTTGCATACAAACAAAAATGTGAATTACACGACTTTGTTGCATTAGACGAAGTGCATAAAGCCACTTTTATAACTCAAGCGTGGATTATTTTAGGGTTTTTAGGTGAGATTTGCGAGGAGTTAAAGACAAAAGAAGTGTGGCTTGATGAAATCGCGCAAAGTTTGGGTGAATCGCGCGAATCGGATTCGTGGGAATCGCTACCTGAGCAAACAAAAATCGAGATTGTCGAACTTGTATCGATTATGCAATATACTCATTGGAGTATCGCATTTAATTTCAGCGAATCTAAAAGCCGCGATGATATGATAGTAGAATTGCAAAAGTGGCTTAATGAGATTAAATCACACCCTAGCGAATCAAATGCAAATCAAAGCTAAAAGGAGCAAAAAGATGATAGTAAGTTTTGGAAAGTGCGATAAATGTGGCAAAACGCATTTTATCCACCATACAAATAATGGGCGCATTTGTGGCGAGTGCAAAAGCAAATACGGCATTTGTGGCGCATTTGGCAGTGGCGAATCTACGCTAGATAAGCTAAAAAGATTGCTAAAAGATATGCGTCAAAAATAGCTAAATACGGCGCGATTCGCACCTTTGCGATGAATCTAATCATTGCGACATTAAGTGCGCTTTAATACCAAAAGGCTAAAATGTCGCATTTGGATTCGCGTGGATTTGGCGTTTGAATGCGCTAGATTCGCGCGTAAATCGCGCAAAATTTCACAAAAAGGCGACAATATGACAAATCTGCTAATCCTTTACAATCCCTACTATCAATCAAATGTCATTGAAGCACATTTGGAAGTGCTAAAGGCGCAGGGCGCGGTGGCATTTGGCAAGATTCGCTCTAAATTAAAAGATAAATTTAGCGCAAATGATTCGCATAAATTCGCCCAATCGCCCGAATCTTTGGCGAATCTACTGCGCGAATCTAGCGACTTAAGCAACCCAAAAGATTCGCGCGATTCAAGCGATTCGCACAACCCACGAGATTCCCGCGATTCGCACGAATCTACCCACACAAATTTTTTGCAACTTTTTCTAACAGACTATGCGAATCTCTATGTCGCAAAGGTTGTGGATATTGTCAAAAGCACGGAGGACAGGCTGATTCCGCGTTATTATAAAGAAAAAAATCTAAATGTCGAGTGCTACTTTATCATTAGCGATTTGCGCGAGATTGTGCGCGATAATTTCGCCGTAATCCGCGATAAATACTTGGCAAATTTCACCACGCCACACTTTGAAAACCACACCTACGCGCTGTATGGCAACTCATATTCATATCCATTGCAAGTCGCGCAAAAAGAGGAAATCTGCTACTTTGAGGGCGCACAAAGGCACTTTTTGACGCTTTTTAAAAGCGAGGCATTTTTGGCGCAAAAGCAGATTTTGCTAGACTACACCTTTGGCGAATCCTATCTCTACGCCCTGCACCCCGATAGTTTTGAAAATCTCATCTTTGCGGAGATAGAGTTTCACGCAAATAAAAGCGATAAGCTATATGATTTTAGTGGCGTGATTTTGCGCTACGCAAAGGCTTACGAGCAGGAATGCTACTTGGTGATTCGCCGTGTGGTGGAGATTTTGGGCGCGAAAGATAGCGATATTTTACGCCTAAAGTTTGGCGCGGGGAGCAAGATGAAAGAAGTGGCGAATCTTTTGAGCGAAAAGGCTATGCTTGGGGCGTATCTGCATATCATCGACAATCTATTAAGAAAGCACATAAAGCAGCATTTAAGCGCGGAATTTGTGGCATTTTGCGCTGGATTTTGCAAAGATATTGCCTTTATGCAAAGTGCTAGGAATCCTGTGGCACACTCGGACTTTGCGAGGTTTGAACGCGCAAATGAAGTGCGAATGCGCACTATCGGCGTGGGCGCACACAAAAACGCGCTAGTAGCGATGATAGAAGCACGAAACGGACTGAAATAGCGTGAGATTTTTGTCAATCGACAAATCAAAAAATTTTTTCAAAAATATTTATTTTTTAAGTTTTCTTTAAGGAATAGAGTTGTATTATTCCGTTTCCTTTTTTCGATAGAGATTTTTTGAAATAGTTTGGAAGTATTTGAAGCAAATCAAGTTCCATTTAAATCGTAAATTTTCTTTAGAAATTTAGGTGTTCTGTAATTTAAAGATTTAATGTTTTTTAGATTCTTAAGCATTACAATTTTTAGTATAGTGATCTTTGAAAACTAAGCAAGGACTAACGAATATCACAATGTAAGTTTTGTGTTAAAGTTAGTTTGATTGAATACAACTTGTCTTACACACATTTTGTCGCCGAATCGAAAGGTTTTAGAGATGAAATGTGGATAATTTGGTTTTAATTGAGCTAGTTGGATACGAATTTTTCATTTTTTGGTGCGTGGCGAATCTTTAGATTTAAAGCAAACCATTTTTTATGGAGAGTTTGGGACATTATTTTATATTTTGGCTCAAACCTCCATAATTTTTATGGAGAGTTTGATCCTGGCTCAGAGTGAACGCTGGCGGCGTGCCTAATACATGCAAGTCGAACGATGAAGCTTTCTAGCTTGCTAGAGAGTGGATTAGTGGCGCACGGGTGAGTAACGCATAGGTAATATGCCTCATAGTCTAGGATAGCCACTGGAAACGGTGATTAATACTGGATACTCCCTACGGGGGAAAGTTTTTCGCTATGAGATTAGCCTATGTCCTATCAGCTTGTTGGTGAGGTAATGGCTTACCAAGGCTATGACGGGTATCCGGCCTGAGAGGGTGAACGGACACACTGGAACTGAGACACGGTCCAGACTCCTACGGGAGGCAGCAGTAGGGAATATTGCTCAATGGGGGAAACCCTGAAGCAGCAACGCCGCGTGGAGG
>JBNMKJ010000049.1:0-9567 GCA_050874285.1 Helicobacteraceae bacterium | reverse complement strand
CTGAAATTTTCACACATTCAATATATCGCTGATAAAATCGCTAGAGATTTGGGGAACGCGGGATTTATAGAGATTTTGACGAATCGCGGGGACATTATCAAAGTCGCTAGTAAATATTTAGAGGAAAATATCAAGCAAGAAATTGCCCTAGAGGAAAAAGCGCATTTATTTTTGGAGCAAAATGTTAGCGACTTTGAGCGCGAGGGCATTGATGAGGGACAGCTTTTTCGTATGGTAAAGAAGCGATTCGCCGATGAGAGCAATTTTATTTTGGCGTGGGAGGACAGATACAACGCGCTTTCGCACAAAATAATGGACGAGCTAATCGATACTAGCATTATCAATTTTAAGGTTAGCGAAATGATGGTGAAAAACGCTATTTTTAAGTCCATAAACGCCTACGCAAAGGGCTACAAAGACATTGAAAACGCCGTGAGTGAGCGAATCAAAAATTACAAAAAGAAACTAATCGTTGGGACAGAGGAATACGAATTAGTGTTTGGCAAAATGTTTGAGGAAGAGTTGCGCAAACAAGGATTTATTTAATGCAAGGTTTATTTAATGGCTGAGATTTTTAAAAAAGCATATTTGCATATTGAGGGTAGCGATTGCGTGATTTGCGCCACTAGCTTTGGAGCTGAGGGCACAAAATGTGGCGAAATGATTTTTAACACCTCGCTTTGTGGCTACCAAGAAATCCTAAGCGACCCTAGCTATGCAGGGCAGTTTGTAGTTTTTACAATGCCTGAAATTGGCATTGTGGGCGCAAATGACAATGACATAGAGTCAAATTTAGCTTGTGCTTACGGCATTATCGTGCGTCATTACAATGCGAATCCATCAAATTTTCGCGCAGAAGATTCGCTACATTCCTACCTAAAAAAGCGCGGGATTATGGGCATTGCAAATGTCGATACGCGCTTTTTGACGAAATTCATTAGAAAAAATGGCGCAAGTAATATTATCGTCTCTACCGAGCTACACACGCTTGAATCGCTTAAGAAGGCACTTAGCGATTCGCCAAAAATCGCGGATATAAATTTTATCAAAGACATTAGCACTAAAGCGAAAAAATCTCACAAGCAAGGCAATTTCAGCTTTGAATCTATGAGCTACACAAAGCCCAAAACCACCAAAAAAATCGCCGTCCTAGATTTTGGCATAAAGCAAAATATCCTAAATGAGCTTGTGAGCGCGGGGCTAGAATGCGAGGTTTTGCCACATAGCGCAAGTGGCGATGAAATCATCGAGCGATTTAACAAGCGCGAAATCGGTGGCGTATTTTTGTCAAACGGACCGGGCGACCCAAAGGTTTTAAAACGCGAGATTAAAGAGATTAGAAAGCTAATCAAAGCAAAGATTCCTATCTTTGGCATTTGTCTTGGGCATCAGCTCTTAAGCCTAGCGCACGGATATGAGACTTACAAGCTAGAGTTTGGGCATCACGGCGCAAATCACCCCGTGAAAAATCTACTCACAAACGAAGTGGAAATCACCTCGCAAAATCATATTTACTCCGTGCCTGATTCAATCTGTGAAGTGGCGCAAATCACGCATAAAAATCTCTTTGATGACACGATTGAGGGCGTGAAATATAACGATTCGCCCATTATTTCGCTACAACACCACCCTGAGGCTAGTCCGGGACCCAAAGAGAGCGCGAAAATCTTTAAAGAATTTTTCAAAATGGTAAGGGAATGCAAATGAAAAAAATGTCATTATTTTTAGGAATCTTTATTGCGATTTTGTTTATCGGGTGCAGTGATGACGCCGATGAGTTTAATAAAAGCGCGTCATATTGGTATGAGCAAATTATTATTGCTGTGGCAGATGGCAATTTAGAAAAAGCGGATAATTTTTTTAACTCTTTGCAAAATGAGCATTCCGCTTCGCCTTTGATAAAAGACGCGCTAATCCTTTTGGCAAAAGAGCATAGCGAGAATAACGAGCATTTACTGGCTGGATTTTTTGCTAATGAATATAAGACGCGCTTTAGCGAGGCGAAAAATACCGATTATGTGGGCTTTTTAAATATCCAAAGCAATTTTTACGCATTTCCAAACTACACCAAAGACCAAGGATTCGTCAATGAAAATGTCAATGAAATCGCCTCGTTTGTTATGCTAAATCAAAATAACAAATTTCTGCCCTATATCAAGCACATTTTGACGACTTTTAAACTCGCGCAATTAGAGATTAACCAAGAAATTGCGCGTGTTTATCGCGTCAAAGGCAAAGAAATCGCACAAAAACAATACGAGCAAAAAATCGCGGATTTAGAGGGCATCGAATTTGAGCCTTCGCATATTCCGTGGTATGTAAAGATATTCAGCTGGTAGGGCGAATCCGCCACGCAAAATCACAAATTAAAGGACATAAATTTTGAAAAATATGAAATTTCCAACCATTTTGCCTATTTTAGTCGAAGATTCGGGCTTTGTTTTTCCATATACGATTAGCCCGATTTTTATCAGCGATGAGGCGAATCTATCCGCGCTAAATGCCGCTATGGACGATAACGCCGTGATTTTTATCACCACCACAAAAGATAGCACTGATGAGAGCCAAATACAAAATGAATTTTACGATGTCGGCGTTGTGGGTAATATTATGCGAAAGCAGACGATTCCAAATGGCAAGACAAAGATTTTGTTTCAGGGCATTTCACGCGCACGAATCCTAAAATACGATAGCGGCAAACCGCTTTTAGGAATGATTGATTTAATAATCCCCGATAATCCCGATGCCACCAAGCTAAATGCGACTATGGCGTTTTTAAATGAAAAAATCGATTTGATTGCCAAATTACTGCCATATTTTCCGCACGATTTGCTAAAGACGATTGAGGGATTCGAGCCAAATCGCGTGGTGGATACGCTTTTAAGCACGATTCGCTTTTCTAAAAATAAGATTTACAATGTCTATGCGAGTAACAACACTATTGAACGAATCATTTTGCTGATAAGCTACATTGATGAAGAGATTGAGAGCCTAAAACTGCAAAAAGAGATTAAGACAAAGGTAAATAACAAAGTCGAAAAAATCAACCGCGAATTTTATCTACGCGAACAGCTAAAGCAGATTCAAAAAGAATTAGGGCTTGATAATCAAAAAAACGAGGAAATAGAAGCCTATCAAAAAAAGCTCGAATCTATCAAGCCACACATTAACGAGGACGGCTACAAAGAGATTAAAAAGCAAATCGAGCGACTATCCAAAATGCATAGCGACAGCTCAGAGGCAAATATCGTGCAAAATTATGTCGAGTGGATGTTAGAAATCCCCTTTGGCAAATTCTCAAACAAAAAGCTATCTATCGCAAATGTCGAAAAACAGCTCAATATCGACCATTTTTCACTAGAAAAGCCCAAAGAGCGAATCGTAGAATTTTTTGCCGTAAAAGAGTTGCTTTTATTGCGTGGCAAAAAAGACACAAACTCCAAAGGCACGATTTTATGCTTTTATGGACCGCCCGGCGTAGGCAAAACAAGCCTTGCAAACTCTATCGCCAAAGCCTTAAAACGCCCACTCGTGCGAATCGCACTGGGCGGATTAGAAGATGTCAATGAATTGCGCGGACACAGGCGGACATATTTAGGCGCAATGCCGGGGCGAATCGTGCAGGGCTTGATTGACGCCAAAGAGATGAATCCCGTAATCGTCCTAGATGAAATCGACAAAGTCGGGCGAAGCTATCGTGGCGACCCCACAAGTGTGCTTTTAGAGATTTTAGACCCCGAGCAAAATGTGGCGTTTAGAGATTATTACGCGAATTTTAATATTGACTTAAGCCAAGTGATTTTCATCGCTACGGCAAATGACATTACGCAGATTCCCGCGCCCTTGCGCGATAGAATGGAATTTATCCAGCTAAATAGCTACACTCCGCAAGAAAAGCTAGAAATCGCCAAAAAATACCTAATCCCCCAAGAGCTAAAAAAGCACGGCATTTTGGGCGCGGAATTTAGCATAAATACAAACGCGCTAAAAGAAGTCATCGAAAAGCACACGCGTGAGGCAGGTGTGCGAAAACTGCGTGAGCAAATCGCCCAGATTATGCGAAAAAGCGCGAAAATCATCTTAGAAAACAAAAAAGAAAAAATCTCCGTAACCACGCAGAATCTTAAAAATTTCCTACACAAAAGCATTTTTGAGATTGAGGAATCTACTGGCATTGACAAAATCGGCGTTGTCAATGGACTAGCTTGGACTAGCGTGGGTGGCGATGTGCTAAAAATCGAGGCGATAAAGATAGTCGGCAAGGGGGCTTTGGAGCTCACAGGCAATTTGGGCGATGTGATGAAAGAATCCGCCAAAATCGCGCTATCCACGGACAAAAACTACATTGACAAAAAATTCAAAACCAAAGAGCAGATTTACAACCGCTATGACATTCATATCCATGTGCCAGAGGGCGCAACGCCAAAGGACGGACCAAGCGCGGGAATCGCAATGGCGTGTGCGATTATGAGCGTATTTTTGGATAAAAAAGTCGATAGCAAAATGGCAATGACAGGCGAATTAACGCTAAGCGGAGAAGTTTTGCCCATCGGTGGGCTAAAAGAAAAGCTCATCGCCGCATTCAAGGCAAAAATGCAGCGCGTCCTAATACCAGAAAAAAATTTCAAGCGCGACTTAGATGAAATCCCCCAAGAAGTCAAAGACAATCTCAAAATTATCCCTGTGAGCCGTATCGAAGAGGTATTTAGCAAGGCACTCAAATAATGCCAAGTCTTTGTCTTATTTCGCTTGGTTGCACCAAAAATCTAGTCGATAGCGAGGTAATGCTAGGCGCACTTACGCACTATGAGCGCACAAATGAGCCACAAAATGCGGACATTATCATTGTAAATACTTGCGGATTCATCGCTAGTGCGAAAAAAGAGAGCATTGATAAGATTTTGGAAGTCGCGCTTGTCAAAAAAGATGACGCGATTTTGATTGTGAGTGGTTGCCTAAGTGAGCGGTATGCGGAAGAATTGCGCGATGAGATTAGCGAGATTGACATAATCACGGGCGTGGGCGACTATGATAGAATTGAATCAATGATTAAGCGCGTAAGAGATTCGCGCAAATCGCGTGAAAATTCGCACCAAAAATCGCCCAAATCCGCGAATCCACCGCAAATCCTAAAAAATAATCAAACATTTTTGATTGACAACGAGCGGCGTATCATCACAGGAAGCGCGATTCACGCCTATATCAAAATCAGCGAGGGTTGCAATCAGCAATGTAGCTTTTGCGCTATCCCGCATTTTAAGGGCAAATTGCATTCGCGCGGACTTGATAGTATTTTACGCGAGGTGGATTCGCTTATAGCGCAAGGATACAGCGATTTTAGCTTTATCGCGCAGGATTCAAGCTCGTATATGCGCGATTTAGGCAAAAAGGACGGCTTAGTGGAGCTAATAAGGCGCATTGAATCAAGCGGTGCGAAATCCGCGCGGATTTTGTATCTCTACCCTACCACCACAAGCGAATCGCTAATTAGCGCGATTGCGGATTCGCGCGTGTTTCAAAACTACTTTGATATGCCCCTGCAACACATTAGCGACAAAATGCTAAAGGTAATGAAGCGTGGCGCGGATAAGGCGCGACATATCGCACTTTTAAGGCAGATGCGAGATTGCAAGGATAGCTTTGTGCGCACGACTTTTTTGCTAGGACACCCGCAGGAAAGCGAGGGCGATTTTGATGAGCTGTGCGAGTTTGTAAGCGATTTTAGCTTTGATAGGGCAAATATTTTTGGCTTTTCGCGCGAGGAAAGCACGGCGGCTTTTAGTATGAGTGGCGAAGTGAGCGCGAAAACCACGCGTGAGCGGATAAAGAGGCTAAATGCCATTTTGGCAAAAGGGCAAAGAGATAGCCTAAAAAGCCTCGTGGGGCGCGAGATTGTAGCGATTATCGAGGGGCAAAGTTTGCAAAGTGATTTGCTTTTTAGTGCGCGGGATTTGCGCTGGGATAGGGAGATTGACGGGGAGATTCTAATAAACGACAGCGAGATTCCGCTAAATCGTGGCTATTACAAGGTGCAAATCACGGACTTTAAAGGCGGAATCTTGCTAGGCAAAGCGGTGGAGAAATGTAGCGATTTTTAAGGAAAATTCGTAAATTTCGCTTAAAATTTTCGATTTTTTAATGCGATTTTTAAGAATAACGATTTATAATGCACTATTTTTTAACACAATTTTCACATAAAAGGATTTATGATGATGAATTTAGGGATATTTTTAGGAAACCCCGCGTATAGGGGGGGGGGAAATCACTATGAATCCCCACAATTATTACACGATTTTTACTAGAAAATCAAAATCTCAAAAACTCGTCATACTGAGCGAAACGCAGTGTAGCGAAGTATCCAAATCACACGAATCTAAATATTATCAAATCAATGTTCCAAAGGCGAATCCAAAGGATAATTATGCCAATTCGCCTAAAGTCCGTGATTCACTTTTGATTCACGAGTCGCTAAAATGGATACTTCGCCTTTTTCAAAGGCTCAGTATGACGACTACTTTACTTTGCCATACTAAGCGCGATAGCGCGAATTATTCAAACCACACACAGCCCCGTCATACTAAGGCAAATCAACGAATCGCCTTACCTCGTCATACTGAGGGCTTTAGCCCGAAGTATCCAAATCGCGCGACTCTAAATCATAGTCGAATCAATGATTCAATGGCGAATCTAAAATATAATTATATTGATTCGCCTAAAGTGAGCGATTCGCCTTTGATTCACGAATCGCCTAAATGGATACTTCGCCTTTTTCAAAGGCTCAGTATGACGACTACTTTACTTTGCCATACCAAGCGCAATAGCGCGAAGTATCCAAACCACACACAGCCCCGTCATACTGAGGCGACAAAGTCGCCGAAGTATCCAAACCGCGCGATTCAAAATAAAATATGCCGCGTTGCCACAATATCCACACTGATAATATTTACAAGCACAAACCTAGCGAATCTTAATGCGGTGGAGTTAGGCTCTATCGCAGGTTGTGCGTCTAATCAACAATGCAAAATAACTACAAATTACGACACAATTACAAATAGTGGCAATCATACTACGGGCGGTAATGAGGGCATAGAAATAGAGGCGCGAATCGGCACTTTTATAAACTACGGCACGATAACAGCAAATAATGCCACACAGCAAACATTTACTTTTAGAAATGGTGGCTATGTCGGGCATTTTATCAACTATGGCAGTATGTATGCTATAAATGGTGCTACTGGTGCAAGTAAAATGGGACTTTGGGTTGATAGTGGTAATGGTATAAGCACTGTTACAAATTACGGCGTTATGGGTTCGATTAACTATGGCGCAAATAATAACACAATATCTACTCCACTTACGCTAAATAATTTTGGGCTTATAGGTGCTAATAATCAACATATCTTTGCAACAAATAGTAGTAAAGTCTTAATTCAATATTACACTACAATGATAAGCGAAACAGCTACGACATTTAATAATTTTACTCAAACCCGAGACAATAATTTTTCACACCTTGTTATAAACACAATAAATAATAGTAGCGTTACATTTAAAAATAAAAACTCTCGAATCCTACTTGACTTTGGAGCTGACTTTGAATTAGGGACGGAATATAGTATAGATAAGGTTGCTACAAATACAAACGGACAAACTTACACCGCCTTAGGCGTAGATTTCTCTAGGCTATCTACTCGCAATGATATTTATTCATTATCACAAAGTGGCAATAATTTTGTAGTAAGTATGAATCCACAATATGGCACAATGGGAACTCTATATAAGTCTAATGTTAAAACGATGAGCAACCTTTATTTGCAAAGCAATAATATGATTTACCCACATAAGTATAAAAAGAAAAAGTTTGGTAGCACGAATCCAAATATAAATCCAAGTGCGCCTAATAACTATCGTAGAGTTAGAGGAATCTCAAATCTCTTTAGGAATCCACAATCCTTAGGCGAATCTTATGCCTACAACAACACGAATCCACTCGAATCCCACGAACTCTTTTTCTACGACAACGAATGGCTACTCTCTAGAGATAATGCCAATGCTCGTAAGGTTAATATGGATTATACTCATAGTGTAAAAGCAGTAAATAATTCTAATGTCTCTAAAGATGCCTATTATAATAAAGGTGCTTATAGAAATAAGATTATCACTAATGACACAAGAACCAATGAAATAAATCAATATCAAAGCACTAATAGACAAGGCAATGTCTCTAGGACTCCAAACCAAAATAATAGACATTTAGCAAATCAAAGCAATAATTCTCCTTGTGGCTCTTATAAATGTATTTATATCTATAAGCCACAACAACAAACTAAACAGATTCAACCACAACCAAAGATAGAACCCAAAGTAGTAGAACAACCTAAGATTGAACCAAAGATTCAACCACAACCTAAACCTATTCAAGCCATTCGTCCTACTATGCCACCACCTCCAAAGGTAGAACCAAAGATTGAACCTAAACCCATAGTGCAACCCAAAGAGCAACCAAAGCCATTGCCTAAAGTAGAACAACCTAAACCTGAACCCAAAGTAGTTAAAGTAGAGTCTAAACCTACACCACCTAAACCTAAGGTAATTATTCAAGACCCATATTATTTTATATTAACACCTTATGTCGCTCATAATTTCTTTTATGAATCAGGTAGATATAATCTATCTGGCTTAGAATATGGATTTATTACTGCTTTTAGTGGTAAGATAACAGAGGAGCATATATTAGGAGTGCATTTTGCATTTAGCTATGGTAGTCTAAAAGATAGTGTAGATACTATCTTTAATATTACTAGTATGAATATTATGGGTGGGTTGAATTATAAATTTGATATGACAAATGATATGTATTTAAAAGCTAGGGTTGATATATTTTACTTTTTAAATCAAGTGCAATCTACAATGACAAGTGGCACTATTATGAAACCAAATAATTTAGGATTTGGAGCTAGTGTGGCTTATGGTAAAGAGTGGGATTTTGATAAGAATGGCATCTTAGGATTAGAAGTGGCTTTGGATTATAAAGGACTAATGGGTAATGCCTTTAGCTTTACTTCTTATGCTAATACTACTGCTAGTTATGTGGATAACTATGATAAGGCATTATATAATATGCTCTATGTGGATTTAGGCTTAAACTATGATAAATACTTTGAATCTAGTGTAGGTAAATGGGGATTAGATAGTGGGCTTGGTATTAGAGGTAATATAACTGCTAATGCTTTGGCTAAGTCTAGGGTATCAGCTCATAATAATGCTAGAATAACAAATATGACACTAGATAATGATAGATTCATTGCTTATCTTAATTTAGGTGGTAGCTATCTCTTAGAGAAAAAAGACTTTGATATGGAATTTTCTTTGGCTTATTATGGAAACTTTGGAGATAGGACAATAAGTAATGCAGGTGGGTTTGAATGGAGGGTGTATTGGTAAAAATGCGCGATTGTCTTTTAGTGATAAATCGGGGAGTTTGCCACTCGCTTCGTCAATGAACCATTAGTTCTATTTCCTTGCTCGTGGCTACACAACCCCGATTTCTCATCTAAAATACTTCCG
>JBNMKJ010000048.1:0-10458 GCA_050874285.1 Helicobacteraceae bacterium | reverse complement strand
TATTTGGGCGGCTGAAAAGGGGCATTTGGAGATTGTGAAATTATTGCTAAATAACGGCGCAGATATTGATGACATTGACAATGACGGCTGTTCCGCGCTAATGCTTGCCGCTATTGAGGGGCATTTGGAAGTGGTGCGATTCTTGGTGGATAATGACGCATTTATCAATGCCAGAGATTACAATAACGCCACCGTGCTTATGAAAGCCGTAAATAGCGGGAATCTTAGCCTTGTGTATTATTTAGTAGAAAATGGCGCGGATATTTTTGCCACCGATATTGCAGGAAATACCGCCTTTAGCATTGCGCTATCCAATGGCAACAACGACATAGCGCAATATTTAAAAAAAGAGGGACACCGCCAAACCGAAATGAAGCGCAAACAAGCAGAAAAACAGCTTGATTCAAACAAATAAAAGGACAAAATATGATAAAAATTACAGAAAATTCCCTGCGGGACGGACACCAAAGCCTACTTGCCACTAGAGTGCGCACAGAGGATATGCTAGAAGTAGCGCGAATCTTTGAGGAAATCGGCTTTTACAGCGTGGAAGTGTGGGGTGGCGCGACTTATGACACTTGCCTTAGGTATTTGAAAGAAGACCCATTTGAGAGGCTATATCGATTCAAAGAGATTTTTAAGAAAACGCCCCTGCAAATGTTGCTTAGAGGGCAAAATTTGGTAGGATATAGGCATTACGCCGATGATGTGGTAAAGGAATTTATTAAACTATCTGCAAAAGGCGGAATTGATATTTTTCGCGTGTTTGACGCGCTAAATGACATTAGAAACTTGCAAACTTCTATCGAGGAAATCAAAAAGCAAGGCAAAATCGTGCAAGGCGCAATATCATACACAACTTCGCCCATTCACACAATCAAGGGCTTTGTAGCTTACGCCAAAGATTTAGTCAAAATGGGTAGCGATGAAATCGTCATCAAAGATATGGCTGGGCTTATCACGCCTTTTGACGCTTATAATTTAGTCAAAGCGTTAAAAGAAAATATTGATAAACCAATCGTGCTACACACGCATAGCACGGCGGGATTTGGATTCGCTTCGCATTTAAAGGCGATTGAAGCGGGAGCGGAAATCGTGGATTTAAGCAACTCCGCCTTTGCTAGTGGGACTTCGCACCCTTGCACGCAATCAATGGTGGCGACTTTGAAAGGCACAAAATGGGACACAAAGCTAGACATTGCCAAAATGGAAAAAGCCGCCGAAATCCTCCGCCGTGTGCGTAAAAAATATAAAAAGTTTGAATCGCATTATAGCCTTATTGATACGCGCGTTTTGGTGAATCAAATCCCCGGCGGTATGATTTCAAACCTCGCAAATCAGCTAAAAGAGCAAAACGCACTTGATAGAATGGACGAAGTGCTAGATGAGATTCCCGCTGTCCGCGCGGACTTTGGCTATCCGCCACTTGTTACGCCAAGCTCACAAATCGTAGGCACACAAGCGGTGCTAAATGTCCTAACAGGCGAACGATACAAAAGCATTAGCAAAGAGGCAAAAAACCTAGCGCGTGGCTTTTATGGCAAAAGTGCCACAGAGATTGACAAAGATTTGAAACGCAAACTTGTTGCACTAAAAGAGGAATTTATCACTAAACGCCCTGCGGATTATTTGAGCGCGGAAATGCCAAAGGCAAAAAAAGAAAGCAAAGATTTTGCGTTAAGCCCCACAGATGTGATTAGCTATGCTATGTTTGAGGGCGTGGCAAAGACATTTTTGGACGAGCGCAATCATAATGCGCTAAAGCCTGAGCCTATCGAAACCTTTGAAAATGTCGCTGAGGACTTGGCGAAAGAATTTAATATCATCGTAAATGGGGAGCATTATGGCATTAAGATTGAAGGCTCGGGGCGCACTACAAACGGCGTGAAGCCCTTTTTCTTGCGCCTTGATGGCGAGTTAAAGGAAGTCTATGTGGAGCAAGATTCAAGCGAATCTAGCGCGAATCTAAACCCACAAAGCACCAAAAAAGTTGCCACCAAAGGGCAAATAATCGCTAGTGATGATAATCATATCGCTACAAATATGCCCGGCACTGTTAGAAAAATCAATGTCAAAATCGGTGATAAAGTCAAAAAAGGCGATGTCGTGGCGATTGTCGAGGCTATGAAAATGGAAAACGAAGTAGTGGCACAAAAAAGCGGAAGCGTAAAAAATATCTTTGTGGATTTAGATAGCGCAGTGGTGGCAAATCAAGCGTTAATGTTAATCGAATAGGCGCGTAAATAGTGGCGAAGGCTTTGAATCTATGTGCGAATCCAATGCAATCAAGTGCGAATCTAATGCAATCGCATTTGAAACTACTCGAATCTAAATGCGAATCTAGGCATAAATCCCACGAATCTTAAGGCTTTTTATGGATTTTATAGATTTTAGCACAGCGTTTTGGGCTTTTATGCTAACGCTTTTAGCTGGGCTTAGCACGGCGTTTGGTGCGTTTTTGGCATTTTTTAAGACAAAAGATGAAAGCCGAATCTTAGCCTTTGGGTTAGGCTTTAGCGGTGGCGTAATGGTGTATTTGAGCTTTGTAGAGATTTTGCCAAAGTCTATTGATTTTTTCTCACGCACAAACGCCACAAATGCCGAATCACTAGGTATGTTATGCTTTTTTGTGGGTATGATTGTAGCCTTTGGAATCGACATTTTGATTCCCAAAGATGTCAATCCCCACGAGCTAAAAAGCCAAAATGAAGTCTATTGCGAGTTAGATTCGCGCCAAACTCACATTTCTCGCAATAACGCTATAAAGCGCACAGCGATTTTTACTGCAATCGCCATTACGATTCATAACTTTCCTGAGGGCTTTGCGACTTTTATATCCGCCCTTGATAGCGTGGCATTTGGCATTAGCATTGCTGTGGCGGTGGCGATTCACAATATCCCTGAGGGCTTGGCGGTTTCGCTCCCCATTTACCACGCCACACGGGAAAAAAAACAGGCTTTAAAACTCACACTTTTATCGGGGCTATCTGAGCCACTAGGCGCGATTGTGGGATATTTTTTACTCGCACCGATTTTAGGGGATTACACACTTGCCATTAGCTTTGGAATCATCGCTGGGATTATGGTATTTATCTCCATAGACAGCCTTTTGCCTAACTCCAAGCTAAGCACCAAAGGACACGAATCGGTAGCTGGAGTATTCTGCGGTATGGGAATAATGGCATTAAGTTTGCTAATCTTAAAATAACGGAGGAAAAAATTATGCAAAATGTCTATAAAAGCGTAGATTCGCTAGATAATCGCGCGGTGGAGCGATTTGGGATAAGTAGTGAGATTTTAATGGAAAATGCCGCTAGTGCAATGGAGCGCGTGATTGATGAAAAAATCTCTGCGCCAAATGCGCTAATTATCATCGTGTGTGGCACGGGCAATAATGGAGCGGACGGATTCGCCCTTGCTAGGCGACTTAGTGGCAAATATAATATCAAAGTTTTTTGTCCGCCAAGCCTTGAATCCCACACAAAATCCGCGCTAAATTCATTGCAAAGACAGCGATTTGAAAGCGTGGGCGGAAAATTTATCGATGGAATGTTTTTGTGTGATATTGTGGTGGATTGCCTTTTTGGTAGCGGATTTCGTGGCGAGGTGGATTCGCAAATCGCAGATTTAATATCGCAGATGAATGCCATAGCGCGGGTAAAAATCGCTTGTGATATGCCAAGTGGCATTTTGCAAACCCAAAGTGGCGAATCAAGTGGCGCGATTCCAAGCAATGACGCCAAGCAAACGCCTTTTAAGGCGGATATTACAATCGCTATGGGCGGTTTAAAAAGCGCGTATTTTAGCGATTTTGCCAAAGATTTTGTGGGCGAAATTGTGGTGGCAAATTTGGGCATTTCACGCGCAAACTACGAGGAAGATTCGCCTATAAAGTTGCTTGAATCAAGCGATTTAAAACTCCCAAAGCGAACCACACAAAATACGCACAAAGGGCGATTCGGACATAGTTGCGTGATTGCTGGGGAAAAAGAAGGTGCTTGTATTTTAAGCGCAATGGCAGCTTTTGCCTTTGGCAGTGGGCTTGTAAGCATTATCGGCGAAGTGCGAAATCTACCATATCACATTATGAATGCCACGCAGTTGCCTAAAAACTGCAACGCAATCGCCTTTGGTATGGGGCTAGGCGCAAAAATCGAGCGATATAATTTTGATTTTTTAGGCAAGATTCCCTCCGTCATTGACGCGGATATGTTTTATCACGGCGATTTGCGTGGCATTGTCGAAAAGGGCAATTTGGTGCTGACGCCGCATTTGAAAGAATTTAGCTCTGCACTTAAAATTTTGGGCTTTGGCGAGTTTAGCATTAAAGAGATTGAGCGCAAAAAACTTGAGCTACTAGCGGATTTTTCCAAGCGATTCCCCAATGTCGTGCTTGTGCTAAAGGGCGCAAATGTCTTTATCGCGCATAAAGAGCAAATCTACATTAACGCGCTAGGGCGCAACAACCTAGCCAAAGGTGGCAGTGGCGATGTGCTAAGTGGGCTTATCGTGGCACTTTTGGCGCAGGGATATTCGTTGCTTGATGCGGCAATCTCGGCATCTTTGGCTCACGCACTTGCGGCAAAGCGAGTGGAATCTAGCTACGGGCTAGAGCCTATGGACTTAATTGACGCGGTAAAATCATTATAAAGGATTCGTAATGAAAGATGATATTTTAACAATCGGTGGAATCAACTTTAAATCCCGCCTAATCGTAGGCAGTGGCAAATACAAGGATTTTGCCACCACGAGAGAGGCGACTTTGGCAAGTGGCGCAGAAATGATAACAATCGCCGTTAGGCGCGTAAATATCACCGATAAAAACAGCGAAAATCTAATGGATTATTTCAAAGATAGCGACATAAAGTTTTTGCCTAACTCGGCTGGTTGCACCAAATGCGATGAGGCGGTTGCGCTTTTTAATCTCGTGCGTGAGGCAACGGCGATTCGCACTATAAAGCTAGAAATCATCGGCGACACCGCAAAAACGCTATATCCTGATATGATTGAGACGCTTAAGGCGTGTGAGATTTTGGCAAAGGATAATTTTATTGTGTTTGCCTACTGCAACGATGACCCAATTATGGCAAAGAGGCTTGAATCAGCGGGGGCAAGTGTGGTAATGCCACTTGCTGCGCCCATAGGCTCGGGGCTAGGCATTCAAAACCGCTACAATGTCGCATTTATCAAGGACGCCGTGAAGATTCCTGTCATTGTCGATGCGGGAATCGGCTGTGCGAGTGATGCGAGTGTAGCTATGGAGCTGGGCGCGGACGCTGTGCTAAGCAATAGCGCGATAGCTTTGGCAAAAAATCCTATTTTAATGGCAGAGGCGATTAAAAATGCCGTCATCGCAGGACGACAAAGCTACCTAGCAGGGCGAATCCCCCGCAAACCTTATGCGAGTGCAAGTTCGCCGATTGAAGGAATGGCAGAGTTGTAAGGCACATACAATTTGTTCTGGGGTATGCAATTTCGCACTTGTGAGAATTTTTGGGACTCAACAGACTCAAAGTCTAGTTTTTATCCCAAAAATTCTCACAAATACAAAAGCCACACCACCATTACTTCGATTGTCGTGAAAAATAAGTGCGAATCTGCAATTCTCGTCATTGCTTCAACAAATCTAAAATGCTATTCGCCAAAGCCACCAAATATCGCCACAAAATCTAGCGCAAATCCAATTCGATTCGCCCACAAATCTTAACATTTCCCACAAATAATCTTTTTATAGATTTACTACAATTTTTGCTTTTAGATTCACAAACAAAAGGATAAACCACAATGAGAAAAATTTTAGTTTGTTTAGTCGCAGTTTTTTGCGCTCTAAACGCGCAATCAAAAGACGCGAAAATTATCGAGCTTTATGAAAGCCCCACTTGCGGGTGCTGTGAGCTTTGGGCGGAATATATGCAGAAAAATGGCTACAAAATCAATATCCACAAAGGCTGGGATTATCTGCAAGTCAAGGAGGATTTTGGCATTAAAGATGAGTTTCAAAGCTGCCACACGGGTGTAATTGAGATTGGGGGCGATAAATTTGCGCTAGAGGGGCATTTGCCATTACGCGCGATTGAGTGGCTTGTGGCAAATAAACCCAAAGGCGTAATCGGCATATCCACGCTCGGAATGCCACAAGGTAGCCCCGGAATGGAGCAAGGCACATTTGAGGAATATCCTGTGGTGGTGCTTTACAAAGACGGCAAAAGCGAGGAGCTAGGCATTTTTAAGGGCGACAAAGTCGTAAAAAGCGATAAGATTAAGTGAGGTTGATTCAAAGTAATAAATCATATGTTGCGTTTCGCAAATATTAAAATTTTGAAGTAAAGTGGATTTGTAAAATTTGTGCGCGTTTTGTTGCTCTTGTGGTGATATATTTGTCACAATTCTACAAAAACGATAAAATCTATAGTAGTGTGCGTAATATAATCTACAATCACTAGGTGAATCGCTAAATTCGCTTTAATTTCTAATTCTAAATTCTACTTTGTTGCATTATTTGCACTTTCAATACCAAGTAGCACCAATGGTAATGCAATAATCGCACATAATAAGATTGTTATCGCAAACCCCTTTAGAATTTATACGCATATCCCACTTTAAATGTATGTCCATACATATTGCCCAACCTATAAGTAGATATACTTGATGATTTATATTGTAGTAGTGAAGTCCTGTTTGAAATAAATACCAAAATCAAAATCCGCTGACACTATATGCATTGCCATAGTAGCTTGGATTAAATATACTGCTATCATCATATATACCACTAGAATACACAGTCATACCCAAACCAAATCCCAATGGAGCAAAATGCCAACCAAGCGTGTGTTCATCAGTATTAAAAAAGTTCCAAATAAAGTGAGGTGATATATCAAAGTTGATTTTATGTAAATAAATCATAAAGGTATAATCCAAAATAAAATTTTCATTTTGGCTAAGATTTTAAAAATTCGCAATGTAAAGTCCAGCAAACCTAAAATTTTTATGCTAAAATTCGCGCTTTATTTACATTTTAGGATTGCGTGATGATTGATTTAAGCGATTTGAGTGCGGAAAATTTGGTGCAACTTTATGATTATAATTTGTTTGAATTAGGCGAAATGGCGGATTCGATTCGCAGAGAAAAGCACGAAAACAAGGTGTATTTTAATCTAAATCGCCACATAAATCCCAGCAATATTTGCGCTGACATTTGCAAATTTTGCGCATTTAGCGCACACCGCAAAAATCCAAATCCTTATGAGATGACAAAAGATGAGATTTTATCCTCCGTGCAAAGCGCGTATAGTCGCGGTGCACGGGAGTTTCACATAGTCAGCGCACACAATCCAAACTACGATTACGCGTGGTATTTCGACATTTTTCGCACGATAAAGGCGCGATTTAGCGACATTCATATTAAGGCACTCACTGCGGCGGAGGTGGATTTTTTGCATCGCAAGTTTGGCAAGGATTATGAGGAAATTTTGCGTGATATGGCGGATTCTGGCGTGGATTCGATGCCCGGGGGTGGTGCGGAGATTTTTAACACTGAGATTCGCGCTAAAGTTTGCAAAGGCAAGGTGAGCGCGGAAAATTGGCTTAAGATTCATAGTCTGTGGCACAAAATGGGCTTTAAAAGCAACGCGACAATGCTTTTTGGGCATATCGAATCAAAACTGCACCGAATCGAGCATATAATGGCGATTCGCGCATTGCAAGATGAGAGTTTAAAGTCTAGCGTGGGCAGTTTTAACGCATTCATTCCATTGCTCTATCAAAAGCAAAATAATTACCTCAATATCACGGACTTTCCTAGCGGTATCGAGGTGCTAAAAACTATCGCCATTAGCCGAATCCTACTGCCAAATGTCCCCAATATCAAGGCGTATTGGGCGACTTTGGGGCTGAATCTCGCGCTTGTCGCGCAGGAATTTGGCGCAAACGACATTGACGGCACGATTGAGAGAGAAAATATTCAAAGCGCGGCGGGTGCAAAAAGCAAAAATGGCGTTAGCAAAGAGCTACTAATCGCGCAGATTAAAGACGCTGGATTCGCCCCTGTCCTGCGCGATAGCTTGTATAATGAGATAGAGCGATTTTAGGGGGAAGTAATGCAGAAGTCAAAAAAAATAATGCGATTTGCGGTAGTTTTGGTGATATTTGTCGCGCTGTTTGGGGAAAATGCGGGTAATAACGCGCTTGAATCTAAAGGCGCAAAGCCCACGAGGCAGGACTTTCTAACGAGCTTTGAGTATGGCAGGGCATTGTATAAAAATCCGCGCGGAATCGGCTGTATCGAGTGCCACGGCGATAATGCAGAGGGTGCGATTATCAGCACGATTTACCAAAATGGTAAGCCCAAAAATATCGGCGCACCCGACATTCGCGGGGTGAATTTCCTCAAATTTGAAAGTGCGTTAAAAAATCCAAAAGGTTTAATGCCAAGCTACAACCTCACAAGCTCCGAGCTTTTGGCACTCTACACATTTCTAAACCCTAATTTCAAGCCACCCAAAGCAACAAAATGACTTATCAGCTCACCACCAAAAATATCAAATCCATTACCTTGCGCGTGGATAAAAACGGCATTGTGAAAGTCTCTGCGCCCCGCCGTGTGAGTAGAGATAGAATCGATGATTTTGTGGCGAAGCATAGCGAGTGGATTGAATCAAAACTGCAGAAAATCCCCAAATACGCGGATAATGAGATAGTGGAGTATTTTGGCGAGAGCTATATTTTGCAAGTGCGAATCGCGCAAAAAAATAGCATAATCGAATCACAAAATCTCTTTGGCGAAAAAACGCTAGACATTGCAATAAAGGCGCAAAGTGCGGAAATGATAGCGCGAATCCAAAGTGCGAATAATTATGGGCGAATCGATAAGATTCAAAGTGAGCAAATCAAAAAACTGATATTTAAATGGTATCGCCAAAAATCACAAAGTCTTATAGATTCAATCATTGCGCGTTATAAAAGCGCGATAAATAGGGAGGTAGCGCGAATCACATTGCGAGAAATGAGTAGCAAATGGGGCAGTTGCAATTACACAAAAGCGCGAATCTCGCTAAATGTCGCACTTTTTTCCAAGCCACAAATCTGCTTTGAATATGTCCTGCTCCACGAGCTAATCCACCTAATCCACCCAAATCACGGCAGAGGATTTTACGCTATGCTAGATTCGCTAATGCCCCACTGGCGCGAAGTAAAGGCGTTGCTAAGGTAAGATTGTAGCGTGGGGCGAAATATTATAGTTTTCTGCGCACAGCGTCTGCTATGTTGTTTATAATTCTTTTGCGCTCCATTTTTTCTTTGTAGGCTTCCATTGCATCTTGTGATTTTAGTTTTATATCTATTTTCCACTGCTTTATATCTTGCGGAATTATGCTGTCTCTTGGTTTTTTACGAATAATACAATATACCTCTTTTATAAAAATATATATTATAGATATTGCCGCAAAACAAAGTATAGCCATAAACAAACTTTTATAAATAATTTGTGATGACATTATTCCCTTTTTGTTTATAAAAAATGCCGACACAAACAAACATAATATTATTGCATAGAGAATATTTGTAATCATAGATGATAAATTTGCGAAAAATATTTTAAAAATCTTAAATAAAAAACGAAAAATAGCAAAAATTATAATTCCATCAACTAATATAAATAGAAAAGTTATAATATAACTTTGGCTATCCATAAATCCATAAATGATAATATAAGCTAATAAAATTACTTGAAATGGATAGTTAAGATTTATCATTAGCCTATTTGTAAATAGTCTCGAAAATAAAGCTACGCCCATAAAAATTAAAGAATATAAAAACAATCTACCCTCATTCACTTGTTGCATAAATATACTTAAATGTGCTTCAATTACGAAAAAATCATCAAATTTATGGCTATAAGTTGCAGGATTATATTCATAAGGTAATTTTATAAAAACTTCCACCAAATTCAACGCTACAATAGCCATTATCAACGGCATAGCAAAATCCAAATAATCCTTAACCCACTGCTTTGCTTTCATTTTTCTATCCTTTCTAATCCAATCTTACACTTAAACTTTTACCTAAAACCCTAGCAGCATTACTTAAAGTATGTAAAGTCAAAGAGCAATTACTAGGCTCAAGCAAACGATTTACTGTGGCTCTACTTGTATTCATTAGCTTTGCCATTTGCGTTTTGTTGATATTTTGCGCTTTCATTTCCACTTCAAGCTGATAAGCGATTACTTTTTTTATAGCCAAATCGCTTACTTCATCTAAAATATTCTCTTTCTCTAAAAACTCATCAAAGCTAGTGCCTATGTGCTTATTTTTCATTTTATACCTCCCGAATCTAAATCTTTTTTGCGTGAAATGGCTATTTCTTTGTCTTGGTTGCTTAGCTTTTGGCTCTTTTTGATAAAGCCGTGTAAAAGTATCATTTTGTCATCTTTGATTGTAAAAAGCACTCTTGCGATTTTGTCG
>JBNMKJ010000047.1:0-10559 GCA_050874285.1 Helicobacteraceae bacterium | reverse complement strand
TATCGCCTTTTTAAAAAAGTATTTCCGCCAAAAATGTGCTAAAAATTTTAACGAATTTTTATTTAAGGATTCGTTGTAAAAAATGAAATTTTACAAAATACACGCGACAAATGCTGTCATTTGAAAAATAGAGGGTAAAAATTTTATAAAAATTTTGTAAGTTTTATTTAAGTTTCATTATGTAATAATTCACCTTGTGTTTGGGGGATCCGTTTCCCCCGCCTCTTAACTTCTTTTAGACAATTCATTTATCAAATCATCTAAAAAGACTTGAATTTTATCGGTCGCTAGGTTAATTACGCATATTGATTTTTTATTATTTTCTATTGAGGCAATCAATCTTGGCTTATTTTTATCATTTAATTTGTAGAGATTTTCAAAATGAAATGCGCGGTTGCGTAGATTTCGTAGCAAGTGCAAAAGCAAATTTGCCTTATAATAACGCCTTAAGCCCGAGCCATCTTTAAGGTTATTCGCGTTTCCTGCATAATATCGCCTAAAATCCAAGCTATCCAAAAACGACTTACTAAAAAGCCTACCCTCAATCCTATAATGCTCAGCAACCCTTACCCAAAAGCCCAAAGATTGAATCGAAACAATCTTATCTCGCGTAAAATTTGCCTCTTTGGGTTTGGTAAATTGTATGCTTTGTGGCAAATTATCAATCCAAGCTGAATCTAATCCGCACATTACGCAATCAATCTTATTTCGCAATAAAACTTCAGCGATTCCTATATTTTTGCTTATTTGTGCGACTAAGTCAAAATTATCAAAATGCTGATTTATGCTAGTATAGCTACTAATTCGCCCTTTGGAAAATAGCACATTTAATTGATTTGCACTAAAATTTCTAAAATTTTGCATTGTTGCCACCCTTTTTTTTGATTTAATAAGCGCGAATCTTACCACTAAATCATTTAAATTGTTAGGGCGCATTAGCAAAACAAATCGCGGTAGGTAGTCCTACCCACCGCAATTTTTGGCTATTTAAATTTCATCTTGCAATTAGAATCTACTTCATAGTTAGTAAATCCGTTAGTCGCATACAAAATGACGCCGATAGCCGTGCTAAAGCACGAGTATGGCATAGCCTTTTGTTCGCCTATTTTGCGGATAATGTCAAAAGATTTGTTTATTTGCTTTGGCTCGGCTATGCGCACGGTGGTTTTTCCAAAGACTTTTTTGACTAAATCTTTTAGCCCATTCATAGATGACATTCCGCCTGTGATGACTACACCTGCGCCCATTGCACCTTTAAGTCCGCTTTGGGTGATGGACTGCTTTATTCGCTGCACCATATCAACAACCCTGCTAGAGACTATGTCGTGCAAAACTTCGTATTTTACATTGCAAGTTTCGCCACCGCGCAATGGGACTTTTTCTAGCGTCATTTCCGCGTCTTCTTGCGTTAAATCTTTTAGATTCGCAAAGTCCTTTTTTATGAACTCGGCAGTTTCCAAAGTCGTGCCTAGTTTTGTGGCAATATCATTTGTAACATTCCACGAACCAGCAGGTAAAAAGTCCTCATATTGCATAGCGTTGCCACGATGAATCATAAAGTTACAGCTTCCGCTACCCATATCAATGCAACACGCGCCCATCGCCCTTTCCTCATCGCTTAGCACGGCAATGGCACTCGCATAGGCATTTAGCACCACACCAGCCACCTCTAATCCTGCATTTTGCGCGACTTTTTTGAGATTCGCCAAATCTGCTTTATGTGCGTAGATTATCTTTGCCGACACTTCTAGCCTTGAGCCTATCATACCAAGTGGCTCATCGATATACTCGCTTTTATCAAGCCTAAAAGAATACGGCACAATATGCACCAGCTCGTAACTGCTAGGAATCTTTCCTCGCGCCGTTAATTCCACTTGTTGCATAATGCTGTGGATTTCCTTTACACCTATCTCGCAATTTAATTGCAGATTCATCACTTCATTGATATTTTCGCTCTTTGCAGAATTGCCAGAGAGCGCGATAAACGCTTTGTCTATATCCACTCCAGCCATTCGCCTTGCCTCATCTAGCGATTCTTTTAGTGCTTTTGAAGCCGAATCGATAGATTTTACCTCGCCTTTTTGTATGCCTTTTGAATGGGCGATTCCTACGCCTAAGATTCGTGGCTTTTTGTCATCAACCTCCGCGATTAAAGAGCAAATCTTTGAATCGCCCATATCAACGCCTAAAATGTAGTTTTGTTTTTTCATTATTTTTTCTCCTTTTTATTTTGAAATGTAAAAACGCTGAAATTTTAAAAAATGTGCGCGACAAATGCTGTCATCTTGGTATTTTGTATAAAAATTTTAGTGCGAATCTAAAATCCGCGCACCACAAATCAAATTTTTAAAGATAAAAATGCTACAATCGCAACTTTTAAAATCAAAAATCCAAAGGAATCGTAATGAATAACAATATCCTAGTGCAACTTCTGCCCCTAATCGTGCTATTTGCAATCTTTTATCTCATCATCATTCGCCCACAAATGAAACAGCAAAAAGAGCATAAAGCAATGGTGGCAAATCTCAAAAAAGGCGACAAAATCGTCATCAACGGCGGACTAATCTGCGAAGTCCTCAAAGTCGAAGACGCATTTTTCACAATCAAACTAAATGACGACACAACCGCGCGACTTGCCAAAGAATTTGTCGCATACAAATGGGAAATGCCCACAGACACAGACGAATCCAAAAAGTAAATAGGCAAATAAAAAGGCGACACAAAGCACAATGAAAAAGTTTTTTAATATCCGCACCATTGTTTTTCTCGCGCTTTTCGCGTTTGGGGCGATTTTTAGCATTCCGTCTATCTTTGACACAAAGGGCTATAAAATCACGCTTGGGCTGGACTTGCAAGGCGGAATCTACTTTCTTTTGGGCGTGGATTCAAATGAGGCGATTAAAAGTCGCTATTCGCTGATTGCCACGCAAATCAATTACGAGACGCACGACAAAAATATTCTCATCGATTCGCTAAAAACGCTTGATGACGGAGTGCGATTCGAGCTACTTGATTTGGCGCAAAAAGATGAGCTAGAGGGCATTTTAGGCAATATCAAAGGCATTATTGTGGCGGAGACTAGCGGGGTTTATGAGATTAGCTTTAGCAAAGAGGAAATGATTTTAATTAAAAACTCTGCAATCGACCAAGCAGTCGATACGATTCGCAATCGCCTTGATATTTATGGGCTTACCGAGCCTAGCATTACAAAGCAGGGCGAGGAAAATATACTCGTGCAGTTGCCCGGCATTAAAAGCCAAGAGGAAGAGCAAAACGCGCTTGATTTGATTATCCGCCCTGCACAGCTTAAAATGATGGCTGTTGATGAGGATAGAAATCCGCGCCTAAGCACTCTCACAAGCGATGAAGTGGCAAGTTACGGCGATGTAATTTTGCCTTTTGTGGATTTTGTCAGTGGCGAATCAAGCGATAGGATTTTGCTAAAAGAGATTCCTATACTAGATGGCAGTATGATAACCGATGCGCGTGTGGCTTACGATGAGCGGGGGCAACCTGTGATTAGCTTTACGCTAAATGCGATTGGCGCAAAAATCTTTGGCGATTTCTCTGGCGCAAATGTCGGCAAACGAATGGCTGTGGTGTTAGATAATAAAGTCTATTCCGCGCCTGTGATAAGGGAGCGAATCGGCGGAGGTAGCGGACAAATCAGTGGCTCTTTTAGCGCGGAGGAAGCAAAAAATATCGCTATCGCCTTGCGTAGCGGTGCGCTGTCTGCGCCATTAGAATTGCTTGAGAAGCGAAGCATTGGTCCATCTTTGGGCGCAGATTCAATCAAATCATCGTTAATCGCGCTTTTGGGGGCGTTTGGTGTAGTCATTATTTCTATGGTAGTTTATTATGGATTCGCTGGAGTGATTGCGGTAAGTGCGCTGTTTGTGAATGTTTTGGCGATTATTGCGGTGATGAGCCTTTTTGGCGCGACACTCACTTTGCCCGGTATGGCTGGAATCGTGCTAACAATCGGTATGGCGATTGACGCAAATATCATCATAAATGAGCGGATTCGTGAGGCTCTGCGCGAGGGCAAAAGCATAGTGCAGTCCATTTCCTTTGGCTATGTGAATGCCACACGCGCGATTTTTGACGCGAATAACACGACTTTGATTATCGCTGTGTTGCTTTATATCTACGGCACAGGACCCATTAAAGGCTTTGCCGTTACAATGGGCATAGGCATTTTAGCGTCAATCATCACGGCAATCATCGGCACACAGGGCATTTATCTATGGCTTGGCGAAAAGATAAATAACACAAAAAATATCAATTTTTGGTTTGGGATTCGGCTAAAAAATATCGCTACAAATCCTAACAAAAGCCCGAATCCAAAGGCGATTCACAACATAAAAGCAGGAGCGAAATAGTGGATTTTTTTAGACACGATAAAATTTATGATTTTGTGAAATACAGCAATTACGGCGTTGTGATTTCTGCCATTGCGATTGTGGGAATTGTGGTGCTATTTTTCACAAAGGGCGTGAATTTGGGCATTGACTTTGCAGGTGGTAGCGTGGCGCAGGTTTTATACACGCAAGAGGAAGCACCCATTCCGCAGATTCGCAGTGATTTGAGTGGGAATCCCTACTTTAAAGATTCGCAAATCACGGAGTTTGGAAGCAAAAATGAGATTACAATCAAATTTCCTTTTGTGCAGGATTCAAGCGTAAATATCGCCGAAGAGCTGACAGACGCGCTAAAAAACACAGGCGACTTTGAGATTCGCCGAGTGGAGAATGTCGGTCCAAAGGCAGGGAGCGAACTCGCCAAAAAAGGCACACTCGCCATTGTGTTAGCGTTAGTTGCGATGATGGCGTATGTGAGCTTTCGCTATGAGTGGCGATTCGCCCTAGCTAGTATCATCGCGCTAATCCACGATGTAGTGATTAGCGGGGCTGCGATAATGGTGTTTAATGTAGATTTGAGTTTAGATGTGATTGCCGCGCTTTTAACGTTAATTGGCTATTCTATCAATGATACGATTATCATATTTGATAGGATTAGGGAGCAAATGCTCTCACGCACATTTAACGATGTCCGCCTAGTCATCAATGACGCCGTTTCGCGAACGCTATCGCGCACTTTGCTAACCTCGCTAACGACATTTTTTGTCATCGCTGTGCTATTTGCCTTTGGTAGCGAGATATTAAAAGGATTCACGCTTCCTATGCTAGTAGGCGCGATTGTGGGGACTTATAGCTCTATGTTTGTCGCGCCAAAATTAGCCATAATGCTTGGCTTTGACATAAAAGAGTATTACGCCAAAGAGGCGCGAAAACAAGCAAAAGCGCAGGAAAAAGAGCGAATGCGCAAAATGTATGAGCGCGGTAGAATCTAAAAATTTTTAAGGAGGATTTTTAAGCAATGGATTGGGGCAGAATTTTATTTATATTTTTCACGCTAATGAGCCTAACTTCTACGATTGGCTTTTTATACGAGCCAAATATCGTGCTTTTGTTTTTGGCAGCGGCGATTAACTTTATCTCCACGACTTTGCGAATCGGCACAAGAAAAGTGCTAAGCGCGGAGCTTTTTGCAAGTTCTGTGGTGGCGGATTTTCACTTGATTCCAGCGTTTTTGTGGTTTCAAATCTTAGGCGACTTGCAAGTGGCGTATGCGCTATCAGTGGGCGCACTAGCGGCAAATATCTTTGCGATTATCATCATTTTCATAGAAAGCGCGAAAACACGCGAATCGGATTACTAAAATGAGCTACAACCCCAAAGAAATCGAAAAAAAATGGCAGAAAATTTGGGCTGATTCGGAGGCGTTTGAGCCAAGTGCGGATTTTTCGCGCCCTAAAAAATACATTCTCTCAATGCTGCCCTATCCTAGCGGAAATATCCATATGGGGCATGTGCGAAACTACACAATCGGCGATGCGATTGCTAGGCATTATCGCAAAATGGGCTTTAATGTGCTTCACCCTATCGGCTGGGATAGCTTTGGCTTGCCTGCTGAAAATGCCGCAATCAAGCACAATCTCCACCCAAAAACTTGGACTTATGATAATATCTCAGCAATGCAAAAGGTGCTAGAATCGCTTGGTTTTTCGTTTTCTAAAATGCGCGAATTTGCCACAAGCGATGCGATTTACACGCGCTGGGAGCAGGAATTTTTTCAGCAAATGTGGGACAAAGGGCTTGTGTATCGCAAAAAAGCCTACTTAAATTGGTGTCCGCAGGATAAGACGGTTTTGGCAAATGAGCAGGTGATTGACGGCAAATGTTGGCGTTGCGATAGCCCTGTGGTGCAAAAGGAAATGTTTCAATACTACCTGAAAATCACCGACTACGCGGAGGAATTATTGGCTGATTTGGAGCATTTGGAGTGGAGCAACCAAGTGCTAACAATGCAGAGAAATTGGATTGGGAAAAGCAGTGGGTTAGAATTTAGCTTTAAATTATGTGCGGATTCGCTTGGTGATTCGGGCGATTCTGGCGTGGATTCGGCGAATCACAATGATATTTTGGGCGATTTTAGCGAAATGCCCGTTTTTACCACGCGCCCCGATACCATTTATGGCGTTACTTATTGCGCTTTGTCGCCTGAGCATCCATTAGTTAGGCATTTGATTGAGAAAAATGCGCTAGATTCGAGCAAAATAGCCGAGATTCAAGCCATTCAAAACACTTCCGCGAGGGATAGGCTAAGCAAAGAAAAAATCGGCATTCCACTTGGAATCTACGCCATTCACCCGCTTACAAATGAAAAGCTAGAGATTTTCGTGGCAAATTTCGTGCTTATGGATTATGGTAGCGGGGCGATTATGTGCGTTCCTGCGCACGATGAGAGGGACTTTGAGTTTGCCAAAAAATATGGGCTAAAGATTATCGATGTCATCGAAAATGACAGCAGATTCGAGGCAAGGGGCGTTTTGAAAAATAGCTTTGAGTTTGATGGCTTAAGCGTAGAAAACGCGCAAGAGGCGATTATCACGCATTTTGAGCGAAATAATTTAGGACGGCGCGTAACTAATTACAAGCTCCGCGATTGGGGCATTTCTAGGCAACGCTATTGGGGGACGCCCATACCGCTTGTGAATTGTGAAAAATGTGGCATACTAAAAGAGCCAAATTTGCCCGTGCTGTTGCCTGAAAAGGTGGATTTTTCTTTTGAGGGCAATCCGCTTTGCTCAAATAAAGAGTGGCTTTCCACCAAATGCCCCAAATGCGGGGGCGAAGCGTTGCGTGAATCGGACACAATGGATACATTTGTCGAATCTAGCTGGTATTTTTTGCGCTACACAACGCCACGCGATTTGTGGGAAGTTAGCGCGTTTGACGCGAAATCGCTTAGCTATTGGCTTAATGTCGACGAATACATTGGCGGAATCGAGCACGCCGTTTTGCACTTGCTGTATGCGCGGTTTTTTACCAAAGTGTTGCGCGATTTGGGGCATTTGAGTATTGATGAGCCTTTTGCTAGGCTTTTGACACAAGGAATGGTGCTAAAGAATGGCGCAAAGATGAGCAAATCAAAGGGCAATGTAGTTGAGCCAAAAAGCATTATTGAGGCTTATGGCGCGGATTCGGCGCGACTTTTTATACTCTTTGCCGCCCCGCCTACAAAAGAGCTAGAATGGAATGATGACGCGCTAAAGGGCGCATATAACTTTATAAATCGCCTTTATAATAATGCCGAGCGTTTGCAGGGCGCGAATCTAAATTTTGCGAATCTAAATTTTGGGGATTTGAGCGAGGCGCAAAAACGGACGCGGCGCAAGGTTTATGAGGCGTTGCAAAAAAGTAATGCCGTGTTTGCTAACAAAGACTATCCTTTTAATACGCTAATTGCCTCTTGTATGGAGGCATTAAATGCGCTAGTTGCGTTAGATTCAAGCGAATCTAGTGGCGATTCGGGCATAGATTCGAGTAAAAACGCCGAATCCCTAAAAGTCTGGTTTGAAGCCTACTACATTTTGCTAAATATTTTAGAGCCTATCATTCCGCATATTTGCTATGAGCTAAGTGAGCGATTTTTTGGGTGCGAAAATTTCCGCGAAATTGCGGTGGATAAAGACGCGCTAAAAAGCGATACCATAACTTTGGCAGTTTCAATCAATGGCAAAAGACGCGCGGAAGTCGCTGTTAGCGCAGATTCCACAAATGAAGTGATTTTAGAAACCGCCAAAAGCGCGGTGGCAAAATGGGTGGAAAACAAGCAAATCTTAAAAGAAATCGTAGTGCCAAATAAGCTAGTAAATTTTGTCATAAAATGAAAAATTTTGCCTTTTTTGCCTTTTTTTATCCAAAAGATTCGCAAAGGATTCGCGCATTTAGCGCGATTTTTGCGTTGCTAATCGCTTTTTTTCTCACGGGTTGCGGATATTATCCTATGTCATATTACACAAAGCAGAGCTTGGGCGAAAATATCTATGTCGAAGCAGTGGTGAATCTCGCCGACCCTGAAAACTCACTCATCGCCAAAGACGCGCTAAATCAAGCTATCGCGCAAAAATTCCACCTAAAGCTAGTTTCTAAAAACGATGCAGACACCATTATTCGCACGGAAATTACGAGCGTTAGCGTGGATTCGATAGCCGATAATGACGCGGGGTTTGCGAACTTTTATCGCGCTAGTGTAAATATCAGCTTTGAATACACAGACAGAAAGGGTGTTGCGCGTAAATTTAGCAATTACGGCTTTTATGATTTTCCTGTCGATGTCGTCTCTACGCTGACAGATGAAAACCGCTTTAACGCCATAAAAGAAGCCTCCATTTCGGCAATCGACAAATTTGTCGCACAAGCGGCGTTTTTCCGCTAGATTTGGGGGCAAAATGGCGCAGCTAAACAACGAAATCAAAACCGCCATAAAAAACACGCTACTGCATTTTAGTGAGCATAATTTGGACTTTAATCCGCAGAGTTTTTTGGATATTTTATGCGCGGAATGTCGCAATATGGGCGTAAAATTTAGCGAATGCGAGTGGTTTAGCGCGTGGAGTGGCAAATTTGAAGGCGCAATCAAAAAAGAATTGCAAAATTCGCCCATAAAAACGCGCGATGATTTCATCGACAAAATCGCCCAAATCTGCAATCACAAGCGCGAAACGCGCGAGGTTAGCGACAGCACAAAAGCCTTGCAAAAAGCACTCACACTTTTAAAAGAACGCGGAATTATCGACTTTAGCGCGAATCTACCCTTAAATGCGATTGATTCCAAACTCACCGCCTTGCTTGAATCTACGCAAATCCACGAAATGCACGAATCTAGTGCAAAAAAAATCAGCAATTTTTTTGCGAATCTAAGCACCGCGCACATAAAAATCGATAAAAATCAAAAGATTTTGCTTTGCAAATTTAGCGAACAGGCTTTTGTTAAGAAGCTAGATTCACACGCGCATAGCCGTTTGTTGCACTCATTTTGCGCGTTGCTATTAAATAAGCTAGATTCGCAAAATGTTGTTGGCATTTATAAAAATGCGGTGGCGATTTTTACCAAACGCCCCATAGACGCGCTAAAAAGCGAGATTGAAAAAATCTTAAATATCAATACTTTTATGCTCCACAACAAGCCACTGCGCTTAAAAATCGACTTTCAAACTATCAAATTTGGCGAGTTGCAATGAACGAAGTTCAATCCTATATGAATCAAAAAGGGGTGGAATATCGCACTATTGATAAAAGTCGTGCGGGGCGAATTTATGAGCGATTAAAGCCACATATCGCCCTACCAAAGCGAACAATTCAAGTGCTTGGCACAAATGGTAAGGGCAGCACGGGGCGATTTTTGGCACTAATGCTAATGCAAAATGGCGCGAAAGTGCTACATTTCACAAGTCCGCATATTTTTAGCTTTAATGAGCGATTTTACAAAAACGGCGCGATTATCGGCGATGATGAGCTAACAAGGGCGCATAGATTTTTGCAGAGATTTGAATTTATAAGCGAGTGCAGCTATTTTGAGTATGCGACATTTTTGGCTGCTGTCCTAGCGCAAGGGGCGGATTATCTCATTTTGGAGGCTGGAGTGGGCGGAGAGCTAGACTCTACAAGCGTGATATCGCGTGAAATGTGCATATTTAGCGTGATTGATTACGACCACACAGAGATTTTGGGAGAAAGCATTGAAGAAATCGCCACCACAAAGCTAAATGCGGTATTTTACCCAAATAAAGTGCCAAAAATGGTGCTAGGTGCGCAAAAATATGAAATTGTAGAAAAAATTGCAAAGGAAATTGCAAGGGCGCATAATGTAGAGTTTTATAGCGTGGAATTGTTTGGCAATTTGTCTTTGGGTATTCATTCGCGTTATTTCGGCGACAAAATTTCGCTCGATGAACGCCCAAGTTCTATCTCGCTCATTTCGCGCCAAAATAACGCAAAGCAACACTGCAAATACTTCGATTGCGATTCGTTATACGAATCGGCTACGAATCAAGCACAAAATTGCAATATTTCGTCATTGCGAGGGCGAATCGCAGATTCGCACGAAGCAATCCAAAATATAAACGAATCGCGCGTAAGCGCAACCGAATCTCGCCCGATTCGTGGTGCAAAAAATCGGGTTCAAGGACGCAGTAGTGCGTCCGCCGATTT
>JBNMKJ010000046.1:0-11281 GCA_050874285.1 Helicobacteraceae bacterium | reverse complement strand
TAGGCGATAAAAAAGCAGAAGAAATCATAAAATACAGAGAAAAGACTCCATTTCAAAAGCCTGAAGATATTAAAAACATAAAAGGCATTGGTGATAAATTATTTGACAAAATCAAAGATAAGGTTGAAGTGAAGTAGATTCGCTTAGATTCGCAAGATTTGTGCTTTTAGCTACGCAAATGTGCCTTTAGATTCGAGCGAAATTCACATAAAATTTCAAAGGAAATGCGGTGCAAATCAATAAAAATGCCACACATATCACACACGCCAAATGCACCCGCACGTGGGCGTGGGCTATGCTAATCCTTGCCATTGCGCTTGAAATCTGCGGACTTAGCATTTTAAAAGCCCTTGATAACGCAGGGCAGGGCGCACTTGGCAAAGTCGCGCTCGTGGTGCTGATGAATATCTCATACTTTCTAATGTCGCTCACACTGCGCCAAATCGCAGTGGGCGTGGCTTATGCCACTTGGGAAATCGTGGGTGGAATTGGCGTATTGCTCGTTAGCTTCGTATTTTTTGACCCGCACTTAAGCACCGCGCAGTATTTTGGTATCGCGCTTGGATTTAGTGGAATCATCTGTATAATCTTAGGCGAGGAACACGGCGAATCGCAAGGTTTAGGCGCAGATTCTGGCATAGATTCGAGCGTGGATTCGCACAAAGATTCGCCGAATCTATGCGAAACAAAGGGCGAATCTAATTGCAAATCGCTCGAATCTAGCACAGATTCGCACGATTTAAGCGCAAAGTAGGCACAAAATGGCATTTTTCTTAGTCGCGTTATCTGGCATTTTAGACATAGTGGCAAACTTGGCACTCGCCAAATCGGATGGCTTTAAAAAGCTGTGGTGGGGGCTACTCGCGCTACTGCTTGTAGATAGCGTCTTTTTGCTACTCGCACTTGCGCTAGATTTAGGAATGGAATTGCCCATAGCATACACGCTATGGGGCGCAATCGGCATTTTAGGCACGGTGGGCGGAGGCTACATTTTCTTTCATCAGCGACTAAAACCCATAGGATTCGTAGGAATCGTGTTAGTATTAGTTGCCGTGTATCTACTGCATTTTGCGTAAAATCGCGCTAATTAAATATCAAAATCAAAACTTAAAAATTTTTTGTTATAATGCGAGATTTTATATTTAAAGGGGGAATTATGCTAAAAAAGATTGAAAAAATAAAAGATTTTTTACGCAAGGAAACCAAAAAGCGCGGATTTAGGCGCGTGGTATTTGGCTTGAGCGGTGGCATTGATAGCGCGGTGGTGGGCAAAATGTGCGTAGAAGTCTTTGGCGATAAGGCATCTGCTTTTATTATGCCCTCATTTAATTCAAACCACACAAATACGCAGGACGCGATAAATTTCGCGCGAAGTATCGGGCTTTATTATGAAGTCATTGATATTTCGTCCTTGCAAAAGTCCTACATTGAGGCACTTTCATTGCATAACACCGCTAATAATATCCTGCGAATCGGCAATCTCTGCGCTAGGACGCGAATGGCGATTTTATACGATAAAAGCGTGGCAAATAACGCGCTAGTGGTAGGTTGTAGCAATAAAAGTGAGCTAATGCTAGGATACGGCACGATTTTTGGCGATTTGGCGTGTGCTATCAACCCTATCGGCGATTTATTTAAGAGTGAGATTTTTGCACTTGCCCAAAGCATTGCGATTCCAAGCAATATCATCGCCAAAAAGCCCTCTGCTGACTTGTTTGCAGGGCAAAGCGATGAGGGCGATTTGGGATATTCTTATGAGCAAATCGATAAGATTTTAAAGCTGATTCAAAAGGGCTTAAGCCCCAAAGAGATTGTCGAATCTGGCTTTAAAGAGGACTTTGTCAAGTCTATTTGCAAAAGGGTAAAGCGTAATAAATTTAAAACAGAGTTGCCAAAAGTGCTAAAATTATAAGTTTTTTATCTTTGGCGTTTTGCGGATTTGCTTTTTAGATTCGTAGTTTTAGGCGCGAATCTATTGCGATTCGCACTCATTTTATAAGGAATCATACATTTAAAATGCGTTTTATTGATAGATATTTTTATAAGCCAAATTTATTGCATATTTGCCTTAGCTGTATTTTGCTTCCTATATCGCTATTTTATCTAATAGTAGCGACTTTACGGCGTAAATGTGCGAAATATTATGACTTCAAAATTCCTATAATTTCTGTGGGGAATCTCATCGTGGGTGGCACGGGAAAAACGCCCTTTTTATGCGAAATCGCAAAGGATTTTGAGAATGTCGCAGTCATTTCGCGAGGATATAAGCGCAAAAGCAAAGGGCTAGTGGTGGTTTCAAAAAATGGCGAAATTTGCGCCACGCAAGAGCAAAGTGGCGATGAGGCGTATCTAATCGCACTTACACTTAAAAACGCCACCATTATAGTCAGTAAAGACCGCGTGGCAGGGATTTTAGAGGCGAAGAGGCTTGGCGCAAAAGCCATATTTTTAGATGACGGATTTCGCTTTAATTTTAAAAAGCTAAGTATCGTCCTATCACCCAAATTAGAGCCATTTTTCAAGCTACCCTTGCCTAGCGGAATCTACCGCGAAAACCCCTTTGCCAAAGGCGATTTAATGCTAAAAGAGGGCGTGGATTACACGCGCGAGGTGGGCGTAGAAAACGCTACCGCGCGAATGTTGCTACTCACCGCTATCGCAAACCCCGCGCGACTGGACGAATTTTTACCGCAGGGCGTCATCGGCAAGATTTTGCTAAAAGACCACGCGAGATTCGACTTGGACTTTTTACGCGCTGAGTTTAAGCGCAAAGGCGCGACTTCTTTGCTCGTTACGCGCAAGGATTTCGTCAAATTACAAAAATGCGAACTGCCCCTAAGCATTTTAAGCCTAAAAATCCACATAGATTCGTCCGTATTAGCGCAAATCAAAGAGTATGTGGATAGCTATAATGCGCGATAATTATGCGAATCTAAATAGATTTGCAGTGGCGTTTATCATTTTTATCTAAGCAACTTTTAATCTACTTTATTTTTAACATTTACGCTTTTTACGCGTCCGTTTTCTAATTGCACTACTTTGTCGGCAAGTTCAATCGTGCTTGGGCGGTGGGCGATTATGATGATGATTTTATCCGCTCTAACCGCGCCGATTGCCTCTTTGATGAGGTTTTCGGTGTTTATGTCAAGTGCGCTTGTAACCTCATCTAAAATCAAAATCTCTGGATTCCTATACAATGCCCTTGCAATGGCGATTCGCTGTCGCTGTCCGCCACTAAGATTTGCGCCAAATTCATCTAAAATCGTGTGGATTCCATCTGGCATAGCCTCCACAAAATCCCACATTTGCGCGTCTTTTAGGGCAGATTCCACGCGCTTTTCATCGATTTCTTGCCCATAAGCGACATTTTTGGCGATTGTGTCGTTGAAAATAAAGATTCGTTGCGTAACGATTGCGATATTTTCGCAAAGCGATTGTTGCGAGTAATCGTTGATGTTTTTGCCATCTATGGTGATTTCCCCGCTATTGCATTGATAAAGGCGCAAAATTAGATTTACCAAAGTGCTTTTTCCTGCGCCACTTTTGCCGACAATGGCGGTGATTTCATTGCGTTTAAATTCTAGTGTAATGTCATTTATTGCATCAATATCGCCGTATTTAAAACCTGCATTTTTTAGCGCAATACACTGAATGGGCGTTTTTAGGCTAAGATTGCCGTCCTTAATCTCTGGCTTTCGCTCTAAGATTTGGCTAATCCTATCATTTGCCACCACTGCGCTTTGCATTCCGCTCCACATATTTACAAGCCGTTTTATCGGCGTCCAAAGCATAAAAAGCGCGGTTGCAAAGCTACCAAATTCCTCCATTGTAAGAGTGCCTTTGTTGATTTGCGTGATAGCGATATATAGCACCACGCCTAGCGCGATGGCAGCTAGAACTTCCATTAGTGGCGTGGTTAGCTGTCCATATTTGGTGGATTTCATATTGATTTTAAAAAGCTCCAAATTTTTCGCCTCAAAAATCTCTGCCTCCATTTTCTCGCCATTACTTGCCTTTATCATCTCCACATTATTAAAAATCTCTACTAACTTCGCGCTCATATCCGCGCCTTTTTGCATAGAAGTGTGGAGATATTTTTTGATTTTTCTAAAAATCATATTTAGCGGAATCGTAGCCATAGGCAAAATCACAAGTCCAAAAAATGCTAATAGCGGATTTTGGTAGATGACGACTGCTACAAGCCCGATGATTGTGATAATCTCGCGGAAAAATTCAGGTATATAGTTGCTAACAGCCGTGCGAATCGCCCCCACATCGCCAATCGTGCGCGAAATCAGCTCCCCACCGCGCATTTTATTAAAAAATCCTAGCTCAAAAGATAGCACATGGCGGAGCATTTTGTTTTGCATTAGGCGGACTATATTGCCACCGATATAGCTCATAAAATAGCCTTGAATATACATTCCAATGCCCTTACTCGCATATAAAATCGTAATGATAATTGCCATAATAAGCGCGAGATAGCTATTATTTGCCATAGATTCAAAGCTAAAAAGCGGGAGATTTGGCACTTTACCATTTAGTGTGCCAAGCAAAGGATTTACAAAAAATGCCACACCTGCTTGTGAGATTGCCACCATAATTGCACCTATCATAGCAATGACAAAATATTTTATATGCCCCTTAATATAAGGCATAAATCGCACAAAAAAATTAACAATAACCTTCATAAATCCGCCTCAAACTCTATGTAAAAAATCATTTTGCATAAAAAATAACGCAAATTATACAATATTACAAATCGCCATTGCTTAAACTTATGCTAAAATTACAAAGTTAATTTTTAAAAAACATAAAAGAGTAAATATGGACAAAACAAAAGATTCATTAGAAGTGGATTTGGAGATTCCAAGTCCTAAAATGTCAAAAGTCGTAATGTTAAATGATGACTACACAACAATGGAATTTGTGGTGATGATACTATGTGAAGTGTTTAAGAAAAATCAATTTGAAGCGGAAACCATAATGGTAAAGATTCACAAAGAGGGCAGCGGAATCTGTGGCATTTATCCTTATGATATTGCCCACACAAAGGCAAAAATCGCAAGGACTAAGTCCAAAGAGGCTGGATACCCTTTGCGAATCGTAGTTGAGGACGAGTAAATGAATATTTTGGCAATCAAAGGCGCGAATCACTCGCATTTAAGGACGCAAAATGATGCTAGATAAGAATCTAAATGACATTATGGAGGACGCGCTAAAGACTGCGGGAATCCTGCGCCACGATATTCTAACCACCGAGCATATTTTTTTGGCATTGCTAAATAATGGCGATGGCGAGAAATTTTTGGCAAATGTCGGCGCAAATGTCGGTGAGTTAAAGATTTTAACGCTAAATTATCTCAAAAATTACCTAGAAGAGGGCAATAAGCTAAGCAATCCTATCTATACCACCGCGCTAGAGAATGTTTTTGGCAATATGATAAATTTGGCGGATAACAAAAAAAAGCGTTATATGGATATTTTTGACTTGCTAATCGCCATTACAAGCGATGATAGCGCGTATAGCACGATGCTTTTAAAAAGCCAAAATATCACAAAATTAGACATTTTAGAAAGCGTGGTGGCAAATAATAACGAATCTAAAAACGCCCAAAGCACCACAAATACCGCGCTTTCCGCCTACACAAAGGAACTTGTCGCTTTGGCAAAAGAAGGGCGAATCGACCCTGTGATAGGGCGCGAAAAAGAGATTGAGCGAGTGTGCGAGATTTTATGTCGTAGAAAGAAAAATAATCCTATTTTAGTAGGCGAATCTGGCGTGGGCAAAACCGCCATCGCAGAGGGCTTAGCACTAAAAATCGCAAATAATGACATAATTGATGAGCTAAAAGATTGCAAGATTTTCGCGCTGGATTTGGGCAGTCTCATTGCTGGGACAAAATATCGTGGCGACTTTGAAAAACGCCTCAAAGAAGTGCTTGATAGCTTTAGTGGCGTGAAAAATGCCATTGCGTTTATTGATGAGATTCACACAATCGTGGGGGCTGGAAGCACGAGTGGCGGTAGCCTCGATGTCTCAAACTTGCTAAAACCCGCACTATCGAATGGCACATTTCGTTGCATTGGTGCAACGACTTTTGGGGAGTTTCGTAATCATTTTAATAAAGACAAAGCTCTATCGCGCAGATTTGCCAAAGTGGATATAAATGAGCCTAGCATTGAATCTAGCATAAAGATTCTAACGCAACTTGCGCCATTTTATGAGAAATTTCACGGCGTCTCTTACGCGCCAAATGCCATTGAATCCTGCGTCAATCTCTCATCGCGCTATATCAACGATAGATTTTTGCCTGATAGCGCGATAGATTTGCTTGATGAGGCGGGGGCGCACTATAAGATTAAACGCAAGGATAAAATCACCCAAAGCGACATTGAATCGCTTGTAGCGCGGATTATGAAATTGCCACTTGATAAAAGCGTAGATGATAAGATTTTGCTAAAAAATCTGCGCCCAAAACTTAAAGCGCGAATCTACGGGCAGGATTTAGCAATCGATGCACTTTATAAGTCGCTATTAAAAAATAAAGCAGGGCTTGGCAATCCCACCAAACCTATCGGCGTATTTTTATTCACAGGACCCACAGGCGTGGGCAAAAGTGAGCTTTCCAAAGAACTCGCCAAAAATCTAAATATCAATCTCAAACGCTTTGATATGAGCGAATACAGCGAGGCGCACACGGTTTCAAGGCTCATTGGCGCACCTGCTGGGTATGTGGGCTTTGAAGAGGGCGGATTGCTCGTGGAGGCGATTCGCAAGGATTCGCATTGCGTTTTGTTGCTTGATGAAATCGAAAAGGCGCATAGCAGCATTTATAATCTGCTTTTGCAGATTTTTGATAGTGCGACTTTGACGGATAATAGCGGAAATAAGGCGGATTTTAAAAATGTCATCATCATTATGACTTCAAATGTGGGGCAGGGCGAGGTTGCCACGCTTGGATTCAATAGCGACAAAGGCGCAAGAGATAGTGCGCTAAAAGAGATTTTCTCCCCTGAATTTCGCAATCGTTTGGATTGCGTCATTAAATTTGCCCCGCTTGAAAGGACGCATTTAAGGCAAATCGTATTGAAGCAAATCGCTGATTTAAACGCGCAGTTAAAAGAAGTGCAAATTGAGCTAGATTCAAAGGCGGTGGATTATTTGCTAAATTTGGACTTTGATAAAACGCTTGGTGCGCGAGAGATTGAGCGAATCATCGATAGAGAGATTAAGATTCCGCTAAGCGAAAAAATCATCTTTGAAAAATGTGAAAATGCCACCATAAAAATTAGTGTGGCAAATCGCAAATTGACATTTACAATGCAAAAAATGGCAAATAAGATTCAAGCAAATCAAAAGCGTGAGATTCGCTCGAATCAAGCGCGAGTAAAAGGCAAATCTAGCGCAGATTCGCCACGAATCAAGCGCGAATCAAAGGCAAATCCACACGCGAATCCAAAGGCGAATCCACCGCAAAAAAGGGGCAAAAATGATTAGAAAGATTGATACAAATTGGAAAATTTGTAACGCTTTTATTTGGCGTGGCGAGTATTTGCACCCGATACAAGAATTTAACGAATTTAATTTAAATGATTTGATTGACATTGATGAGCAAAAAACCGCGCTTTTAAAAAATACGCAGAGTTTTATGGAAAATAATGGCGGTATGAATGCCTTGCTTTACGGACCGCGCGGGTGTGGAAAAAGCACACTTGTGAGAGCTATTTTTACGCAATTTATGGATAAAAATCTAAAAGTGATTCAAGTCGCGCCACACGATGTTTGCGTGATTCCCATTTTTATCGATACGATTCGCACTCAGCCTTATAAATTCATCATTTTTTGCGATGATTTGAGCTTTGAGTGCGATGATACAAGCTACAAGGCACTAAAAGTCGTGCTTGATGGCTCTATCGAAAAATTCCCTGAAAATGTCCTGCTTTACGCCACTTCAAACCGCAAACATTTAATCCAAGAGCCACAAAGCGACAATGAAAATACCAAAAATATCAACGGCGAAATCCACTTCCAAGACGCCGTAGAGGAGCGAATCAGCCTTAGCGATAGATTTGGGCTAAGCATTCCATTTTACAAAACCACGCTTGATGAATATCTCAAAATCGTGGCAGTGTATTTTAGGAATTATTTGGACGAAGATACCAAAAAACGCGCCATTGCTTATGCCACGCAACGAGGTTCGCGCTCTGGGCGCGTGGCTTATGATTTTTACCGCGCAAATAAAATCGGGTTGCTATAAAATGCGCGAAACTACTTCGTCATTGCGAGATTCCACGCGTTTAGCGTGGAATCGTGGCAATCCATAAAATTCTAAATGAAAGGACACAACAATGATTAAAAAATGTTTATTTCCAGCCGCAGGTTATGGGACGCGCTTTTTACCTGCTACAAAGGCGATTCCAAAGGAAATGTTGCCTGTGAATGCAAAGCCTTTGATTCAATATGGCATTGAGGAGGCGTTGAATGCCAAATGCGACACTATGGCAATCGTTACGGGGCGCGGAAAACGCGCTATTGAAGACCATTTTGACGCGAGTTACGAGCTAGAGCATCAATTAAAAGACGCCAAAAAAGAGCATTTTTTGGAGGAAATCAACGACATTATCGCGCGTTGCACTTTTACCTACACGCGCCAAAAGGCTATGCGTGGGCTTGGGGACGCGATTTTGACAGGGGAGAGTTTGATTGGTGGCGAGGCGTTTGGCGTGATTTTGGCAGATGATTTGTGTATCAACGAGGGCGGGGATAGCGTCCTAGCGCAAATGGCGGAGCTTTATAGCAAGTATCGATGCGCAATCGTGGCGATTCAAGAAGTCGCACATAATGAGCTAAACAAATACGGCGTGATTGACGGCGTGGAAATCGAAGAGGGCATTTTTGAGATTAAGTCAATGGTGGAAAAGCCAGAGCCAAAAGACGCGCCGAGTAATTTGGCGGTGATTGGGCGATATATTTTGACGCCAGATATTTTTTCGATTTTGCGCTACACAAAGCCAGATAAAAAGGGCGAGATTCAAATCACTGACGCGCTAAATAAACAAGCCCAAATTTCGCGCGTCCTAGCGTATAAATTTAAAGGGATTCGCTATGATTGCGGTAGTGTGGAGGGATTCGTTAGAGCAAATAATGAGCTTTTTGCTAAAAGTTTAGATTCGGCGAATCGCGGACAAGATTCAGCGAATCGCTCGAATCAAAAAGGCGCGAATCGCCCAAATCGCCCCAAAGATTCGGCGAATCGCGTGAATCCAAAAAAGTGAGATAATTTGCAAGTCTCTTATATCATTTTCTTTTATATTTTCGCGCTAGTGGGGCTACTTGTCATCTTTGTGCTTTTACTTGCGCTAGGATTTTTTAGCTCCGCGCCAAAAGTGCCACAAAAGCCCCTAACAACGCTAGATTTTTTGGCTAAACAAGTGCAAGATAGCGGTGGCGACAAGGCGGTGATGGATTCCGTGATGAAGGAATTTTACGCGAATTTTTATAATAATTATAAAGGTTCGCCCAATATCGATGCGTGGCTTACGCTTATCCAAAATATCACAATGTTAGATTATATGAGCGTGGAGCAAGCATCTGCATTCCGCGATGATTTGGTGGCAAAAAACCCCAGCATTAAAAAAGAGATTGAAAATAGTGTCGGCATTAGCCTAAAATACCGAGAGCAAAATAAACATAAAAAAGGGTAGAACAATGGATTTTTTAGAGATTTATGGTGTGGAAAATCTGCCAAAAATGGGTAGCGTGAAAATTAGCGGTGCGAAAAACTCCGCATTACCACTAATTGCCTCAAGTATTTTGGCAAAAAATGATGTAAAATTAAGCAATCTTCCGCGCGTGGCAGACATTACAACGCTAATAAAGATTCTCACAATGCTAGGCGCGGAATCTATGGAGTTAGGTGCAAATGAAGCCACAATAAACACAAAAAATATCATAAATTTGAAAGTCATCTATGATATGGTGCGAAAAATGCGTGCGTCTATTTTGCTCTTAGGACCATTGCTTTCGCGCTTTGGGCAATGTCAAGTGAGTTTGCCCGGTGGCTGTGCGATAGGTGCGCGTCCTGTGGATTTACACATTAAGGCTATGCAGAAAATGGGCGCAGAGATTAGTATCGCAAATGGCTATATCGCAGCTACTGCGCCTAGTGGGCTAAAAGGTGCACAAATCATCTTTGATAAAATCACCGTTACAGGCACGGAAAATGTCCTAATGGCAGCCGCCCTAGCGCGTGGCAAAACGACTATTTTAAACGCGGCAAAAGAGCCAGAGGTGATTCAACTATGCGAGGTTTTGGCACAAAGCGGCGTGGAGATTAGCGGTGCGGGGAGCGATGAGATTCACATAGTGGGCACTGATGGCGAACTCTTAAAAATGCCAGAAATTTGCATAATACCAGATAGAATCGAGGCGGGGACTTATCTATGCGCGGGGGCGATTACAAATAGTGAGATTGTGGTGGAAAATGTCGTGCCAAAGCATTTAGACGCGGTGTCAAATAAACTGCGTGAAATCGGCTTTGAGGTGGTGGAATGTGGTAATAATGCAAGTTTGGTGCTAAAACCAGCACGAATGCGCAATGCCTTTGAGATAAGCACAAGTGAGTATCCGGGCTTTCCTACCGATATGCAAGCGCAGTTTATGGCGTTAGCCACGCAGTGCGAGGGCGTGAGTATCATCGAGGAGCGACTTTTTGAAAATCGCTTTATGCACATAAATGAATTGCAACGACTTGGCGCAAATATCGCACTGCTAGGCAATATCGCCAAAATCAGCGGAAAAAGTCCGCTAATAGGCGCAGATGTAATGGCGACAGATTTACGCGCGAGTTCCGCACTCATCATCGCCGCGCTCCAAGCAAAGGGCAAAACCAAAATCCACCGAATCTACCACCTAGACAGAGGTTACGAAAATATCGAGGCGAAATTCTCAAATTTAGGCGTAAAAATAAATCGCGGAAAAGAGGAATAAATTTGGGGTTGTTGCTTGGATTTGCGTTGTCATCATTGCGAGATTCGGCAACGCCAAATCGTGGCAATCCAAAAGGCGAATCCTATCAAATCTAAAAAAGATTTGATAGAATTTTAGACACATAGAAGCGATTTAACACACTAAAAGCTAAACGCGTATCTTATGCTTATGTCATAAATATTGCGTATGGTGGTTCGCATATCATAATCTTTGCCATTATTTGCGTTGTGAAATTTATCTTTTAATAGCGTGGTTTTTAGCAATGGCACTCTAGCTAACGCCTCTATG
>JBNMKJ010000045.1:0-12090 GCA_050874285.1 Helicobacteraceae bacterium | reverse complement strand
GTGCTAGCACCTGTCGCCATATTGCGCGTGTATTGCTCGTGCCCGGGCGTATCGGCGATGATATATTTGCGCTTATTTGTGGTAAAAAAGCGATATGCCACATCGATAGTAATGCCCTGCTCACGCTCACTTGAAAGCCCATCGACTAATAGCGCAAAGTCTAGCCCACCGCCTTGAGTGCCGATTTTCGCGCTTTCTTTTTCAAGTGCGTTTAGTTGGTCTTCAAACAACGCCTTTGAATCATAAAGCAATCGCCCGATGAGTGTGGATTTGCCGTCATCTACGCTTCCGCAAGTGATGAATCGGCAGAGTTCTTTATTTTGGTGCGTGGTTAGGTATTCGTGCAATTCAAAATCGTGCTTTTTCATTAAAAATAACCCTCCTGTTTTTTCTTTTCCATACTAGATTCCTCATCGCTGTCAATGAGCCGTCCTTGCCGCTCACTCGTATTTGCAAGGAGTAATTCCTCGATAATTTTTTCTAACGAATCGGCACTAGATTCAATCGCGCCTGTAAGCGGATAGCAGCCAAGTGTGCGGAATCGCACCATTTCTTTACGCGCATTTTGGGCTATGTCTTTGGGGACGCGCTCATCATCAATTAGAATCTTTGTGCCTTTATATGCGCTAACAAGCCGCTCTTTGGCGAAATATAGGCTAGGAATGGGAATATTTTCTAGCAAAATATATTGCCACACATCTAGCTCTGTCCAGTTGCTAAGTGGAAAAACGCGAATGGATTCGCCCTCTTTGTGGCGTCCGTTGTAGAGATTCCACACTTCGGGGCGTTGATTTTTCGGGTCCCAGCGGTGATTTTCATCGCGGAATGAATATACGCGCTCTTTTGCCCGAGACTTTTCCTCATCGCGTCTAGCTCCGCCAAATACCGCGTCAAACTTGTATAAATCCAACATTTGCTTTAGCCCTTGCGTTTTCATAATGTCTGTGTGCATCGCGCTTCCGTGCGTGAAAGGCGAAATGTTGATTTTCTCGCCCTCAGGGTTGCTATACACGATTAGCTTCATACCTATCTCTTTGGCGCGTTTATCGCGGAACTCAATCATCTCGCGAAATTTCCACTTCGTATCCACATGCACGAGCGGAAATGGCGGAATAGCGGGGTAAAACGCCTTTTGAATCAAATGCAAAAGCACCGAGCTATCCTTGCCAATGCTATACAACATAGCAGGATTGCTAAACTCCGCGATAACTTCGCGGATAATGAAAATCGATTCAGCCTCTAGGGCTTGTAAATGCGTGGTTTTGTTCATTTATCTTTCTCCTTTGGGTTTAAATTTATGATTCTAAATTTCGCGCTATTTTTGCAAAAAATACTATTATAATCAAGCATATCGCTAAAGCCAAATTCCCATATCAAAAACTCGCCTCCTCGCTTTTCAAAAAATAGTGTGCTAACTTGCTTTTGGGTATGGATATGCCACTGCCTCATAGGGTAGTAGAGCTGACGAATGATGACATTTGTGGTGTGGCTATTTTTTGCCTCAATAAGCACGACTTTGTCTCGCCCCTCAAATCCGCTATCTACCTCTGTTTGCACAGAAACCACGCTTATGTTTTGATACGCACTTGTATTAAAGCTAAATTGTGGAGTGTATTTGCGTCCGCGAATGCTTAGCACCAAGCTATCATCGCCCAGAAATGTGCGAATAAGCGATGAAGCATACGCAAAATCTAAATGCTGCATTTCACTATCGCCGATTTTGGCACTTTTTAGCTCAAAATCAAGTTTGCTTGTGTAGTCCTGTGCTTGTGTGCTGATAGGCGGAATATCCACATAGCCCTCGCCTTTGCAAATGATATATTCGCCATTTTTGATAGGCAGTATAAAAAGCTCATTATCAATAAAAACCTGCGGTCGCTCCTCTCTACTATCTTGCTTACATAGCACACGCACTTCTTTTTGCGAAGTTTTGGCAAAATCTTTGACACACTGCTTGATTTGCTCGGCATTTATGGCAAATGGAGATTGCGTAAAATTATGCTTTGCTATATGCAAATCATCAAAAATCTTTTGCCAACTTTGATTATTTTTGCTCATAGTTAATATCTCCCCTTAATAAGCAATTCGCTTATTTCGCCTCTTCTATCGCCCTTGCAGTTTATGGCGCGTTTTGCTTTGACTTGTATGATTTCAAAATCTTTGTAAAGTTCTCTTATAAATTCCGTGTTTGAATTGCTTTGCAAGACTTTTATCCCTCTAGATTCTAGAATCTTGAATGTCTCACAAAGCCGTAATTGCTCATCTTGCAAAAAGTTATCTGTGTAGCCCACAAAGCTAGAAGTCTTATTTAGCGGGAAATACGGCGGGTCAAAATACACAAAATCCCCCTTTTTCGCTCCCTCACACACGCGCTCAAAATCCGCACTCAAAATCTGCGTGCTTTGCAAGGCATTGTGTGCGCCCAAAATCAACACCTCATCATAGATTTTAGGATTTTTATAGCTCCCCATAGGCGTGTTAAACTCGCCCTTTGCATTGTAGCGACACAGCCCATTAAAGCAGGTTTTATTTAGATAGATAAACCGCCCAGCACGAAAGGACGAATCAAAATTTGCAAAATCAGCGTTTCTATCAAGATTGCGAATGAAGTAAAAATGCTCTTTGCTATGGGCTTTTTGCAAAGATTCTAACTCACGCAATACTTTATGCGGATTTTGCTGTATCGCTTGATAGGCGTTGATTAGCTCGGTATTTTTATCACTCAAAATTATGTCTTTAGCGTCCAAAGCCCCCTTTTGTCGCAAGGCAAAAAATAGCGCACCACCGCCCAAAAACGGCTCAAAATACGCGCCAAAATCCTTTGGCACAAGGGGCAAGATATAATCAAGCAAACCACCCTTGCCCCCCGCCCATTTGACAAAGGGCTTTGGTTGTGCATATAATACTTTAAATCTATCACTTGAAATCGTCATTTTATCCTCACAAATCCCGCTATTCTACCATAGATTCGCACAAAGTTTAGCACCAAATCGCACATTACCACTATAAATGCCTTTTCCTATAAATTTTTCGCAGTTCATCAAGTGAGATTCGCCCATTTTCGCGCCCACTAGATTCTAATCCGCCTGATTCGACTTCCCAATGCAAAAAGCCATTTAGTCGCTTTGCCTTTGTGCCTTTTAGATTCGCGCAAAGTGCGTGAATGTCATAGATTGCGCCTTCAAATTCCACCTTGCCATTTGCGTTTAGAATCGCGCTAGATTCGCCCATATACAGCCTCTGCCCCACGCGCAATAATCCGCCATCTATCAAATCGCACAAGCTCACCTTTGGCACTTTTTCATCAAACTTCGCCCTTGCAATGTCGCTATTTTCAAACGCAACGCCATTTACGCGCTTTTGCCCAGCCTTGATATACGCGCTATTTTGCTCTAGCATTATGTAGCTTCGCCCAAGCCTTTTTGCCATAGCCGCCGTTGTCATACTTCCGCCAAATGGGTCTAGCACGACATCGCCCATATTCGAACTAATGGCGATGATACGATACAGCAAGGATTCGGGCTTTTGTGTGCTGTGGAGCTTCTCGCCACGCGCATTTTTTAGTCGCTCAGTGCCACTACACACGGGCATTTTCCACACCGAGCCAAGCTGCTTACGCGCCCCTTTGCTAAACTCGCTAGGCGCGACATTGTCGCTATTTAGCTCTTTTGCGGTTTTGTAGTGAAAAGTGTAGGTGCTTTTTTTATTTTTAGTCGCCCAGATTAGCGTCTCGTGGGCATTATTTAGCCTAGTGCCTAGAAAATTTGGCGTAGGATTGCTTTTGTGCCACACAATGTCGTTGATAAACCAAAAGTCCAAATCCTGCATAATCCCGCCGATTGTGTAAATACACTGCATCGCGCCTATCACCCAAATGCTACCATTGGGCTTTAAGATTCGCCGACATTGCGTAAGCCACGCGCGAGTAAAGTCGCTATAATCGCTATTTGTAGCAAATTGATTATCCCACAAATCATCGCAACCGCTAAAATCACCGCCATTAGGACGCTTTAGTGCGCCCTCCACGCGCATCCAATACGGCGGGTCAGCAAAAATCAAATCGATACTTTGACTAGGAATTGTCTTTAATAGCTCCAAGCTATCGCCTTGTAAGATTTGATTTAGGGGCAGATTTAGGGTATTTGGTTTCATTTTATCTTTGGTGCAACCCACATTCTTTGTGGTCGGGGTTTTCCCACCACCACCGCCCTGCGCGAATGTCCTCGCCCTCTTTTATCGCGCGGGTGCAAATTGCACAACCAATGCTACTAAAGCCTTTTTTGTAAAGCGTGTTTATGGGCAGATTGTGCGACTTGGCGTAATCCCACATTTTTTTATCCTCCCAATCAAACAATGGATTTATTTTAGTGAGTGCAAAATTTTTATCCGTCTCTACTAGCTTTGTGTCGCTACGCGTGATTGATTGCGCGATTCGAATCCCACTAATCCACGCTACTTTTCCGCTAAGTGCGAGTTTTAAAGGCTCTATTTTCCGCACAGCACAGCATTTTTTGCGCTTTTCTACACTCTCGCGAATCCCCCACTCGCCTAGCTCATTTTCTAGCTCCAAAATCGCTGAATCACTCGCACTATAAGGCTTTATCTCTATATCAAAAAAGCGCGAAACACTCGCTTGATAATCCAAACTCTCACTAAAAAGTTTTTTAGTATCTAGCGTAAAAACCTCGAATCGCTCCCTATCAATCCCCGCTTTTATGGCTAAATCAAGCGCGATTGTGTCTTCTATTTGGTGTGAAAAAGCTAGGGCGATTTTGCCCTCGTTTTTACCACCATTTTTGCCCTCGCCATTATTTTGAAACTCGCTTAAAACCTCGCGCAACCGCGCAATATCGCTACTATATGACATATTCACTCCAGCTTTGCTCATCGCTACGATAAGCCTTAAGATTTAAGAAATTCACATAAATGTTTTTCGCCTCCCTTTGGCGAATCTCATTTAATGTCGCTTTATCAATCTGCACTTCCACAATCTGCGCATTTTCGCCACCGCCGATTTGCACTTCTAGGATAATCCTTTGCCCTAAGATTCGATGATGAAGTATTATGCCTTCTTGCGAACTATCTTTTTTATCAAATGAGACTTCAATTTCGTGCGGACGGACGAAAAATGTCTCGTGCTCCTCGCTCTCAGTTACTAACACGCCCTCTTTGATTCGCGCTTTAAAGAGATTTACATTGCCTAAAAAGCTATACACAAATGGATTCGCGGGGTGTTCATAGACGGCTTCAGGTGTGCCTACCTGCTCGATTTTGCCACTATTCATTATCACAATCTCATCGCTTAGCTCTAAAGCCTCCTCTTGGTCGTGCGTAACAAAAATGCTAGTGATATGAATCTCATCGTGTAGTCGCCTTAGCCATTTGCGTAAATCCACACGCACCTTTGCATCAAGCGCACCAAAAGGCTCATCAAGCAACAAAACCTTTGGCTCAATCGCCAAAGCTCTAGCCAAAGCTACGCGCTGCTTTTGTCCGCCACTAAGTTCGCTTGGGTAGCGTTTTGCCAAAGATTCTAACTGCACCATTTTTAATAGCTCGGCGACTTTTGCCTTAATCGCCTCTTTGCTTGGACGCGTAGCTTTTGGGCGGACATTTAGCCCAAAGGCGATATTTTCAAACACGGTCATATGCTTAAAAAGCGCGTAGTGCTGGAATACAAAGCCAATGCCACGATTTTTAGGGCTTTGCTTAGTAATATCCTCGCCAAAAAATCGCACCTCGCCACTATCGGCAGATTCAAGCCCTGCGATGATTCGCAAAAGCGTGGTTTTCCCGCTACCGCTTGGTCCTAAAAGCGCGGTGAGTTTGCCCTCTTGCAGCGTCAAATTGATATTTTTTAATGCATCAAAATCATCGAATCGTTTGCGTAAATTTCGGACTTCTATGCTCATTTTTTCTCCTTATTGTCTCTCATATTTTTCAATGATAAATTTTAACACCAAAGCTATGATTGATAGCAGACTTAGCACACTAGCCACCGCAAAAGCCGCTGTGTAGAGATAATCATTGTATAAAATCTCAATATAAAGTGGCATTGTGGTGGTAAGCCCGATGACTTTGCCACTCACCACCGCTACCGCGCCAAATTCGCCAATCACTCGCGCATTTGTCAGCACGATACCATAGAAAAGCCCCCATTTGATATTTGGCAAAGTTACCTTAAAAAAGCTCTGCCAACCATTTGCGCCAAGACTTATGGCGGCTTCCTCTTCGTCCTTGCCTTGCTCTTGCATTAGGGCGATGAGTTCCTTTGCCACAAATGGAAAGGTTACAAAGGCACTCGCTAGGATTATGGCAGGTAGTGCGAAAATGATTTGGATATTGTGCCTAGCTAAAAATTCGCCAAAAAAGCCACTATTGCCAAAAAGTAGCACAAAGCAAAGCCCCACAATCACAGGCGATACCGCAAAAGGAATCTCTATAAGACTTGCTAGGATAAATTTGCCACGAAATTCAAACTTGGCAATGCTATAAGCTATAAACACGCCAAAAATCGCATTTAGCGGAACAACAATGGCGACACAAATAAGCGTTAGCGTAATAGCCTTTAGCGTGTAGGAATCGCTTAGTGCCTCTACATACACAGCGATTCCCTCGCTAAATGCCTCGATAAACACTATGACTAAGGGCAGTGCCACCATAACGCCCAAAAATACAAAGCTAATGGCAATAGCAATGTATTTTAGGGCTTTTGGCTCGACATTGTTTTTCATACGCGCTTCCTCCATTGTCCTAGTAGATTGATAAGTAGCAAAATCACAAATGCCACACTAATCATAAATACGCCTACCGCACTACCGCCTAAATAATCAAACGAATCTAACTTTTTTACGATAAGCAAAGGCAAAATCTCGCTTTCAAATGGGATATTATTTGATACAAAAATCACAGAGCCATACTCGCCAAGCCCACGCGCAAATGCTAGGGCGAATCCAATAAGTGCAGAGGGGAGCAAAGAGGGCAAAATCACAAAATAAAAACTTTGGCTAAAATTCGCCCCCAAACTTGACGCTGCCTCTAAACTCTCTTTATCCAAGTCCTTGATTACAGGCTCGAGTGTGCGAATCACAAATGGGATTCCCACAAACACTAACGCCACCACCACCGCAAAGAAACTTTTTCCCTCTAAATCAATGCCGATTGCCAAAAACGCCTTGCCTATAATGCCATTGGTTGAAAGCAAAAAGGCAATAGCGATTCCAGCCACAGCGGTGGGCAATGCGAAAGGCAAGTCGATTAGTGCCTCTAAGATTCGCTTACCAAAAAAGTCATATCGCGCCAAGCTCCAAGCCACGATAAAGCCTAAGATGAGGTTAATCAAAGCTGCGATTAACGCCGTTAGGAGCGAAAATTTCAACGCGCTCAAAACCTGCGAATCGCTGATGATTTCCACAAACTGCACCCACTCTAACTTAAAGCTAAAGGCAAAAAGTGCCACTAGCGGGATTAGCACCAAAAGGCTAAAATAAGTCATTCCAAGCCCAAAGCTAAGCCCAAAGCCCTGCAAAATCGAGGGCTTTTTGTAAAAGATTTTTTGTAAGATTTTCATTTTAAAATCCTTAAATTATTATGCGTTCAATCACTTAAAAAGTTGCGAATGTGTGCCGATTCGCAAAAGGCGAATCTCATTGTCGCTAATCAAATAAATCACTAGCTTATCGCCACCGATATGAAATTCTCGCGTATCGGCGTATTCCCCGCTTAATGCGTGGTCATTTGCGCTTGGCGGCAAAGGTTTGCCACTACTAAGCAAAGAAAAATATTCTATCATTTTATTAAATTCGCTATCGCTTAAACGCACCTTTGATAAGTCATTTATGAATCTTTTATCTCGTTTTAGATTCATATTTTACGCCTTATCTTGCGCTTTTAGTGCTTCAAACTCGGCTTTTAATTGCTCTAGCGTAAAACTCTCCAAATTCAGCCCTTTTCGCGCGTTTTCTATTACTTTTTGTGTCTCTTTGTTTGGAATATTCCTCTCGCCTTGCAATTTAAAAGGTATCGCATTTTCGCGTATCACGGCTTTGGCAAAGACATTAAACGCGGAGCTAAGATTTAGCCCCATATCGTTTATTATGCTTTCAAATTTTACCTTATCGTCCTTATCCATTCTAAAGGTTACATTTATGGTTTGCATTGTATTATCCTTATTTTGAAATTAAAATCCAGCATTTTACCATAAATTCACATTTAATGCACGATTTTTACTTACTCTTTTTGATAATCTCAAAAATCTTATCAAACTCGCCATTGTCGCTAAAATGTTTCTTTTGTGCCGCACTCCAGCCACCAAAACTATCTATTCGCACGAGATTTAGATTTGGAAATGTCGCGCTGTATTTTTGCGCCACTTCCTTGTCTGTGGGGCGATAGTAGTTTTTAGCGATGATTTCTTGCGCCTCTTTGTCATACAAATGCGTGATATACGCCTTTGCAACCTCGCGTGTGCCTTTTTTATCCACGACTTTATCCACAAGTGCCACAGGTGGCTCAGCCAAAATGCTAATGCTCGGAATCACAATCTCAAATTTGCCCTTGCCGAGCTGTTTGACCGCCAAATGCGCCTCATTTTCCCACGCGATTAGCACATCGCCTACATTGCGCTTGACAAAGGTATTTGTCGCGCCACGCGCACCCGAATCTAGCACAGGCACATTTTTGTAAAGTTTGATTAAAAACTCTTTTGCCTTTGCCTCATCATTATTATTTGCTTTGAGCGCGTAAGCTAATGCCGCTAGGTGATTCCACCGCGCACCGCCAGAGGTTTTGGGATTTGGTGTGATGACTTTTACGCCCTCTTTGACTAAATCCTCCCAATCTTTTATGCCCTTTGGATTGCCTGTGCGCACCAAAAATACGATAGTTGAATAATATGGCGTAGAGTTGTTTGCAAACTCTTTTTGCCAATCTTTTTTCACGCTACCTTTCGCGCTAATAGCATCAATGTCATAAGCTAGTGCAAGTGAGACAATATCGCTACTAAGCCCATCAATCACAGCTCTAGCTTGTGCGCCAGAGCCTCCGTGTGATTGACGGATTCGCACTTTATCGCCTGTCTTTTTCTCATACCACGCGCTAAATTCCTCATTATAAGCTCTATAAAGCTCTCTTGTGGGGTCATAGCTCACATTTAAAAGCTCAAAATTCGCTCCAAACGCAAACGCTACGAATCCCAACGCTCCAAATATTATCTTTTTCATAGTTGTTACTCCGTAATTTAAAATTTTAGTAGTTTAGAGTCATTGCGGACTTGATTGCCTTTTAATTTGGCTTTACTTCCTTAAAATGCTCTTCGCCAATGCCTCGCTCTTTGCTCGTCTCGCCAAAGAGTTTGTCGCTTGTGTAGTCATAATATGGCGCGGTGTTTTCTTCAAAACTAGGAATCTCTTGCAATGATTCCGCAATCGCTACGATTTCCGCCTCGCCCACACTATCGACATAGTCCTCAAATAGCGGATATTTGGGCTTTTGTTCGATATACTTTGCTAACACGCGATAGACAAATTCAGGCAAATGATACGCCGAAATATCCGCCACTTTTTTAGCAAAGCGCGATTTTTTGTCCTCACTCGCGCTTACAATTCCGCCAATTACGACATTGTAGGCTGGGTAGCTATGCTCACCATTGCGCTTTGATTTGCCAAAAAAGCCTAGATTTGCGCTGAAGTGATTCGCACACGAGTTTGGGCAACCTGACATTTGAATCCTAAAGCCTTTTAGCGAATCCAAATCTAATCCTTTGTCCTCCAAATATTCCTCGATTTTTGCCACCGCACCGCGCGGACGCGCAATACCTAGCTGACAAGTCGCCGCACCCGTGCAAGCCACCATATCGCCGATAATGGTAGGCTTTTGGCTTTGGGTGGAAAATTCCATAATTAAGCTATGCAAACTTAGCAGATTTTTCGCACTCAAATTTCGCAAATACATATTTTGATTGGGCGCGAAAAATAGGCTGTGATTGCCAATCGTTTCTAATCTTTTGGCAAGTTCCCTTGCGTGAGTCGCCTTTAAATCGCCAAGTTTTAATGGCACTTTGGCGCAATAATAGCCCTTTTGCACTTGTGCCATTACAAAGCGATTCCACCATAATTCTTGCTCTTTGCTCATTTTTGGAATCTCCAAATCCGCGCCTTTTAGCTCGGGCAACTCGGGGCTTGGCTTAATATCTAATGCGCAGTCAAATTTTTCACGCACGATTTTCATCTCATCAAAGATTAGCTTTGAAAGCTCCGCCTCGCCTAACTTTTCAGCCACGAATCTAAACCTAGCCCTTGCCTTGCGCTCTCTATCGCCATATCTATCATAGATTTGCTTTGCTGCTTGAGCCAAAATAAAAAGCTCATTTTCAGGTAAAAAGTCCAGCAGTTTAAAGCCAAGCAGTGGCTTTGCGCCCATTCCACCTGCTACCCAAACCTCAAAGCCTTTTTTGCCATCTTTGATTTTAGCGATGAATCCCACATCGGTAATCGTTGCCATCGCCCTATCCGCGCTTGACGCTGAAAAGGCGAATTTGAATTTTTTAGGCAAATGAAATGAATCTTTAAGCCCCAGCATTTTAGAAGTCAGCGCATTTGCGTAAGGAATCACATCAAAAACGCAATCAGGCGCTACATTTGATAGAATATCCGCGTTAATATTACGCACCGTAGCACCGCCACCACCACGCGAAGTAAGCCCGATAGAGTGCAGATTTTCTAAAATTTCACACAAATCATCTAGCTTTGTGTAGTGAAGCTGAATCCCACCACGCGTGGTAATATGAAGCTGATTATTTGCGTATTTATCCGCGTAGTCCGCTAAAATACCAAGTTGCTTTGGCTCTATCTCCCCAGCATAAGTCTTTACACGCACCATATAAGTTTCGCGCTCTCGTTGCTCATAGACGCCAAAAGGCACACGAATGCCTTTGAAGTCATCTTTGCTGATTTTTCCGCTTTTTAAATCATCTAGCGATTGCTTGAAAAACTCAAAATCGCCCTTTGTAACCGAATCTGGGATTAAATATCTGCTCATTTTTGTCCTTTATATGTTAAAATTTGAAGTGAAAATATAGCATAAATTTTTAAATTCGTATTGTATTTTGCAAAATTTTGCAAAATTTTTGCGTGAAATGTTACGATTTTATACAAATACGATATGTTTTTGATAGGAATTAAAAATTAAATAAATTATAAATTTTTAATTTTTTATGCTATTATTCGCGCTTTGTTATTTTTTTTCACATATTTTTAACATAAAAGGATTTATGATGACAAATTTATGGATATTTTTTAATACTTCTCGCACACGCACATACGGGGGGGGGAAATGCGTTTTTCTTACATTATAATCCTCGCATTTTCACTAATTTTGTCGAATCTCCACGCCACAGAATTAAGCTCCATTTGTCCAAATAGGCAACAAAATTGCCAAATAAACAGCAATTATAAATCAATCACTAATAATGGGCGTTATGTAACAGGCTCAGATATACGAATCAGCTCTAAAGTTGATACTTTTACAAACTACGGCGATATAATCATTGGCAGTGGAAATCAAGCAATAGCATTTGAGCAAAGTGGCTATATAGGGCATTTTATAAACTATGGCAATATCGGTATGTTTGACCAAACCATTGGCACTGGCGCAAGAATGTCCTTTTGGATTGCAAATAATTCTGCTGGTGTAGGTAAAATCACAAACTATGGATTTATGAGCTATATTCATAGTGAAGTATCAAGCCCGACTACGCTAAATAGCCTTGGGCTTATGTGGGTTGGAAGCGCACTTGGTGCAAATATTCAAACACAAAACAACGGACGGATTTTAATCCAAAACTATACGCTTATGATAAATGAAACAGCTGCGCAGTTTTTAGCCTTTAGCGGACATCAAAACTATCGAACTGATTTTTCACACTTGACTTTAAGTGCTACTGGCAATAGTAGCATTACCTTCAAAGATAAAAACTCTCGCATAGCTTTTGATTTTGGTAGAAACTTTGAGCTAGGCGTAGCATATAGCATAGATAAAGTAGCCACAACCACAACTGGGACTACTTTTAGTGCTTTGGGAGTGGATTTTAAT
>JBNMKJ010000044.1:0-12573 GCA_050874285.1 Helicobacteraceae bacterium | reverse complement strand
TATGCAGGGTAGATACAATGTTTGAGAAGTATTTTTCAAGCATTTATTCTAAGGGCGCGTTTTATAGGCTCAATGCTGAGTGTTGCAATATTTTGCAAGAAAAATTAGGCATTGATGAGAGTTTTAGAATGAAAATTTAAAATAAAAAAGGAGTAAAAAATGGCATTACCATTGATACCGATTGCAGTTGCAACCGCCGTTGCAGCTTCTCTTGGCTACACAGGAAAAAAGGGTTACGATGCGTATAAAGATACAAAAGACGCAAAATTATGGCACGAAACTGCCAAAGTGCAGTATGAATCAAGTGAGCGTAATTTATTGGAGCGCAAAGATGATGCAGAAAAATCTTTTGCTGAGCTTGGCGAGATTAAAAAATCCGTGATTGAGGAAACTTTTCCACGATATTTTAAACTTATAGATGAGCTTAAGTTAGAGGCACAAAAGGATTTAGGCGAGGTTCTTAAAGATTTTGATATGGCAAAGTTTAAAGAGGCTAGACAAAGTATCATAGATTTACAAACAACGCTAGGCGGTATTGCTGCTGGTGGAGTAGCTGGAGCTATGGCTGGATTTGGCGCGTATGGTGCAGTGGGCTTATTAGCCACAGCCTCAACAGGCACAGCGATAGGCACACTTAGCGGAGCTGCTGCGGTAAATGCGACTTTGGCTTGGCTAGGTGGTGGCTCTTTGGCTGCTGGTGGGCTAGGTGTAGCTGGTGGAACTGCTGTGCTTGGCGGTATAGTAGCTGCACCTGTCATCGCAGTAGCTGCACTTGTATGGGCAAAATCTGCAGAGAACAAAAAATATGATGCGATTAGCTACTATAATTCAGTTAATGTGATTTGTGAGAGTTTAAAAGCAGAAGAGTTGCTGCGGGTAAAAATATTTAACAATGCAAAAGAGACAAAAGGTGCGCTAACAGCGATTGATAAATCTTTTGGCGAAGCAATGTATTTGGTGGAAAATATCATCAAAAGCAAAAATGCCAATGTATCAAAATTACGAAAATTGATAAATATTATCACAAACAACAAAAATATTGATATATCAAAATGGGATAAAGATGAGCAAGAAAGCGTTAAAAATATGATTCAACTTGCAGAAGCAACGCAAACTATCATAAATGCGCCCATTTTGTTTGATGATGACCCGATAACCAAAGATATTATTAGCCACCAAAAGAAAACCAAAGAGCTAATGGACGAATTACAAGCGAAATTTAGCTAATTAAAAGCAATCAAGGGCATATAAACGCCCTTGATTCAAACAAACATAAACAAAAAGGAGAAAAAATGTCAGCAACATTACAATATGAGGGAATCATAAAAGAGATTACCGATGAGATAGGGACGCAAACTTTAGCGCGATTTGGGCTAAATATCTTTAGTCTAAATACTTATGAGGCTTATGGCGCAAGTGTAAAGATGAGCAATGAATCTATGCGTGTATATAATCAACATAAAAACAATCCACAAGCCTTTGGGCAGTATTTTGAGGAGCTAGATAGTGGGGCGTCAAATATAAAAAGTGCGCTTTTTAATAAGGGCGAGAAAACCTATACTACCGACACGCTTTTTGAGATTCAAAAAGCACAAAATTTACAAAAGAGTAATAAAAAAATTGAAAACCTGAAACCAAAAGATAAGGCAAAATTTGACTTTATAATGGCAAATTATGGCGATGAAGTAAAAAATATGGATTTTAACTCGCCTGATATACAAGCACTTATCCAAAGCGATACTAGAGAGGGCAAAGGCAAATCACTTAAAAATCACACAAATACCGACACCGTAACCATTGATAGCAAAGGCAATATCGTCAAAAAAGAGCAATTAAAGGTGATTCAAAACACAGAGGATTTGCTAAAGGATAGATATTTAGAAAATAATGATTCGCTAAAATGCCCCCTTGATGATTATAAAAAACATAAAGAAAATTTAGAAAAGATAATAAAAAATCCAAAAGATGAGCAACAAAAAGCAAAGGCACAAAAGGCATTAGAAATGCTAGAGGCAAATAACCTTGCAAATCGCATTATATGCGAAAATCCATGCGCAGCTGCCTTTATCACGCAAGGCGCGGTAGCTGGAGGGCATATCGTTCAAGCTGGATTATCTGATGCGGTAGTGGTAGCGTTAGGCACTTTGGCAGGTGGCGCAGTATATGAAATCAAAGACGCTTTTAGTGGTGACTCTAGCGTAAGCATAGAAACGCGAATCAAAAGGCTAATAAATGCCGTGATAAAAAATATAAAAGGCGCATTTGTGCGCGGTGGTGGATTTGGTGCAATCGATGTGGTAGTGGGGATTTTGGGACAAATCTTTAAGTCTATTGCTGGGCAATTAAAGCTAATTTGGAAAAAGTTACGCAATGCTGCAAAATCCATATATAACGCCATATATGATTATATCACAGGTAAAACTGCTAACTTCCAAGAATGTCTAAAGGCTATACTAAAGGGATTATTTTCTGCTGTCGTTGTCGTAGGTGTAGCAGGACTTGAGAAAAAACTTGAGATAGAATTAAGTGCGATTTTCACACCACTTGTCGCTCAATTTTTAGCACCTGCGCTAAGTATCATCATCGGCTCTATTGCTGTGGTGTTAATTTGTAGAAGTATAGATTTTGCAATTGATACGCTATTTGGTGTATTTGCCCAAGCAGAGATAAGCAAAAAGCGATATGAGGAAATAGAGGCACTTTGCGAAAAAATGCTACCGAAAATCATAGCAAATAGACAACGATTAGAGGAACGAATCAAACAAACGCACTATGAGCGAGTGCTAAGATTTGATATGAATTTTGAGGGCTATAAAGAGGCACTACAAAGCAAAGATAATGAAAAAAGTTTTGAATATCTTAATGAAATCTGCAAACTCTATGGTGGCAAACTAAAATGCAAAACTCTATATGACGCAAAAAGAATCGTGCAAAATGGTAGCGGAGTGCTAAAATGGAGCGATGAATTAAGTGGCGATTCGGTGGCGAATGCAATGCAAAGATTCAAACAATGGCTAATGGGGCTAATGCAACGAGTGCGTAAATAAAGTGTGCGATTTGGGTGGATTTGCGCGTGGATTGCACTAGATTCGAGTGAATCACTTTTGATTTACACATAGATTTGGCACGAATCTAGCTATTTTGCTCGTCATTGCGAGGCGTTGCAAACGCCGAAGCAATCCACGAATCGACAAAATAGATTGCTTTGATTTTCTAGCGAAAATCTCGCAATGACTGAGAATTTTGTTTGGATTGCCACGCCTTGTTTAGGTAAGTCTCACAATGACAAAAACAAAAATATTGCTACCCTAACTCCGCCAAACTTTTCTTTAGCGCATTTGCAAAAACCTCGCTGTAATCTCTATCCTTTGGCATTTTGTCTAAAAATACATTTAACAAGTCCGCGTATTCAAAAAGCGCGATTTTGCCCTGCAGTAGCTGATATTTGAGGTAGAGCCAATATGTATTTAGCACATCGCTTTGGCAGTATTCATCGATTTTGCGGTGTTCTCCCGCAAAGTAAAGCCTATACACATCATCACCACTTGTGTCAAATTTGCCCACAATTCCCGCCATTTTGCATACTACATCTAGCTTTATGCCACGCGCCGCGCCAAAAGAGTTAATCACATCAAGCAAGTCAATGTGAAAATTCTCGCTATACCTTGCGCGATAATTTTCCCATTTGTTTTTATTGTGCTTGGCGTTGTCGCTCTCAAAGTAGGATTCGGCGTTTAGGTTGTATTTTAGGGCGCGAATCATAATGGCGGGTAAGTCAAAATTGCGCCCATTAAAGCTCACTAATTTGGGATTATTTTTGTTTAGATAGCGCAAAAATTCGCCCAAAATCTCGCATTCATCTTTTGGTAGATAGGGCGAATCTGCAGTCGAATCGGCATTTGATTCGCCTAAATCTTTTGAATCTTTATTTGAATCGCGCCTAGATTCGCGCCCAAAATTGCCCACCTTTACAAATCGCCCAAAATCATCGCAAATTAGCGCGGAAATAGAGATGATTTTATGAAATGCGATGGGTAAAAATTCGCTTCCTGTGGCTTCTTTTTGCGCCGCAAACGCACTCTCACACACTTCTAAATCATTACCACTATATCCATAAATCTCACGCAAAAGCTCCGTATCAGGCACACTCTCGCAGTCAAACACACATAACATAACGCCCCCTAAAATTAAAATTTTTACTTCAAAAATCCCATTGATTTGTCGTTTTCAAAGCTGGATTCGAGTTCTTTTTTGATTTCGTTTGTGAAATCGCTCTCGCAAAAAATGGGCTTTTGCTTGGTGGCGACTTTGTAGGCGGTGTTTTTGATTACGATTTTGATTTGTCCGCCTGTAAGCGCGTATTTCGCCAAATTTTTCACGCTAAATCCGTTTTCATAAATCGCCACACTAGCATTTTTGCCCCGCGAATCGCCTTTGCGCGAATTAGCCCTATTTGAATCACCCCGCGTGAATCCCTTAGATTCGCGTGGCAGTAGCTTATTCCAAATCCGCACCCTTTGGGCGAAATCTGGCTTTAAAAACTCGATTTTGTAGTTAAATCGCCTCGAAAACGCCGCGTCAATGTTGTCAATCAAATTTGTAGTCGCTATCAAAATCCCATCAAATTTCTCAATCTGCTCTAAGAAAATATTTTGCATTTGATTATACATTTTATCCACGCTACTACCCATCGTGCTTCGTTGCCCTAAAAATTGGTCAGCCTCATCGAGCAACAAAATCGCATCTTTATTCAAATCCTTTGTGATATTGTTAAAAGTATCAAAAATTTTCCGCACATTTTTTTCGCTCTCACCCACATACATTGATAGGATTTTGGAGCAATCAAGGCTTAGGATAGGCTTTTTTAGCGCGTTACCTAGCGCGTAGGCGGTGATTGTTTTGCCCGTGCCAGAATGTCCATAAAATATAATTTTTGCATCAATCCCTCTTTTGCTGTCCTTTATGCCCCATTGTTTTAGTAAATTTATGACTTTGGAATCAAGCTGTTGAATGAGTAAATTTAGCCGCTCTTGCGTTTGAGTAGGCAAAATGATATTTTTTAAGTCGATTTTTTTATCCACTAGCTCAAAAATTTCTTGATTTTTAAGTAGCGAATCTATGGGCAATTTCGTGGATTTTTTGGGGTGAATAATTTTTGAAAGCACAGGGGAGGGAATAAAAAAGCTCTTTCCCACGCTACCAAAAGAGTTCAAAAAGTCCTCATCATAGTCGATTAGCCCATTTTGGATAAGCGCACTTTTATCATCAAAAATATATTTATTGCTAATCTTGCTAAACTCATCTTCGCTCACTAGCTCTAAAAGCGCGTTCATCTCGCGCATTCGCTCATTTTCGGCGTAATATTCCTCTTTTAAAAGCGCGAAAAATACAACTTTTTCATCATCATTTAGTGCGTTTGCTTTTAAGAAATTTACCACACCTAGCTTTTGATTCGTTATCTTAAGTCGCCTATTTATGCACTCATTCATCGAATCTAAATTCTTTTTTGTCTCTGCATAAATATTAGAATTTTCCTTATTTACGCGCCGTAAAAATGCTAGTTTTTTAAGAATATCGATTTTGGCAAATTCATCTTTTAGATAGCTTAAATCATCGCTATACGCGCTAATTTGTGGCATAGCAAAGTCGCTTTTGCCGTTTTCTAGGATTTTTAAGAAGCTAGGCGTCAAAGCCACATAGCTATTTAGCAATTCAAGCAGCATTATCTCGCTATTTAGCGCGTCATTTGTGAGATAAATAAACTCCAAATTCAGCAAAGATTTTATGTGATGAATGTAGCTTGTCGCCTCTAGCCCCTTTTTGCCAAAGACGCTCTCAATGACATTTGCCACCAAAAAATTATTTTGATTTTCAAGCAACATTTTTGACATATATTGCAAGATTCGCCCTTCAAAAATGGAGCAATTTAGGCTTTGAAACAGCCGATTTGTAGCCAGATTTTTGGATTTTATAAAGCTAATGTAGTGTTTCATAAACTTCCTTAAAAATTTTTGTTAAAATATTAGCGAATTTTGTCTTAGATTCGCCATTCAAAAATGGCGCGATTTTTGAGGCGATTTTTTAAAGTTACAAGGCAATGAAATGGAGAGATAAAATGGACTTTTTTGCCCCGCTTGTAGAGAGTGATGAGCTTTCTTGGATTCGCAATGATATTATTTTGGAGCGTGATAGTTTATATTTTGATTTTAGCGCGAGTGGCTTGGAATCGCGCGTCATCGCACGGCGAATCCAAAGTGTTTTAGGGCGATACGCAAACACGCACTCGGCAAATTCGCGCAATGCAAACCTTATGGGCGAACTCTATGAAAACGCAAAGGCGCATTTAAAAGAGTTGCTAGAGTTAAGCGAGGATTTTTTTGTGATTCCAAGCGGTTATGGCGCGACTGGCGCGATGAAAAAATACCAAGAAATTAAGGGGCTTTATATTCCGCCACGATTAAAGGCGGATTTGGGCGATTTGCTAAAGGGCATTGCAAAAAAGCGCGTGTTATTGGGCGGATATGAGCATCACTCAAATGATATTTCCTTGCGTGAGGCGTTTTGCGAGATTGTGCGAATCCCGCTAGAAAATGGCTTAATGTCGGTGGATTCGCTAAAGTCGCTTTTGGATTCGCAAAAAGATTCGATTGATTTGCCACGCGATTCGCGCAAAGATTCGCAAAAAATAGACTTTGCCTCCATAAATATCGCTTCAAATGTCAGCGGAATCATCGCGCCTTACGCGCAAATCGCGCAGATTTTACGACAAAAAAATATCGACATTGCCTTTGATTTGGCGGCGATTTCTCCGCATAGCAATGTGGATTCATCGCTTTTTGACAGCGCGTTTCTCTCGCCACACAAGCTAATTGGCGGAATCGGCTCGTGTGGCATTTTAATCATTCGCAAAGACAGCTTTGAATCCGCGCTTCCACCGACATTTAGCGGGGGTGGTAGCGTAAAATATGTGAGCGAAAATTCGCATTATTACATTGACAATATTGAAAGTCGTGAGGATTCAGGCACACCGCCCATTTTGCCCCTTTTACGCGCGGTTTTGGCGTATCAATATCGCAACGAAATCGGGCTAGATTTTATCGCAAAGCGCGAGAGAGTTTTGTATGAGATTTTGCTAAGTGAGCTAAAGCAAATCAGCGGAATCGCCCTCTATGGCGTGGATTTGGACGCTTCGTATTTGCCCATCATTAGCTTTAATATTGATGGCGTGTCGCCCTATGATTTGGCGTGGGAGTTGTCGCACAACTACGGCATTGAGACACGCGCGGGGTGCAGTTGTGCGGGAGTTTATGGGCATTATTTGACAGGAACTAGCGAGATAAAAGATATTGCGCTTTTGGATTTGGGAAAAGCGCAAAAACCCGCTTGGCTACGCGTTTCGTTGCATTATAGCCACAATGGCAATGACATTGAGCGATTTATAAACGCCCTAAAGCGCACCATAAAGCGACTACGCGGATAGTGGCACATAGCCTAAGCAATTTTATTTGAAATTAGATAGACTTCGCAAGAGTTTTAACTAAAGGAATCAATGATGATTTATATTATCTCTGCATTGCTAATCATCGCGCTTATTGCGCTTGGATTTTGTATTATGAAAATCGCCACACTAAAATCTAGCGATAGTTTTTTAAAGGAGCAACTAAAAAATAAAGAAAATCAAATCACTGAATTAAAAAAAGAGCATAAAGAAAATTTAGATGATTTAAAGGCGCATTACCAAAGCAATAAAGCACAAGATTTAGCGCAATACGAGAAAAATCTAGCAACTTTGCGTGAGGAAATCGACAAGCGATTTGATACGCAAAAAAACGCACTTTTAGAGCAAAACAAAAATATGCTAAATACCGATTCACGCAAAGTGTTAGATGAGATTTTTACGCCCATAAAGGACAAAGTCGAGCAATATGCAAAGCGACTAAGCGAAAACGAGATTCGGTTAAATGCTAATATCGATTCAATGTTTAAGCAAACTCAAAGGCTAGGCGCAACTGCTGATGAATTTGCTAAAATCTTAAAGGGCGATAAAAAGATTCGTGGGAATTTTGGCGAATTGCAACTAAAAAGTGTGCTTGAATCAAGTGGGCTTATTCAAGGGGAGCATTATGAGATTCAAGCGCATTTTAGGGACGATGAGAGGGGATTACAGCCCGATGCAATCGTGCATTTGGATAAAGAGCGAAGCATTATCATTGATGCGAAATTTTCACTGCCAAATAATTATAATAACTCTATGGGGGAATCTAGCGAATCTAAAAGCATAGATTTGCTAGATACCGCACTTTGCAAACAAATAGCGCAAAATCTAAAATCGCGCATAGATGAACTCGCCAAAAAACCTTATGAGCGATTCACTGCTAAAAATCCGCGATTTTCCCACACGCGAATCTATGATTTTATGTTGCTCTTTGTGCCTTACAATAATATTTTAGATTTGGCGTTGAATGCCGAGCCAAATCTCTATCAATACGCATACACCAAGCAAATCTATCTAACTACGCCACACACGCTATTTATGGCACTTAAAACGATAAGCATTAGCTGGACTTATGTGGAAAGCGATGAAAAAGTAAAAGAGGCATTTAGCGAAATGGGTGGGCTCTATGATAAATTTGCAGGGCTGTGCGAGGACTTTGAGAAGTTAAATCGCGCCATAAGCACCATTCGTGCTACAAGTGAGGATATGAATACCAAACTATTTGGCAAAGGCGGCATTGAATCAAGGCTAAATAAAATCAAAGAGTTAGGTGCAAAGACTAAAAAAACTATAAGTGAAAAAGTGATAACCGAGCGCAAGGAAACTGCAAAAAGTGGTATGAATATGATTGGGGTAGATGATAGTGATGGGGATACATAGAGTAACTCATAAAAATTGATAACATATCAAAAAATGTGGCTTTTAAGATAAAATCATCAAATAAAAAAATCTCGCATAGCTTCAAACCAGCTTTTGATTTCATCAAAATTTTGTAGGTTATTTTCGTTAATTTGTTGCCACATATCTTTACAATTAAACATTGCTTTAATTGTTTGTTCAGTAAATTTTGTTGTTTTTTGAGAGATTATTCTGGCAATATCTTTGTTATCCCATTCCTTTTTATCATCTTGCGAAAATATAGAATCTAATCCTAATTTAGATTTAAAATAATTCTCCACATTATCTATGGGATAATAATTTTCTATTTCTCGTTTTTGCGTAATTATAACTTTTATATTTTCTTGCTCAATAATATTTTTTTGCTCCCCATCATCTCTATCCATAAAATAAATTTGTTTAATGTTGCTACCTTTTAGGTAGTCCTGCTTTATCCAATTTTCAATATTGTCGCCACCGTGCAATGAAATAATTGTTATGCTATCAATATTAAAGATTTTATTTAGGCAATCAATATTATTTAAATTTTTAAAAAATTTTATATCACTTTCACCCTCTACAAACAAAACTCCTTTGTAAGATACATAAGGCAATATTCCCAAAGTTTCAATCACTTGTTTAATATCTAATGCCTCTTTTTGCAATATCTTTCTTGCATTATTTTCACCTTTTGCAACAAATATGACTTCATCTCTACCTACCAATTTAACTATTTCAGGGGTATGAGTTGTGATTAGCACTTGCCTATTTGGATTTTTAGATATTATTTTAAGCGTTTCAATAATTTTTCTTTGAAAATCTGGGTGCTGTGAAGTTTCTGGTTCTTCTATGGCATAAATCATATTTGAGTGATTTTGTCTTTCAGAATCTGCTATAAAGAAACTTAACAAAAACAATCTTTTTACCCCACTCCCTCTTTTATTGAATGGTATTTCATCATCACTTTTAAATTCATAACTAAATATACTCTCTAAAGCCTTATCTTGCATATTTACGGATAAAGAATTTGCAATATCCTCATTAAAACTTTTTAGTTTTTCAAGTGTTTGATTTGAAAAGTCTTGTATTTTTTGCTGTATTTCTTGCTTGATATTGATAAATTGCTGTTCCACTTCTGCCACAGCATTTTTGGCTATCGCCTTTGTAATGTCGGTAACTTCAGCGTCTTTATCAGTGTTTGTTCTATCAGCCCTAAAAAGCATAAATTTTGGTAATTTTAATTTTAACTTTTCATAAATATCTGCAATATCGCTTTATTTGGAATTTACATTGATTTCTTGGATATTGAGATTTGGGCTTTCTTGTTTGTTAAACAAAAATTCTCTCATCGCCTTTTTGGTTGCTTTATTAACATTTTGATTCTCAAATTTTTCAATCTCTTTTTTCAAATCAGTAATTTTGAGAGTAATCAAATGTTTATCCCAATTATTTGGATAATTGGCTATGATAAAAATATTTTTCAGTTTGCCTTTTTCAAAAACTTTTTTGATTTGTAAAAATCCATTATTATCAAGCAAGTATTCATTTTCTAGTGTCGTTCGCGTATTCTCACTTTCTACAGAATCTAAAAATATAGGCATATTAGCTTCAACTCTAAAAAAACAAGTTATACTTATTTCTTTATTTGTTGAATACACATTAGCATCGTTATCTAAAGGTTTTTCATTTTCAAAAAATATATTTAAGGCATCTAAAATGGTAGATTTTCCAATATCATTCTTACCTACAATGACACTTAAATCAGTCAAATCTACTTCTACGCTCTCATAGCTACGAAAATTCTCTATCTTTATTTTTTTAAGTTGCATTATACACCCTTAAATATTATAAGTGTTTATTGAGTGTGTGATTGTATAATTTACAATCTAAAAATGCAATTATTGCTCAAATATATGTCAGTCAAATCTCACGCCTTTAGCTCTAGCGTCTTATCTGTTTGTATTGCCATAGTTATATATGTCCGTCCTTTGCTCATATCGTGGCAGTAATCACACGCTTTGAAAAAGTCCTGCGCGTAAAAATCCCAAAACTTTTTCTTTGTAAGATTTGAATCAAGAGAGATAAAATCCCCGCTAAATTCGTCAAGTCCTTTTAAGCGAGAGAGCGAACTAGCCACAGGACAGATAAAAATCTGCCCCTTAGATTCTGCACCCAGATTTTCACTGCCACATTCGCCACACTTATTATTAGATTCATTCTGCCCCCCCCCAATAGCAGATTTTGGCAAACTTTCATTACTCATCACGCTTACGCAGGGCATCATACACGCGCGAAAATTCTCTATGATTTTTTCTTTGCTTCTGCCTCGTTTGTAGATTTTGCCCGGCTCCCACCAGCTTAGTGGATTGTCATTCCAGCGGACGATATAGGGTATCTTATATGCCTCCAAAGAGCTAAAAATCTCTTTTTGATAGAGTTTGATTTTAAGATTTGGCGAAGTGGAGTAGTCGCTAATATCAAGCCAAAATTTCTTTGATTTGGCAAGGGCGATAAGTAGATTTTCTTTTAGCTTTATTGTGCCATTTGTTACCATACCAAATGACTTGACTTTTGGCTCACTATCTAGCCTCTCTACCACTTTGACAATGTCTTTAAAAAGCAAAGGCTCTCCGCCTATGATTTTGATATGCGTAACAGAATCTATCACACTAAATAGTTTATCTAGTAAGCCAAAGATTCCCTCTAAAGTGCAAGTGTAGTTGTTTTTGGGGCTAAAATATTGCATTAGATTCCCACAAGATTCGCAACGCAAAGTGCAGCGCGTAGTAAGCACTAGCTCGAAATATGGCATATCCACCTTACCACACCAAAAGCGAAGTAATATTTTATACCGCGCCCAATTTTTTACTTGTAAGATTTTTGCTACTAAATACAAAGGCACAAGAGAAAGTGCTTTGTATGGCTTTGATTTGATTTTGCGCTTGACTTGATATGCGTGGCAATTTGCGTATAGATTTTTATAAATCGCTCGGGCAAAAAGCAGTGCTACAAGGTAGGGTAATTTAAGCGGATTTGATTTTATCTGTGCGTAAATATCGCGTTTATAGCTTTTGCTTAAAAAGCCATTATTTAGCAAATCATTTGCACGAGTTTGCTCAAAAATTTGATTTTTTATATAACGAATTTTGAAAATATCTTTATGATTCATTGCGTAGCTCCTTATTTTGCGTGTTTTTGGTGTTTTGTGGCAAATGCCCTTTTCCACTCAAATTGCCCTAGTTTTAGGTAGATTCCTCCGTCCCTTACGCGTAGCCTAAATACTTTTCTGCGATATTGTTTGAAACTTTGCTTTGGCACCTTGCCCTGCATAATGGCTTGTGTCCATTTTTTGATTTTTAGCTCAAAGTAAGTCCATTGTGGATTCGTATAGTGAGCCAAAATTTGACGCATTTCATTTGCAAAGACTTTCCATATCTTAGAGTTTGTTTTGTAATAAAAACTATAATTTGGACTCATCGCGTGGGCGAAAAAATACTCCTTGACTTCCTCTAAAATCCCATAGCGCATTAGCACATTCAAAGCCTCTTTTGTCATTTCTGCCATTTGCATTAGCCTATCTGGCGTGATGAATTGCGTAGAATTGCCTTGATTTATCTCTAAGCGATAGTGATAGAGTGGCTCTTTGATGATAGCCATTTTGTTAGCCTTTGCCAAAATCTCCATAGCAAATGGCAAATCTT
>JBNMKJ010000043.1:0-13821 GCA_050874285.1 Helicobacteraceae bacterium | reverse complement strand
TATATGGCGATATAGTGATTTCAACCGCGCCTTTTAGGGATATGGTGCTAAGCATAGATGAGCTAGATTGTGCGATTAAAGATTTGGCACAGAATCTAAAATTTCGCAACACGATTTTGGTGTATGTGGAGGTGGATTGCGGACAAGAATCTAGCGGTGAGCAATCTAGAATCGATTTTACAAACAATCCACACGAATCACACGAAAAAAGCAAAGTATTTTGTGATGATTTTCAAAGCCAATCCAGCGCAGATTTTGCACAACATAGCAATAAGCGCGGAAGTATTTTAGATGAGAAATCGGGGTTGCGTAGCTGTGAGCGAGAAGATAAGACTGATAGTCTATCGCCGAAGCGAACAGCAAGTCTCCCCGATTTATCGCTAAAAGACAACGCGCAAAAGCTTTTTGAGGATAATTGGATTTATGTGCATTCAAAGAATATTGCCACAGGCAGAATCACAAACTTCGCAAACTGGACGCAAGACTTGCGCTGTGGCAGGAGTGAGTGCATTTTATGCCTTGAGTATTGGGCAAATGATGATGAAAATCTATGGAATCTAAGCGAAAATGAAATCATAAATATCGCAAAACACGATTTGCTAGATTCTGCCCTAGTGGCACACTCTAGCCAAATCAAGCGCACTTACGCGCTAAAAATCCACAAGTCTTACCCTGTCTATGAGCGCGGCTATAAGCAAAATCTAAGTAAAATCTACAATGCCCTAGATGACTTCAAAGACTTGCACTTCATCGGGCGCAATGGTGCGTTTAAATACAACAATCAAGACCATAGCTTACTAATGGGACTTTTGTGCGCAGATAAGATTTTAGGCAATGCGACACCAAACCTATGGGATATAAATACAGACTATGACTACCAAGAGGGCGGTAAATCTGTGGAAACTAGCAATAAAAATTCATAATTTTGGTGGCATAAAATGAAACAAATAAAATTTTCAACTAAAATAAAAAAATATTTTTCCGCGCCCTTTGGCAAGAGCGATTATGTCATTGCACTATTTTTGATGATTATCTCATTCACATTATGCACCATTAAAAATGTTAGCGGACAACACACTTGGGGCGATGACTCCGCATACCTTTCTCAAGCCATAGCCTTAGCAAATGGCACTACGGCGCAGTATATCGCTGATAATACGCTAATGATGAGCAAATGCGATTGGCTCTATGGTCCTTATGCTTATCCGTGGGGATTTCCAATGCTACTTGCAATCGCATATAAAATCTTTGGCTTTAATATTTATGCCTTTAAAAGCGTAGGAATCATTTGCTACACGATATTTGTGGGAATCTTTTATATATTTTGTGTGAATAGATTGTCACGAATCTATGCTATTTTTGCCACCTTATTTTTTGCCATAAATTCATATATGACGAATTTTGCAGCAAATGGCATTGTAAGTGATATTCCATTTATGTTATTTGGTTTCATTGCGCTTATCATTTTGGCAAAATTATTTGGTGAATCGCCACACGATGACAAAAAAGGTGTGGATTGCTTCGGCGATTCATATAAATCGCCTCGCAATGACGATTCCACTACTTCGTCATTGCGAGGCAGTGTGAGCGAAGCGAACACAACGAAGCAATCTGTGAATCAAAAAATAGATTGCCACGACTTGCCAAGGGCAAGTCTCGCAATGACTGGGCGAGTAGATTCGTCATTGCGAGGCAAAGCCGAAGCAATCCACTATTCTAATAACAACGGCATTATAATTGCAATCTTTGGTGGAATCTTTATGCTATTTGCTACAATGATTCGCATAAATGGCTTTGTGATTCTTTGCGCTTTAATCACTATGCACGGCATTTTATTGGCAAAGCGATTCGCCCCAAAGATATTTACCATAAAAATTTTAAAGCCATTTTCTCTTATAGATTCGCCCTACTCTTGGCAGATTCACGCGATTCCTTATATCATCTTTGTGGTAGGATTCGCAATCGTTTCAATCACGCTTTCAAGCGGTGGTGGGGGACATTGGAGCGTATTGGCAGAAGCTAGTATAGATGGCATTTTACGCAATCTTTATTCTTACTCGGTGCGATTTAATCAGTTTTTTGATTTAAGCGAAAAGGATTTTATTGTTTTGGCGGTGTGTCTTGCGCCATTTCTTTTGCTTGGTATTAGAGAGTGCCTAAAAAGTAGCGAATCTAGTGCGACTATATTTTATATAATTTTTGCGTGTGGATTTTTTACGCTGTTGCTTTTGTGGGTAGAAACTTTTGGGGTAAGATTCGTATTTTTGCTTTTACTATTTTTGGTATTTTGGACTGCTATAGGACTTGCCAAAGTTAAGAAAATTTATGGCTATGCGATGAGCGCAGTTTTGCTTGTGATTTTGGGTAGTTTTATTCATTTAAATATTTTAGACGCAGACTTTAAAGATAAAATGAGTAGAAAATCCGATATGTCAGCCACGCAATACTCAAATGACACATTGCAAATATGGGAAGTGATTAAGCAAAATACGCCTAAAGATTCCATAATCATATCATTTAAGCCCCGCACGCTGTATTTAAATACAGATAGACTTAGCTTTGTTACAGATAAAATAGAGCGATTAGATGAAGCGGATTTCGTGCTGTGGTGGGCGGATTTTGCAAAGCTAAATATCGATTCTAAAGCATTTCAAAGCAAAACACAGCTTATTTTTCACAACGCCGAATATAAGCTATTTAAAGTGCTAAAATGAAGCAGTGTAATTTATGCTATTATTTCACAGATTCTAAAAAGGAGCAACTATGCTAAATAAAAAGATTCTAGTAACGGGTGGGGCGGGGTTTTTGGGCTCTCATTTGTGCGACAGGCTCATAGAGAGGGGCGATGAAGTGCTTTGCGTGGATAATCTTTTCACAGGCACAAAAGCAAATATCGCTCATCTCCTCTCCCACCCGCGCTTTGAGTTTATGCGGCACGACATCACTTTCCCGCTATATGTCGAAGTTGATGAGATTTATAATCTCGCCTGTCCAGCAAGCCCCATCCACTATCAGTTTGACCCCGTGCAAACGACCAAAACCTCCGTAGTAGGTGCTATCAATATGCTAGGACTAGCTAAACGCGTCAAAGCAAAAATCCTCCAAGCCTCCACTAGTGAAGTCTATGGCGACCCAGAAATCCACCCCCAAGTAGAATCCTATCGAGGCTGTGTCAATCCTATCGGCATAAGGGCGTGCTATGATGAGGGCAAACGATGCGCTGAAACGCTGTTTTTTGACTACCATAGACAGCACAATCTGCCAATCAAAGTAATGCGTATCTTTAATACTTATGGTGCGAGAATGCACCCAAATGATGGGCGCGTAGTGAGTAACTTCGTCATTCAAGCATTGCAGGGCAAAGACATAAGCATTTATGGCGATGGCTCACAAACGCGCAGTTTTTGCTATGTCGATGATTTGATAGATGGAATGGTGCGACTAATGGACTCTCGCCCTGATTTTGTAGGACCTGTAAATATAGGCAATCCAAGTGAGTTTAGCATACTAGAGCTAGCAAATGAAATTTTAGCCCTTACCAACTCCAAATCTAAGCTAATCTTCCACCCACTCCCACAAGATGACCCCAAGCAGCGCAAACCAGACATTTCACTAGCAAAAAAAGAGCTAGATTGGCAGCCAAAAGTCGCGCTAAAAGATGGGCTAGTAAAGACGATAGAATACTTTGAAAATCTTTTAACCCAAAATAACGCAAAAATGAAGTAGATTTTTTATGTTATAATTACATAAATAATACACTTTGCATCAGCAAATGTAATGAGTTGATATATAGAAAGAATAGAGATTAGCACAATATATGGCTACATTTTTTATCAAAATTTAATTTATCTATGATATAATGCGCATTTAAGTTTAAACAGTACGAGGTAATGTAATGGCAAAAACAAAAATTGAATTAAAAATTAAAAATATATGCCTATTAAAGGAAGTCAATATTGATATATCTGGACTTACTGTAATTTCTGGTAAAAATGACCAAGGGAAAAGCACCGTTGGCAAATCTCTTATGGCTCTAATAAAAGCTAACAATAAGGCTCTATCTAGCAAATCAGATAGCGGTATTACATATTGGGGAAAGGTTTATTTTAATGAAATGTTAGACTTTCTTTTTGATACTGAAGTGAGCTCTGACGGCAAAATCTCAATTTATGTTGATGGAAAAGAAAAATATTCGGTTGGCATTAAACATAACCAATGTGAAGAGTTTAAATATAGTAAAGAGAGAGAATTTATTGATTGCACTTTTATACAAACTCCATTGATATGGGATTTAGAAGAACTATTTAATGCACTTCATATTTTAAGAGGCGATGAATCTTTTTCTTATGATAATTTTGATATAAGATACCCATATATTCTGCGCGATTTATATGCAAAACTTGCGCTACCACAACGAAAAGTAAAAAGTAAAAGCGTAATTAGCGATGACATTAAAGACAACATTAAAGAATTTATAAAGAATTTAATAGGTGGTGAATTTATAAAAAAGCGCCACAATAAAATTCACAGATTTTATTCTATAAATAAAAATATACCTTCTGACATTTCACTTAAAGATATTGCAATTGGTATGAAAACCTTTGGGATTATTCAGGTTTTAATGGAACAAAATTGTTTCACATCACAAGGTTACTTTATCTTTGATGAACCAGAAAATCATTTACATCCAGATTGGCAACTTAAATTTGCAGTAATCTTAACAACCCTTGTATATAATGGAATTCATATTATGGTAAATACACATAGTCCTTTTATGATAAAAGCATTAAATAAATGTGCGGAGATACTAGAGATACCATATTTTGTATATTGGGCTCAAAATGGGGAAGTAAGCAATGTTAATAACAAAAAATTATATATACAAGACGATTTATTGAAGGCATTAAATGAACCAAATATTTTATCATTAGAAGACGAACTAAAAGCAATCAATAACATTCATTAACGAATTATATCATTTTGTGGTGGTATGGCAACTGCAACTACCACGCATTTAATCCGTATATGTTATAATGTAATGCTAAATATAGCACAATTAGCAAAAATCACACAACCAAAAGGACACCCAAATGAAAATCTCCATTATCGGTAGCGGATATGTAGGGCTTGTGGCGGGGGCTTGTTTTGCCGAAAACGGCAACTCTGTGATTTGCCTTGACATAGATGAGGACAAAATCACGCAGCTAAAGCAAGGTATCGTGCCTATCTATGAGCCCGGTTTAAGTGAAATGATAAAGGACAATCAAGCTAAAAACACGCTTCACTTTACCACCGATAAACGCGAGGCTTTGCAAAGTGCCGAAGTGATTTTCATCGCGGTGGGGACGCCTATGGGCGATGATGGTAGTGCAGATTTACGATTTGTGCAAAGTGTGGCGGGGGATATTGGCGAGATTATCGAGGGATATTGCGTGGTGGTGGATAAAAGCACCGTGCCTGTCGGCACAGCAAAATCCGTGAAATCTATCATAAAAGAAAAGCTACAATCGCGCGCTTTAGACATAGATTTTGATGTGGTAAGCAACCCCGAGTTTCTAAAAGAGGGCGTAGCGATAAAAGACTTTATGAGCCCAGATAGAGTGGTAATCGGCGCGGATTCACAAAAAGCCCTAGAGATTATGCGCACGCTATATTCGCCATTTTTAGTCAAAAGCGATAGATTTATCGCTATGAGCGTAGAATCTGCCGAGATGACAAAATACGCCGCAAACTCCCTCCTTGCCACCAAAATCAGCTTCATAAACGAGATGAGCCAGATTTGTGAGCGCGTGGGCGCGGATATAAACGATGTGCGCTTAGGTGTGGGCTCAGATTCGCGAATCGGATATAGCTTTATCTATCCGGGCTGTGGCTATGGCGGTAGCTGCTTTCCTAAAGATGTCAAAGCACTAGAAAAAACCGCGCTTGATAATGGCTACACACCTCGAATCTTACAAGCTATCCAAGCCGTAAATAAATCTCAAAAAATGCTTTTGGTAGAGAAAATCACCGCACGATTTGGGGAAAATCTAAATGGCTTTGTTTTTGCGGTTTGGGGGCTTAGCTTTAAGCCAGAGACTGATGATATGCGCGAGGCAAGCTCACTGACACTTATAAACGAGCTAGTCAAAAGAGGTGCGAAAATCAATGCCTATGACCCAAAGGCAATCACTCAAGCGAAGTTTTATCTAAAAAATGTGGCGGATTCTATAACCTTTGCGGAGGATAAATATAGCGCGGTTAAGGGCGCGGACGCACTCGTGCTAGTAACAGAATGGAGAGAGTTTAGAAGCCCAGATTTTGAAGAGATAGCAAAGCAGCTAAAACAAAAAGTCATTTTCGATGGGCGCAATATTTATAGGCATTTTGCTTTGGCAAAGCAAGGCTTTGAGTATCACCAAATCGGTGTTAGATTCGCGCAAAGCGACACGCAATAAAGGGCGCGGTTTTGAAAAATAACCTCTTTTTCTACAATCTCAAAGGCATCGCTAGAATGCTTACGCCACCATTTTTATTGCCTAAAAACCGCGAGAAAATTTTGCGCGATTTGGATTCGCGCAAGGATTTGGACTACATAAAAAATCGCGTGGATTATTACTGCCAAATGAATGAAAAAACCGCGCTAGATTCAGACGCAAAGTCGCTAGATTTTTTGCGATGGACGCACAAAAACACGCGATATTTTTTTGATTGCTACGAATATGCGCGGTATTTTCCGCAACGATTCAAAGCGCATTTTGAGTTTGGCGATGTGAATTATATGCCACAAAAGCCCTCACTTGCGAAGTCGCGCCCGATTTTGGAATATTACGAAAAATCGTGCGAATCCACTAAAAATACAAATGGGGGGGGGCAGAATGAGCTAAATGGCGCAGATTCAAGCGATTCGCCCATAGATTCGCCCAAAAATCCGCCATTTTCAAACGCTATTTTGCTAAATATGAATAAGATTCGCCATTTTATATTTATAAACGACACGCGCACATTTGAATCCAAGCAAGATAAACTTTTCTATCGTGGCGGGATTTATAGAGGCAATAGGATAGATTTTTTTGCGAAATACTTTAATAATCCGCTCTGCGATTTGGGGCATACGGGTAGCAAAAGCATTCATCACGCGTGGCAAAAGCCCAAAATCAGCATTGCAAAGCATTTGCCATATAAATTTTTGCTCTCTTTAGAGGGCAACGATGTGGCGAGTAATCTAAAGTGGGTGATGAGCTCAAACTCCCTTTGTGTCGCGCCGAAGATGAAGTTTGAGACTTGGTTTATGGAGGGGAGGCTAAAGGGCGGAGTGCATTTTGTGGAAATCAGCGAAGATTACAGCGACTTGGAGGAAAAGCTAGAGCATTTTATCGCCCACCCAAAGGACGCGCTAGAGATTATCCACAACGCGCACGAATATATTGCGCAATTTATGGACAAAAAGCGCGAGGATATTATTTCGCTCTTAGTGTTAGAAAAATATTTTTATTACACAGGGCAGATAGATAAAATGCGGATTTAGATTTCGTGGTGTGGCAATTTGTGTCTTTGGCAATCATTTGCGTTATTTTGGCATTTTTTGTCATTGAGAGAAAATCCGTAGGATTTTCGTGGCAATCCAAACATTATTCTGTCATTGCGAGGCGTTACAAACGCCGAATCAATCCATAAATCGAAATTAGATTGCTTCGATTTTCTGCGAAAATCTCGCAATGACGAAGAAGGACGCATTGAATTGTCATTGCAAGTAGCGCAACGAACGAAGCAATCTATTTTGATTTATTTTGGATTACTTCAGGCAAAAGCTATCGCAATGACGAATCTATTTTTAATTTACGCTTGACTTGTAGCTAGATTCACACTTTGTGCGAATTTAGCCACCACAAATTAGCTATACCCTAGCCTCTTCGCGTCTTTGCAAATACTCCCATTTAGCATCTACATCTTTTTGAATTATGTCAATAATATGCTCGTTTTCTTTTTTAAATAAATGCTTGAATCGCCCCTGCGCTGCGAGATAATCACGCACAGGTAGGATATTTTTAGGGCGATAAGTGATATTTAGCTCTGTGCCGTTTATAATCTCATACAGCGGAAATACTAGCGAATCCACCGCCAAATCGCTCACCTCAACGGTTTGATTGGCATTAAATCGCCATTCAGTCGTGCAAGCACTCATCGCATTGATAAAAGTCGGTCCCTCTGTGTCAATGGCGCGTTTGATTTTTTTATTCATATCTTTCCATTTATTGGGCGCAACTTGCGCGACATAAGGCGCACCGTGCGCTGCCATAATGGATAGCAAATCTTTTTTCTTTTCCTTTTTGCCATAGCTCACATCACCAGCGGGAGAAGTGGAGGTGCTAGAGCCTAGCGGGGTTGAGCCACTGCGCTGTCCGCCTGTATTTGCATAGACTTCGTTATCCAAGCAAATGTAAGTCATATCGTGTCCTCGCTCAAAGCAACCGCTAATCCACTGAAAACCTATGTCATAAGTGCTACCATCGCCACCAAATGCGACAAATTTGGGCTTTTGTCCTTTGTATTTGCCCTTTCTAGCTAGTGCCTTATACATTGCCTCCGCTCCAGCTACTGCTGTGCTACCATTTTCAAAGCCGATATGAATCCAAGGCACATTCCAGCTCGTATATGGATAAACCGCCGTTGAAACCTCCAAGCAACCTGTCGAAGTGCCAAGCAAAAGCGGTGCTTCTGTGGCGTTTAGCACTTCACGCACAATCATTCCGTGCGCACAGCCCGGACAAAGCAAATGCGAACCCTCGAATCGCTCCGCAACATTTGAAAATTGTTTTAAATTTTTAATCTCTCGTGTCATTTTTGCCTCCTAATTAAAGCCTAATTTTTTTCCGCGCAATCCTAAAAATTGCTGCGTGGGGTGCGTTAGCTTTTTAGCCTTTGCATTTGCGCTTAGCTCACCATAAACTTCCTCTAAATGCTTTTGCGTCAAATCTCTACCGCCAAGCCCATAGATATAGTTTGACATTACAGGATATTTCGTTGAATCCGCTTGATAAACACTCGCAGTTGTCTCATTAAATAGCATTCCCATTGCCCCAGCAGGTAGGCTTCTATCTAGCACGGCAACGGCTTTAGCATTTTTTAGCACATTGCCTAGCGCAGTGTAAGGAAATGGGCGCAAAGTGCGAATCGATGCCACGCCTGTCTTTAAGCCTTTTTTACGCATATTATTACTTGCAAGACGCGCAGATTCGACCGTTGTGCCAAGCGCGACAATGATTAGCTCAGCGTCATCGCAATCATAGCTTTCCACGATATTATATTTGCGCCCCGTTAGCTTTGCAAAGTCCGCAAAAACTTCCTCGATTACGGGCGCGGAATTCATTATTGCATTATGAAGTTGCGCCTTATGCTCAAAATGCCAATCCTCCTCTGTCTGTGAGCCGTAAGTAACGGGTTTGCTAAAGTCTAACATAGGATTATGTGGCTTATAATCGCCGATGAATTTATATGCCTCCTCATCGCTTAGTGGCGTAACATTTTGCGCGGTGTGAGAGCAGATGAATCCATCTTGATTCACAATCACAGGCACTCGCACTCGCAAATCCTCCGCGATTCTAAAGCCCATAAGATTAAAGTCATAAGCCTCTTGCGGATTGTAGGTGCAGAGATTTATCCACCCTGTATCACGGCTTAGATACATATCGCTGTGGTCGCCATTGACATTTAGCGGTGAGGCAAGGGCGCGATTCACCAAATTTAGCAAGATAGGCAATCGCATACCAGATGCCTGATAAAGCACCTCAACCATTAGGGCGAATCCTTGTGAGCTAGTCGCCGTAGCCACGCGCCCACCAGCTGCCGCTGCGCCCACGCACCCGCTCATCGCTGCGTGCTCAGATTCGACCATTACAAATTCGCCATCAATGTAGCCATTGCTTACAAAGCTACCATAATTTTGCACTATCGGCGTTGAAGGCGTGATAGGATACGCCGCCACGACATCAATTTGCGCTTGTCTCATCGCCTGAGAGGCTGCCATATTGCCGTCCCACACCTCTGTCTTTTGCAGATTCATAGTCTTTGCCATTATTCTCCCCCTTTATTTTTTGGCTCTTTTTGGGGCCAATTTTTTAAAATCTCTGTATTGTCCTCAATGTCATTATACATTAAAAGCGACTTTGGATTGCTAGGGCAGACGCTTGAGCAAACGCCACAGCCTTTGCAATGCACATAATCAACGCCTTGTAATTTATCATTTCGCGCAATGATTGAGCTATCTGGGCAATAAAGCCAACAATTAAAGCAATTTATGCAATGCTCTGCGTTAAATACGGGCTTTTCTACGCGCCAATGCGCCACACTCGCGGTGTATGAGTTGTTTTGCGTGTAGTTTCTATCCTCTTGCTGTTTGCCTATACTCTCCAATCCATCATCGGCAAATGGAAATAGCACCGAGCCGATTTCAAATTCATTCCAACCTTTATGCTCCATTTTCTCCCCCTTATTTTACTTCATTAAAAGCGCGTTTTATGGCTTCCATATTTTTGTCAATAACCGCTTGTGGTAGCTTTTTGCCAAGCACTTTTTTAAACGACTCTAAGAAAAAATCTAACTCTAACATTCCGCTAACTTTCATTAGCGCACCAAGCATTGGCGCGTTTGGTATGGGTTTGCCTAGCGTTTCTTGTGAGATTTTAATGCAATCAAGCACAAATACTTCCTTGCCTTTTAGCTCAGGCTTTTTGGCAATCAAATCATCTTTGCTTAAATGCGTGGTGATAATGTATTTTGTGCTATCTTTTTCAAACTGACAAATATCCGTGATAAAAGTCAATCCCGGGTCGATGACAAGGACATAGTCTGGATTCATAAACTTTTCGTGGTTTAAAATCGCGCTATCATCGATTCGATTATAAGCCGTCATCGCCGCACCGCGCTTTGCAGAGCCGTAGAATGCGAATGCTTGGACTTGTTTGCCCGTTTGCGAGACTACATCTGCCAAGCCTTTCGCACCCGTAACCGCGCCTTGTCCAGCGCGAGAATGCCATCTAATTTCTAACATAATATCTCCCTTCTTTAAAAATTATGAAATGCGATTTTATAATTTCGCTACTTAAAATTTGATTTTTGCGCTTTTGTAAATTTGCTCTTTGGTGCAAAAGTGTTTCATTTTGATATAATTTTGGGATTTTATTAAAAAGGATTGCTATGAAATGCGACATTACGCGCGAATCTTGCGTTTTGGAATCAAATAACTTGCAGATTCACTATGATATTTATTTGGATTCAAACCTTGAAAATGCGCAGTATAAGGCTTTGGTGCAAATCGCACACGGAATGGTAGAGCATAGGGGCAAATACGCTGGAATCGCGGAATTCTTAGCAAAAAACGGCTTTATTGTGGCGATAAATGACCATCGCGGACACGGTGATTCGGTGAATTATGATTTAGATTCGCGCAAATATTTGGGCGAATCTAGCGAATCTAATTTGGGCGAATCGAGCAAAGCCACCAATTCAAGCGATTCGGACGAATCCGCCGAATCTAGCGAATCTAATAAATCCACGCCCAAAATCCGCGAAAAAATCTATTTGGGCGAAATGGGCGCAAACGGCTTTGAAACCGCGCTTGATGATATGCACAATTTGCATTTAGCCCTAAAGGAGCGATTTAAACCACGCAAATTTATCCTAATCGGGCATTCTATGGGTTCGCTTTTGTCGCGCCGATTTTTGCAGGAATATGAGGATTGCTTGGATATGCTGATTTTGTGCGGAACGCCTAAGCCAGAGCCTTTTGTCAATGTCGGCATTGCGTTTTTGCGCGTGTTGCGTTGCTTTGGGCTAAATAATGTCGCGCGGAGCGTTGCAAATAAATTCTCACTGCTATCTTTTAACGCCAAATACGCAAAAATCGATACTTTGGCAAATGGCAAAAACAGCGGACAAATGTGGATAAACCGCGACATAAACGAGCTAAAGCGCAATTTGGCGGATAAAAAAACGCGCTTTATTTTTAGCATAAATAGTTTTATCAATCTTTTTGTGGGCTTAAAGCGCGTCTTTAGCCCATATCCGCGCAAGGTGGCAAATTCAGCTTACGAATCGCGCTTACCGATTTTATTCATCAGTGGCGAAGATGACGCGTGTGGTGGCTTTGGCAAGGGCGCACTAAAGGCGTTCAAACATATCATCGCGCAGGGTTATGGCAACGCGAGGCTTATTCTTTACGCAAACGCAAGGCACGAGCTATTTTTGGAGCTAAATAAAGATGAGGTTTTAAGCGATTTGGTGCGATTCATAGAGAAAAATTTATGAGAATTTTTACCGCGCTGTGGGCGATTTGTGGCTTAGCTTTTTGGGCGAATCTTTTTGGGCTAGATTCGGGTGATTCAAATCTAATTTTTAAAAATTTAGATTCGCGCTTAGATTCGCGCGTGGTGGATAATCTCAGCGATTATGTAGTGAGTGAAAAATTCGATGGGATTCGCGCTTTGTGGGACGGACAAAATATGTTTAGCAAGAGTGGCAAAATTATAGCAATTCCGCGCTGTTTTAGCGAAAAACTCGCCGTTTTGGATTTGCCAAAGGGCGATTTTGTGGAGGGTGAGCTTTGGATTGATTATGGCGCATTTGAGGCAATTAGCAGTGTGATTAGGCGCAAAAATCCTACCTGCGCGGACTTTAGCAAAGTGAAGTATTTGATTTTTAACGCGCATTTGGGCGAATCTAGCGATTTTTTGGCGAATCTCACAAAGATTCAAAGCATTTTAGATTCGCAAGATTTGGCGCAAAATAGGCAGATTCAAGTCATTACTCAGCATAAATTTACCACACAAAAAGAACTAACCGACTTTTTTAACGCCGTAATCGCCAAAGGTGGCGAGGGCGTAATTGTGCGCGATTCGCGCGTTGCTTTTAAGCTAAAGCCACAAAATGACGCGGAATGCAAAATCATCGATTATTCGCGTGGTAAAGGGCGGATTCGCGGTAAAGTGGGCGCGATTATTTGCGAATCTTTGGAGGATAAAAATAGCGGGATTACAAAGGGCAAAATTTTTCGCATAGGCAGTGGTTTAAGCGATGAGATTCGCTCAAATCCACCAAAAATAGGCACAATCATCACATATAAATTTAGTAGCGTCAGTAAAAACGGCATTCCAAAGCACACGCAATTTTTGCGAATCTATGCGGAATGAATCGTTTATTTTGTAGAAACGAAGTGCGAATCTAGGTGTAGCGATAAGCTGGATTCTGTAACGATTCGCGCCATTGTGGGCGAATCGCCTAGCGACTATTTATCTAAAAGCGCGTCTCACAACGCACCTTAAAGCGAATGGCTTAAATTTTTGAGATTTTTAACCTGCCATTCTTGCTACGAATTGGGTTTGCAATGCAATTTTAATTGCTTAAAATTCGGTGAGCTCTTACCTCGCCCTTTCACCCTTACCAAATGCGATTCGCATAAGATTCGCGCTTGGCGGTTTGCTTTCTGTTGCACTTTCCCTTATCTTGCGATAGCCATTCGTTAAATGGAATCCTAATCTCGGTAGTCCAGACTTTCCTCTTTTGACGCATAAGGCGTAAAAGCAGTCGCCTACTACACCTAGAGCGTAGATTCTAGCATAAATTTGGAATGATTTTTTCTTAAGCATAATTGTTTTGTAAAATTGTGTGTTTTATAAAAAAATTATTTTTATATTTAATTTATATTTTATTTTTTTTGTATAATACGCGTTTTTAGTCATAAATCACATATAAGGACGGCATTTTGAAGACATTTATTGAGGCATTATTTGAGATTATCGCGAGTTTCTTTGAGTTTTTGATGAGAAAACCAAAGCTAATAAGAGG
>JBNMKJ010000042.1:0-14094 GCA_050874285.1 Helicobacteraceae bacterium | reverse complement strand
TATAAACGAATCGCGCGTAAGCGCAACCGAATCTCGCCCGATTCGTGGTGCAAAAAATCGGGTTCAAGGACGCAGTAGTGCGTCCGCCGATTTTTTGCTAGAATCGGATAAGCGAGGCACTCCCCCTAAAAGCGAAAAGCGGCAGCTTTTGGCGCGTAGGGGGAGCGGGGCGGGGGGTGCAGCCCTTTTGCGAAAAGATTCGAGCGATAAAGATTCGATAGATTCAAAGGTGGGTTTGATTGCCGAATCACATAAAAAAATAGATTCTAGATTCGCATTAGATTCGCATAATTTGGATTCTTCGGCGACTTTGTCGCCTCAGAATGACGAATCTATGGATTGCTTTGGCAATTCTATCGAATCGCCTCGCAATGACGGATTTATTTTAACAAGGAGCATATTTTGAGCGTAAAAAATAATTTAGATTTTATAAAAAGTGAATTTAGTAGCGATGAGAAAATCATCGAAAATGCCTTTAGGCTCGAGCTTTTATACAAGCGATACAAGCATATCATTTGGGGCGTTTGCGGTGTGGTGGCGATTTTGGTGGTTTTTATGGGCGCAAAGTCGCTCATAGTCGAATCAAATGCGAAAAAAAGTAGCGCGATTTTAAATAGTTTGCTTGAAAATCCAAGCGATGACAATCTTCGCGCGAGTTTGCAAAAAAGCAATGAAAATCTCTACAATCTTTTTTTGCTAAAAGAATCGCTTGACAAAGGCAACACAGCGGATTTGCAAGAGCTAGGAAGCGCGAAAAATGAGTTTGTGAAATATTTGGCGAATTATCATTTGGGTTCGTTTGAGAGAGATTCCGCGCTTTTGGAAAACAGCGATAAATACGCGCTTGGCGAGTTATCAAAGATTGAGAGTGCCTATATTATGATACAAAATGGCAAAATCGCTGATGCCAAAAATATCCTAAGCACCATTCCGCGCGATTCGCAGGTGGCTGAGATTGCGCAGATTTTGGCGCACACTACCATTACCAAAAAAGAAGTGGCGAATCCAAAAGATTTAGGCGAATCAAAGGCTAAATCAAGCGCAGATTCGAGTGATTTAGGCGATTCAAACAAAGGCGAGTGATGAAACAATACTTAAATTTCGCATTTTTGATTTTTTTCGCGCTTTTTTTTACCGCGTGTAGCGAAAAGCAATATTTTGAGCCAAATAAAGACGCCATAAAAGGCGATTTTAAAATCGACTCTAAATTAAGCGATGATATTTTACAGGCAAATAAAAACGGCGCGGTGCTTGAAGATGGCACTCTTATTACCAAAAATGGCATTTTTGCTGCGAATCTAAAAGATGAATATCTCTTTTTAAACGCCACCGATGATTTTGCCATAGTGGCGGATTACAGCAACAATAATATATATTTTTTGAATTTTGAGGGCAAGATTTTAAAGAATTTTGAATTTGAGTTTATGCCCTTAAGCGCGAGTGTAAAAGGCAATATTTTGGCGGTGATTTTGGCAAATAATACCGCGATTTTATGGGATATTGCCACAAATGAGGAGCTTTTTAGCAATAAAGGCGGAAGCGTTTATGCGATAAATTCCAAAAACGCCTCGCCTTATTTTGTGGATTCGACTATTATTATGCCGACATTGGATGGCAAACTAATTGTCGTGGATTTAAATGCTTATAAGATTTTGCGCACCATTACGCTTGGCAGTGGCAATTATTTTGGCAATATCATTTATCTAAATGTCGATGGCGAAAATCTTATTGTCGCCACAAATAGCAAGGTTAGCACGATTGTTAGTGGCAAAGAATTTAGCTACGCGGTAAATGTAAATGACATTTTGTCAAAAGACGGCAAAATCTTTGTGCTTAGCTTAGAGGGCGAAGTGATAATGTTAGATTTGCTTTTAAATGAGCTAAATAAAAAGAAATTTCCATTTGCCACGCTAAACTCCATAATCGTTAGCGATGCGATATACACGCTTGAATCGCAGGGATTTTTAATCAAAATCGATTTGCAAAATTTCGCTGATGAAATCTACAAAATCGATATTGCCGAGTATAAAAACAGCTTTTATACCGATAGCGTAATTTATTATGACAATAAAATCATAAAAGTGAAGTAGTATGATTTTATGCGACATTGGCAATACATTTTTTCACTTTTTTTATAAGGGCAGGGTGTGGAAAGAAGAGCCAAACGCGCTAACTCGCAAAAATGAGGACTACTGCATTTACTACATTTCTGTCAATCACCGCAACGAGCGAAAGTTACTTGAATCACACAGCAACTGCCAAAATATCGCAAATCTAATCACACTTGATACGATTTACAAAGGGCTTGGCATTGATAGAAAGGCGGCTTGTTTTGGCATTGACAATGGCATTATCATTGATGCTGGAAGCGCAATCACCATTGATATAATCCAAGAGCGCGTCCATTTGGGCGGATATATTTTGCCCGGCATTGAGAGCTATAAAAAAATGTTCTCTAAAATCGAAGTGCTAAATGTCGAGCTAAATATGGGCGTTGCGCTAGATATGATTCCTCAAAATACGCGCGATGCGGTGAGTTATGGTTGCCTAAAAAGTATCGTGCTTAGCATTAGTAGCATTGCAAAGGATAGCTTTATTTATTTCACAGGTGGCGATGGCAAATTTCTATCGCGCTTTTTTCCAAACTCGCTTTTTGATAATACGCTCGTGTTTAAAGGAATGCAAAAGGCACTAGATGAATCTCATCTAATGGAGGATAGGCGATATGGAATCTAATCTCACTATCGCCCTGCCAAAGGGGCGAATCGCCGATGAAGTTTTGGCGATAATGGGCAAAATCTTTGAAAATGACTTTAGCTTTTTGGATAGAAAACTCATTTTGCAAAAGGGCGATTTTAAATTTTTGCTAGTCCGCAACCAAGATGTGCCTAGCTATGTTTTGCACCAAGCGGCGGATTTGGGCGTGGTGGGGCTAGATGTTTTGGAGGAAAACAAACTTGATATTATCCGCCTTTTGGACTTGCAAATCGGCAAATGTAAAGTCGTGCTAGGCTCAAAAAATGACGAAGTGCTAGATTTTAACAAGCCCCAAATCAAAATCGCCACCAAAATGCCAAATATCACGCGTGATTTTTTCTCCAAAAAAGCGGTGGCAACGGAAATCATCAAACTTTATGGCTCTATCGAACTCGCCCCGCTTGTGGGCTTGTCAGACGCAATCGTGGATATTGTAGAGACGGGTAGCACGATGAAACAGCACAATCTAAAAGTCGATGAAGTCATTATGGAATCAAGCGCGTTTTTGATTGCAAATCAAAATAGCTTTTACGCGAAAAAAACGCAAATTTTGGACTTGTATAAAAAATTTGAAAGCATAATGGGGTAGGTGGCGAATCTAAATCACAAGCGAATCAATAAAATTGTCATTTGATTTACCTAAAGTAAGTAAATCGCTTTTGATTTATGATTCGCTGAAATGGATACTTCGGGCTAAAGGCTTAAGTAATAACGATAGGTTTGGATTGCTTCGCTCGTTTCACTCACTCGCAATGACAAATCTCCTGCTCAGTCATTCAGTCATTGCGAGATTTTGGGAAAGCAAAATCGTGGTAATCTACAATAAAAGTGGATTGCTTTAGGCAAAGCATTCATAATGACGAGGTGTGGGTTTTATTTTGGTGTTTTAATTGCTTGGGTTAAAATTTTATAACGACAAATCCAACACGCTGTCATTACTTAATCCTTTGAAAAAGTTAAGTGTTCAATCTCTTTTCGTCATTGCGAGGCATTGCAAATGCCGAAGTAATCCACATAAAATCCATAAATCCAAAACTACACACTTTTTAACGACTTACAAAAGATTACAACAAAAGCGCCTAAATTTTTATCTGCACTTCAATCTCACAAATGCCATTAGATTTCGCACTTAATAAAAAACTAATCTCCCTCAATTAGTTCGCGTAGTTTTATGGCGCGTGATTTTAGCTCGGCTAGGTCGCTTGTGTTGCTAAAATATTTGCAAAATGCCTCTTTTGTCGCCATTAGCTCATCGAATGCTTCGATTGCCATTTTGCCCTCAGCCGTTAGTGTCGTGCCACTGCCACCGCGCCCACCGATGAATCGCTCCACAAGTGGCGAATCTGAAAGATTATTTGCCGCGTCAATGCTGTCCCACGCGGCTTTGTAGCTCATTTTCATCGCTTTTGCGCTTTGTGAAATAGAGCCTGTTTGCGCAATCCCGCGCAGTAAATCTATGCGCCCAAGCCCCAAATAATTTTTGCCATTTTCTTTCACCCAAAATCGCCCATAAAGTTCCATTTCAAACCTCCCTTAAAATTGCAAATTTCCGCCGAATCGCCACCGAATCCAAAAGCGCGAATCCACGCGAATCTAAAGCGAATCCCACGAATCCACTGCGAATCTCACTCAAAAAATAAGCTAATCTTATGCCCTTTTTTGTCTTGATACATAAGTTTGTCCGCCTCGACAATGCAGGATTCGACATTCATTCCTTTGTGATATTCGATTACGCCCTTGCTTACGCGAATCGTGTAGCGATATTTGCCACTTTTATTTTTGCGCTCGAAATCATCGCGGATTTTCTCCCAAATCGCGTCAATGTCAGCCATTTTGCGATTGACAAAAACGATTAAAAATTCATCGCCACCGATTCGCACGATAATATCTCCGCGCCGTAAATGTCTGCGAATCGTCTTTATCGTGGTGGCAATTAACTCATCGCCAAATTTATGCCCTAATTTGTCATTTGTGATTTTTAGATTGTCAATGTCCGTTAGGCAAATGTGTAGCGAAGTGGGCAATTTTCTAAAAAACACAAATTTCGCCAAAAACCTGCTAAATGCGTTTTTGGAGGCGATATTGTAGTTTGCTATCATTGATTCAAGTAGTGCGAATCCTTTGCGGCGATTGTATGCGCCTGTGAGCTGACAAGTATTTACCAAAAGCGTATTTTTGATTCGCCCGATGATAATGATATATGACACAATGCAGGTGAATAAAATAAATATATAGCCCAAAATCCAATAAAATCGCCTATCTTTGAAATTTGTATATTTCACAAAGGATTGAACGCTATTTATGTGATATGGGCTGTCGTGCTTGTCGATGGGCTTAAATGAGAGAAAATACATTTTATTTGTCTCAATGCTATGCTCTTCGATTTTGGATTCAGGGAAAATCGCCTTATAGGTAAAAAGCCCATCATCAGTCCTAAACTGCCCCTCGTCATTTAGCTGCATTTGCACCCACGCTTCAGGATAGAGAAATGATAGATTTTTGTTGCCTAAATAAATGCCATTTAGATAATTGTCATTTAAAATATATGAATCTTTGGAGATTAGATAAAGTCCGCGAATGTCGATTAGCGCAGCCAAATCCAAATACGCCACGATATAGCCATAGATTTCGTTGTTGCTAAGCAGTGGATAGCTCAAAGTGCGATAAGTTGTCAGCATTTTGCTACTATAAAAGATATTGCTTTTAATGGTGCTTTTTGCCTTGTGTGGCTCAAATTCTAGCATTTTGGATAGCTTTGGATTATTTGCGTGAATGAATCTGCCGTTTTTATCCGCAATGCCGACAAAATCATAAGTCGTATTTTGCTTTAGAAATTCATCTGCGTTGTTTTTTTTGTAGGCAAATTCTAGCAATTTCACATAGTCGATAAAATAGCGCACTTGGCGGATATTTATCGATTCAGCCATATTTGCGGTGTTTGTGATTGAGAGCATAATCTCTTTTTCGTCAATGGCGATTCTATCATTGATATATTGAATGCGATTTATGACAAATAGCGTAAAATAAAATAGCGTGAGTGCGCCAATCATTATAAATAAAATGTGGATTTTTTGCACCGCTATGGAATTTTTCGCGCCAAATGTCATCGCTTTTGAATCCTAGATAATTTTTACAGACGGATTGCTAGTCGCCTCGCCGATATAATATCCTTGCGAAAACTCGATATTTAGCTTACGCACGAGATTATGCACCGATTCGGAATGCACATGCTCAGCAATGCACTGAACGCCGATATTTTTGGCAAAATCCGCAATGGAGCGGACGATTTTGTGGCTAATGGCGTTTGAATCCATATTTTTGATGAATCGCCCATCGATTTTAATGTAATCAATCTGCATTTTGATTAGTCGCCCAAAATTTGAATTAGCATAGCCAAAGTCATCAATGGCGATTTTAAAGCCCATATCCTTTAGAATCAAAATATTATTCACAATCAAATCATCATCATCAAATTCAATATCCTCTAAAATCTCAATGATGATTCGGTTTGGATTTATGCCGTATTTTTCGCAACGATTACGCAAATAATCAATGGTCTGCGTATCGCGAATGTCCTCTTCAGTGATATTTATGGAAAAATCTAGCTTATTTGTCGCAAAGGTTTTAAAGCTATTGTTGATGATAGAATAAGTAATACTACGCATAAAGCCCATTAACCGCACTTGCTCCAAAAAGTCAAATGGATAAAGGACGCGATTATTATCTAATAAACGCGCTAGGCACTCAAATTTGGTGATTTTTTTAAGATTATTATCATAAATGGGCTGATAAAAAGGCACGATTTTGCCCTGCTGGACGGCGTCTTTGATAAGGACATTGTAGGCGATTTCTTTTTTTTGTTGCTCTTTGAATAACTCATCATCAATGTCTAAAAAGTAGATTTTTGATAGCAATTTTTTAGCGTAATTTAGCGCACTAAATGCCTTTGGGATAATCGTATCCACTTTGCCTACCACAAGTCCGCTAGAAATCATTACATCGACTTCGCTAAGATTCGTGCAGGATTTGCGCTCGATAATTAGCGTCTTTAAAATATGCGCAAACTCAATGCCCCGCCTTGTGTCAATATTGGGGAATAAAATGCAGTATTTATCATCAGATATTTGAAAAAACTTCGCCTCGAGTGGCAAAATCTCGCTAATTAGATTTAGGATTTCCTCACCTGCCTTTGATACGACATTAGGCGAGTAAATCGAAAACCACTCATCTAAATCCTCTAGCTCAAAAAGCAACACCATAACTTCTCTATCTTTTGGCTGGTCGCTCAAATAGTGCAATAACGCTTGTCTGTCAAATAAATAATCAAAAAATTCGCGCCCCTTTAGGCTCTGCTTCATACTAATCATTCTAACGCCTTATTTAATAAATTACTTTCTAATTCTTGGAATCGCTTCTCAAGCGCATCGACTTGCTCTTTGGGAATCGCGCCTTGTGGATTTTGCGCGTTTTGATTCGCACTTGGATTCGTGGGATTCGCACTGTTTGTTTGGTAACGCGTGGTTTTGTTATTATTTTGATTCGTGTTATTTTGGAGATTTTGTGGCACGACACCCGCTGGCATTTTTATGAATCTATCCTCATAATTCTCACCGCCTTCTTTGTGGCGGATAAAAATATCGCCATTTAGATTGTTGTAAATGTAAGTGTCTGTGCCGTCATTAAACATAACCCACGCGCCAAAAAGATTGCTAATAACAACAAAAATTGCCAAAAATTTAGACATTTAACCCTCCGCCAAACGCACTTAAGGCGCGATATTTTTCGTTTTTGATTCGATATTTTTAGGTTTTTTAAGATTCTTTTAAAGATTCACGCGGATTTTACAATAAAAATATTGTGAATCTTATTAAAATTTATATAATTTTAAGTTTTTAAATATTTAATTTACAAAGATTCATATAGATTTAGCAATTTTGTGCGAATCTTAGATTTGCACAAAATCGCCTTAAAAAATATCCATTTAGCTTTCTGGGTCAAAGACTTTGATTGATTCGATGATTTGAAATTCATTGTCTTTCTTGTCTAATTCGCGCTTGTCAAAGGGTTTGCCATCGTTGCTAATGGTTAAGACTTTAGTTTTAAACTCCACAATGTCAAATGTTTGATTAAAGCTGCCGCCTGTGGCATTAGCGATTTTTGACAGCAAGGCGATATTTTGCTGCTCTGTTTTTCTCGATTGAAACGGCATAGGCGAAAAGATATGGATTTTCACAGGGCTTGAATCGCTAACGCTTTTTTGGAGACTTTTAGCGAAAAATAGCATTGTTTCATCATTTTGCGGGTCATCTGGCGCACCATTTGTGATTAGAAAAATCTCTTTTTGCAAACCATTAAATTTAGTAAAATTTCTCATCGCGTTAATTAGCGATAGATTTACCATATTGTCGCTTGAATCAAAGCCTTTTTGCAATCCGTTTGTCGCATTTACAAAGCTCTGTCCATCGTAAAAAGTGCCTAAATCATTCACGCGAATGTATGAAAATGTAATCAGCGAAATTTTGGCAAATTGCGTCTCTCTATCGCCCAAAATATGCTTTGCGATAAATGGCGCAATATCTTTTATGGCGTTAATGTAAAGCCCCATAGATTGATTTACATTTAGCACGATTGCGACTTCTTTGGTGGGATTTTTGCTAAGATAAATGTTAAAGTCGCCATCGCTAAAATTTTTGATTGTAAAACTTATCTTTTTAAAAATCTCAGTGATTGTCAAAGTGCCAGATTCAAGCACAAATAAAAAGCGTCTATTATCGCTACGATAAGTATTTTGGGATTCAAAGATTCCACCGCGCACAGTTTCGTTATCAAAGATTATGGAAACATATTGCGTATTTGGAAAATCATTTGCGTCAATTATGGTTTTATCATTTGCGGTAATCACCTGCATAATCATATTTTGCAAGGGACTTTGAAGGACTGGGGCTTGGGGCTTTTTGTCTGTTTGCGCTTGTGTTTGTGGCGGTGTTTGGGTTTGAGTGAAATTATTATCAGCCTTTTTGGCACAGCCCACGACAAAACCGACAAGCATAAATGCAACTAAGAATTTTATGATATTTTTCATTTTACAACCTCCGCTTTTAAAGTTTATTTTGCTATCCGCTATTAGCGAATTTAGTATTTTATACTTTTTGGGCTTAAGTTTGCAAAATTCTTATAAATTATGCGAATCTTTGGGGTTAAGATTCGCGTGAATCTCGAATCACACTAATCTTACCACAAATCTATTTCTTGCCCTTTTTACTCGGCGGATTATCATTTGAATTATTTGAATCATCTGGGTTATTTGGGTCATAGATTTTATGATTCTTACTTGGGCGGATTTCATTGCTTAGCTCACGCATATCAAATGCCTTGCCATCATTACTAAGGGTTAAAATCTGTTTTTTGAAGTCATAAGAATTGTTTGCTTCATTGTAGCTCCCGCCTGTGATTTTAGCGATATTTTTTAGGAATTCTAGATTCGGACTTAGCGCAAAAGCGTGGATTTTCACGCGATTATCGGCATTTGAGGTGGTGTTTTTGGTGATATTTGCATTGATACTTTTGGTGAGATTTAGCATAATTTCTGCCATTTTCATATCCCCAGAATCGCCATTTGAGATGATATAAACCTCCTTTTTTAACCCATTATCTTTGGTAAAGTTTTTCATAGATTTTATTATGGCGGTGTTGATAAGTATCGTGTTAGATTTTATGCCCTTTGCACTATTTGTGGCATTTGCAAAATCACTAGCACTATAAAATGTCCCCAAATCTACCACATCAAGATGAGAAAAGGTAATCAGCGAAATCTTTGCATATTGCTTCTCCCTATCGCCCAAAATGTGTTTCGCCACAAAGGGCGCGATTTCCTTAAACGCCTCTATGTAGCCACTCATCGAAGCATTGACATTGAGCGCGATTGCGACTTCTTTTGTGGGATTTTTGCTAAGCCACACGCCAAAATCCCCATTGCGAAAGTTAGCAATCTTAAAGCTCTGCTTTTCACAAATCGCCTTGATTTCTAGTGTGCCACTATCCAAAGTGCCGTTTATAAGGGCATAAGAGATTTTCCTATCCGCGCTTAGGTAGAGGTTTGCATTAGAAGTGTTATCGATGATTCCGCCACTAAGCACGGTGCCGCTAAACGCGATAGCGCGAGATTTTGTATCGGCGTATTTTGCGGTGTCGATTATGGCTTGATTCCCCGCGTTTATCGTGCTTTTGGGTGAAGTGCTTCGCGGGGTAATGCGCGCTCCACCCTCGCTACAATCCGCACCATAAATAAGCGCGTGCAATTCCTTGTCTATATACGCCTCATCGATTTTGTCATCATCGATATTTTGCATATTTTGCGCACAAAGTAGCGTAAATCCAAGCACCACAAATATAATTAGAATCTTTTTAATATTTTTCATTTTATGACCTCACTTGTTGTGATTTTTTTCCCGTCCGTCCTCTAGGACTTTGTGGTTTCCGTTTTTATCAAACTCAACCACCACATAAGGCAGTCCTTGTTTATTTAGCTCTGCCATAAATGGGTCGGGGTTGTTTTGCTCCATATTCCATACACCTGCACCTTTATTAGAATCTATCCCTTGAGATTCCCCACCTTGTGGCATATCAGCGTTGTTTGCATTATTTGCGGTTTTTTCACAATTTACGCCCCATTTCCCCTCACATACTAGCTTCGCCCCTATCATCGCAGGCACACCTGTGGTATAGCTCACGCCTTGTGCGCCCACTTCGGCGTAGCATTCCTCGTGTGTGCAAATGTTATAAATATAGATTACGCGCTCCTTGCCGTCATTTACACCTTTTATGTAGCAGCCGATATGGGTTTGCCCTTTGGTGCGCGGGGCGAGACTTGCGGGGTCTGGCAGTAGCGTTTTCAGCACCTCTATTGGCACGATTTTGCCCCCTTTATGCGCCACCTCATCGATTCGTAATAAGCCTACATTCTCTAAGCACTTCATATGCGTGAGATAGCTCTCTCCAAATGTCATAAAAAAGCGGATTTTGCGTAGTCCCTTGATATTGCGCACTAAGGATTCTAGCTCCTCGTGGTAAAGTAGGTAGCTATTTTTCACGCCCACGCCTAGATAATCCCACTCTTTCATTAGTGCCAAAGGGGCGACATCGCGCCATTGTCCGTTAAAATAGCTTTGATTTTGCAAGTCCTGCGTATTTGATTTAAGCGCGAAATGTTTTTCCTCTCTCTCAAATTTGCGGTAAATTTTATCCTCACTCAAGTCGGGGTTAAGGGCTAGGTTTGAATCCAAACTCACCGAATCTTCGCCCTCTTTTACCCAATATCTAGCCTTGCTACTTACTTCGCGCAAATTTATTTCAGGGTTAAAGTTTGTCGCAAACGCATATCCGTGGTCTCCCGCGTTGCAATCCAAAATATCAATAGTGTGAATCTCATCAAAATAGTGCTTCTGCGCGTAGGCACAAAAGACATTGGTAACCCCCGGGTCAAAGCCACTGCCCAAAAGCGCGAAAATCCCCGCCTCCTTGTAGCGCGTATCATAAGCCCACTGCTCTTTATACTCAAAGTGCGCGTTGTCTGGGTGCTCATAATTTGCGGTATCAAGGTAGTGCGTCTTTGTGCGCAAACACGCTTCCATAATCGCCAAATCTTGATAAGGCAAAGCCACATTTACCACGAGCTTTGGGCGGTATTTCTCTATCAAAGCCACCACAGATTCGACATTATCGGCATCGACTTCGTCAATCTCAATCTCTCCAAAGCCTTTAGCGCGGATAGAATCCGCAATCGCCTTACATTTAGACAATGTGCGCGAAGCAAGGATAATGCGCGAAAACACGCCACCAGATTCCACGCGATTCATCGCCATTTTGTGCGCCACCACGCCACCTACGCCACCTGCTCCAATCTGTAAAACACACGCCATTTTGCGCCTCCATTTTGCTAAATATGTTTCGCGCATTTTAGCAAAATTTGTGTTTTATTTCCCTACCCCACGATTCCAAAATAAAAAATCACACCAATCACCACAGGCACGACAAATTTCACATAATAAAACCACACTTTTATCCACTTGCTTTGAATCTTGCCGTTGTTGCTAATCTCATCTATCGCCTTATCTTTCATCACCCACCCCACATACACACAGCACAAAAATGCCGTCAGCACAAAAAGCACATTGCCACTGATAAAATCAAAGCTATCAAAGATATTTTTATTTCCCACGATTTTTATATCCCTCCAAGCCCCATAGGATAGTATGCAGGGCAGATTCCCAAGCACAAAGATTCCACCCAAAGTGAGATTGATTGCGGTGTTTTTAGTGAGTTTAAATTTTTCCTCCAAAACGCTAATGATGACTTGATATATGGGCAAACTCGTAGTGAGCGCGGCCACAAGCAACAAAATAAAAAATAACGCGCATATAAAAGTGCCAAATTTCACATACGAAAAGGCTATGGGTAGCGTTTCAAACACAAGCGATGGACCTTTATCTGGCGTTAGTCCCGCGCTAAAAAGGGCTGGAAATATCATAAATCCCGCCAAAATAGCGATAATGGTGTTTAAGATTCCCGTGTATGAGGCGGTTTTGATGAGGTTTTCATCTTTTTTGAGGTGTGATGAAAGCGTTATCATCACACCAAAGCCAAGTGAGAGCGCGAAAAAAACTTGCCCTAGCACATCGATAAAAAGTTTTGGCGTGATTTTGCTAAAGTCTGGGTTTAAATAAAATTTCACGCCCTCAAATGCGCCCTCCAAACTTAGATTCCGCACGATTACGATGATGAGGCACAAAAAAAGCAAAGGCATTAAAAATTTCACCGCCTTTTCTATGCCATCAATAATGCCTCGCTTTAAAATGATATAGTTTAGCACCACAAAAAGCGTGGTAAAAATGCCGATAAATAGCGGATTATGCTCGATATTTTGCGTGTAAAATGCGTTTGTGTATTCTTTGCTAACAGGTGCTGAGAGGTTAAAATCGCCAAAAATGAGATTATAAATATACACCAAAACCCAGCCACCAAGCACCATATAGTAAGCCATTATGCCAAAGCTCCCTAAAAGCCCCAAATAGCCCACGCCTTGCCACGCCTTGCCTTGCGATTCGCCCCCAAAGCAATCTACGCTATTTTTGTGCGCCCTGCGTCCTATGACATTTTCCACCAAAATCACGGGGATTCCAATAAGTATCATCGCCACGCAAAAGACAAGCACAAACGCCGCGCCACCATTTTCGCCCACAAGGTAGGGGAATCGCCAAGTCGCCCCAAATCCTATCGTAGCCCCCGCCACCGTGAGTATGTAGGCTAAAGTGCTACTCCAAGTCTGCCTAGAATCTTGCATAATTTGCCTTTTTGTTGTTTTGCACCTAAAATAAGGCGTTTAATAGAAAAGTATTAGTTTAAAAACGCCATTTTCAAGCAAATTTCATTCTCACAAATGCCCTTGATATTCCTTGCCAAAATGCTCCAAACTCGCCACAACGGCGCGTAGATTCTGCCCTAGCTCTGTTAGCGAATACTCCACTTTGGGCGGAACTTCCGCATAAACCTTGCGCTTGATGATTCCCGCACTTTCTAGCTCACGCAGATTTTGCGTTAGGACATTTTGGCTTATGATTTGATTTTTACTCGCGCTTATGGACTTTTTTAGCTCTCCAAATCGCCGTTTTTCTTTTAATAAATCCCTCACAATTAGCATTTTCCACTTGCTACCGATGAGATTTAGCGTAGTTTCCACAGGGCAGGGCGAAAAAAACTCTTTGCTATATAATTTTTGCATTGCGAATCCTTTGTAAAAAAATATAAAAATTTGCGAAATTATAACAAACTTTAAAAAATTTTTACTTAAATTTTCTCATATTTAACGCAATAGTCCTAAAAAGTGTATTATGTCATAAATAAATCCCTACTTGATTTTTAGATATTACTTCATTATAATTCCGCCACGCTAAAAGCAAAAACCTTTTGGCGAATCTAAAAAAAATAAAGGAGACAGAAATGTCAAAGTTTAGCAAAATCTCATTTGGTGCTGAGCCACGCACAGAGTTTAAGGAATCGCGCTTGGCTTAAGTAGTTGCGAAATCTCATACAACGCGCTACCAGCGGGTGCGTCTGCGCCATTTTACCACGCGCACAAGCAAAATGAGGAAGTTTATATCATTTTGCAGGGCGATGGCGAAATGGAGCTAGATGGGCAAAAAGTCGCGCTTAAGGCAAATGAAGCGTTGCGTGTCGCCCCTAGCGTTATGCGTAAAATGTCGGCGAAAACGGATTTGCGCTTTTTGTGTATTCAGGCAAAGGAAAACAGCCTTACGCAATGGACGCAAAATGACGGCATTT
>JBNMKJ010000041.1:0-14311 GCA_050874285.1 Helicobacteraceae bacterium | reverse complement strand
ATCTACTGAATTTTTATCGTTTGAATCTTTTTGCAAAAAGGGCTGCACCCCCCGCCCCGCTCCCCCTACGCGCCAAAAAGCTGCCGCTTTTTCGCTTTTAGGGGGAGAGCCTCGCTTATCCGATTCTAGCAAAAAATCGGCACTCGCACTACTGCTCGTTTGAATCCGATTTTTTGCACCACGAATCGGGCGAGATTCAGTTTGCACTTCGTGCAAGTTGTTTTGTTTGGATTGCCACGAAAATTCGCTACGCTCATTTTCTCGCAATGACGATTCGGTGGAATTGTTTGAATCACTTGAATCGCTGTTTGATTCCACGCGCTCCGCAATTCTAGTATCTTGCGCGAGATTCGTGGGTTGCGCCGAAAAATCCAAATGAGATAAGGCTAATCGTCTATCGATTGAGGATTTTTCAAGCTCCCGCGAAGGTCGCGTGAGAGACGAATTGCACTCACCCAAAGACGAATTTATTTCCATTCCTTGCATTTTTGTGTAGATATTTTCTAAGTTACTCCCATTCCCACTAAACAAAATCGCTAGTCGAATCGTTTTCATTTTTGCCCACCATTACGCGCTAAACAAATGCGGGTGCGTTTTCTTTAGCCCTTTAATCACCTCACACACGCTTTTGTAGTCATACACCGCGTCATCATCGCCTTTTTCAAATTCCTCAGCATAGATATTTAGCGCGGATTCGATTTTGCTATCCTCCACACCAGCTAGGCTAAGCGCGGCACTTAGCAAAATCACAATCTCATCTAATAGCTCGTTATAATCCCCATTTGTCGTCATCATCGTCCTCCATATCCGCGCCTAAGCCAATTTTCGCCTCTAATTGCGCTCTTGCCTCAGCGTATAAAAATGTCCCTTTGAAATCCTCGATTTTCCCACCAGCAGCGTTTTTATGTCCGCCTCCGTTGAAATATTCCTTTGTGATTGCGCTCACATCGCATTTCCCATTTGCTCTAAAGCTCACGGTTCCGCCTGTGCCTATATCACAAAAGAAATCAAACTCGCTATTTTGTGTCAAAAAGAGATTTGCCAAAATAGAAATGTTGCCGATTCCATAAGTCAAAAGTCCGCGCTTATCATTCAAAAAAATGGTATATTTTTCTTTGCTTTGGCGCAAGATTTCAGCTTGGCGATTCGATAAAATCTGCTCCATTGTTTGCGTCCTTTTATCGCCACCTAGCAATTCTTTTTTGCGTAAAAAGATATTATTATCTAGCTCGACATTGCCCATTTCACGGAGATTATTGTGCGAATCTAGCAAATATTCCTTTGCCACTTCTAACATTTTAAACTTCAAATCCCTATCAAAATCATCAAACATATAGCGCGAAAATTCCCTGCTTTGCGTAATCATACCTAGTGCGACTTTGCCAAATTCAAAGCCAAATCCGCTCTCTTTCCAAGTATCCGCCGAATCTATCATATCGATAAATTTTTGCATTGATTCGCGCTTTTGTGAATCGCGCAAAATCTCGCAGGATTCGGCAGATTCAGCACATAAAGACGCAATATTTTTGGTTAGATATTCAAGCGTAATTTTTGATGCGCAAATATTTGTATCCAAATGATACCACCCATAATTTGCCGCGCAATCTTTGCCTGTAATGTGGTGGTCTAGCAAAATAAGATTTGTCTTTTTGCCTTGAGCGTTTAGCAAATTAACTTCCTCTTGCAAAAATTTTGCCTCACTTAGCGTAAGATTCAAATCCGTGATTAAAATCAAAAAATTTGCATTTTTCGCGCTTTTGATTCGCCCTAAAATATCACGCACTCGCACTTCTACTTCGCGCCCATAGTTTGCATTATAAAATGTGATATTTTTAAAAAATTCCCTCGCCACAAACTGCGCACCATAGCCGTCTAAATCGATATGTGATAGATGATGAATTTCTGTCATTTTTTTCCTTTTTTAATTAAATTTTAGCCCGATTTCGCCCAAAACCTCATATTTTGCATTCGCGCTAATCTCAGCAGTGCCTAGCACGGCAAGAAAAATGCTATTTTTCTCAGCGAATTTAGCAAGTGCGTAGCGAATGCTAGTATCCACAACCAAAATGGGGCTTGTCTGCATTTCGTGAGATTTTTGCACCACTTGATTTAGTGCTTGTGTTAGCATAGTTGTTTCGCCTATAGTTAGGATAAAATTGCGCCCATATTGATTATCCTGCATTTTTTGGAGTAAATAGCTCTCAGATTCGAGTGGAATGGTGAAAAATTTGATATTGCCATCATCGCTTTTAAAAATATCTGTAATTACACGCGCTAAAGCGATTCGCACCCAATCCAAAATGATAATGTGGCTATTTTGCGTTTTTGGCGCAACCTCAATGATTGTCTCTAAAATTGTAATCATATCCTTGATAGGAATCCCATCGTGCAATAAATCCCTTAGCACTTGGTGAATCACGCCTAGCGGAACTTTTAAGCTATCCTCTACCAAACTTGGAAATTTATCTTTTAGGCTATCGATTATGTCTTTTACATCTTGACGCGTTAAAATATCTTCGGCGTATTTTTTGATTAGCTCACTAATATGTGTGCTTATCACAGCTGAGGCATCTACTACAAAATATCCGCGCATTATCGCTTCATCTTTATCCTTAGCGTCAATCCACAGCGCATCACCATTAAATGCAGGGTCTTTGGTAGGAATCCCATCAATATCTGTTATTGGTTCATTAGTCGAATTTAGCACCAAAAATTTATCCACTTCTACTTTGCTACCGCCGATTTTTACGCCCTTTAAGAAAAATTCATAGCCATTGGGTGGAAAGTCTGTATAAGGATTTGATAAGATTCGCACCTTTGGTATGATAATCCCATACTGCTCAGCTATCGTTAAGCGAATCCCACGAATATTCTCCATTAGCGCAGAATCTGGCAATTCAGCTAATTTGCGCAGTCCTATTCCCAGCGTCAAACGCAATGTATCCACCTCAAGCTTACTTCTTAGTATGGTTTCGTGTTGCTCGACAATCTTTTTTTCCCGCTCTTCAAGTTCCTTTTTGCTTAATATTTTAGGTTTTTCTTCAGGCATTTGGCGAATCGTAGGCTTTGGGCTGTCTTTTTTGGGTGCTAGATTCGCTGGAATTAGCTTAAAGATTCGCTCACTGCCAAAACTTAAAAGATAGCTCATCAGCAAAAATACAAATCCCACGAATCCTAGCGATATTGTAGGCAGTCCGGGCACAAGCGCGAAGCACACTAAAATTCCGCCCACGATTGATAAAATCTTGCTATTGCCTAAAAGCTGATTCACGACATTTGTGGCGAAATCTTTTTCACCGCTTTTTGTGGCGCGTGTGATGACGATACCTGTGGCGGTAGAGACGATGAGCGCGGGAATCTGGCTTACCAAACCATCGCCTATTGTTAGAATCGTGAAAGTCGCCGCGCTCTCAGCGATGCCCATACCACGCGCAAATGTGCCGATAAGAAATCCGCCGATGATATTTACAAGGGTTATGATGATTCCAGCTATCGCATCGCCTTTGACAAATTTACTCGCACCGTCCATTGAGCCGTAAAAATCTTGCTCTTGGATTAACGCCTCGCGCCGTTTTTGCGCCTCGTCTTTGTCGATTAGCCCTGCGTTTAAATCCGCGTCAATCGCCATTTGTTTGCCCGGCATCGCTTCTAATGTGAATCGCGCTTGGACTTCTGCCACGCGTGTAGAGCCATTTGTGATAACCAAATAATTCACAATCACCAAAATGCTAAAAACAATAATGCCGATGACATAGTTTCCGCCCACGACAAAGTTGCCAAACGCGCTAATGATTTCGCTGACATTTTCGCTACCCAAATGCCCGTTGCTTAGAATCATTCGCGTGGTGGCGACATTAAGTGCTAGGCGAAAAAGCGTAACCATAAGCAACAATGTAGGAAACGCCGAAAAATCCGTAGGCTTGGCGACATAAAGCCCGATTAAAATAATAAGCACGGATAGCGCGATAGAAATCGTTAGAAAAAAATCTAGCAAATAGCTAGGCAGTGGCACGATTATAATGGCTAAAATCGCCATTATAAAAACAACGACAATCAAATCTTTGGAGCGAAAAATATTGCCTAAAAGCGATTTGACTGCGATTTGCGAAGTATTTTGTGGCAAAAATGTCCCTTATTTATTAAAGATTTTGCGCTTTATCCAAGCCCAATATTTATAGATATGAATCCCGCACAGCGCGATAAAAACAAAGCCGATTTTGCCGTGAATCGCGCCTACTAAATTATGCTCAAAATATGTCAGCATATATGCCAAAATAAAAATTCCGCTAGATAGCGTGAGTGCGCCAAAAATTGCTAAAGATTTTGTGAGTTTGGGGCTTTTTTGTAGCTTTTTTATCCAGCCTAAATCTCCAAAGTGCAAGTATAAATGCCACGCCACAAGCGAAAACATTATGATTCCAATTCCTGCGTGGATAAAAGTTAGCGTCTCAAAAGAGATTCCCCACAGCGAATCTCCCGCCAATGCTTCCATTTGAATGCTTGATATTAGCATAAAAATCGCCACAATCATTAAAGACAAATTGCATAATCGCAACTGCTGATTTTTGGGCGAATTTACCGCGCCGTGTGCCTTTGCGTGTGCCTTTGAAAGAATGCCTTTAAACATTTTGTCCCCTTATTTTGCGCAAATCTAAAACTTACGAATCTAAAGCGCGGATTATAACCAAAAGATAATTAAAATTTTTCTAATGCTATATTTCGCGCCCAAGTTTTAATCACATTAGTCGCCTTTGTCGCTATCCCCAAAGATTCGATAATTTATCTGCAACCATTCTAATTTGTTGTATTGCTTCATAAAGTCCGCTTTTTCTTTGGGCAATTCAAATGTCTCACCCGATTGCACGATGAATCCACTTAGAATCTTAGGCAGATTTTTATCATTGTCTAAAATCTTATAGCCCACGCTACCTGCATAAATGCCATCTTTATCCATAAAAAGCCCAGAATTTAGCGCGAATCTATGCGATTTTGGCGCATTTTTATCAAAGAGATTGCGTCCGCCAAGCGTTAGAAAATCATAGTCATTTAGACTTAGCGCGTAAAGCGTAGGAAAAATATCCTTATGTGAGCCCATTTCGCGCCCACTAAAGCCAAATCCACGCGCCTTAAAATCACGCAAATAAGGCGTAGGGATAAATAAATAAAATGGCACGGCGTAGTTTAGCGCGAGATTCGCATTTGCCTTTAAATCGCGGTATCTATGGTCGCCACTTGCTGCAATAATCACGCTATTTTTAAGTGGCGAATCTTTGATTTTTCCCACAAAGTCGCCAAATGCGTTGCTTGAGTATGTAAAAAGGCTCGTTGCGATTTGGGCTTGGTGTGGGTGATTGAAAAGTGCGCGTTTGGATTCTATCTCATAATGCGGTGGAGTAAAGGATTTTGGTAAGATAAAAGGCTTATGATTCGAGCTAGTTAGCATTACGATAAAAAGCGGTTGTTTGGCATTTTGCAATAATTCTAACGCAAAATTATACGCAAACTCATCAGCCACGCCATAGGAACTTTGCGATTCGACACTTTGTGGATATTTGGCATTTAGCACATTGCTATCATAAATCTCATCTGCCCCAAGCGTGGTAATATATGCGCCTAAATTCTGCCAATAACGATTGCTAGAGGTTAAGAAAATGACTTTATATCCAGCTTTTTTATAAATATCAAAGGGCGTTAGGGGCAATTTGTGATTTTTAAATTTGCCTAGCGAAATAGTAGGACTTGGCGAGGCAAAAAATAGCGATGAAAAAGACGGCGCAGTGCCATTGCCACTAGATAGGAAATTTATAAAAGTAAAGTCATTTTGCGCCTTGCCATTTCGCTTATCAAGCGGAATTTGCCCCGTCACAAAGTGCGTCCTAAAACTACCAAGCAAATCAAAGTCTGCTTCATTATCAAGGCTAAGCATATTTGAGCCAAAGCTCTCTAGCAACACCATAACCACGCTAGGATTTTTTGTGATGACTTTTTGTGGATTATGCTGAAAAATGGGAAAAAGTTCCTTCTCTAAATCCGCTAAATCTTGTGGGTTAATGGGCGCGAATTTATCTAATTTGCGATAGTGTTTAACTGCCAAGCCAAGCGAAATAATAGGATTTATCGCCACTTGATTTGCGATAGGATTCGCGCTTATATGGTGGGCATTTTCGCGTAAAGGGAGATTCACAATGCTGATAATATAGCCCATAGTTATGGCAAAAATCAGCGCAAGATTCGCCAAAATCTCTCCAAAAATGCCAAGATTTAGTGATAGATTCGCATTTAAGATTCGCTTTGAGAGTTTGAAAATAAGAATCGTAAAAATCACACAAATTATCAAAACCCACACAATGGGATAATCCTGCCAAATAATCTTTAGCACCGCTGCGGTGTCATCGTCCTTTAGCCCAAAAATAAAAATATCAATTTTTGTGTGATAAGTCTTAAAATAATAAAAATTTACACACGCACATAAACTAACTACAATCGCCGTTAGTGTGGCAAAAACAAGTGCGAATCGATATATGAATCTATTTGCAATCTTACTAAATGTGTGCTTGGGGGGGGGCAGAATAGAAAATGCGCTACTTAAATACCCAAGCAACAACAATAATGACGCGCCGATAGCAAAGTCGCTCAAATCTAACTTTAAGCCAGAGAGATAGATTTTGATAAAATCGCTTTTAAGTGAGCCAAAATCCTCAAAGGCAAATACACTAATGCCCACGCGCATCACAAAAAATACTAGCGCGTAAATTGCCATTAAAATAATGGCTAGAGCGATGAAGTTTTTATAAGAATTTTTAGAGATATGTTGCATTGTGAATCCTAATTTTTTATAAAATTTTTAAAGCGCGAATTCTAGCAAAAATTTATAAAAAATAAACGATTTGCACAAACATGGCGCAAGTCAATTTAGATTCATCAAAATTCCACAAAACCTGCAATTTCCGCACAAAAAATTTATATTTTCCACAAAATTTATAAAAAATTAAGCAAATTATTTAGTATAATTACGGCTTATTTCAATTAAAGTAGGAGGAAGTATGAATACAGAAAATGTATTAGAGTATGATTATTCCATTGCAAAGCTGTTCCTTTGGACGACTTTGGCTTTTGGTGTGGTTGGTATGCTTGTGGGCGTCATAATCGCGTTTCAAATGGCATATCCATCGCTTAATCATATAGCTGGAGAGTATGGTTTATTTGGGCGATTGCGTCCGCTCCACACAAATGCCGTAATCTACGGATTTACGCTAAGTGGAATCTGGGCTGCGTGGTATTATTTGGGGCAGAGAGTGCTTAAAATCACTTATAATCAGCACCCATTTTTGAAACTTATTGGTATTTTGCATTTTTGGATTTACCTTGTGTTAATCGCGTGTGCGGTGGTTACGCTACTTGCTGGGATTACACAATCCAAAGAATACGCAGAGTTGCCTTGGATTTTGGACTTGGTTGTTGTCGTGGTATGGGTGCTTTGGGGCATTAGCCTTTTTGGTAGTATGGCAGTTAGGCGAGAGCAAACGCTTTACATTAGCCTTTGGTATTTTATCGCTAGTTTCGTGGCGGTAAGTGCGCTATATATTTTCAATAACCTAGCGATTCCCACTTGGCTAGTGGCTGGTGTAGGTAGTATATGGCATTCTGTATCGCTATATGCTGGGACAAATGACGCTATGGTGCAATGGTGGTGGGGACACAATGCGGTTGCATTCGTATTTACCTCCGCAATCATCGGCGTTATGTATTATTTCTTGCCAAAGGAATCTGGACAGCCTATTTTCTCATACAAGCTCACGCTATTTAGCTTTTGGAGCTTAATGTTTGTGTATATTTGGGCTGGAGGACACCATTTGATTTATTCTACTACGCCTGATTGGGTGCAAACTTTAGGCTCTGTATTTAGCGTGATTTTGATTTTGCCCTCTTGGGGGACAGCAATCAATATGCTTCTTACAATGCGCGGACAATGGCAACAGCTACGCGAATCGCCACTAATCAAATTCCTAGTCCTTGCATCTACATTCTATATGCTTTCGACTTTAGAAGGACCGATTCAATCGATTCGCTCCGTAAATGCACTCGCGCACTTTACAGATTGGATTGTAGGGCATGTTCACGATGGCGTTTTGGGCTGGGTAGGATTCACGCTGATTGCGGCTTGTTATCATATCACGCCACGAATCTTTAAAAGAGAGATTTACTCTAAAAAGATTATGGATATGCAATTTTGGATTATGACACTTGGCATAATTCTATACTTCTCAAGTATGTGGATTGCAGGTATTTCTCAAGGTATGATGTGGCGCGCGACTGATGAATTTGGTAGTCCGCTTTATAGCTTTATTGACACTGTTACGAGTTTGCATTTATACTATGTGATTCGCTCGGTGGCTGGTGTGTTGTATTTGCTTGGATTCTTTATGTTTGTCTATAATATTATTATGACAATCACAGCTTCAAAAGAGATTGAAAAAGAACCCGCATTCGCAACGCCTATGCAAGAAAATTAAAAAAGGAGGATAGAGGCAATGTTTAATTGGTTAGAGAGAAATCCATTCTTTTTCACGGTGGCGTTTTTGCTGGTATTTTCAATCGCTGGGTTAGTTGAGATTTTGCCAAACTTTGCGAAAACTTCGCGCCCGATTGAGGGACTAAAACCTTATAGTGTGTTAGAAGTCGCAGGACGACAAGTCTATATGAAAGAGGGTTGCTACAACTGCCATTCACAGCTGATTCGCCCATTTAAGGCAGAGACTGATAGATACGGCGCATATAGCTTAAGTGGCGAGTATGCTTATGATAGACCATTTTTGTGGGGTTCTAAGCGAATCGGACCTGATTTGCATAGAGTAGGCGATAGCCGAAACGCTGCAGATTGGCATTCAAATCATATGTGGGACCCTGCGAGTGTAGTGCCGGGGAGCATTATGCCAAACTATCAGCATAATTTCTTTAAACAAGCAGACTTTGAGACTGCTTATGCAGACGCTTACACGCAAAAAGTCGTCTTTGGTGTGCCTTATGATACGCCAAATAATCCTAAGCTAGGCACTATTGATGAGGCGAAAGCTGAATTTATGCGCGAGGCTGAGGCTATCGTGGTTGAAATGAAAAATAAAGACATTGAGGACGCGTATAGAAGTGGCGAAGTTAGAGAGATTGTCGCGCTTATCGCGTATATGAAAAGCCTAAGCCAAGCAAGGCGAACGCCAATGGCGCAAGGCGTTGCAGTCGCACCAGAAGCACCTGCGGAAGCACCCGCTGAAGTGGCACCTGACGCGCAAGGCGATGCAAATACACCAAGCGTGGCAAACTAAGAGGTGTGCTATGGTAGAAGCGATTGTTGAGTATAGAGGATACTTGTATTTCGCAGCCACCATTGCGCTAGTTGTGTTTTTATACTCATATATTTACTATATGTATAAGGCGCAACGCACGGGCGCAAAGGACTACGAAAAATATGCGCGTTTGGCACTTGATGATGGCATTTTAGATACGCCAATAGAATCTAGGGAAAAGGGAGGAATTAAGTAATGCAGAGTATATTAAATGATAATATGGTGGTTTTGACGCTTATTGGTGCGTTTATCATATTGGTTTTGGTAGCGTTTATAACAGCTACATATTTCAGCAAAATCAAAAATAGCAGTAGCGATGGCGTTTTAACCGATGAAAATTGGGACGGAATCAAAGAATTTAAAAATGACTTGCCTATCGGCTGGGCGGCGTCATTTTTGTGCGTGATTATTTGGGGATTGTGGTATATTTTCGTGGGCTATCCGCTAAATGCCTATTCGCAAATCGGCGAGTATAACCGCGAAGTAGCAAAATACAATCAACAATATCAAGCAAAATGGGCGGCTTTAAGCGAGAGTGAGCTAACTACAATGGGTGATAATATTTTCCAAGTGCAGTGCTCACAATGCCACGGATTCGACAAAGGCGGCATTGAGGGCAAAGCTGCTGATTTGAATAAATGGGGCAGAAAAGCGCAGATTGTAAAAGTCATCAAAGAAGGTAGCACAGGTATGAATTACACAGGCGTGATGATGGTGCCAATCGAAATGACAGACGCAGAGGCAAATAGTATCGCAGATTTTGTAATGGGCGAAATGTCTAGCGCAAAAGTTCCAGCAAATGCTGAATCTATTGAGCAAGGCAGGACGCTTTATGCCACTCATTGTGTTGCTTGTCACGGCGAGGACGGCAAAGGTGCAGTAGGCGGAATCGAGGGCTTTGCGCCAGATTTGACGACTTATGGAACATTTACATTCTTACAAGAAGTCCTAAAGCGAGGCAAAGGCGGAGCTATCGGCAAAATGCCTTCGTTTGATTATGCGAATTTCAGCGCGTATCAAGAAAAAGCATTGAATAACTTTATCTTATCAGACAATTAGGAGGCGATTATGGAAGAATTTGAGTTTGAAGAAGAACAAGGCGGATATTTCCAGCTAAATGGGCTTACAGGATTTTTCATAGCGGTTGTGCTACTTTTGGCAATCGTGGCATTTTTGGGATTCACCGCTGTGGGCGTCCAAAAGGCAGAAGCGACTAATTATTACAGCATTGATGCGCAAAAAGCAGTGATGATTAACTCATCAAATGCCGAGCATTATCAGCAAAAATAAGGAGCGATTATGGAATATAATGTTGTAGAAAAGGCACTTTGTGGGTTTTTGGTGATTTTGGCGATTGCCTCTATTGCGATTGCTTTTATCCCAAATATGTTCTTATTTTTGGTTTAATATAAGCTATGCGTAGCGTAAAGATTCCGCTTATTTTGGGCGGAGTCTTGCTTGTTTTTAGCTATGCGTTTGCGGATTCAAGGCTTGAATCTAGCCATTCACGCGTTGAACCTGCAAAAAATTTAAATGCGATTCAATCTACGAATCCAAAGGCGGATTCACCAAATCAATCCGCGAATCTAGCAAATCAAACTTCCATTTCAAACGATTCGCAAATTCATTTTGTTTTTAATCCTGATTCGTTGCTAAATGCCAAAAGCGTGGATTTTTTCAACGCCACTTCCGCCGAATTAGCCCAAAAAACGGGCATAAATCTCTATGTCTATATGGCAAATGACGCGCCTATCAAGGAATACAGTGACTTTAAAAATTCTCTCAACTCCAAAGCCAAAAAGCCATTTGTAATAATTGTTTTGCTAAAAAATGAGCAAAAAATAGATATAATCACTAGCGAATCCCAAGAATCCACAACGCAACAAAACGCCCTAACGCAAGATGACAAAAAGAAAATCTATTGGGAATATATGGTGCCACTTTTGCCCAGCTCGTCAAATAGTGGTAAGGACAGCGAATCTGGCGCACTCTCTGCAGTTGTTTTCAATGGCTATGTGGAGGCGGTGGATTTAATCGCCGATAAATTTGGCGTGAAAATCAATCACAATATTTCCAAAGATGAAAAGGGCGCAAAGCTTGTGGTGCAAGGCATTTTATACATTATGCTTTTTTCGCTCATTGGATTATTTGTGGTAGTTTATTTTTTTAAACACAAAAGGACTTAAAATGAAAAACGATTCAAAATTAAAAAATAAAAATCTCTGGCCTCTCGCTATTGCGGTATTTTTCGGCTTTATGTGCTGTATGATAATTTTGACAATCTATGTCTCTATGAAATACAAGCCAGATTATGACAATGCCTATTTTTCCACAAGGAACGCAGTTGATAAAGATATAAATGCGATTCTCATCGCGCAAAACGCGCTTGAATCCAAATATCGCTTTTATATTTTTGATGGCAAAAATGCCATTCCACTCGCTCGTTTGGCAAATCGCAAGTCAAATCCGCTGTATGTGCCTAGCAGTGCGGTTTTGCGCTTTAAGATTACGGATTTGAAAAACAAAGCCGTAGCGGGACAAAATGCGCGAATCTATATTACTAGATTCGCCGATTCGAGCGCGGATAAGGACATTGGCGAGATTCCGCAAAATTTTGGCATTTTTACCACGCCCACCATTAGCTTTGAAAAAGGCGAGTGGAAGCTACTTGTGGAGTTTAGCATCGATGATAAAAAGGCGTATTTCGAGCAGCGAATCGTAATTGGCGACAATCCAAATGCCACAAAACGCCCCGAGCCAAAATCCAAAAAATCGCGTGATTACGCCATAAATCACAATTTAGCGTAATGTATAAAATCCAAAAACGGAGCAAAACAAAATGAAAAAATATCTAAATTTACTAACGATTTTTTCGCTGAGCGTGGCTTTCGCGCTTGATGACGCGCCAAAGATTCAAAGCTACAAATCGCTAAACACAGGCTTTAGCGAGGACGCTTACATTTTAGAGGCATTAGATGCAATCGATGCCAAAGATGACAAAAAGGCATTAGAAAGCTACAAGATTTTATACCAAAATACTAAAAAAATCGAATACCTAAAAGAGCAGATTTTCGCGCTAATGCGCCTTGAGAGCTATGATGATGCGCTTAGTGCAATCAAAGAATTTGAAGCCATTATCCCAAATGATTTGGAGATTTTAAAGGCAAAGGCTTATATCGTGCGAAATGACGCCGATACCGCCATTAGCATTTGGCAGCGCATAATCCAGCTTGAAGACAATGTGCTAAATAATAATTTTATCGCCGCCTTGTATTACGCCAAAAATGACTTTAAAAACGCCAAAGCGCACCTGCTACGCGCATATAAAATCGATAGCAACGAAGAGACGCTACTTGTCATCGCGTCATTAGGCTTAGAGGAAAAGAGATTTGATGATTCGCTTCCGCTGATTAAGGCGCATTTTAAAGATGAGATGAGTGAGCGATTCGCATATTTGCTAATTCCTATCGCTAGAAAGCTAAATGCGCTAAATGAGCTGGAGCCACTATTTTTGTATTATTTCAACAAAAAGCAAAGCGAATTAAATACGATGAATCTAGCCAAATTATACTACGAAAAGGGCGATTACAGCAAAGTCCTTGAGTTGGCAAAAAAATACGAGTTTGATTCGCAAATCATCATCGATATTTATTTGGCGCAAAAAGATTACGCAAACGCAAAGGCAGAGGCACAAAAAGCCTATTCGCGCACAAAAGAGGACTATTATTTAGGCATTATGGCAATTATCGACTTTGAATCGGCGGGAGACGCGGACGGAAAGCGCAAAATCGCCCCGCAAATCGTTGATATGCTAAAAACCGCCGTGAAAAACACGCCAAATCACATTTTTTATAATTATGTGGGATATTTGATGATTGATTATGATATAAATATCGCGGAGGGTGTGGATTTCGTGCAAAAGGCACTAAAAGTCGCGCCAGAAAATCCAGCGTATTTAGATAGCCTAGCGTGGGGGCATTTTAAAAGTGGCAAATGTGGCGAGGCAAAGGCGGTGATGGATAAGATTCCCAGCGAGGTGGTGCAAAAAGAAAATGAGATAAAAGAGCATTTAGACGCTATAAATAAATGTTTGGAAAATTAGCGAGTTTAGCGCGAATCTGCGCCGAATCGTGCTTGGGATTCGTGGCGCGATTTTCTATGAGATTTGCCATTTTGCGCACCAAGATTTTAATAAAAAGGCGCGAATCGCAAGTCGATTCGGGCGTTTTGGGACGCTCTTTGTCGTGCAATCCGCTTATGCCACGCGCATTTAGTGCACCGCCAAATTTTAGAATAAAGCAAATTGCCACGATAAAAAGCCATAGCGATTTACGCGCTTTAAATGAGATTCAAAGTCAGCAAAATGGCGCGATTATCGTGGATACTGCCTTGCAAAAAGACATTTCTTTGGTGGCGAATGCACGGCATTACACCGCATTTTTAATCATTCACAAAGACATTTTTATTTCCACCTACCAAATCCTTGAATCGCTCGTCTATGGCGCGGATTGCATAATTTTATCGCCTGATATTTTGGAGGCAAATTCATTAAAATCGCTCCAAAATTACGCTTGGCATTTGGGACTTGCTGTGGCAACTTTGGATAAAAATGGAGAAGTTGTGATGAAAAATCTATAAGGCAAATAGCCGTCATTGCAAGATTCAGCTGCGCCGAATCGAAGCAATCCACAGCAAATCAAATCCACACAAAGTGCGAATCCACGCCCCATTTCGTCATTGCTTAAGCGTAGCGAAGTATCCAAACCACGCGAATCTAATTTATATGAATCGTAATTACCAAATCTATGCGGATTATTAAATAAAAAAGTATGATTTAACGCGTAAAGTGCGAGAGTCTTACAATATATATATATATATATATATATATATATATAATTTAACAAAAGGCGTGGAGCGTGGGAATCTGTGGCATTGAATCTATATGGATTTATGTGATTTGTGTAGATTAT
>JBNMKJ010000040.1:0-17353 GCA_050874285.1 Helicobacteraceae bacterium | reverse complement strand
TTCTAATGATTTTCACTAAAAATTTTCTTAAAGATTTGTGGATATTTTGGAATTTGTTTGTTGATTCACTTGGTGGATTAGAGTCTAGGGAGAGAAAGGTGGATTCTACTTTTGGCAAAAGCCAAACGAAGCAAAAACTTTTTATAGTTTCACGCTTTATTGATTCGCTTTTTAGTCATTGATTCGCCCATAATTTAGATTCGCCCGATTTGGATACTTCGCGCTGACGCGCTCAGTATGACGAGGTGGGGCGTGGATTTGTGATTTGTGTAGATTTTATTTTGGATTGCCACGACTTGACTGCGTCAAGTCTCGCAATGACGAATTTACTACGCCGTCATTGCGAGTGAGTGTAACGAGCGAAGCAATCCACTTCAGCAACTTCAAATCAAAAGAGCGATTCGCAAAATTTGTCCCTATATTATTTATGTTTCTCATTTCTTTAAAATCGCACAATTTTGGATTGCTTCGGGCAAAGCCCTCGCAATGACGAAATAGTGTATTGATACGAACATTACGCAGATTCTCGCAATGACGGCGTGGGCAAGGCGTTATATTCGCCTTCGTGCGGTTTTTATTTTTTTGATTATTTCACGCAAACCTACCTCAAATCGCACCTTAGCACAAATCGATTATAAATCATCGAAATGCCTATAAATGCCACGCCCATAAAGACAAATAGTGCGACTTTGCCTAGTGAGCTAAACGAGCTGGTATCCACGAAAAACACCTTTAGCGCGACAAAGCAGAGTAGTGCGAAGCAGTAGTGTTTGAATCGCTCGACATTTCCCACTATGCCGATGACTAGCAGTGCCACGCTCACGCACACAAGCCCTGCGGAGTAGGCGTATAGCTCGTTTGCGCCATTTAGCGCGTATCGATATGTGAATCCGCCCTCGTCAAAAGCTATGTCGCCTTGTGTCCCAAAGGCGCAGTGGATTGCGCCAAATACGGCGCAGATTAGCAAGGATAGCGCGATGAAATCCAAAAAGTAAAGCAAAATTTTGGGGATTTTGGTGCTATTTAGGCAAAATATGATGGCAAATCCAAGCAGTGAAAACGCGCAGTAGGCGATAATAGTGCGTGGCGCATAGTAAAATTCCGCTTGTGTTAGGTGTGGCATTGTGTCAAAAAATATGTCGCTCCACCCCCAAAGTGCGAGGATATAAAACCACAGCGATTTTGCGCTAAAAAGATAAAAGATATATGTTAGGGCTTTTGGGAGCATTAGATTCGTGGGATTCGCGCCAGAATCTAGCGAATATGCGCTTTGATTCGTAATAAGATTCGCACCAAATCGCACCTTTGCCACCGCAATCGCAAAAATCCCAAACGCCCCAGCCGTAGCGACAAAGTAAAGATTATCGCTGATAAACGCCACCTCCGCAACATTAAGCCCATAGTAGATTTTCGCGCAAATGCTTCCCAAAAGCGCGATGACAAGCACGATTAGCGTAGCAAAAATGCTTGACATAAAGCCACTGCAAAAGCCCATAAAATTATTTTGCAAAATAATGCCATTTTCCGCGCTACTGCGATTTGCACAAAATCGCCCTAAAAGCCATAGATTCACCGCGCAGATAAGCGCGAAAATAGCATAGTTTTTAAGCCCACGCACCGCAAATTGCGCTTCGCCAAAGAGATTATTAAGCAAGGCATTGCCATTTGTGATAATAAACGCAAACAAAGCGCAAATAAATAATATCGCCCCAATAAACGCCAAATCCGCCACTCCACGCAAATTTTCGCCCCTAAAGCGCAACGCTCCAAGCCCATAAAGCAAAGCAAACGCCAAAAGCCACATAGCCAAAAAGCGATAGAAATACGCATAGTGTGCGATTAGCGTGAGATTTTCGGTAAGTAAAAAAATCGCGCCAAAAAACACAAAGGCATTTAGGCTTAGCAGAGTTTCGCTTCCCCTGCTATGCAAATCCCTCACACTGACAAAGGCATAAATAAAGGCGCAAACGCCAAGTGCGGTGGCGGAGCTAAAGATAAGAGCAGTCTCCCACCACTCCACTAGCGCAAACACCGCGCTTGTGGCGAGTAAAAGCGACAGTGGAAATAGTGCCGTTTTTGCGGATATTTGTTTGGATTCTACAAGCGCATTTGCCACAAAAGCGATGATGAAAATCGCCTCTAGCGCGATGATACAATAGCTTGGCAACGCGCTAATAAAGCTAACCAAATAAGCGCAACCCAAAAATAGCCCAAAAATCGCGCCGTAATCGCAAACTTCGCGCTTCTTTATGTCCTCATCGATTTTTAGAAAATTTGTGATTCGCGCAAATGGGGGCGAATCTAGCATTTTTATGAGTAGTGGCATAAAGGCACTTATAGCGCAAAGTAGCGCGACAAAGGCGAATCCATAAAGCGCGTTTTGGATATTGTCTGGCTTTGTGATATTTAGCATTACTACAATGCCTAAAAACGCCACTACGCAGAGCAAAACGGCACTTATGCTTTTTGCATTGTTGCGTCTAAAGATTTGCATTGCCATTACAAAAAGCGTGAAAAATACCACACAGCACACGAAAAATGCAAATGTCGATTCGCCTAATGTCGCGCTGTGATTTTCCACAAAAAGCCACATATAGCAAAGCACACAGGCACTTGAGAGTAGCGGAATGACTGCGTTTTTGCGCCAAATAGCCATTACGCAAAGGTGCAATGCGAGTAAATATCCGCATAGAAAGTAGAAATTGGGATTATCCGTGCTTATCAAAAACGGCGTGGCAAAGCCCCCAGCCAAGCCAAAAATCCCCACGATTAGCCCGAATCGCAATGTCAAAAAGAGTGCGCCAAAGCTCACGGCGCAAAGCAATGCAAAGCTAAGCATCTCGCCAAAAAATCCATACAGCGCGTGTCCGCCGTATATTGCGAAAAATTCCACCACACTTGCTGAGCCAATAAGCGTCTCTGCGATTCGCGCTGACATTGCGCTAGGTAGCGATAGAGCATTTGCAAATCGCACACCATAAAATGCCAAGCCTAGCGCAAATAATGCCACGCCAAAGCCCACAGCCATTGCTATGCGGATTTGCGGGGTTAGAAAATTATGTTCGATAGCGTATTTTACGCAAAAATACGCCGCCAAAACAAAGAAAATCCCGCCTAAAATAATCATCGCCTTTTGCGCCAAAAACTGCTCGAAAGAAAATGCGGTGTTTGTGAGGTTTGTGGTGTTTGGCGAATTTGTGGCGTTGCTAGTGTGATTTGCTTTAGGATTTGGCGATTCAAAGGCTTTAGATTCGCGTGGTTTTGTGGGTGAATCGCTTTGTGCCAAATCTGCGCGGTTTAAATCTTTTGAATTTAGCCCGAATCGTTGCGCCAAATTTTCGCCCTTTGGCATAAACTTTTGGGCGAGTTTGTGGGTGGAATCAAGGGCGGAAATATGCGTATCTTTCGCGCTTTTTTCGCTTGTGGATTTGCCTAGCGATTCGCGCAATTCATTTATATGAGCGCGAAATTCCGCCTTTTTAGATTCGGCGTTAGATTCGACACTTTGTTGCGAATCTTGCGTGGGATTCGTGGGATTCGCGCTTTTTTCTGTGCTATCTTGCAAATCTGCGCTTTTTAGATTCGCGCCATTGTTATTTTCCATTTTGTCCATCATCGAATCAATGCGTGAGAGTAGCTGTTGATTGCTGATTTCTAGCATCGTTATGCGCTCATCTGCTTTGCTTTTTTGCGCGAAAAGTATGATAAAAACAATGATGACGCCACCTATCGCAAACGCCAATGGCAACCAGAGATTCACAGCCCACACAAGCACTATCATCGCGATAATTGTGCTAATTATTCCAATCCACATAAACCCTCCAAGCGTTACGAAAATAATGGCGCATTGTAGCAAAAAAAGGTTTTAATATATTTGAAGTTAATTGCTTGAGTAACACTCGCAAGGCAGGGAGCGCGAACGCTCCCACTTAATCCTAGTGGATATACTTTATCAATTTAAGTTTTAAAAAACCAAATTTTAGGTATAATTTCCAACTAGGACGCTTTTTTTGCTTTCGCATAAAAGCCTCCTTGACAAAGTGTTTGCCCCCTAGCACTAGGGGGCGTTGAAATTATACTACAATTTATGGCTTTCTATCTTTTTAAACTACCCGCAAACACTTGAAGCATTTTTAAAGCAAATTTCGCTACAATCGCCACTATAAATTTCATAAAAGTGAGGTTAGCGATGATGAAAAAAATCCTATTTTTGGCTTGTTTGTTCGCATTTACGGGGCTTTTTGCAAATGGCACGAAAATCTATATCATTCACGGATTTGGCGCAAATAGCGAGAGCTTTTGGTATCCGTGGCTAAAGAGTGAGCTAAGTAGCGAGGTAGGCAAGGAAATCAAAGCAGAAAATATCGAAATCCTAGATTTGCCTACCCCGCCTACTCTCCAAGCGTGGAAAGATAAAATAAAAGAAGTCGCAGGGCAAATCAATGAGAAAACATATTTCGTAACGCACGGCATAGGTGGCGTAGCTACGCTAAAATTCATCGAGGAGAGCGGACATAAAGTCGGCGGTGTGGTGCTTGTGGGAGGGTTTGATAAGCCCATAACTTCGGCTAGTGGCGCACAAAGCGCAAATGTGATTAAAACTTTCACAACCGCGCTATTAGATTATACCACCTTAAAACAGCGCATAAAGCATATCGCTGTCATCGCGGCACGAGATGATAAACTCGTCCCATACAAGCTAAGTGAGGATTTGGCTGATAAACTAAATGCAAAATTTGTCCTAGAGCAAGGTGGCAGAGTAAAGGCGAATCAAGTCGGCTACACCAGCCCACAGCTGATATATAGCGAGATTCGCTTAATGATTGACACGGACAATCCGCCCCCAGCACCAAAAACGGACGATAAGGATAAAGATAAAAAGAAATAAAGACAATAAAATAAAAATGAGCGAAATTGATGATTTTTTACGCAGATTCGGCGAATATTTAGCCAAAGCAGATGAGAGTAAAAAGCGTGGAAATAATGATTATAATCCGCTAAAAGCCGTGCAAAATCCGTATGATGAAGTAAATATGCATAGCGGATTCATATGCTCACTACTTGATACGAACGGCGAACATTACCAAGATGATTTGTTTTTGTCATTATTTTTAGAAGTTTTGGGATTAAAAAAGTGGTTTGGTAGCACTACAAACGCTCAAGTAAGAAAGGAATTTCAATATATTGATTTGTATATTTTTAATGACACAAAGCATATTATTATTGAAAACAAAATCAACGCAGATGACCAACAAAATCAAATCGCAAACTATATTGAAAAAGTCCATAAAAATGGCGTAGAATATGAAAATATTTTTGTTATATTTTTGACATTGCACGATAGAGAGCCTAGCGATAACAGTCGCACAAACAAAGAAAATAATACTTTATGGGAAGTCGAAAAAGTCAAAGGTAAGTTTTTAGAATCAAAAGAGGGCAAAATTGGATATAAAAAGGTTTTATACGAAAATGAGATTTTAGAGTGAATAAAATCTTGCCAAAGCAAAAGCGGTGTGGGAAATATCACAAATCTAAACTACGCATTAGAATCTTACAAAGATATAGTTCAAATCATCACAAATACAAAGGAGAGTGTAATGAACATAGCGAATTTTTTCAAAAATTCAAAGGATTTTGAAAATGATTTTAAAATAGCGTTTGAGATTTTGAACAATGCCGATAAAATCAAAGAATGTTATATTGAACATGAATTGCAAAATCTACAAAAAGAGAAAATGTTTTATGATGATTGGGCAATGTTGAGTGTAGATGAATTTAGAGACAAATTTGATGATTATAGTATTTGTGGAAATGGAAAATATAAAATCAGTAAAATTATATACAATAAAAGCACCGAAGAACAGCCTTGCAAACTTGCATTTTGTATAGAAACAGAACAAAATAAAAGTAAGAAAATAGTTATTGGGTTTTTAACAAAACGCAATAAAGAAATTAAGGAATTACAAACTCGCATAGACTTATTTCATAAGATAAAAGCAAAAAATTTAAAACCTACTAGAGATGATTATTGGATTTGGCACTACAACGAAGAGAGCGATTTAGGCAATATAAAAGTTGTGAATTTTTTTAAAAAATATGCTGATTTGGTTAATCAAATAAACAAACAACTAAAGACAGAACTATGAGCCACACTGCAATGACAAGTTTGCACGATGATTTGCGTTAGTTTGCCTTTTAGATTCGCTATGTATGGGGTTTTAGGCGCATTTTTTAAAGCGTGGAGCAAAATTCGACTACTTTATTTGTGTCGCCGTTAAAGTAAAATTCCTTGTGAAAAAGCCGTGAATCTCGCGCCTTACGGGCAAAGTCGCCGATATAAAGCGCGTAGCATTTATTGTTATCATCTTTTTGTGTCGCCAAATCCTCAATCTCCGCCAAATCGCGCGAATCAAACTCAAAATCACTTATCATAAGCAAATCCGCATTTTTATAGCCCTCATCGCGCATTTTTGTAAGTCCCGCTTTAAGCGCAGGTAGCGCGTCTGTCCCGCCATAAAAGCTCATTTCCAAAAATCGCATTAGCTCAAAAAATCCATTTGGCGCACTCAAATCCAGCTCACTAATGCCTACGCTAAAGTTAATAAGATAGCATTTGCGATTTGCCTCCATCGCCCTTTGCGCCATAAAAAGTGCTATGGCTTTGGCGATAACTTCTGGCGTCCCCCTCATAGAGCCACTTGTATCCACGCACAAAATCATCGCGCCCTTATCCTGCGCCTTTTGTGATTCGCCTTCATTCTCATAGCCACTCTTTTCAAAGCAAAATAGGCGATTTTCGGCGAATTTCAAATCAAACAAAATACTAAAATCCTCATCATCAAGCAAGGCTAATTCCTGAGGCAATACATTTTCCAAATCCCTGCCAAGCGTAACGCCACTAATTTCCTCTTTGGCAAAAGGCGTGGGAATCGCCGTGCTAAAATCCTCACTCAGCGCGAATCGCTCTAATTGCATTTCACTCTCAGCCTTATAAAGACTGCCAAGCATATCGCATAGCTTTTTTACCGAATCTCTCTCTAAAACCTTAAGCCATTTGGTGAGATTCGCAATATTTTTGCGTAGATTCGCATTGCTTTTATCTGCGAATCTATTAAAAGAATCGCCCAAATCCTGCAAATCCATTGAATCGCCAACATTATCCAAATCATTTTCGCGCGAATCGATTAAATCTTGCGCATCGTCCAAATCATTTGAATTGCCAAAATCCCCCGAATCTTGCGAATCGCTTGAATCCCCAAATTGCATAGAATCCTCCATAGATTCCCTCAAATGCTGCATAATAGATTCGCCAAATAGCCCACCGCCCTTGCCAAACGCCTTTATTCGTTTGTGAAATTGCTTTATTAGCTCTATCCACTCGCTTATTTGCGACACAAATGCGCTTTTGGATTCCGCGATATATTGCTGTTGCCAAGCGTGGATTTTAGATTCAAAGAGTTTGTCCCAACTATCCATTGCGTTTTTGCAAAGTGATTTGGGTGGCATTTGTTTTAGCGATTCGCCCTTGTAAAATGCCGTATCAAAGTCCGCGTTGTATTGTTTTATCGTTGTTAGCGTGGATTCCAAAGTCGCCTTTGATTGTGCGCCGTATTTTAGCTCTACTTTGTGCTTTAAAAACGCATTTTGCTCCGCCTCCAAATGCTTTGGCGTGGCGTTTAGCGTGGATTGTAAGTTAGCGTGATATTTTGCTAAGATTCGCTCTAAATATGGGCGAATCTTTAAGGAATCAACGCTCAAATCATAAGCGCACTTTTTTGCTAAATCATTTAAGCTAAAATCCACCCCTAGATTCGCACAATTTTCACTAAAATGCTCCATTTATGAATCCATATTTTCCACATTTTCGCGCAATTTTTGCGTCTCTATGATGAGCTGAGAGCATTGCTCTTTTGCCTCAACTAGCGCATCTAAAATCATTGCTTTATCGCTCACAAAGGCATTGTCATAATTTTGCGCTTTTTTGATTTGCGCCTCGCATTGCGCATTTTTATTTTCTAAAGATTGTAATAAATTATCACAAGCATTTTGCAAGGAATCTTTTGTAGTGGCAATCAAATCCGTATTTTTATGCTTTAGCTGGAGTTTTGAGGGCGAAATGCTTTTTAGCGCAATGCCCCTTTTTTCATCAAAAAAGCGCATAAAATGTGGCGAACGCAACTCATAAAATCGCGCATTTTCATCTACGAAAAATTCGCATTCATTATCGGCAAGGTTGAATCGATAAAAAATATCCGTATTTTGGGTGAATTGTCCATCTTTATCATAGCAATACGCCCTATGTCGCTCATTATCCGCCAAATGCGCCTCGTTAGCGTAAATATCAATCGTCCTTGTGCCTTTTGGCGTGGTAAGTGTTTTGGTAAATTTGATAAATCGTTTGCCTTTAATAGTCTCTGTATCGCATATTGATTTATTATTTAAAATTAGCTCGATTTCCTTTTTTAGCTTATTATATTTGCGCTCATCGGTGGCGATTTTGGGCGCGGAGGCAACAAGCGATTCGCCTAATAATCGCTCTATAATCTCGCGCTCATTTTCATTGCTCCAAAGGCAATGCTTTAGCAAGGGCAAATCGCTTATATCTACAAAATCTCTATCATTTAGCACCGCACAAACGCGCAAAAGCTCCACCACAGCCACCCAGCGTCTTTCGCTCACATAAATTGGCTCGTGTGAATCTTGCAAATTGCGTAAATCTTTTGAATCGCTTTTTGCGCCTGTGGATTCGGTGGATTCGCCGTTTTTAGTTTCGCCATTTTTGGCATTTTGCGCGTTAAAATCATCGATTTTTAGGCGCAAAAGCTCCATTACTTCAATGACATTATTGGGAATATTTACGGCGATACTTTGCGCTTTAATTGTCTCTAGCTCATCATTGTCAAAGGTTAGATTTGCGCTAATGGCGACTTTATCGCTAATATTTTTGCTTTGCAATAGCTTTTTGAAATTTGCCTTTTGCCTTAGGGGCGGGACAATAAGGCGCATTATAAATCTATCATACAACGCCTCCAAACTCTGCCCCTTTTGTGGCAATTCATTACTCGCAGCCACTAGCCCACGAAGCGGGACACTTATGTTGTCATTGCCGTTTCTAAATTTTTTTTCATTGATAATGGTTAGCAGTGCGTTTAAAATCGCAGGGGAGCTTTTCCATATCTCATCTAAAAACGCAAAATCCGCGCTTGGCAAAAATCCTTTTACATTGCGCACAAGCCTATCTTGCCGTAATTCGCTAAGTTTTAGCGGTCCAAAGACTTCCTCTGGTGTGCTAAAGCGATTCATCAAATAATCAAAAAATTCATTGCTTTTAAACGCACAAGAAATGCGCCGAGCGATGAGGCTTTTTGCCGTGCCGGGCGGTCCATAGAGAAATACTGATTTCCCCGCTATCATACAAAGTAGCACTAAAGATATTATTTCATCTTTTTCTAAAAGTCCTTGTGATAGCGTCTCTTTTAGCTTTTGGATTCTATCTTTAAAATTTTGTGCCATTTTGCCCCCTAAAATCCATACTCTTTTAAAATTGCCCTTGCGTTTTGCATATCTATTTCGCTTGGTGTGGGCGTGGATTCGAGCTTATATGTGAGATTTAACGCTTTATATTTATACGCGCCAAGCTGATGAAATGGTATCAAATCCACCCTTTCCACGCAAGAGTATTTTTGCGCTAATGCGCCTAATTTATGCAGTTTTTCGTCCTTTAGCGTGAGATTTGGCACACACACAAAGCGAATCCACACGCATTTACCAATAGATTCGCAAAATTCTAGTGTTTTTAGCGCGTTTTGATTGCTGTATTCAGTTAGTGCAATGCAGTCATTTTCATCTACTTCCTTTATGTCTAAAAGTAGCATATTTGCGCGTTCTATGCACTTTTGGCTGAATTTTAAATCGATAAATCCATTTGTGTCAATCGCACTATGAAATCCTAATACGCTTAGCGCACCGAGCAATTCAAATAAAAATTCGTGTTGTAGCATAGGCTCACCGCCAGAAATCGTTACGCCACCTTTTTTGTAGAATTTTTTAAACGCCAAAATATTTTTTAAGATATTTTTTAGGCTAACTTCCACTCCGCCATTTAAGTCCCACGAATCAGGATTGTGGCAATACAAACAGCGCAAATGACAGCCCTGCAAAAATAGCACGAATCTAACGCCCGGTCCATCTACTGCGCCAAAGGATTCGATAGAATGCACACGGGCTTTGATTTTGGGGCAGTTTTTGATGACTTCTTTCATTGCTTTGTCCTTAAAGATTGTGGCGGATTTGCGCCTAAAATCCGCGCGAAAATTAAAACGCGATTCTACCTAAAGATTCGCATTATTAGCAAAAATTTTGCTATACTTGCAAATTTTAAAATTCAAATGTAAAGGCAGAATCGTGGGCACTATTATCACCATAACTTCGGGCAAAGGTGGCGTTGGCAAATCCACAGCAGTGGGCAATATTTCAGTAGGTTTGGCAAATCGTGGCAAAAAAGTCGTGGCAATCGACTTTGACATTGGACTAAGAAATTTAGATATGATTTTGGGGCTAGAGAACCGAATCGTCTATGATGTCATCGATGTGATGGAGGGCAAATGCAACCTAAATCAAGCACTCATCAACGACAAAAAAGCAAAAAATCTTTTCTTTCTACCCGCTTCGCAAAGCAAAGATAAGACGATTTTAGATAAAGACAAAGTCAAAGGTTTGCTTGATGAGCTAAAGAAAAACTTTGATTTTGTTATCATTGATTCACCTGCGGGGATTGAGAGCGGATTTGAACACGCCATTTTTTGCGCCGATATGGCACTAATCGTTGTGAATCCAGAAGTCAGCTCTGTGCGGGACGCCGATAGAGTGATAGGAATCATTGATGCCAAAAGCGACAAAGCAAAAGCTGGTAGCGAAGTGCAAAAATATCTAATCATAAATCGCATTAAGCACGATTTAGTCAAAAAAGGCGAGATGATGAATAAAGATGATGTGTTGCATATCGTTGCGATTCCTTTGCTTGGGCTAATTAGCGAAGATGAAAAAGTCATCTCTGCCACAAACAAAGGCGAACCTGTGATTTACAACAAAAATTCAAAATCCGCCAAAGCCTACAACAATATCTGCGATAGGCTTTTGGGGAAAGAAGTGCCATTTGAAGAAGGTGGCGATGGGATTTTGGAATTTTTCAAAGGGTGGTTTAAATGAGTTTTTTAGATAAATTGTTAGGGCGAGAAAATACCGCAAAAATGGCAAGTAATCGCCTTTCAATCGTCCTAGCGCACGAGCGAAGCGCGAATCTGCCGTATTTAAATGATATGCGAAATGAAATCGTTGCAGTCATCAAAAAATACACAGGCGCGGGTGAAAATAATATCAATTTTAAGACAGATTCAAACCAAAATATGAATATGCTTGAGATTGAAATCACTTTGCGGTAGGCTTTTTTGAGATTACGGAAGTTGTGTTTGCGATGAAAAGGGGAGTTGCGATGCTTTTGGTGCTGTGGAGTGTGCTGTTTATGGCGCATTTAAAGGCGGATAATGTCATAAAGATTTCACCACAAAAAGTCGCCACAAATACGAAAACTCCGCAAATCGTGGCATTTACCAAAGAGATTGAATCCTTAGAGCAAAATGGCAAAAATATCGATGAATACACGACAAAATATTTCAAAAGACGCGCGGATTACAACAGCCCATTTTCAAGCGAGGCGAAAGATTACCAAGATAGTGTGCTAATTGAGAGGGAGAGAAAAACCACTAGCGGCGCAAAACTGCGCTATATAAAAGACACTTCGCGCCTAAGCGAATCCACGCACAAAGTCGCCGAATCCGCCGAATCTAAATCTATTGAATCTGCGAAACCCACCGAATCTAAAAGCGAATTAAAACGCGAATCTAAGCCCAAAAATGCTCACCTAACCACCGCTTCGCTATCCACGCCAAAGCCATTTTTAGAGCCAAAGACGACTTACAAAAAAGTCCTAGATTCGCACAAGCCAAAGGTTGTAATAATCATTGATGATGTGGCAAATACAAAGCAACTTAGCGACATTGTGGCGATTCAAAACTCTGGGCTAAAGCTAACGCCCTCCATTTTTCCTGTGGCGCAGGGCAATACGCAAATGCTTGAACGCATTGCAAATTTGGAGTTTTTTATGGTGCATTTGCCCCTAGAAGCCCTTGCATACAAAGATGAGCTAGATACGATAAGCATTTATGATAGCAAGGATAGAGTGGAGCAAAAGATTGCAAATATCAAGCGCATTTTGCCAAATGCCCGTTATGTCAATAATCATACAGGCTCAAAATACACCGAGCGCAGGGAAAATATGGAGTTTTTGCTCTCCGTCCTTGATAGCCACAATATCAGCTTTGTAGATTCGCGCACCACGCAAAATACCACGCTACCAGACATTGCCAAAGCGCAAAATCGCCTTATTTTATACCGCGATATTTTTATTGACAATGCGCTTGATTCCTACTCGCTAAATGCGCAAATAAATGAGGGCATAAAAATCGCCAAAGTGCGAGGTTACGCCATTCTCATCGCCCACCCACACAAAGAAACGCTAAATGCGATTCGCGCCGCTAAAAATGGCATATTAAAAGAAGTCGATGTAGTTTATCTAAACGAGCTAGATTCATTGCTAAAAAACGCAAATATCTCGCAATACGCGCAAGTGCTAAAGTCGCCATAGGCAATCATAAAGAAATGGAGGGGGCGGATAAATGAGCAATATCTGCATTGTCAATCGATTTAACCTAAATAGCGCGGTTCTTAGCATTCATAGGACAAAATTAGGCGTTAGTGTTGTAACGCAGGATTATCAAGCGTGTGTAGTGGAAAATGGCTCTCTTAAAAAGCGCACCAAGCTAATCAACTCCACGCAAATTCCGCATAAATTCGCCAAAAGTTCATCGGCGAGTGAGAAATTTATCTGTGTTTGCGATGCCGAAGAACCACACGCAATCATCGCTAAAATCAACTCTAATATCAAGCAAACCGCCACCATTACCGCGCATTTAAAAAATGTCAGCGCGTCTAATTTTACGCCAGATTCAACCATTTTAGCCACAGGTGGCGAGGACGGACGCGTCTATCTCTACACCACCAAAAATTTCAAAAAAGTCCTAACCTTGCCCTATCGCCCCGATTACATTTCATCAATCAACTTTTCAAATGACGGCAGATTCGTCTTTGCCACTTGCTTTAATAAATCAAATATCATTTATGACACGCAACGCGCCAAAGCCATTAGCATTTTTAACACCAGCGAAGTCGTGGAATGGGGCGAATTTTTTGAAAACAACGCCAAAATTATGCTTATCACGCGCGATTTTCAATCTATCATCTACGACACTCACGCAAATGAAGTGCTAAATGCCGCCAATATTTTTAACTCGTGGCCTAATATTTTTAGCATTGATGAGGGCGCGGGAATCGCCATTGTCGGCACGAGAGACGGCGGAATCTACCTTGTAAATATCCACGAAAATCATATCATTTTTCACTTGCGCCTAGAGGAAGTAGTCGGCATTAGCGCAATTTGTGTGCATTTGGGTTGCATATTTGTGGGCGGAATCAACGGCGAACTTTTAGTTATCAGCTACACGCAAAATAGCGAGGCATTTCAAAAGGCTTGTGAGGCGAAAAATTACGCTGAAGCAAGTAAAATGCTTGAATCTAATATCTTTTTGTCGCTTTTGCCTTGCGCTAGAGTTTTTGATGAGGATTGGGAAAAGATTTTAAAAGAGGCAATCGCGCTTTTAAGCGAAAATAAAATCGATGACGCAATAGGGCTTACAAATCCATTCACAAGCCAAGATATTAGCAAAAGGGACGCTTTTAATGTGTATTTAGAGAAAAAGGATTTTATCAAGCAGTTTAAAGAATTAGTGGAAAATAAATTCTACGAGGAAGCCTACAATATGTCGCTAAATACGAAGTTTTTAACCAAAACTGCGCATTATGAAATGCTCGAATCTGCGTGGCAGTCCGCCTTTGTAACGGCGCGAAAAATTGTAGAGGAAAATAGAAATAATGTCGAGTTAGCAAAGCGACATTTAGAGCCATTTATGAAAACGCCCAAAAAAGAAATCATTATGCAGCTTTTAAACAACACGCGGCTTTTTAACGAAGCAGAGGAATACATTAAAACGCAGAATTTTAAGGCATATTTCGCGCTTGTGGGGAACTTTGGCTTTTTGAAAGAGGGCGTTTTGTATAAGAAAGTTTTGGCGTTAGGCGAAAATATTTTTGATAAAGTGCTAGAGGCGAAAAACACCGATAATTACGAGGAATTTAATCGGCTTTCAGCATTTTTGGCAAATTTTCCATTTTATAAGGAATCCATTGCAAATATGAATGTCGCGGTGGCAAAAAAGAATGAAATGCTAAATCTAATCGCACAAAAAAGAAAAGCAGAGGCGTATAAACTCGCGCTTGATTTTGAGGAATTGCAGTATTTAGATGAGTTTAAGGCGTTGTGCGCGGAGTTTGAGGCGGTGGCACAAAACGCGACAGCACTTGCGCATAATGGGAATCCAGAAGGCTTAAGTGAGGTTTTTGGCGAGTATATGCAAATTAGCTTTTGGGCTGATAAGATTAAGGCAATCTATCAAGTGGCGTATTTGGAGGAATTTGCAAATAAGATTAAAAGCGAAAAGGACGCGATAAATTGGGAGCAAAGCATAAAAAATTATACGCAAATCTTTGGCAAAGATGATGATATAAATTTCTTTTGTAATAAAAATGGCTTTGAATTTGAGATTGATGACTTTGCAAGGCAACCATTTAGCTTTCAAAAAACGCTCATTAGTCGCGTAATGTGAATCATTTGGGATAAAATTTGGGCGAATCTAGCGTAATTTTGGGCGAATCTATGTGCGAATCTAGCAAATCCACGCGCGAATCTAATGAATCTAATTGCGATTCGCCTTTTCCGCGCTTAGATTCACTGCCACAATCGCTACTTGCCCTTAAAAAACCGCCCAAAAATCTTTTTTACAAAGGCGATTTATCTTTGCTAGATTCCTTTAAAGTCGCCATTGTCGGCACTCGCGCCCCCAATCCTTATACCAAATCGCTTACCGCCGAACTCGCACACGCGATTTCAAAATACGCCGTTGTGGTAAGTGGCGGTGCTTTGGGCGTGGATATTATCGCCCACACACACGCATTTCCGCGCACTATTATGATTGCGCCATCATCGCTAGAGATTATCTATCCGCGCGAAAATGAGAAAATCATTCAAAAAATCGCGGACAACGCGCTAATTTTAAGCGAATATGAGCGAGGCTACATTCCGCATCGTCATAGTTTTTTGGAGCGCAATCGCCTAGTGGTGGGGCTTAGCGACATTGTGATTTTGCCACAGGGCGATTTGAAAAGCGGGACGAGTTCGAGTGTGAAATTTGCTACCGAGCTAAAAAAGCCTATTTTCGTGCTGCCACATAGATATGATGAAAGCACTTTGACAAACGCGCTTTTGGCGAAAGGACAGGCAAAGGCGATTTATAATATCAAGGATTTTATAGAGGAATATATCGCAAAAAATTCGTGTCGTCATTGCGAGAATCACAATGCAACCGAAGCAATCCACCACCTATCGTCATTGCGAGACGAGCCAACGGCTCGGCGTGGCAATCCACAAACAAATAATGTGGAATCCGATGAAATCCTAGCCTTTTGCGCCAAACGCCCCAGCTTTGAGGAAGCATTCGCAAAATTTGGCAATAAAATCCTAGAATACGAGTTTAGCGGACAATTAGTGCGCGAAAACAACACGATTCGCACCAAATGATAGCAATCGACTTTGGGCTAAAGCGCATAGGCGTGGCGTGGAAATGTGGCGAAATCATCTTGCCACTCCCAGCGATAATCTTTGCCACGCCCACGCAAGTCGCCAAAGATTTGCAATGCGTTTTGGTGGCAAAAAAGGCACAGATTTTGGTGGTAGGAATCGTGCGCGAGGAATTGCAGGGCGTTTTAGATGAGATTTTGACGATGATAGATTTTAGTGGCGAAATCATAAGCGTTGATGAGAATCTAAGCTCGATTGAAGCACAAACCCACATAAACGGACGCAAAAAAAGCAAAAAACTCCGCAAAGACGGCACACTTGATAGTTTGTCTGCAATGATAATCTTAGAGCGGTATTTAAAGGCTTTGTAGGTTTTGTGGCACATATAAAATACACTATAATGTTACTATAAACAATCGCAAAAGGATAACAATGCAGGATTTTAGAAATTTTAGTGAAAATAGGCTACATACACTATTTTCCAAAGGGCGAATCTCAAGCTATGATAACACAAATCAGCATTTTGATAATTTTAGGCTAATCGCACAAATAAGCGAAAATCTAGGAATCGCGGAAGTTTTACTGCGAAACAAGATTGATAGTGTAATGTGCGCGATAGATTCAGCTTGGCTTGATAATTTGCCTAGCAACATAAAGATTGATAAGCCCAAAAATGAACCAAATCCCACGCACGATAAATTAGTATCGATTCAAATATTAGGATTTTGGTTAAAAGTGGTGGAGCATTATAGGATTCATAATCAAGTGTTTAGCAAAGAGTTTTTGGACAATTTGGATTTTAAGCGATATTATGCAAAGAATGTGAATCATTTAAAAAATGGCTCTAGTTTAAGGCGTTATCAAAAAGCAAGTTTGCTTATACACTTATTGCGAAATTTGCGAAATCGCGCATTCCACTTTGAAAATCTATATAGATTAAACAATGACAACAAACCGCGCCTTAGTGCAAAATTTGATGACAATAAGCCGAAAATTATAATAAACCTTGAAGCTAACAAAATCCAAGTATTTTTGAGTGATTTGATAGATGACTTAATAAAACGAAGTTAAGAGGTAGGGGAAAAGGATCCCCTCGAACACAAGTGAATTGTTGCATAAGAAACCTTAAAGAATCTTTAATTTATTTTATCAATTTGCATAAATAATTGAATATAAAAATCAGCTATGATAATCTTAGAGCGATATTTAAGTGAATTTAGATAAAATTTAACCCTTTGCAGAGCCTCGCGTAAGTAGTCAGAGGGTATCAAGGAGTTATACCAAACGAGGCTCCGCAAAGGGTTAAGTCAAATTTATCCGCAAAGGTGCGCCGTTTAGGCACACCGCAATAATCCTACCTAAAACCTCTTCTTACTCACATCTGCTAGTATTTCTTTTGCTACGCCATTTACTTTTTTGGTTATATCATCAGTTGCCTTTGCTACAGATACATTTTCTTTTGTTACTGCATCTAAATCTGCTATGGCTTTATTGATTTGCTCTAAGCCATTTGTTTGTCCTTTTATAGATTCACTCATTTCTGTA
>JBNMKJ010000039.1:0-18130 GCA_050874285.1 Helicobacteraceae bacterium | reverse complement strand
CTATTTCTAGCGATAATCTAAAGTTGTCTTTCGACTTTGGAATAATAGAACTAATGTGTTAATTTTGTGTTAATAAATAAAAGAATCTAGTTAATAATCCTTATCTTTTAGATATATTCTCTTATGAATCTACGCAATTTATATGAGATTCGCAGAAAATATTTCTTAAAAAAAATACATCAAAAAAAATGTTTCTGTGCCCAAAACTAGCACGAATAAGTGCTGACAAACTCAAATGGGTGCGGTCGCGCCTCCCAAGGCCAGATTTCTGCTTTAAATTTATACGCCTTATAGGTTTGCAAAAAGTCTTCGCTAAATACGCCACCTTGCTTGTAAAAATCTCTATCGGCGAGCATTTCCTCAATCGCGCTACGCAAAGTGTGTGGTAGCTGGATAATGCCTTTGTCGCGGATTTCATCAAGGGTGAGTTTGAAAAGGTTTATATCCATCGGCTCTCCGGGGTGGATTTTGTTTTTTACGCCATCGATTCCGCCCATTAGTAGTGCGGCAAAGGCAAGGTATGGGTTGCTAGAGCTATCGGGGAAGCGAAACTCCACGCGTTTGCTTTTTTCACCACTATTATATGGGATTCGCACACTTGCGCTACGATTTTGCGCGGAGTAGGCTAAAATGCTTGGTGCTTCAAAGCCGGGTATTAGGCGTTTGTATGAGTTTGTGCTGGCGTTTGTAAATGCTGCGATACTTCGTGCGTGCTTTAAGATTCCGCCTAAAAAGTAAAGCGAAAAGTCGCTTAGTCCCTGATATTTGTCTCCCGCAAAGAGATTTTTCTTGCCTTTCCAAATGCTGATATGCACATGCATTCCGCTACCATTGTCGCCAAAAATGGGCTTTGGCATAAAAGTCGCCGTTTTGCCATTCAAATGCGCTACCATTTTTACGACATATTTCAGCTTTTGGACATTGTCGGCGGCTTCGAGCATATCGCCAAATTTCACGCCGATTTCGCATTGCGCCTGTCCTACTTCGTGGTGGTGCAAATACGCCTCCACGCCGACTTGATTTAGCACTTTTACCATTTCTGCGCGAATGTCATTACTCGAATCAATAGGCGGAATCGCAAAATATCCGCCCTTTGTTCCGCTCCTATGCCCGATATTTACGCTTCCATCAAACTCTTTGTCGCGATTCCACTCGCCTTCCTCTGTGTCAATCTCGTAGTATTGGCAATTTATCGAATCCTTAATCTTAATGCTATCAAACATAAAAAATTCATTCTCAGGTCCAAAATACACGACATCGCCGATATTTTCCTTTTTCACAAACTCCATTGCGCGTTTGACAATGCTTCGTGGGCATTTCTCGTAAGGCTCGTTTTTATAAATATCCCAAATGTCGCAAAATACCACCACCGTGGTATCCGCACTAAATGGGTCTAGGAAATATCGCACAGGGTCGGGAATCAAAAGCATATCGGATTTATCGATTGGCTGCCACGCCGCCACAGAACTCGCATCACAAGGAATCCCCTTGAAACTTTCCTCATTTACCGCATTCATCGCAAAGGTGATTTGTCGCCAAGTGCCCTTAATATCGGTGAATCGAAAGCCCACAAACTCGGCTTCATTATCCTTGCAAAACTTAAAAAACTCGCTTATCGCGCCTTGCCTATTCATATCCATAAGATTCTCCTAGTAAATTTTAAAAAATCGTGGCATTTTATAGAAATTTTGCTAAAAATAAGATTTTTTGTGGGTTGCCTACTTTTGTGCGTTTTGTTTGATTTTCTCTACGCTCATTCCGCCAAATCCTATGTCGCTAGGCTCGATAGATTCGAGGCTAACTACGATTCGCTCTCGCGCTTTGCCGTATTTGGTGGCAAGTATTTCTGTAATGTCCGCGATTAGTTGCTCTTTTTGCTCTTTTGTGAGTTCTGGTTTTGCTAATTTTATTGTTACAAGTGGCATTTTTGTGTCCTTTTTTGTTAAATTTTAAAAGCGCGATTCTAGCATAAGTTTTGTGATTTTGGATTCACGCTAGATTCGCCACTAGATTCGCCGATAAAAGCCAAGTGAAATGCCCATAAACGCCACTAATGGCACGATTATGCCAAGCTCAGGTGGCAAAAAGCCACTGATTGCGAGTTTGGTAAGCATAAAAAATACGCCCCACACGATTAGACAAAATAGCACAAAGATAAAGCCTAGCTTGGCTAGATTGCTGTATCGTGCGAGGCTTGGGACAAAAAAGCTCATAATGACAATCGCCAAAGGTATCGCCACAGGAATGGCAAAAAACGCATATAAAATCGCGCGGATTTTCTCTGTGCTACTATTTTGCGCTACAAGCAGATTCATTGCGCTTATGGCGTCTGTAATGGAAATATTGGGCTTATTTTGATAAATCGTGTCTAAAATTTTGGGTTTAAAATCTTGTAAAATTTGATAATTTTCTATGCGCTCCGTCTTTAGCTTGGCGTCTTTGAAATCAAAATCCTTTGGTAGCGTGGTAATCGTGGCTTCCTTGAGATTCCACCACGAGCCGTCAAACTCCGCGTCTTTTGCCTCGATAAAGCGCGACAACGCAAAGTCGCGAATCTCAAAAACCTTGATATTTTGCGCCCTTTGGAGCAGTGGAAAAATCTTTTCCATATAGACATAATCATCATCGTATTTCACCAAAAGGTCGCTTTTCGCGTCATTTATGCTACTGCGATAGACGATATTTTCGATATTTTCCTCCGCATAAACAAAGGGCGTGGCGTTTAGCGCGATATATGCGAGATTTAAAAACGCTGCAATGATGACAAGCGGGGCTAAAATCTGCTTTTTAGAATAGCCGATAGATAAAATCGCGGTGAGCTGATTGCTCTTTACAAGCACGATATACGCCGCCACAGAGGACAAAATCACCGCTATGGGAAAAGTGTAATTTAGCGCATACAAAAACACCCACGCCAAAAACAACACCACGAGATTCGCCGAATCGGGCAAATCATCAATGTATTTCAAAATCTCCACGCCCATAAAAAAAAGCTGGAGCGCGAGTAAGATTAAGGCGATAAATTTGACATAAATAAATCCTACGAATCTAAAAAGCATAATGTCCTTTCTTTTAAGCTGGGCGCGATTGGTGGGCGCGATTTGTTTTTTGGCAAAAATTTGCGCGTATTTTGATAAACCCGCGATTTTAGCATAGATTTGCTAATAAATTTGATTGTAATGGCATAGATAAATAAATTTTTTGCCAATTTTTAATAATCATCATATTTATTTTGCGATAGAATTCAATCTTTATAAAATCTTATATTTATTAAAGGAGACTTTTATGGAAGTTTTGCAAAAGTTTTGGAGTATTGTCGGCACTTTGGGTGCAGATGTGTTTATTAAAATGGGAGTGACGGGCGTTGCAATTTTTGCCATATCATATTTTCTATATGGTAAGATTCCTACGATACTAAAAGTGGCGCTACTATTCGCAGCAATCGGCATATTTGGCAAATATAATGAGTATATTGAGGATAGCGGGTATCATCTTTTTATGCTTCTTATTTTTGGGTATTATGTGGTTTGTTCATTTAGCTATACAAAAATGCTATCAAATATCCAAAAATATGCTTCTCTAAATGGGGGGGGGGGAATTAGCTCGAATCTATAAAAAATCTCGCCTTTTTCACGCATTTGGATTCGTATTTGTTTATGCTTTTGGTTTAAATTTATTATTATTTCCGCTTACAAATCAGCGCTTTGAGTCTATTGCTCTTATATTTGGGATATTCCTAATATGGCTAGTCAAAGATTTAAAGCATTATAAAAAGATATACCAGCAAATTACGCAGATTATCGCAGAGCTAGATGATAAATATCTATATTTTACGCTACAAAATATATATAGCGCGTGTGAGATTAAAGATAAGCGACTAAAGTTTAAGGGCTTTATTGATGAGGTAATTCAAGGCATAGAGTATAGCGGTAAAATCGCTAGTATTACACTCTATGACAGCGATTTTTATTTTAAGCCAGAGGATTTACAAGCGACAATAAACGCAATGGAATCATTTGTCAAAGAAACGCCTAAAATCTCACGCAAGGACGCCATATCACAAGCACAAAAAATCATAGATTTACCTGCCGAATATTTGGAGGATTTCCTAAAAGCAGGTGGCAATGTCAATAAATATATTTTTGATGATGGAGCGTATTTTATCCACAATGTAAATTTAGATAATTTTGCTATTTGCTCATCTTGTGGCAAAGCAGAGGATAGAAATAGCGCAAATGATATTGAGGGCGAGTGGTTTTGCTCTACCTTGTGCGAGGATACAGAAAATCGTTGCATAGAGATTAGCGAGGATTTGAATCCTGCGATTTTAGAGGGTGAGAGCTATGAATCTTTTAAAGAGCGAAGCAGCAAAAATCTATCCAATACCGCCTCCACCGCAGCGACTACTTTGGGCGTTAGTGAAGTATGGGCTAAGAATTTTAAGGCGATACAAGGAAGCGAAGATTTTTTAAAATACACAAAAGGTTATACAGAAAGTCTTACAAACTATACCGATGCAAATGGTAAATTTGTAAAAGTTGGAGATTTTGTGGATAGTAGTGGCAACAAAGTCAATCTTAATGCTACAGGACACGGATATGCCGCAGAGATTATGAATCACGAAAATGACACAAATGCTTTTGCAAGATTTTCTAGAATCGATAAATTTAATGAAAATAAAATTCTTGGCGACAATAATGCTAAAAATGGTCCAGATAGGATTGCAGATGGTGTAGAAATACAAACTAAATATTGTAAAACTGCTAAGGCAAGCGTTGAAGCTGCTTTTGACCATAAAGGCGATGATAATTATAGATACAAAGAAGAGTTGTTGGAAGTCCCAAAAGAACAATACGACAAAGCAGTAGAACTTATGGAGGAAAAAATTAGACAAGGCAAAGTGCCGGGCGTTACAGACCCAAATGAAGCAAAAAATATTGTCAAAAAAGGTAGCGTAACATACGAACAATCAAAGCAATATGCTAAATTCTGCTCCAAAGATAGTCTAAAATTTGACGCTAGAAATGGTGCAGTTGTAGCTGTGGTAGCTTTTGGTGTGTCATTTGTGATAAATACAAGTTTATGCTATTATAGAGAGCGTGATATAAAAAAGGCACTAAAAGAATCAATCATCATAGGGATAAGGACGGGTGGCAAGGCATTTGCTATCTATATGGTAGGAGCGCAAATGCAAAGAATCCCCGCGCTAAATCAATTTTTACAACAAGTGATAAATTTTAACTTTAATGGTAATGTCGTAGGCAGGGCATTAGCAGAAGTAGGCAAGAAAGGTGCATCAAGTGCAGGTAAAGGAGCGGTTAATAGCGCCGCAAATAGCGCATTGCGTGGCACTATCGTAGTGGCAGCTGCGACTATGGCGGTTACTTCTAGTGTGGAGGTTGTCCAAATGATGAGAGGGCAAATCTCTGGTATGCAATGCGTGAAAAATATCGCCGTAAATGCTGGTGGTATCGCAGGTGGAGCAGCTGGAGCGTTAGCTGGGGCTGCTGCGCTTTCATTTATCCCGGGTGTAGGCACTATCGCAGGTGGGCTAATTGGTGGCATAGTAGGCGGTATGGGTGGCGGTGCAGCTGCCAAAAAACTTATGGATAAATTCATTGAAGATGATTTAGCCAAAAAGCAACGCATATTTTTTGAGCATATCATCGCACTTAGCGTTTTATTTAAGCTATCAAAAGATGAGGGAAGCGAATTTTCAGCTATAGTAAATAAAATTTTACAAGATGATACGGATTTCTTTGGTAAAAAATTTAGCGTTAAAACAATGCTGCCTTATGCAAATAGCATACTTAAGCCCATAGTTGTGGCTATCGTATCACAACGCCCCAAACTGCCAAACTCTGCTTTTGATAGAGACAATGTGATAGATGCGGTAATCGAGGAAATTAAAGAGGCTAGTTAGAGTTTGTATGTAGAGTGTAATTATGGTGATTTGTGGTTTAATCGTAGTGTTTTTAAACTAATTTTTCTTTGTGTAGGCGTTTTGCAGGGCTTGGAGATTCGCGCCGTTTATGAAGTCATCAAGCGCGTTTGCGACAATCTCAAAGGTGGGTTGCAAAATTTTCATCTCATCATCGCTAAAATCGCCCAACACAAAGTCCAAAATGGTGGCTTTGATAGATTCGCGATTCGCGCTACGGGGATTTACGCCCGAATCTACGCCTAAATCCGCCTTATTTTTTGGAGTGCCGATTCCTATGCGGATTCGCAGGTATTTATCACTCACAAGCGAATCAATAGATTTTAGCCCATTATGCCCCGCATTTCCGCCCCCAAATTTGAATCGCACCGCCCCCAAATTCAAATCCAAATCATCGTGGAGGACGGCAATATCGCTTATTTTATAAAAGTCTGCAATGTGTTTTACCGCCTCGCCTGAGGCATTCATAAATGTTTGTGGTTTGGCAAAAATCATCTTTTCGCATTTTAAAATCTCAGCGTTAAACTTCGCATTCATCGCAAAATCGCGCGATTGCAATGCCAAAAGCTGCGAATTATTAGAATTTTTGATAAAAAAATCTAATGCCATAAAGCCCACATTGTGGCGCGTTTTGGCGTATTTTGGCGTGGGATTGCCTAAAGCTACGATTAGTTTCATTGATTCGCCCAAAGATTCGCCACAAAAAGCGCGAATCTTAAAGCATTATTTCGCCTTGATTACGCCGACAATGGCGACATCTGGCTTTTCGATGATTGTGATATTTGGCAATTCTGGCAAATCGCGCACAAGCACCGCATCGCCGACATCTAGGTTGCTAATGTCGATTTTGATATTTTCCACCAAATCTTCCGCCTTGCATTTCACGCTCACGCGCTTTTTGCTAAATAGCAAAACGCCTTTGTTTTTCACGCCCACCGCCGAGCCTTCCAAAACTACGGGGATTTTGTATTTTGCCACCACGCCTTTTTGCGCGAGTAGCAAGTCGATATGCACGATTTTTGAAGTAACGGGGTCGTTTTGATATTCCTGCACTACGACATTGTAGCTTTTGCCACCGACTTTGACTTCAAAGGCTAGGGATTTTTTTGATTTTACCGCTTTGATAAAGTCGTTTTCCTTAAAGGCGCAGTGGATATTTGTCGCGCCCTTGCCGTAGATATTTGCTATTAGATAGCCATCGTTTCGTAAAGCCTTTGTAGCAGACTTTGAAATACTCTCTCTAATAATTCCTTCTAACATTTTTTATCCTTTTTTGAAAAATTAAAGCGCGGATTATAGCACAAAAATTTAAAATTTTTTCGCTTAGATTCTTTAAAATTTATTTCGCTATGATTTGGGCTTTGAAAATTTTAGTGGATTCGCGCTGATTTTGGGTGCGAATCTAAATGCAGAGGTGGCAAATGCAGATTTTAAATACGAGGGATTCAAACTTCCGCGCGGAGTTTGAGGGCATTTTAAATCGTGGCAATATGGATTTAGAAAATGCTAGTAAAATTGTGAGCGAACTTTTGGCTGATATTCGCCAAAGGGGTGTAGGTGCGATTTTGGAGCATATCGCAAGATTTGATTCGTGGAATCCACGCGATTTTGAGGATATAAAATTTAATCCAAAAGATATGGAAAATGCCTACAATGGCTTATCACGCGATTTAAAAGACGCGCTAAATGTCGCACACAACCGAATCTCCGCATTCCACGCAAAGCAAAAAAGCAAATCTTGGCTAGAATACGAGACAGACGGCACAATGCTTGGCGTAAAAATCACGCCAATCGCTAGGGCAGGGCTTTATATCCCCGGGGGCAAGGCTGCCTATCCTAGCTCGTTGCTTATGAATGCCATTCCAGCTATTGTCGCAGGTGTGGGGCAAATCGCTGTGTGTTCGCCCACGCCACACAATGAGCCAAATCACTTGCTTTTGGCTGCGATGCATATTTGTGGCATTACAGAGGCTTACAAAGTCGGTGGAACAAGTGCGATTGGGCTTATGGCGTATGGGTGTGCCAAAAATGGCGTAGCAAAGGCAGATGTAGTTACAGGACCGGGCAATATTTTTGTAGCGTGTGCCAAAAAACTCGTATTTGGCGATGTGAATATCGATATGATTGCTGGACCTAGCGAGATAGGAATCATTGCCGATTCGGGCGCAAATCCCACGCATTTGGCGTTTGACTTGCTATCACAGGCAGAGCACGATGAAATGGCAAGTGCGATTTTAATCACAGATGATAAAACTTTGGCAAATGCCGTGAGTGTGGAGTTGAAACGCATTTTACCCACGCTAAAACGGCACGAAATCACGCGCAAGTCAATCGATAATCGCGCGGCAATCATCGCCACGCAAGACATTGCCGAATCTATCACACTGATGAATGAAATCGCCCCTGAGCACTTAGAAATCGCCACGCAAAATCCGCACGATTTACTGCCATTTATCAAAAATGCAGGGGCAATCTTTTTAGGAAAATACACGCCTGAGGCGATTGGCGATTATATCGCTGGACCCAATCACACGCTTCCCACAGGTGGCTCGGCGCGGTTTTTCTCACCGCTTGGCGTGGAGCATTTCATCAAAAAAAGCTCTATTATTAGCTTTTCAGCAAATGCAATGCGTGAAATCGGCGATAAATGCGCCATTTTAGCAGAAGCTGAGGGGCTAGAAGCGCACCAAAAATCCGTAGAGATTCGGCTAAAAGATTTGGGCGAATCGCAAAAACTTTAAAATCGCGCGAATCTTTAAGCGAATCGCAATCTTAGTCCTAAAGGAAACAAAAATGCAAAAAAATAATGATGTTTTTGATGATATTTTTAACGCCACGCCACTAGAGCATTTGATAAAAATACTGCCTCAATTATCGCCTAGTGCCCTGCAAGGTGCGCTAGAATCGCTTTTTAGCGAATATGCGGTGATGGAAAAGGCAATCGAGGATAAAAATTTGGGCGATGAGGTGCGCGAATCGTTGCGTGAGTTGCGAAATGATTCTAGCATTGAGGCGCGGCGACAAGACTTAGCAATCCGCATAATGCACGAAGTGCTATCGCAGGGCGATTAAAAAGGCGTGATTTTTTTGTGTGATTCACACTATATTGTCGTCATTGTTAGATTTTTCGTAGCAAAATCGTGGCAATCCAAATCATAAATGTCGCAATCGCGTGGATAATTTTGAAGTATGCGATAAATTTTTATCGCTCTAAACGCGCCTAGTGCTTGTAGATTCGAGGCACTCGGTTTGAGACGGCGCAGATGATTTCATAGCTGATTGTGCCGATTTTGTGGGCTAATTCATCGGGGCTAATCTCATTTCCCCATTTATCAACGCCAAAAAGCACCGCCTCATCGCCGATTTGGACGCCATCAATGCCACTAATATCCACGCAAATTTGGTCCATACAGACGCTACCCACGACTTTTGCGCGTTTCCCGCGAATCAAAACCTCTGCTTTATTTGAAAGTAGCCTACTATATCCATCGGCGTAACCCACGCAAATAGTAGCGATTCGCGCACTCGCACTTGTGGTAAATGTCCGCCCGTAGCTAATCGCGCTATCTTTTGGAAGCGTTTTGATATGCACCACACGGGCTTTTAGGCTTAGCACAGGCTTTAGCGCAATGGGTAGCGTGGCATTTGCAAATGGACTAATGCCATAGCTGATAATTCCCACGCGCACCATATCAAACACACCCTTAGGATAGCTGAAAATCCCCGCAGAGTTCGAGCAATGCCGAATAAAGCTATGAATCCCACGCGATTCAAGTGCCTTGATAAACGCGCTGTATCTATCGCACTGCATTTGTGTATAGCTCAAATCGTCCTCATCTGCGCTTGAAAAATGCGTGAAAACCCCAGCGATTTGGATATTTTCTAATTGTGAAATTTGCGCGATTTCATCAAGCGCGGATTCGGTGGTGGATTTTACGCTTTTTTGCGCTAGATTCTGCGAATTTGCCTCGTTTGGTAAATTAGGGTTTAAGGGTAAGGGGGATTCTACTTTTGGCGAAAGCCAAAAGTAGCAAAAACTTTTGCAAGGATTCGCACTTCGTGCGGATTGTTTTTTATTAGATTCCACGCTTTGCGTGGAATCTACAACGGAAGGATTTTCGGTTTGGCTTTCGTAGTTTTTTGGGATTTTTGGGGCTGAGACTAGACTTGAAGTCTGCGAAGCCCCGAAAATCCCAAAATCTGCGGAATGCAATTCTAAAGACGAATTGCCACCACACAAATACCCGATTCGTCCCATTCCCGTGTCTATCTTTATATGTATTCGCGCAATTTTCCCCTGCGCCACCGCCTCGCGTGAAATCGCCTCCGCAATATCCTTGTGATACACGCAAAGCTCGATATTCTGCGCGATTGCCTCGCTTAAAAATTCCTTTGCCGTGTAGCCTAAGATTAGGATTCGCGCATTTGGCAGGGCATTTCGCACGATTAGAGCCTCATCGATTCGAGCCACGCCAAGCGCGTAGATTCCGCACTCAGTGGCGGTTTTGGCGATTTCTACAATGCCACAGCCATAGGCGTTTGCTTTGATGACAGCCATTATTTTCGCGCCTTGTGGCAAATATTGCCTTATCGCCCCAAGATTATGCGCGTAGTTTGCTAGATTTACCTCCGCGAAACAATACTCCATTTATCCTAATAATTCCTTTGCGATTTTGGCGATTTTGCTCCCGTCTGCCACGCTTTGCAGGGCTTTACACGCGCCCATAACTTTGCCTAAATCCTTTGCGCCACTTGCGCCCAAATTTGCGATGATTTCGCTTATTTTTACGCGCAATTCATCATCGCTTAGTTGCTTTGGCAAATACTGCAAAATGATTTCTAATTCGCCCTTTTCTTTTGCTACCAAATCATCGCGTTTCGCGCTTTCATAAGCAACAATCGAATCTAATCGTTGCTTTTTTGCACTAAGCAGTATTTTTGTGGCTTCGCTATCGTCTAAAACCACGCGCTTATCGACTTCTACTTGCTTTATGGCTGCATTTAGTAGGCGAATCGTATCGCGCCTAAAAATATCATTTTCTTTCATCGCGGTTTTCAAATCCGCGCTTAGTCGCTCTTTTATTGTCATAATCGTAAATCCTTTGGAATAAACTTTGCTTAAAAATCACAAAAAATGTGCGCGAATTATATCAAAATTTTAAGCACCCAAAAGATAAATTTAGAGGTAAATTTATGAAAAAGATTGCGCTTTGTATTTTTGCGATTTTGGCGTCTATGCTGTGGGCTGACCCGATTATGGACTTTTCTCCGCCTAGATATGTCGAAGAGTTGCCCGAAAAGGACTTTATTGAGGAATTTCCAAAGTTAGGCTCATTATTTGGGCAAGGTGAGCGTCCTATGTTTGCCGATAGACGCGCTATGCGGGTAAATGACATTTTGTTAGTGCTTGTGAGCGAGAGCTCGGATGCGAGTTTTTCCACGCAAAAAAGCTACACAGGCAATCAAAACGGCACTCTAAGTGCGCCTAGCGTGGATTATACGGGCAATGACGCGCAAATCGCCCAAAATATCACGGATTTTAAAGATGGCAGTGCGTTTAATATGAATTTGGCAAATGCCGCGACAAATTTCAGCGGTGGTGGCTCACAAAATCGCACGGAGCGCGTTAGCTTTGAGATTATGGCGCGAGTGATTAAGGTGCTAGAAAATGGCAATTATTACATTGAGGGGACACGCCAGATTATGGTAGATGGTGAGAAAAAAGTGATGCTTTTAAGTGGTGTGATTCGCCCCTATGACATTACGGCGAGTAATACGATTCAATCACGCTATATTTCCGAGCTAAAGCTAAACTATACAAGCGAGGGCGATATAAGTAATAAGAGGCATAAGAATTGGGGGAGTAAAGAGATTGAACAAGCTTGGCCTTATTAGAGCAAATTCTGCGTCTTTTTGCGATAAATCGGGGAGACTTGTTGTTCGCTTCGTCAATGAACCATTAGTTCTATTTCCTCGCTCACAACTGCGCAACCCCGATTTCTCATCAAAAATACTTGAATTTGCCTCTTGCAAAATCGCCGAATCTAGCTCCAAAACCATAAAAGAGGCAATATGAATGTCGCAATAATTCCTGCACGAAGTGGTAGCAAACGCATTCCGCGGAAAAATATCAAAGATTTTTGCGGAAAGCCCATTTTGGCTTACGCCATTAGTGCTGCGAAAAATGCGCGAATCTTCGATAAAATCATCGTTAGCACCGATAGCGCAGAGATTGGGCGCATTGCGGTGGATTTTGGGGCAGATTCGCCACATTTGCGCGAAAAATACAGCGATGATTTTGCCACTACGATTGAGGTTTTGGCGTATGAGGCGGAGCGTCTAAGATTACAAAAAAGTGATAGCATTTGTTGCATTTATCCTTGCTCACCGCTTTTGCAAAGTGATTTTTTAAAAAAAGGCTTTGAGAAATTTTTGCAAAATCAAAATTCTTATATTTTTAGTGCCTGTGAATATAATAGCAATCCTTTGCGAAGTTTTTTTATTAAAGATGACAAAATCCAAATGTTAGCCGAGCAGTTTGAGCTTTCGCGCTCACAAGATTTAGAAAAATTATATTATGATGCTGGGCAGTTTTATTTTGGCAGTGTGGAAAATTTCCTAGCAAAAAAGCCGATTTTTAGCAAAGATTCGATGATTATTCAAATACCGCAAATTTATGTCGTGGATATTAACACAAACGAGGATTGGGAGATTGCCGAGCTAAAATATAAGATTTTAGCGGGTTAGATTCGTGGCTAAATTTATGTGTAGATTCGTGATTAGATTTAGCATTTAGATTCGTAGTGAGGGGCGAAATATGGGCGTTTTAAAGGCAGTGATTTTCACAGAGGCTGGGAAAAACTACGGACTTGGGCATTTAAGTCGTTGCATTGCATTTAAAAACTACCTTGAGGACGCGGATTTTGTGGTGGAGATTTATAATCGCGGAGATTATGAAAGCCCAAATGCAAAGAGTGTGAATTGGCTAGAAATTTCGCGTTCTCATTTAGAAAATATACTAGAAAATGTCCATTTGGTGGTGGTGGATTCCTACTATGCGGATTATGAATTTTATGCTTTTTTATTGCGTAGTGCCAAAATCTGCGTTGCCCTAGATGACTTTAGTCGAATCAAATATCCAAAAGACGCGCTTATCCTAAATCCTGCGCTAAATGCCAAGCGACTTTATATGCGTGAGTGCGAAAATGAGATTTATGCGGGGATTGAGTATGGGTTGTTACGCGCTGAATTTACCACGCGTGAGCCAAAAAAAATCAATAAAGACATTAGCAAAGTGCTAATTACGCTAGGTGGCAATGACTTTCAAAACAACACACAAAAGGTGCTTGACGCCGTGCAAAAAGAGCTAAGCTACGCGCAAATCAATGTCGTCCTGCCACGATACTATGAGCCGCTAAACTACGGCTTTGAGACGCAAATATACAGCAATCTCTCCGCGCGTGAGCTAAAGGACTTAATGCTCGAATCTGACTTAGTCATCAGTGGCGGAGGCGTAACGGCGGTGGAAGTGCAATCCACGCGCACACCGAGTATCGCCCTAGAAATCGCACCAAATCAAAGCTATCAACTTCGCCAATGGCAAAAAGTAGGCTTACGAATCGCCCAAAATCACTACGCCCTAAAATCGCTCATTAAATCGCTAGTCAAACTAAAAGACAGAAACAAAGTCTATAACGCACTAAACAAAATCTCAATCGGCGCAGAATTGCCACGATTTGCCAAAATGCTAAAAGAGAGGGTGGAGTAGGGGAACTATCGTAGTTTGGATTATTTTTATAAATTTATGAATCACCCCTTATAATGATAAATTAAAATATTTATATTTTTTTACAATCCCCGCAGATTTTCATTTACGCTTTTGCGTGTCATCATAAAGCTCTGCTCATAAAAGATTACCAAACTTAGTGAGATTCCTACCGCAATGGCAAGTGAGACGGAAATGGTGGTGATTAGGTTGTTTGTGATATTTACTAGCAATCGCCCTTGCAATTCCAAATCGCTCTCACTTGAAAATGAAACGATAGATAATATCGTGCGGTAGGCATACATTCCGGGTATCATAGGCAAAATCGCTGGAAATGTGATGATTTCTGTGGGCGTTTTTAGCTTTTTAGCGCACATAAAGCCTACGATTCCTACGATGAGTGCGGCAAAAAATGTCGCGCTTGTGATTCCTAGTCCGCTTTGTTGCAAGTAAAATCTAACGCCGTGTGCGATTGCTGCTAAAAGCGCGGAGGCGATAATCGTGCGCTTTGGCGGACTGCACCCATAGGCGAATCCTAGCCCTGCAATAGCGGCGAATCCAGCGTCAATGAGCGAATTTACAATCAAACTCATCGCTTAATACTCCATTCGTATATCTGAAAAACTTAGCGTGATATAAAGCCCGATTGCTATGCAGGATACGAGGATTATCACGCGGATTATGCGCGACATTCCATTTAGTGAATGCCCATCTAGCACATCAATTACGCCATTGATTAAATAAATGCCCGGAATGAGAAATAAGACGCTTGTCCCTATGGCGACATCTGGCGTTTGCGTTAGCTTTAAGATTCCTCCGCCGATATAGGCAATCATTGATGAAATAAAAGCACAAATAGCCACCACTATGCGAAAATCAACGCCGAATCGTCCCAAATAATGCCTAGCAAAAACGCCCATAAATGTGGAGACAAAAAGGATTCCCATTGCCCCAAAGTCTCCGCCAAAGAGTTTGCAAAATGCCGCAAATGCAAAGGACGATAAAAATAATGTGCTTACAAAGCTGTATTTGCTTTTGCGTGTGATTTTGGCGTAGTTTTCTTGCAACTGCTCAAAGGTGATTTTATCATCATAAGCGTGCCAAGAGAGTGCGCTCAAAAGTGCGATTTTATTGAAATCAATCGCGCTATCGCTGTATCCGCGCACGAAAGTTTTGCTCTTTGTGTAGTCATCGTGGGCGATGACGCTTATGTTTATGGAGCGCGATAAAATCGTTACATACACTTCATAGCCAAATGCCTCGCCTATGCGTTTGGCGCACTTTTCCACGCGCGAAGTATATGAGCCGATAGATAGCATTGTGAGCGTGTAATCCATCAAAAACTCTGCTAAGTCTTGAATCCCAGCCTTTTTCGCGCCTTTTGTGTGAGTGGGTTTGCCCATAGTTTAGATTCGCCCTATTTTGCTAGATTTTGAAGCGATTCAAGCACTTTTTGCGCGTGATTCGTGGCTTTGACATTGTAAAATGCCTTTAAAATAACGCCGTCTTTGATGATAAAAGTAGAGCGGATAATGCCCTCATATTCCTTGCCGTAATTCTTTTTTAAGCCCCACGCGCCGTAACTTTCGGCGATTTTGTGATTTTCATCGCAAAGAAGCGAAATGCTTAGATTTTCTTTTGCGATAAATTTTTGATGAGAAGTCGCAGAATCGGGGCTAACGCCTAAGACTACGGCGTTTAACGCCTCAAACTCTGCGCGTAAATTGCTAAAATCATTTGCCTCAATCGTGCAACCTTTTGTCATATCTTTGGGGTAGAAATAAAGCACGACAAATTTGCCTTTAAAATCGCTTAGCGCGATAGTTTCACCATTTTGATTTGGCGCGGAAAATGTGGGTGCTTTTGAATTTGACTCTAATCTCATTGTGATTCCTTCCCGTCATTGCGAGGAAGCGTTAGCAACGAAGCAATCCACAAATCAAAATTATGGATTGCCACGATTTTGCGGACGCAAAATCTCGCAATGACATTTTTTTAGAAAACGAAATTATAGCCTAAATTTTTAAATTCTTTTTAGATTTGCTTTAAAAATTTACTATTGACAATTGGTCCCTAAAAAGACTATAATTAGTCCCTATAAATACTAAATTGAAAGGAGTAAAAATGAAAAAAGAAATCACTCACGCCCAAATCCACGAGTTTAATAAACTTTATTTTAAGATTGTGGGCTTGTATGTGCGCTTTGAAAATACGCTTGGAATCAATGTCTATCTCTACAAGGTTCTTCACGCCTTGCTGGTAAGCGATTTGCACACGCAAAAAGACATAGCGCAACGCTACGAAATGCCCAAGCAAACGATAAATAATGTAGTTTTGTCCTTGCAAAAAGAAGGCTTTATCAAGGTGGCAATAAGCCCAAATGATAAGCGCGAAAAACTTATAAATTTGACGCAAAGCGGGGCAAAATACGCGCAGGAATTTATCGCAAAATACACGGATTTTGAGCAAAAAATCTATCAAAGATTAGGTGCAAAAAAATTAGAAAAACTCACAGAAATTTTTAGCGATTTTGAAGTGGCATTTAGCGAAGTTTTGGGTGAGATTCAAGCCCAAATTTGATTCAATAAAAAAAGGATTTTTATGCAAATCTATCAAAACACTAGCTTTGGCGCACTTTTTAGACGATACATTGCACCAAGCGTTATATCAGCGATATTCTTTTCGATTTATGCTATTATTGATGGAATTATCGTAGGAAGCTATTTGGGAAGTGAATCTTTGGCAGCTATGGGGCTTGTGATGCCTTTTGTATTCATTTCGTTTGCCCTTGCTGATATGATAGCCATAGGCTCATCGGTGCAGATTTCTTTGCGTTTAGGGGAAGGCAAAATTCAAGTAGCGCGTGAGATTTTTTCAGCCTGTGTGTGCGCCATAGTGGGAATTTCGTGCGTAGTGGGATTTGTGTTGTATGTTGGAATGGGATTTTTACTTGATTTTATGAGTGTGGGCGAATCTATAAAAGCCTTATGCGTAGAGTATTTGCAAGTTATTGCCTTTTTTATGCCCTTACTTTCGCTACCTTATGCGTTTGATAATTACTTGCGTATCTGTGAAAAAGGCGTTTATACTATGTGGATTGGGATTTTTATTGTGCTTTGCAATGTAGCTTTGGTGTGCCTTTTTGTCATTGTGTTTGATTTGGGAATTTTTGGCGTGGCTTTGGCGATGTGTTTAGGGCTTAGTTTGGGGACAATCCTTAGCCTAATGCCGTTTTTCACGCAAGATTTGGTGCTGAAATTTTGCGCTCCTAAAATGAAATTGAGAAAATTTTTGAGTGTGTTATACAATGGAAGCTCCGAATTTATGGGTAATATCTCAGGCTCATTGCTTGTCATCTTTGCAAATGCAACACTTTTAAAGCTAAGCGGTTCGCTTGGTGTGGCGGTGTATGCGGCGATTTTATATATTGACGGGTTAGTAATGTCTGTAATAATGGCGATAAATAGCTCTTTGCAACCACTTTTAAGCTACTTTTTTTCTAAACACAACCGCACACAAATCATACACATTTTGCGTATTTTGATTGCTATAAACGCGTTATTTTCGCTCTTTGCGCTCATCATTTTAGGTATTTTTAGGGTAGAATTTGCGGAATTTTTCGCCAAAGAGGGCAACGCCGAGTTTATCGCCTTTATGTCATCAGCTCTTTTACTTTATAGTTTAAATTATATTGCAATGTGGTTTAACGCCCTTGCAAGTGGCGTTTTGACAGCTTTTAATAAGCCCACGCTTTCGATGATACTTTCACTTGGCACAAATCTCATCGCCCCATTTGTCTTTTTGATGATTTTGCCTAGTTTGTGGGGTGCAAATGGTGTATTTTTGGTGTCAGTTTTTGCTGAAATCTGTATGGTGATTTTAAGCGTGATTTTTCTTAAAATTGCGTTTAAAAATTTATAAATGGAGGTGCAAAATGAATGCGTGGATTATGCTAGGATTTGCGATTTTATGCGAAGTGTGCGCCACGAGCTCACTAAAATACGGCGCGATAAGTGGCAACAAAGTCTTTATAGCGGTGTTTGCCGTGCTTATGAGTGCGAGTTTCGCACTCGTATTTCAAGCGATAAAAACTATCGATTTAAGCGTAGCTTACGCCATTTGGAGTGGCGTGGGGCTAGTTATCGTGGGAATTGTGGGCTTTGTGGTGTTTAGAGAGGAAGTAAGCGCGGTAAAATTGCTTTGTATGGCGATGATTATTTGTGGCATTGTGGGGTTGAAATTGCTATCAAAGGCGTAGATTCGGCGATGAGCTAAAAAAATTCAGCGTTGATGATGAAGTAAAACATTGGGAATACAATGAATATGGGATTCCTGTGTTTAAAAATAGAAATTTTGAAAAGAGCGAGGGAATCTTGGGACTTTAAAAATCTTTTTAAGATAGATAAAGAGTAAATTTTATCGTG
>JBNMKJ010000038.1:0-20846 GCA_050874285.1 Helicobacteraceae bacterium | reverse complement strand
TTTTTTGCGTGAAATGGCTATTTCTTTGTCTTGGTTGCTTAGCTTTTGGCTCTTTTTGATAAAGCCGTGTAAAAGTATCATTTTGTCATCTTTGATTGTAAAAAGCACTCTTGCGATTTTGTCGCTTTTAAGGTGGCTACGCACTTCCCAAAGTTTGCTTGTCCCATCTATCTTTTTAACAAGTGGTAGTCCCATAGGAAAGCCAAATTCCACAGCTTTTATATCTACGCCGATGATTTTTCTATCATCTTTATCTAATTCTAAAAGCCAATCGCGCACGGGCTCATTCCCCGCACTGCTTTTGTAGAAATAAACTTCAATGACTTTTTTGATAGCTTCTACCTTTTAATTTTTTAATTTGCAAGTGTATTAAAATAAATACGCTTTGTCAAGAGTGTCATTAAAATGGTGAAATCCGCACATAAAGCAAAATTTTAAAACTATCTTAAGATTCAAAGAGTATGATTTCGCCTTTAAAAATTTTTAAAAAAAATAACGCAAAGGTTGCCATTATTTTGAGAGAGTTAGCAAGATTCATTTTTACGCCCTTAGTGCGAATCTATGCTTTTTACGCGCAAGGATTCCGCGCGATGAAGCTAGGCAAAACGCTTTGGGGGCTTATTGCCATCAAACTTTTTGTGATTTTTGTGGTGCTAAAAATGTTTGTTTTTGATAACAACCTAAATACGCGATTCAGCGATGACAGCGCGAAAAGCGACTTTGTGATTATGAATCTAACCAAATAAAATTTAAGGAAAAATTATGACAGAAATAGCTAGTGTAGATTGGAGTAGGGCGCAGTTTGGGCTAACTGCGATTTATCATTTTTTGTTTGTGCCACTGACTTTGGGGCTAAGTTTTATGTTAGCGATTATGGAGAGCATTTATGTGAAAACGGGCGATTCGCGGTGGCTGAAAATCACTAAATTTTGGCTCACGCTTTTTGCTATAAACTTCGCTATCGGCGTGGCTACGGGCATTATAATGGAGTTTGAGTTTGGGACAAATTGGGCGAATTACAGCTGGTTTGTGGGCGATATTTTCGGCGCACCACTCGCGGTTGAGGGCATAATGGCGTTTTTCTTGGAAGCGACATTTTTCGCGGTTATGTTTTTTGGGTGGAATAAAGTATCCAAAGGCTTTCATTTGCTATCCACTTGGTGCGTGGCGATTGGGAGCAATCTAAGCGCGTTTTGGATTCTCGTGGCAAATGGGTGGATGCAGTATCCTGTGGGAATGAGTTTCAACCCCGACACCGCGCGAAATGAAATGCAGAGCTTTTTTGAAGTCGCGCTTTCGCCTGTGGCGGTGAGTAAATTTCTGCATACAATCGGCAGTGGTTATGTCATCTCTGCGCTTTTTGTTATGGGAATCTCGGCGTGGTTTTTACTACGCAAACGCCACGCGCACGAGGCAAAGCGAAGCCTTGTGGTTGCGGCTAGTTTTGGCTTTATTTGCTCAATCTTTTTGTTTTTTAGTGGCGATGAGAGCGCGTATCGCGTTACGCAAACACAGCCGATGAAACTAGCTGCAATGGAGGGCTTATACAAAGGTGAAAATCGCGCGGGAATCGTAGCCTTTGGGATTCTAAATCCTAAGAAAACGATAGATAATGATGAGAGCGTATTTTTGTTTGACATTCAGATTCCCTACGCGCTCTCAATCTTAGGGAATCGCGACCCAAATAGCTTTGTGCCGGGCATTACAGATTTGGTGCTAGGTAACGAATCTAAAGAGATTCGCCCACTGCAAGAGCGAATCGACAATGGCAAACTAGCTATTTCCGCACTAAAAGAATACAAAGTCGCCAAAGATTTAGGCGATGAAACCGCAATGGAGTTTAATAAATTGCGCCTTGAATCAAACTTTAAAGATTTTGGCTATGGCTATTTGCAAAAGCCCAGCGATGCTGTTCCGCCCATTGCAATTACATTTTATAGCTTTCACTTAATGGTGGCGTTAGGCTCGTTATTTTTTGTGCTTTTTATCGTGGTGCTTTATTTGTCAATGGCAAATGACATTGAGCGATTTAGAAAGATTTTGTGGGTTTGTGTGCTTTGCATTCCGCTTGGATTCATCGCTGCTGAGGCAGGGTGGATTGTCGCGGAAGTCGGGCGTCAGCCGTGGGCGATACAAGATTTAATGCCTGTGGGAATCGCCGCCACGAATCTAGGCAGTGTGAATGTAAAAATCTCATTTTTCTTATTCCTAATACTATTTACCGCGCTTTTAATCGCCGAGCTAAAGATTATGATAAGCGCGATAAAGAAAGGATTTTAAATGTTTTTTGGATTAGAATTAGGCGGATTACAAGTCTATTGGTGGGTGATTTTAAGTTTGCTTGGCGGATTGCTTGTGTTTATGTTTTTCGTGCAGGGCGGACAAACCCTAATTGATGAGCTAAGCGACAATGATTTAGAAAAGACAATGCTTATAAACTCGCTTGGGCGCAAGTGGGAGCTTGGATTCACCACTTTGGTGCTTTTTGGTGGGGCGGCATTTGCGGCGTTTCCGCTTTTTTATAGCACGAGCTTTGGCGGTGCATATTGGGCGTGGTTGGCGATTTTATTTTGCTTTATCATTCAAGCAGTGAGCTATGAATACCGCAAAAAAGAGGGCAATCCTTATGGCGCAAGGACTTTTGAGATTTTCCTTAAAATCAATGGCTTTGTTGGCGTCTTTTTGATTGGAATCGCGGTGAGTAGCTTTTTTAGCGGTTCGCATTTTGTATTAAATGAGCAAAATTTTGTCGCGTGGCAAAGTGCGTGGAGAGGTTTGGAGCTTTTGGCGAATCCATTTAATTATCTTTTGGGATTTGCGCTAGTATTTTTAAGCCGAATCTTAGCTTTGGCGTATTTTAGAAACAACATTAGCGATTTGGCGATTCACAGCAAAATTGCGCAAAAATCTTTGCTAAACAGCGCGTTATTTTTGGTATTTTTCATCGCATTTTTGGCGTGGATTTGTTTGAAAGATGGATTCGTGGTGGATTCAAATGGCGCAGTGGCGATTGAATCAAATGCGTATTTGTGGGCGTTTATCCATAATCCGCTTATTCTTGTTGTGTTGCTTTTGGGCGTGGTTTTGGCATTGATTGGAATCTACTTGCTAGTGTTTAAAAAATGCGCTTGTGCGATTTGGAGCTTGGGGCTTGGGAGCGTTTTGGCTGTGTTTGCGGTGTTTTTAAGTTTGGGGCTTGGCGGGGGCGTATTTTATCCGTCCTTAAGCGACTTGCAAAGCTCACTAAGCATAAAAAACGCTAGTTCTAGCTACTACACGCTAAGCGTAATGTCTTATGTGTCCTTGCTAGTGCCGTTCGTCCTAGCTTACATTAGCTTTGTGTGGCGTGCAATGGATAAAGTCAAAATCACAAAAGATGAAATGCGAAATGATTCGCACACTTACTAAAAAAGGATAGATTATGGAAGCGTTATTTTTGCTATTTTGGCCTCTAACGATTTTTGTGGCGTATAAATTTATTGTGCTAAATATCAATCAGCTTGATAAGATTGAGGGTAGAAAGGATTCGTAATGGTAGTATTTGTAACAGGCGCGAGTGTGGGCTTTGGCGCGGAAATCGTGCGTAGATTCGCTAAAGCGGGGCATAAAGTCATCGCGTTAGCACGGCGTGAATCTAAGCTAAAAGAATTGCAAAGCGAGTGCGGAAGCGATAAAGTCGCAATCATCGCACAAGATATTTGCGACACGGAGGCGATTAAAAAGGCTTTGGCGAACTTAAGTGCAGAGTTTCAAAAAATCGACATTTTGGTAAATAATGCTGGACTTGCACTTGGGCTAAGTAGCGCGGATAAGGCGGATTTGAGCGATTGGGAGCGAATGATTGAGGTAAATATTTTGGCTTTGGTGCGACTAACGCATTTGCTTTTGCCCCAAATGGTGGCGCAAAAAAGCGGACATATCATCAATATTGGCTCAATCGCAGGTAGCTATCCATATCCGGGAGGCAATGTCTATGGCGCGACAAAGGCGTTTGTAAAGCAATTTAGCCTAAATCTACGCGCGGATTTGTTTGATAAAGGGATTCGCATAAGTAATGTGGAGCCCGGACTTTGCGGTGGAAGCGAGTTTTCGCTGGTGCGATTTAAAGGCGATGAGGCAAAAGCAAATGCCGTGTATGAGGGCACAGAGCCATTATTGCCCTGCGATATTGCTGAGGCTGTCTTTTGGATAGCAAATCAGCCTAAACGCGTAAATGTGAATCGCATAGAGATTATGCCGAGCGTTCAAGCACCGAGTGCATTAAGTGTAGCGAAAAAATAATGGGCGCGATTGTCTCTTGGTGGATTTCGCGGGAGATTTGTTGCTCACTTCGTCAATAGACAACAAGTCTTATTTCCTCGTTCGCAACTGCACAACCCACGAAATCCACTCAAGATACTTCCGCGCCGAATCCTTGAATTTTATAAATTCCGCCATTACTTCGATTGTTACTTCGAGCTGTCTCTTTTGCAAATTCTACGAATTGCGATTCATTGCACGAATCTAAGGGCAAAAATTCCGTCATTGCGAGGCAAATCATAGATTCGCCGAAGCAATCTAAAACAAAAATAAAAGTGTGGATTGCTTCGTCAGCTTCGCTTCCTTGCAATAACAAGGTAAGCAAAATCGTCATTGCGAGGCAGTGTGAGCAAAGCGAACACAACGAAGCAATCCATAAAAATAAATACATAGATTGCTTCGATTTTCTGCGAAAATCTCGCAATTACGAATTGTGCTGGTTTGCTTCGTTAGTTTCATTTACTCACAATGACGAGTTTATGGTAGATTGCTTCGACTTTTTTAAAAAAGTCTCGCAATGACGAAGTGGTATCAATCTTGTCATTTTGTAATGACTGCATTTCCACTTAATTTGTCATTGTAAGAAAATCCATAGGATTTTCGTGGCAATCCACACCATTTGCGACTCAAATGACAATTAAATGCACCCAAATGTCATTGCGAGAATCGCGAAGCGATTCGTGGCAATCTGTGAAATAAAAGTATGGATTGCTTCGGGCGAATCTACGATTCACCCTCGCAATGACAAGTTGAGGTTGGTTTGATTTCGTTCGCTACACTCACTCGCAATGACAAGGTAGGTAGAAACGTCATTGCGAGGCAGTGTGAGCAAAGCGAACACAACGAAGCAATCCACAAAAATAAATGCATAGATTGCTTCGATTTTCTGCGAAAATCTCGCAATGACGAGTTGTGCTATTTTGCTTCGTTAGTTTCATTCACTCGCAATGACAAGTTGCGATGGATTGTTTTGGGCAAAGCCATAGCAAGGACGGGTTATACCCTCCCTTGCAATGGACGCATTATTGCAACTATAACTTAGCGTGTTTCGCTGTTATTTGTGGTTTGTTGCGTTGTGGTTGGGTCAGTTGTCTTTCGCTTTTTGATAACTTTGCGGACGACTTTTTTTGCTTTGCCAAAGCTATAGGTATAGCGCAGGGCTATATTGTAGCTTGGGGCTTTTGTATTGACTTTAAATATCAAGGTTGGATTGTTATTGCCTTGTTTTTCTTTATTTACAAACGCATTTTCATTGACTGACATTCTAAGTGCTAATTCTAGCCCGTGATTTACTAGGATATTAGTGCGAAGTCCCACATTGAGTGAAAAATCAAAAAAGTTTCTTGCTGTTTTCCAACCAAGAGGTTGTTGGTAATCTTTTTCGCGTTCATTTATATAATAATCAATATCATTTATCGCTTGTCCGCTCCAGTTGTTCCCCCCCAAGCCTATACCTGCAAACATTCCAAAATCAGCAACGCGATTTTTTTCTCTAGCGATGAAATTTATTAGCACATCCATATTAAGAGCATAATTTACAAGCATTACAGAGCGATTATCCCCAGCATCTAAAGTTAGAGTTTGCCCACTGCGTTTAGTAATTTTTGGGCTAACTTTTCCTACTACTATATTTATATTTCCATAATAGCGAAGTCCAAAGTATGGAGAAAAAAACTGCTTATATCCACCTGTGAATCCAAAGGCTACACCGCCACCATTAAAATTCCCCGATAGTTGTGTTTGTATAACATTTTGTGTATTTTTTAGATGAAAATCAAAAGGCACATTTATTGTGGCATATCCAGCCTCTAGCCCCAAAAATCCACCGCTTTGCTCGGCATTTGCGACACTGCTAAGGCTAAATACTAGCAGAGCGATTCGCAAAAATTTTGTCATAATCTAATCCTTTGTGATGAAATTTGTATAAAAAAATGAAAACGCAATGCTATCTACTACGCATTAAAATTCGCTTAAAATGTCAAAATTTTGTGAAAAAAAATGCAAAAATGACAAAAATTACAACAAATCACTTAAAAATTATTTATTTTGCTATTTTTTCAATTCGCACTCATCGCTTCACTTTGAGCGTGAGCGATAAGTGGGTCGATTATAGAATCTAGATTGCCTGATAACATAATCTCTTCTAGGCTATACAGCGTGAGATTTATTCTATGGTCGGTTAGGCGGTTTTGCGGGTAGTTATAGGTGCGGATTCGCTCGCTTCTATCGCCACTGCCGACTTGCTCCTTGCGATTTGCGCCCTCTGCTTTTGCTTTGTTTTCTAGCTCCATTTCATAGATTCGCGCTTTTAGGATTTTCAACGCCTTGTCTTTGTTTTTGTGCTGGGATTTTTCATCTTGTATGGCGACTGAAATGCCTGTGGGAATGTGCGTTACGCGCACCGCTGAATCAGTGGTATTAACGCTTTGTCCGCCGTGTCCGCCACTACGAAAGACATCGATTTTTAAGTCATTTGGATTGATGCTTACTTCCACATCATCGACTTCGGGCATTATGGCGATTGTTACGGCGGAAGTGTGAATGCGCCCTTGTGATTCGGTCTCGGGGACGCGCTGGACGCGGTGTGTGCCACCCTCATATTTTAGGCGCGAATACACGCCCTCGCCCTTAATTAGCGCGATGATTTCTTTGTATCCGCCCACGCTGTTTTCGCTGGAGCTTATGATTTCGACTCTCCACTTGCGTAAATCCGCATAGCGACAATACGCCTTAAACAAGTCGCCCACAAAGATTCCCGCCTCATCGCCACCTGTCCCTGCGCGAATTTCTAGGAATACATTTTTATTGCCATTGGGGTCTTTAGGGATTAGTAGGATTTTGATTTCGTCCTCTAGCTGTGATTTTGCAGATTCGAGGCTTTTTAGCTCCTCTTTTGCGAGTTCGCCTAGCTCTTTGTCATCTAAAAGTGCCTTATTTTCATCGATTTGCTTTAGAATCTCAATGTATTTTTTCGCGCTAAGTGCGATTTCCTCTAAGTCGCTTTGCTCTTTGCTTAGTCGCCCGAGCAATTTAGTGTCGCTAAAAACCTCGCTTTTGGTTAGCTCCGCGCTGATTTCATCATATCGCTTGATAAGTGGCAGTAATTTTTCCGTCATTTATTACAAATCCGCACTTTTGCAGTTGATGATTTTGCCGAATCTAGCCGAATGTGGCGTTATTTTTGGGCGATTTTTTTCACTCTAGCATTTAGCCTAGAGATTTTTCGTGCAGCGGTATTTTTGCTTAAAATCCCTTTGCTTACAAAGCTATGAATGTCCTTGTTTGCGATTTTTAACGCCTCTTGTGCTTTTGCTACATCATTTGAATCGACTGCTTCATTTAACGCGCGAGTAAGATTTTTCACCCTTGTGCGATAGTATTTATTACGCTCTGTGCGCTTCAAAGTCTGGCGAATGCGCTTTTCTGCTGATTTATGATTTGCCATAAATTATCCTTAAAAATTGAAATTAAAAAGTGCGAATTATGCCATTGTTTTAATTAAAACAAATTTAAATGTGCGCTTTTTTGTGGAATCTATGTTTTTAAAAATAAATATGCTAAAATTCGCGTTTTACAAAGCCCCAAAGCTAAGGAATTGAAAATGATAAAAAAAGTCTTAGGCAAAATCGTAGGAACGCGCAATGAGCGAATGCTAAAAGAATACCGCAAAAAATTAGAGCAAATAAACGCACTCGAATCAAAATTTGAAAATCTAAGCGATAAAGAGTTACAAGAGGCTTTTGCGAATCTTCGCGCAAAAACCAAAGATGACTTTGATAAAAATGGCATTTCCGCGCTTGAATCCGCACTCCCTGAATCTTTTGCAATCACGCGCGAGGCGTCAAAGCGCGTCTTAAAAATGCGACATTTTGATGTGCAAATCATCGGTGGTATGGTGCTACACGAGGGTAAAATCGCTGAGATGAAAACAGGCGAGGGCAAAACGCTAGTGGCAACTTTGGCAGTCGCGCTAAATGCGATGATAGGGCGACAAGTGCATATCGTAACGGTAAATGATTATCTTGCCAAAAGAGACGCAAATGAAATGGGCGTTTTGTATGAATTTTTGGGCTATAAAGTCGGCGTGATTACGGGCGAAGAGCGCGATGATGAGAGCAAAATGGCGCAATATGCGTGTGATATAATCTATGGCACAAATAACGAATTTGGATTCGACTATCTGCGCGACAATATGAAGTTTAGCCTAAAAAACCAATTCCAAAAAGAGCATTTTTTTGCCATTGTTGATGAGGTGGATTCGATTCTTATCGATGAGGCTAGGACGCCTTTAATCATCTCTGGTCCAGCCAATCGCAAGTTAGAAAACTACGGACTTGCCAATTCTGTGGCGTTAAAACTGACAAAAGATATGGATTTTAGTGTAGATGAGAAAAATCGCGCCATTATGATTAGCGAATCGGGCATTAAAAAAGCCGAAGAGCTATTTAATGTCGAAAATCTCTACAATATTGAAAATGCCGCACTAGCCCACCACCTAGACCAAGCACTAAAGGCAAATTATCTTTTCTTAAAAGACAAAGATTATGTCGTGCGCGATAATGAAGTCATTATCGTTGATGAATTTACAGGGCGATTAAGCGAGGGGCGGCGATTTAGCGAGGGATTGCACCAAGCTATTGAGGCAAAGGAAATGGTGGATATTCGCGAAGAGAGCCAAACTTTGGCGGATATTACCTTTCAAAATTATTTTAGAATGTATGAAAAACTCTCAGGTATGACAGGCACGGCGCAAACGGAGGCGAGTGAGTTTTTGCAAATCTACAAGCTAGATGTTGTCTCTATTCCTACAAATGTGCCAAATATCCGCAAGGATTACAATGATTTGATTTTCAAAAGCGAAAAGGAAAAGTTTGACGCCGTTTGCGCTCAAGTCATCGCCCTATATAAAAAGGGTGTGCCTATTTTGATAGGCACAGCGAGTATCGAAAAAAGCGAAAAACTCCACGAGCTACTAAAAAAAGCGCGAATCCCGCATAATGTCCTAAACGCCAAAAATCACACGCAAGAAGCAGAAATCATAAAAGACGCTGGAAAGCTAGGCGTGGTAACCATTGCCACAAATATGGCTGGGCGAGGCGTGGATATAAAGATTGAGGAAAGTGTGCGAGAGCTAGGCGGACTTTATATCATCGGCACGGAGCGACACGAATCGCGCAGGATTGACAATCAGCTACGCGGACGAAGCGGACGGCAGGGCGACCCGGGCGCAAGTCAGTTTTATTTGAGCCTAGAAGATTCGCTTTTGCGAATCTTTGGTAGTGATAAAATAAAAGGCGTTATGGAAAAGCTAGGGCTAAAAGACGGCGAACATATCGAATCCTCCTTTATCACGCGCTCTATTGAAAATGCGCAAAAAAAGGTGGAAAATTTGCATTTTGAATCGCGCAAACATATCCTAGAATACGATGATGTGGCAAATGAGCAACGAAAGCTAATCTATCAATTCCGCAATCGATTACTTGATGAAAACTACGACTTAAGCCATAAAATCGCGGAGGATAGGGAATTTGCGCTAGATAGTATTGTAAGCAATCTTATGGATTTGGAGAGCGGAAATGTCAGCGATTTTGAGGCGTTAGAATCGCAAATTATGGAGCAATTTGGTGTGGAAATCAAAAATGCGCCTAAAGATTCGAGCCTAGCGGACTTAAAAGAGTGTCTTTTGGCGCAAATAGCGCAAAATTATGAATCTAAAATGAGTGTTTTGGATAAAGAGCAGCGCAGTGAGATTGAGCGAATCATATATTTGCAGGTGCTTGATAACTCGTGGAGAGAGCATTTGTATGTGATGGACAATCTAAAAACGGGCATTGGTTTGCGCGGATACAATCAAAAAGACCCGCTAATTGAGTATAAAAAGGAAAGTTACAATTTGTTTTTAGAGCTAAAAGATAGCTTAAAAATGGATAGCGCAAAAATGATTCATATCATCAAACTTCGCGCAAAAAGCGATGAGGACGAGGAAAGAGCGCGACAAATGCTTGAATCTATGGAATCACAAAACGATAATGTCGAGTTTAATAAAGACAGCGATGGCAGTGATAGCGGGAAACTAAAGCCGATTCGCTCCAAAAAAATCGCGCGAAATGACCCTTGCCCGTGCGGAAGTGGCAAAAAATATAAGCTATGCCACGGAAAAAGCGGACCCAAAGTGGGAGAATTAGCGCAATGACTTTGGGGCTAAAAGCTGATAAAGTTTTTAAATACACAAATGGCAATTTGATGAAAGATAATGCCAAAAATAAATTTGATGAATACTTTACAAAGCCCGAGATTGCAAAGCAACTTTTTGATAGGTTTTGTCAAATCGTGGGGCAAAAAGAGGATTTGGCAAAATTTTGCTGGATTGAGCCAAGCGTAGGAAATGGCGCGTTTTTCAAACTTTTGCCACAAAATAAAATAGGAATTGACATAAAGCCCACAGAATTTGACACGATACAGAGTGATTTTTTAAATTATGTGTTGCCAAGTGAATCTCCAAACAGAACAAGTCAGCCCTTTATTGTTATCGGCAATCCACCTTTTGGGCATCGTGGCGTTTTGGCGTTAGAATTTATCAAACACGCGCAAAATGCGGATTTTATTGCTTTTATTTTGCCTATGTTTTTTCAAAGTTTGGGCAAAGGCTCGATTCGCTACCGAGTCCCACAGCATTTGCATTTGCTCTATGAGGAAGTGTTGCCTAAAAATAGCTTTTATACGCCTAGTGGCAAGGACGCCGATGTGCATTGTTGCTTTCAAATTTATAGCAAAAATCACAAAAGCCAAAAGCGCGAATTTAGCTGGTATAAAGATAGTGGCAAAGAGCCGTTTAGCGAGATTCTAAAAGTCGTAACCGTAAGCCTAGCAAAAAATCGAGAATGTGGCAAAGAGTGGATTTTCAACAAAAAGGCGGATTTTTACCTAAGCTCGACTTTTTTCAAGCAAAATGAAGTCGTAGATAGCTTTGAAAAAGTCAAATACAAAAGCGGAATCGCCATTATTTATAATGATTTATCGCGCAAAGATGAGCTAGATAGGCTTTTTAAAAGCGCGGATTGGCTACGCTACTCGACAAAAGCGACAAATGGTTGCTATCACATTGGTAAAAGCCATATTTTTCAGCTTTTGCAAGATAAAGGATTTGCGCGATGAATCTAAACGCAATACTAAAAGGGCTAATTGAAGAAAAATACGCGGAATTAGCCCAATTTAAAGAGAGCGGAATCTTTGATAAAATCAATGGTTTTGAAGGTAATGCTATCGGGCAAATTGGCGAAAAATTTGTAAAAATGGTGTTTGTAGATTTGGGTTTGCAAATGCAAGATTTTGGCGAAGTAATTCACGATGAGTTTGATATTTGCTTGATGGACGGCACGAAAATTGAGATAAAAACCGCGCGAAAAGGGCTAAAAAACAATACATTTCAGTTTTGTGGCATAAATCCAAATTATAATTGCAAATATATCATTTGCGTGGGTTTGAGCGCGAAAGCGGCGTTTTTTAAAATCATTAGTGGTGAGAAAATCTACAACCACAAAACAAGAAAATTTTATCTTAATGTTGATGACAAACAAAAGCAAATCGTAGCGATGAATCCGCATAATCAAGCGAATTTCAAACTCACTTTAAATTTAAAAGACTTAGAGCCGATTGAAAATTTTGCGCGTAAATTAAAAGAGATTTTTGCATAAAGGACGCACCTTGCTTTTTAGATTCCTAGTTTCAAAATATTTGCGATTCGATAGGACGCAGCCATTTATTTCCATTACCGCGATTTTGGCGTTTTTGGGCGTGGGCGTGGGGATTATGGTGCTAATTGTGGCTATGGCGATTATGGAGGGTATGATTCGCCATTTTGAGGAGCGACTTTTTGTGATGAATTATCCGCTCACTATTTTTGCCACACAACGCAACGCCGTAGATTCCGCGCTTTTGGCGGATTTAGAGTCCAAATTTCCGCATTTGAAGTTTAGCCCATATTTGCGCTCACAAGGCGCGGCAAAGCTAGGTAGCAACCTAAATGCTGGGCTTATTTTTGGCATTGACTGGGAGCGCGAAATAGCGATAAACAAAGTCCTGCGCGAGAAAAACGAAAATCTACCATTTACCAAAAGCACCATTATTTTGGGCGAACGCGCCATTAGAAACGCCACGCTAAATTCTACGCTAAACTCCGTGCCTGTGGGCATTGGCTCTAAGGTAACGATTATTTTCACGCAACTTCAAGCCACTGGCATTGCGCTTACCCCGCAAATGCGCCGATTTTCGCTTGATGGCGTCTTTAGCTCTGGGCTAAATGCCTATGATGAGGGCTATATGTATATTGACATTAGCGAGTTGCAAAAGATTCGCGATGTGGATTCGCGCGTGTATGACGGCATTCATATCTATTCGGCGAATCCCACTAGCGATATTGAGGCACTAAAATCCGCGCTTCCTAGTGGCGTGGGAATCGTGGGCTGGTGGCAACAAAATGGCAACTTTTTTAGCGCGATTGCATTAGAAAAACGCGCCCTTTTCATCGTGCTAATGCTTATTATCATAATGGCGTCTTTAAATATCATTAGTTCGCTTATGATGGTGATAATGACTAGGCGCAGAGAGATTGCGCTTTTGCTGTCGCTGGGTGCGAGTAAAAAAGACATTCGCAAGACATTTTTTTGGCTAGGCAATGCGATTGGCTTTGGCGGAATCATCTTTGGCGTGATTTTGGCTGGTGTGGTGCTATTTTTGCTATCGACATTCCCTATAATCTCTCTCCCCGCCGATGTCTATGGTAGCTCAAAACTGCCCTTGCATTTATCCGCGGTGGATTTTACGCTAATTATTTTAGGTGGAATCGCAGTGGTTTTGCTATCGTCATTTTACCCAAGCAAAAAAGCCGCGCAAATCAATCCCCTAGCGACTTTACGGAGCGAGTAAGCGTGAAAGCCCTATGGATTCCGCTTGGAATCTATATCAGCGCAAATGCGCTATGGGCGAATTGCACTCTAAATGGCACTAAAAATGACACTCTAAATTGCACTGATGTAAAAAGCGATTCAGATTCATATAGCTACGAATTAAAGCAAGATAATGTCTCTTTAAAGGGCTCAGGTGGCTCTAATACGCTATCAGTTAGCGATGGTAATCTTACACTAACTTTCGCGCAAAATGTTAGTGAGCTAATTGCAAATGGTTTGACTTTTAATATTTCAGGTGGGACTACTAGTGTCAACTATGACAGCAATAGCAATAATATGGGCAGTCTCAATCTGCAAGGCAATGCGAATCTAAATGTAAGTGGCGGGACATTTCAAAGCAATGTCATTGTCAATAATGCTGGTAATGGTAACGCTACACAATATGGCATTAAAGTTAGCAGTAGTGGGACTTTTACCGCTGGAATGTTAAGTAATAATGGGTATCTAGCACTAGAAAGCAGTGGAAAATTAGACATTAAAACACTTGAAAATAAATCTAAAGCAGAATTTAAAGGTGGGAATAGTGATATAAAAAGTTTATTGAATAACGCTAATAATGCAAATCTTACTATTAGCAGTGGCACACATAAAATCGACTATTTAAGTAATTTGCAAGGCACTACAACAATTAGCGGTGGGACAAATACCATTACGACTTTATCGAATACCGCGAATCTAACTATTAGCGGTGGGACAAAAAATGAGATTACAGATTTAAGAAATACTAACGGCACGGCGACTATTTCAGGTGGCACAAATAATATTACAAATTTATCGAACTCCGCGAATCTAAATATTAGCGGTGGCACAAATACAATCACCGCTTTTTCCAATACTAAAGGCGTAGCGACTATTTCAGGTGGGACAAATAATATTACGGAATTAGTGAATACCGCGAATCTAACGCTAAAAAACGGCGGAAATACTACAATCAAAACAATGCTTTATAATAGTGGAACTTTAGATTTGCAAAGTGGCGCGAATCTTAAGCTAGATTCGAGTGCGAATCTCTATAACTACGGCACATTATCGGGCGGTGGCACGATTAGCGGTGGGATTTTTAATCACTACGGCACTTTTAGCAATTTCACAGGCACTTTTAATGGCGATATGACATTTAACAACCACGCAAATCTTACTATCAAAAATAGCGGTGGCAGTGGCGATTTGGCGAATCTAAGCGTCAAAAGTTTTGGCAATTATTACGCCAATAGCGCAAGTAAATTGACGCTTGAATCCACAATAACCACACAGGGATTCACAAATGGGATTTTGGCAACTGCGCTAATCAAAGGCACTTTAACGATAAACGGCGGAACTGCAACCATAAAATGCGATGATAAAAGCGACAACTATAAATGCAATGGCGACAGCAATAAAACTTATACGATTAGCCTAGTCGCCCAAAACGCAGGGGGATTTTTTACACTTGAGAGTGGTGGCAAAGTGGATTCAAAGATTGACTTTAGCAACACGGGCTATTTGACAATAAATGGCGGGGAATTTAATGTCAATAGCAAGGCGTTAAAAAATGAGGGCAATGGTGTGATTGCGCTAAAAGATGGCACGATAAGGGGCAGTGTGGAAAATATCAGCGGTAGCTTTAATATGAGTGGCGGGACGATTGAAAACACACTTAAAAATAACGGCAATTTTACGCTAAGCGGTGGCACGATAAGCGGTGCGATTACCAATGAGGGCGGGAATTTTTCCATAAATGGCGGGACGACTTCCGCGACTTTTACCAATAAAGTGCGTGAGATTGAAAATAAAGACAAAGATGATAAGCCGATAGGCAAGGATTATAAGGGGGCAAATCTTATTATTTTGGGGAGTGCGACTATCGCCACGCTTACGAATCAATCGCAAAGCGATTCGAGTGGCACAAAATATAGTAGCGTTATTAGCATTGAGGGCGGAGCATTGGAGAGCGAGAATCTCACGAATGCGGGGCTAATTCAAGCGATTCGTGGTAGTTTGAGTGCTACGAAACTGCTAAATAACAACGGCGGGAGCATTACCGCGTATAGTGGCGGAAGCATTACCGCGCAAAGTTTTCAGTGGGGAAATGGCATTGTGAATTATATCAACGGCAATAATGGGAACTTGAATCTAAATAATATAACGATTACCGCGAATCAATCCACGCTAAATATGGATTTTTCACTCGCCCCACTTGTTTTTGGCGCGGAGTATAAAGTGATTAAGAGCGATTCAAGCCCCACGAATCTTAATCAACTCACAATCATAAGCAATGTGCAAAATAATTTATCGGATTCCACGAATCTAAAATTTACCACGAAATACGACACTAGCAGTAAATATATCATTATTAGCACAGCGATTGACAATGCAAATGCGCCTTTAAGGACGCTACTTTCCGCCTCCGCGCTTCAAACGCTTGGTGAGACTACCAATCAGCTTGACGCACTAAAAAGGATTGATAATAGCGAGGTGCTGTCTAATATCATCTCAAATCCCGCGCGTGTCGCCACCGAGTTACAGCAAAGCAACGCGACAATCGCCACGAATCACACCAAAAATTCGCACCTAAATCTTGCGACTTCGCTAAATACGCTAAATCGCCTAAACAAACACGCCACGCCCAAAAAATTAGCTTTTAGTGATATGGTAGAACCAAATTATCGATTTTCACTAAATACTAAAAAGCCCAAAAATCCGCTTATAAGATTTGCAAATTTTAGCGATTCAAGCGATGAATCCACCCACTCCTCGTCATTGCGAGACTTGCCTTTAGACAAGTCGTGGCAATTCGTAGAATTTGCGAACGAAGTGAAGCAACCATCCACAAATATCAACTGGATTGCTTCGGTTGCTTCGCACCCTCGCAATGACGAAGTAGAATATGACGAATCCACTCGCCCATCCGTCATTGCGAGGGAGCAGGGCGACCGAAGCAATCTAGAAAATAGATTACCACGATTTTATCTAGTAAAATCTCGCAATGACGAAGTGGAGTATTATGAATCTATCGATGACTCTGCCACTTTCACACTCGAAGACTTACGCGCCGAGCAAAGAGAGGAAATGGAAGCCGCCAAACTCAAATATAATCAGCTACTTGATTATGAAAATAATCTCTACGCCTCGATTTTTGGGATTTTCGGCGACTTTGGCGGTATCAAAACTAACGCCTATGGGCTAGTGGCAGGATATGACACCAAAATCGGCGATAGATTTATCGTTGGCGCGAATCTCTCTTATGCCAATGTCAGCAAGGCGCACAATATCGGCGTAGGTGGCTATGGCAGGGCGTTTGTGCTAAATAATGAAATCGACTTTGGGCTAAATCTCAACTACGCGCTAACAGAATACGCCACGCAAATGCTTGGAAACACGCAAAGCGCGAAGTTTAGTAGCTTTGGGCTAAGTGCAAATGTCGAATACGGCTATCTTTTCAATGTCTATAAAACGCAGTTTTTTAAGCCCTTTGGTGGGCTAAATCTCTACTACGCCACCACGCCAAGCTACGCTGAGAGTGGCAAATACGCCCACGCGGTGGATTCGCAACATAGCGTTGAAATGAGCTTGGATTTAGGCGCGGAATACAGGCTATTTTTGAAAAAATACTACTATTTATTCGCGCAGATTCGATTCGAGCAGTTTGTGCTAAACGCCTCAAATGGCTTAAATATGAGCTTTGTAGGCGATAGCGAAAAATTTGAATTTTCCAAATACAAGGGCTATAAAAACTACTTGCAATTCCTTGTGGGCGGGGATTTTGCGGTAATCAAAAATGCGCTAAATATCACGGCAAATGTGGGCTATAAAATGACTATTGCCAAATCTAGCGTTGAGACGCTTGGCGTGGAGCGTGAGATAGGAGAGAGCTACATTAGCGCAAGTGTGGGCGTGAAGTATTATTTCTAGGCTTAAAAAAGCGCGAAATATCCATTTGCCCAAGCGTAGCAAAAAGTAAGATTTGGTGTGATTCGCCCAAAAGATTCGCGCATATTTACACATATTTTAAGCGATTTTTAGTAAGATAGCGAATCTAAAATTATCCACAAAAAGTAAGGACAAAGCAATGTTTTCAAAGATTTTAATCGCAAATCGTGGCGAAATCGCCGTTCGCATTATCCGCGCGTGTAGGGATTTGCACATTCATAGCGTGGCGATTTATTCACGCGCTGACAGAGATTCGCTTCATATCAAAATGGCGACTGAAAGCTACGAAGTGAGCCAAGATGCGCTCCAAGCCTATTTAGACGGCGATGCAATCATCGATGTTGCGCTATCCTGCGGTGCGGAGGCGATTCACCCGGGGTATGGTTTTTTAAGCGAAAATGCGGAATTTGCTAGGAAAGTCAAAGAAGCTGGGCTTGTGTGGATTGGACCCGATTATAGCGTGATTGCCAAAATGGGCGATAAAAACGCCGCACGGGAGCTGATGAAGGCAAATGGGATTCCTATCGTGCCGGGGACTGAGCCACTAAATAGCCACACGATTGATGAAATAAAGATTATTGCTAATAAAATCGGCTATCCTGTGATTTTAAAGGCGAGTAATGGTGGCGGTGGGCGCGGGATTCGCGTGGTGCGAGGCGATAGCGAGATTGAGGAAAATTTCGCTGCGTGTAAAAGAGAGGCGATGATATTTTTCAAAAATGATGAAGTTTTTATGGAAAAATATATCGAAAATCCCAAGCACATTGAGTTTCAAATCATCGGCGATAATTACGGCAATATCGTGCATTTGCTAGAGCGCGACTGCTCGATTCAACGGCGTCATCAAAAGCTAGTCGAAATCGCCCCAAGCCCTACGATGAGCATTGATTTGCGCCGTAAAATGGGCGCGGTGGCAGTGGCTGCGGCAAAAGCAGCGAAATACACAAACGCGGGGACGATAGAATTTTTGGTTGATGATTTGGGGAACTTTTATTTTATGGAGATGAATACGCGAATCCAAGTCGAGCACGGCATTACAGAGGAAATCACAAATTTTGATTTAATCGGGCGGCAGATTCGTTGTGCTGCGGGGGAGATTTTGGATTTAAATCAAAGCGAGGTGATTCATCAAGGATACGCTATTGAAGTGCGCATAAACGCCGAAGATGTGGCAAATGACTTTATCCCTTGTCCGGGCAAAATCACGGCTTACTATCCTGCGCTGGGACCTTTTGTGCGAATCGATAGCGCGGTTTATAAGGACTATGTGATTCCGCCAAATTATGACTCGATGATTGCCAAGCTAATCGTCCGTGCTAGTAGCTATGATTTGGCGGTAAATAAGCTAATCCGCGCGTTGCAGGAATTTAAGATTCGCGGAATTAAAACGACAATCCCATTTTTGCTAAATATCGCGCGTGATAAGGACTTCCGCAAGGGCAATTTTGACACTTCGTATTTAGAGAGCAAAATGGCAGAGCTAATGCCTAGCGAGATTGTGAATAATGATGATATAGTGGTGGCGATTGCAACGGCGATTGCAGTGCAAAGTGGGTGGTAAAAGGGCAATTTGTCTTTGGGTATGTGATTTTGCAGTTTTAATGAATCTCCACAAGGCACGGACACTAAGTCCGCTATCCTTGTGTTGATTCACTAAAAACTACAAAAGCCACACTGCAAATACTTCGATTGCGATTCTAAAATTTATTTTTTCGTCATTGCGAGGGCTTTGCCCGAAGCAATCCAAAATAATAAATTAAAATAGATTGCTTCGTTCGTTTCACTCACTCGCAATGACTTTATATTTCATCATTGCGAGGCATTGTAAATGCTGAAGCAATCCACTGAGATTTATTTGAATCGCTTTTAGATTCATTAGACTCATTTGATTTGTTTGTGGATTTATTTGAATTCATAGATTGCCACGAATCTGCTGACGCAGATTCTCGCAATGACGAAGTGGTAATAGAGTCGTCATTGCGAGTGCGACAGCACGAAGCAATCCACCTCGATTCATTCAAAAATTACAAAAAAATACAAAAATTTTAGAAAAATTGTGAAATCATTGTGAAATCATTAAAAAAATTTGCTATATTTTTTGATATATGTTACTTTTATACTCAAAAATGCACTATTTGAGTTTTTGGCTTATTTTGGCACATTTTTAACATTTGCAAATTCATAAATAATATTTTTTTGACAATAAAATTACGATAAATACCACAATATAGGCAAATATAAAAACTTTACTTTATGTTTTTTCCCATATTGCGACTTTGCATTTGAATCCACAAAAATTTAAGTTTTCTTTAAAAAATCTTTAAATAAAAATTAAACTAAATCGTCTTAAAATACTAATGATTAAAATTTTACAAGGAGGTCAATATGAGAAGTTATGATATTGTGTATTGTGGTAGTGATTATGTAGCTAGTCGTTTGGCTTCTAGTATATCATCGATACTCAAAAATGTCCAAACTGATAATGTCATAAATTTTCACATTTTGGATTTTAATATTAGCAAAGATAGAAAGGACGATTTTAGAGCGCTAGTAAAACAATACAATAGAAAAGATGGCGTATTTGTAGATAAAAATATGAAAAATATGCTAACTCAATGGGGGGGGGGGGTAGCTTACAAGTAAAGCAAAAAAGGCAATTTAATTTGCTATTTCACAGCCCAAATCTTGGACGCGCGGATAAAGAGAAACTAAATTTTTATCAAAGCCATTATAAATCGGCATCGCCCGGTGGAGCGTATCTGTATAAGCTATTTTTGCAAGATATTTTTGTGAATCTGGATAGCTGTCTATTTTTGGCTGAAAGTGTGGTGGCAAAGGCTTGTGTTAGCAAGATTTTCGATGATTTGGATTTTGAGGATTGCTTTGCTATTGTCAGTAAAAATAATAGCACACATAAGATTTTAGATGATAGTTCCATATTTTTGTATATACAGCAAGATGATGAGATAAAAAACTTTTGCAAACATTTTGATAGGAGGGTTTATTTTAACCCAGATATGATGTTGCTAAATTTGAAAAAAATGCGCGAAAAAGACATTTCACAGCAATTTTATGCTCACGCTTTGATGAATCTGCATTCGCCATATAGGAGCTATATCGATTCAGTAGATGGAATCTTGCGACTAGGATTTGAGGATTATGTCAAGGTGTCATCTTTTTAAGGTGTGGATTTTGGTTTTATCCTTGCGATGATGATTGCTTGTCATTGCAAATGCGACAAAGTGGAGGGACAAAACTCGTCATTGCGAGTGAGTGAAACGAACGAAGCAATCTATTAGATTCATTTTACGATATTATGGTTTATATACATTTATTTGTATTTGTGGATTGCTTCACCTTGACTGCGTCAAATCTCGCAATGACGAAGTAGCACTATATTGCCACGAATCCACTGATGCGGATTCTCGCAATGACAAGGTGGGTAGATTCGTCATTGCGAGGAAGCGAAGCTGACGAAGCAATCTATTTGGCTTTATTTTTTTGGATTGCTTCGGCGAATCTACTATTCGCCTCGCAATGACGAAAAATTTTAATTTGACGCTAGATTCATAGTTGATTCGCAAAACCAATTTATAAGATTCACATTTAATTTATAGCTGATTCGCTTTAGCGTAATCACAATCCGCAAGGATTTGCGAGAGCGATAGCTCG
>JBNMKJ010000037.1:0-22043 GCA_050874285.1 Helicobacteraceae bacterium | reverse complement strand
CCCCTCCAAAATAAATTTGTAATCTTTAGAAAGCCCTTTTTAGTAAGTATTCAACTTTTAGAATGGTAATTAACCTATCTTTTTGTTTTCCTATCCCATAAATTAGGTCAGCTTCTTCATTGAGCGTTTCAGGTGTAGGCTTTATCTACACTTTTTATAATCTTACAAACCATTTAATTAACAAGCATTTTGATTTAAATAAAATTTGGCGTGAAAGTATTTTTGATGAGAAATCGGGGTTGTGTAGCCACGAGCGAGGAAATAGGACTAATGGTTCATTGACGAAGCGAGTGGCAAAACAAGGCGAAGCCGAAGTTTCTTTATTTAAACTCCCCGATTTATCACAAAAAGACAAACACGCTATTCTACGATAAAATCCACGCTATCGCTCTCTCCATCTCCACTAATAATCGTCAGCGTATGATTACCCAAATCCACGCTCAGCGGACGGACTTTTTGCGCCCCTACGCCGATAAACTCCCTATCCAAATACCAAAATATCTCGTTATTATTTAGATTTGCGATTCGCGCCAAAAGCGCGTTTTCGCCCTCAAAGTCTTTGGTAAGCGTGATTTTAATGCCATTTTTAGGGTAGAGAATCTTTAAGCTGCGCTTATTTGGGCTTTTTAAGCCACGATTCGCGCCCATTTGATTTGCCACATTCGCGATAGATTCGTCCCTATTTTGCTCCCTATAAAAATCAAGCAAATTTATGGGCAGATTTAGCTTTGTAACTGCCTTTGTGCCGATAAAATCCCCGCTTTGCGAATCCACCTCAACGCCATTGCTATCCACAAAGACATTTTTCAAAAACGGCGATTTTCGCAGTGGCTTGGCATTTTTAGGATACAAAACCTCACGCGATTTTATGCCCTCATAGCGCGAATCCCACGCATAGCCCGTGATTTCATCGATTTTAATGCGCTTTAGTTCGTCCTGTGGCTCTGCAAACGCCCCGCCCAAGTCGCCTAACTCGCCCAAAATATTAAAAAGCAAATCCCCAGCGATATTCACGCCAAAAAGATTTGGATTCGCGCTGCCATCAAAGTTTCCAGCCCATACGACAATGCTATATCGTGGCGAAGTCCCAGCTGCCCAAGCGTCCTTACGCCCGTAGCTCGTGCCACTTTTCCACGAAAAAATCTTTTGATTTTTGTAGTAATTTTCGATGCCTAGCCTATCTAGCAAACGCAATGCCTCAAGGGTTAGAAAACTCGCACCTTTGGAGATAAATTGCTTGTTTGGGCTATAAATCTTTGGTGATTTGTATGAATCGCCCACGCCGTCATTGCGAGATTCGGCGTAGCCGAATCGTGGCAATCCATTTTTTAATTCGTGGATTGCTTCGCCGTTTTCAACGCCTCGCAATGACGAATCTGCGGAATGTAATTCTAAAGGCGAATTGCCACTAGAATCGCTTAAATATTTTAAGTCGCTAAATTCGCCATAATTTCCTAGCCCTGCATAAATCTTTGCTATATCCTCCACGCTAAACTCTTTTGTGCCTAAAATCAAGCTCAGCCCATACCGCTCGAAATTATTATCATCAAAGCCCAAAATATTTTGCAAATCATAAAAAAATCGCTCATAACCATAATCCTGCAACAGCGCGACAAAGGGCACATTTAGCGAACGAATAAGCGCGACTTGCGCAGAAACAAAGCCGTAGAATTTTTTACTCGCATTTTGTGGCTTGAAATTCGCCCAAAGCGTGGGCGCGTCAATGAGTTTGGATTGTGGGACAATTAGCCCACTATCGATTGATAACGCATACAGCAGGGGCTTTAGCACCGAGCCGACACTGCGCTTTGCGGTAATGCCGTCAATTTGCCCAAAGCCCTCAATGTCAAAAAAATCCTGCGACCCACCATAAGCCAAAACCTCCCTGCTGGGCGTATCTACGATGATTGCCGCGACATTTTGAATGCCTAAATTTTTTAGCCTTTGATGATAATTTTTAAGCGCGGATTCTAGCCGTAGCTGAAGCGTTTTGTCGATTGTGGTGTAGATATTTGGCGTGGAATCTAGCGCATTTTGCGAATCTGCGCTTGGATTCGTGCCTTGATTTGCACCAAAATTGCGATTCGCCTTTTGATTCGCGCCGACATTCGCATTTTTATTCGCACTCACATTAAGATTCGCAAGGCGCAAAGATAAATGTGGCGCGACATTTTTCTCACGCCTAATGCTTGGCAAACCCTCGCTTAACGCAAGTTTGAGATTATCATCATCGAGGACGCCCTGTGCGTTTAGCTTTTTTAGCAAATTATCGCGCTTTTGCAAAAGTCGCTTTGTGTTTCGTTGCAGGTGCATAAAGCCCGGCGCATTGGGCAGCACAGCCAAAAGTGCCGCCTGTCCCCACGAGAGATTTTGTGGCGACTTGCCAAAATAATACCGCGCAGCACTCTCCACACCCACGATATTTCCACCATAAGGGGCATTATTGGCATATAGCAACAAAATCTCATCTTTGCTGTATCGCCATTCAAGTTTTAGCGCGAAAATCAGCTCCCTATATTTATTAAAATAAGTCCGCGAATCGCCCCGCAGTAGCTTGATAGTCTGCATTGTAATGGTGCTTGCGCCACTGCGTTTTTCGCTTGTGAGATTGCGCCAAAAACTCCGCGCCATCGCACCCAAATCAAAGCCAAAATGCGAGTAAAAATGCTTATCCTCATAAACGATAATCGCGCGAGTGAGTTTCTCGCCAAGTGGCTTTGTCGCCTTGATATGCCACTGCGAATCCGCACTCAAAAACACGCTTAAAATCTCGCCATTTCTATCAAAAGTCGCTTTAGAATACCGCGCATTAAAGGGGTCGCCCTGTGGATTAAAGCTAAAAAACAAAATCGCGCTATATGTGAAAATAAGCAAGGTAATGCAAAGGAGCGCGAATCTAAAAGGGTGATTTTTGGGGTAAAAATGCGTAGTTAGGGTGTAAAATCGTGCACGGATTCGTGGTAAATGCTCTTTAAATCGCGCTTTGATTCGAATGCCGATTCGCCCAAATTGCTTGAATCTAGCAGAAATTTTTGTAAATCGCGCGTGGATTCGTGGAAATTTTGTGGAAAATTGTGTCCTTATTTTATGCAAAAATGTCTTTAAAGATTTTAGTATTTTCAAAAATAAATCCTATTGCAGTCTAAATCTAAAAGTGTGATTTTATCACAAATTTTTGGGATTTTCCGTTTGGATTGATTTGGTGATTTGTGCGAATTTCCACTTGTCATTGCGAGATTTTCGTTAGAAAATCGAAGCAATCTATGATGTTAAGTTGTGGATTGCCACAACTTTCCTAACAGCAAGTCTCATAATGACGAGGTTGGCGACTTTTGGATTGCTTCGGCGATAAATCGCCTCGCAATGACGATTCAGGAGGTTGTGAAGTTTTTTGGGGATTTTTGGGGTTGAGGCTAGACTTGGCGTCTGCGAAACCCCGAAAATTCCAAAATCTGCGGAATGCAATTCTAAAGACAAATTGCCACACTCGCGCCTTTTTACTTCGCCACTACGCGCACCCTAAAACTCTCCGAACTTGCACTATAACTTCCATCATACATCGCCTCCGCGAATGCCGCTGGTAGCGTGTATTCGCCCGGTGTTACGGCATTTACTTTCACATAAACCACCTGTGATTCATAAATGTCAAAAAACCACATAATCTTATCATCGCGTATATCAGTGTAGCTCACCTTGCTGTTATTCATCGCTACGGCGTTTGGCTCGGCGTCATTATTTAGGCGCGTATTTTCGATTTCCCAGCCACTAGGCAGATTTTGCGTTAGGGCGATATTTTTCATATCGATATAATTCCTACCATAAGGCACAAGCATAATTTTTATATAAAAAGATTCGCCACTTTTTAGCACACTCGCGTCAATCACGCGCTCATTGCCGCTCTCATCAAATACCACAAATTCGCGCGATAGTTGCATTTTGCGCTTGATATTATCATTGCTCGAATCGCTTGTTATCCCCTCCCAGCTGTAATTTACAAAAAGCATATTTTGCGCCTTTACCTTTGCATTGCCACTATTTAGCGCAAATTCTATCCTATCTTTTTGCTCGTTAATTTTTTGGGCTTTGTTATTTAGCGTGATTTCGCCTTTAATTTCGCCTATTTTTGCCTCATCTTTGATACTTGCCATTACAAGCAAAGTGTAGGCGGAAGTCTGCGTGGAGAGCCACTCATTGCTCTCTAATTCGCTTTTTATTTCATTGTAAAGCTCGGCGTCAATATTGCCCGTTACGATTTTATGCGCTTGTAAAATGATAGCTTTATTGCGGAGATTTGAGCCATAAGAGTTGTCGTAATAGCTTTGCGATTCGTTTGGCGTGAGGCTTAAGCCATTGCTGATTTTTAGCGCAATGTCATCAAATCCAGCCATAGCGTAACTTGCCGCAAGTAACCAGCGATTTGTCGTTGTGAGATTACGCAAATGATTTTCATAAATCTCATTCATCGCGCCTAACTGATGATTATCGCTTAGGCTTAGCAAATACAGTGGATAAATATTGCTTGAATCTATGTGATTTTTAAGGTAATTGATAGCTTGTTTTAGCACCGATTCGCTCACCTGATAGCCATTCATTTTTGCCATAATCAAAAAATGCGTAGCATAGCTACTGCCCCACGAATCGCTTTTGTTCCCGCCCTGCCAATAGGAAAATCCGCCGTCATTTGTTTGAAAACTTTGGATTCGCGCGATTCCTGCGTTGATATTATCTACGATTGTCTGCTTTGGCAAAAAGTTCGCATCGCTTAGCTTTGTGATAAAAAGCTGTGGAAAAACGCTAGAGGTTGTTTGCTCGATGCAACCATAAGGATAGCGCACAAGCCACCTTAGGCGGTGGTCTATGCTTAAAATAGGCTGTGCGGAGAGCGTGATTTTGCCTTTGTTTGAGTTTTGTATAAATGCGCTAGGTGCGCTAATGTCGGCAGATTCGCCTTTTTTTAGCACCCAATTTTTGCTAATTTGCGTGTAAGGATTCGGTGCTTTTATGTCAATTTGCGTTGAATCCCTCATTATGAAATTATCGCTATTTAGCTGGAGCGCGATATTTTCAATGCCTAGTTTTTCTTTGACGCGCCCATTAAAGAAAATCGTTTGACTTTTGTTGCTATCGAATCGAATCTCTTTAAGATTCGTATCAAATTCTATGATTCCATTGCTTCTAACGGCAAGATTCGCGCTCTTCACGCTATCTTTTATTTGCATAACTTCAATAGGCATTTGGAAATTATCGCCCACTTTCAAAGAGCGCGGAATCGTAGGCAACATTACCACAGGCGCACTCACGCGAATGTCTTTTTGTGCGCTGCCATAGCTATTATTATCCACCGCGACAAGCATTACGCGCAGTGAGCCGATATAGCTTGGCACGGCAAAGCTGATTTTCGCTCTGCCTTTTGAATCGCTTTTAGTAGGCGCAATAAAATGCACTACGGGCTTGAATCGCTCTGCATTTTCATCATTGCGCCCTTTGCCTACCGCACCGCCTAATTCCTCATCGCCACCCACAGAGAAAGAGTTTCGCACTGCGCCCTCAATCTTGCCAATTATGTAGTCATAAGTGTCGTAATTGCGGATATTGTATTTGGTTTTGGCGTAGAAATAATTATAGGGCGATGGCGTTTTGAAATTTGTAAGGTTTATAAGCCCCTCATCTACGATAGCCAAAGTGTATGTAACTTGCTTATTTTGCGCGTTGCTTATCTCAATATCCAGCGTAGAATTTGGCAAAATCTCATCTTTTGCCTTTATGTTAAGGGCAATTTTTGCCTTTTCATTTGTGATATTTAGCGGGACAACGCCATAAAGGCGCAACGCTCTGTCGTTATTTATAGTATTGTAATCCTGCAATAAAAACACACTTGCATAGAGATTCGGCGCGTATTTTTCATCAATAGGCACTTCAAAGGTTGTTTGCGTGTCATTTGTGGGAATCCAATATCGCTTTAAAATCTCTTTGTCGCTACTAATAGTTACCAAAGCCTTCGCGCCACGCACAGATTCAAAGGTAACCTTTGCTTTGTCGCCGTTATTGTATTTATCTTTGTTGCTTTTGATTTTTAGCTGTGTGATTTTCTCAATATCTAGCGGTTCGCCCCACGATGAGGCATATAGCGAAATCATTGCGCTTTGATTATTTGTGGTATCAATTACCTCAACTAAAATCTCGCCTCTATCTTTAATATCAAATTTTATACTGCTAATCTTATCTTTGCTTTTTAACTCACCACGCGCGATAATAGCGGTATTTTTGTCGCCCTTTATGGAGCGGACAAAGTCATCTTTATTGCTGTAATCCCACCACCACGAGTAGTTATTTTGGTAGATTACATATTCTAATTTGCGATTTTTTATGAAATTTTCCTTTTCATCTAAAAGCACGACATTTAGATTTAGAGAATCGCCACTTTGCACATAGCGCGTAGCAGGATTTTTTATCCCTACAAAGCTATCAAATTTTTTTAGTTTTACGGATTTGCGTTGAGTAACGGCGCGTCCGTTGTTTTCAAGGACTCTTGCGGTAATTAGCATATTTAGATTCCTATCGGCGTTTGCAAATTTACTTATATCAATGCTATTTTCGACAAATCCGCTTTCATTTAATTTGCCATTATTGTAGCTATTGAAATAGTGTTGCTCTTTGCTTAGATTTTCAAAAGTCCAATCTTTGTATTTTTTTGGGCTAAATTGCTGTGGGCGTATATCGGCGTTTATATTCCACTCCAAGCCACTTGCAGGTGCGCCAAAGAGATAATCGCCTTGCAGTGAAAATTTTAACTCTTTTTCCTTAGTCAAATCAAGCGAATCTATCGTATTTATGGCTAATTTTACGCGATTTGGCACGACTGCTTCAATGGCAATTTTATGTGTGAAAATATTATCGCCAATATCGACTTTGACATTGTAGATGCCCGTAAATGCGTTTTTCGCGCTTTCAAATGCGTAGTAAAATACGCCGTCCCCACTGGATTTTAGCGTATTATTTAGCACTTTTTTGCCTTGCGGATTCGTGATTGTTAGCTTTATGGGGTGATTTATAGCGATATTATTATTTCGTGCGATAATGCTTAGATTCACCTTTTCGCCCGGGCGATAAACGCCTCTATCGGTGTAAATAAAAGCCTTTATGCCATCTTGCGTAGTGATTCCCTCAGTGTCGAATCCATCATCGCTAATTTCTTGTGCGCTTAGTTTGATTAGCGCGAAATCATCGCTCTTGCCGACTTTTTTGCCTGTGATATAAGCGATATTGCTACGCGAATCTGTATCGCCTACCTTTTGGCTAAAATTCAGCTTTGCATTCCCCGCAATGTCGGTGGTGGCTTTAGAAATGACTTTATTATTTTTGCTAATGCCTTGAATCTCAACTCCCGCTAATGGCGCGTTGTTTTTAATGTCAAGCGCGGAGACGATAACTTCATCGCCCATTTTTTGCGCAATTAGCGCGATATTAGAGAAAATCAGCTGACGAAAAGTGCTCCCATTTTCATAAAAATAATTATTGATTCGCCACGAATCCATTCCGCTTGGAAAATTATAATCCACGCCGTCCTTATCAAAATGCAAACTCACCACAAAAATCCCGCTCAAATCGCGCAATTTGCTTAAATCCACCGCATTTTGAATCCACTCATTTTTAGCTCCGTCAATTTTAATTTCTTTTTCAAAAATAATGTCGCCGATTTTGTTAAAATCCCAAGTGTCAAAATAGCTAAAGCCCCTTTTTTGCAAATTATTATCGTAGAGAAAATACGCGATATTACTCGCATAGATTTTACGCACAACTAAACGCGCTTTTTTGACATTTATGCTCTTAAATGCAACGCGCTTTTTAGCCGAATCAGGCAAAAACACGCCATTATTTGAAAAAACCACTTGCGGGGCTTTGTCGCCTAGCTCGATTTTTTGCTTAAAATTTTCTTTTAGCGCGAATCCATCGCGTGATTTTATGCCTTTTAGAATCTCTATCGTATAGTCGCTTGTGTTTGAAAAATTGCCACTTAAAATTATCGTATCATTTGAAAGCGAGGCGCGGTAATCCACTGCGGGGCTGACTTTGATAAAATTATCGATATTTAGATTTGGCATTAGTGGCGCGGAGAAGCGAATCTCAATGCTTGTTTTATCGCTAATTTTTGGCTTAATATCAATGACTTTTAGATTGTCCTCATTTGACGCCAAAATCATAATATTTTGACTTTTTTCTAGCCCCAAATCTTTAGAAATGGAAAGTGCAAATTTCTCGTCATTTTTTGGAAAATCAATCGCATTTGACGCCACTAGCAACTCTCTGTCGCTAAGATTTGTGATTTGAAGTGGAATATTATTGTTGTTTGAATCTACTAGCTTTATGGCTTGAGATAGGCTATCTTGGGGGAGTGATTGCGATAAGTGAATCTTTGCCTCTAATTTCATCTTTGATAAATCATTTGAATCTTTTATAAAATCCGCTCGTTCGATTTGCGAATACAGCGCGTCTGTGCTAAAGCGCATAGTGAAATCTTTTGCCTTAATATTTGTGCCTTGAGATTTATTGATTTCATCAAAATCAAAGTCTATGGCGTAGTCTTTATTCGCATTTAAGGGCGAATCAGGCAATAATGACAGCACGGATTCACTCTCAAAAATGTATTTGCCAAAATATTTTTTGCCATTTATGCGAATCTCGCCATTTGCCTCCAAAATCTCATTTATTTTATCACTAACTTTTTCTTTGAAAACGATTTGCGGTTTGATATGTGTCGGCACGATTCCTTGCGTGGATTTTGCAATCGCGCCACTATCATTACACGCCACAAAAAAGAAAATCGTAGCTATGATTCCAAAAATCCCACCGATTCGACTAATTCCACCCCAAAAGCTCAAAAATCTCATATTTTTCCTCCAAAATGTCAAAGTAGATTTTGCATTATATCAAATTATTTGAATCTTTAAGCAACCACAAATTAAAATCATAAAATTATTTTTTTACGCTAGATTCACAAGATAGATTCGCATAAAAGGGCAAAAATGTATGATTTAACCATAGCTGAAGAAGAGCTTAAAAACAAAGTCGCAACGGACTTTTTTGGCGATTTTGATAGCACACAGATTTTAGGTGAGATTGATTTTTGCGTGTCATTTGAGAGGCAAGGTATTTGCGATGACACCTATTATCTTTGGGCAGAGGCAAAAAAGGGCAAAGAGGCAGATATTTATGAGAGTTTCACACAGCTAATTTTAACTATAGCCAAGCACAAGCACCACCACAAGCACCAGCCACCGCCATTTTTAGGTGCATTTGACGCGGAGAAAATCGCATTTATCGAGTATAACAAACTAATGGGGTTTTTAAATAAAAGCGACTTTGACTATTTACACACCACGCCTAGCAACCACGACAGCCCAAATTTTCAAAAAATGCACTCACTTATAAAGGACATTTTAGAAAATAACATTTTGCTTTTTAGGTTTAGCGACAATAACGCCGAGCTTAGAGAATTTATTGAAAAAAATTTCATTTTAGGCAATGCAAATCTCACCCAAATCCAAATCACTAGCGATAATTTCGTGCATATTTATATTATGTGGCTAAATGCTGTTAAGCCCAGCATTGATATTGATTGGAATGAGGCGAAAAAACAGGGCATTTTGGATACGGATTTTTACTTGGCAGATATGCTAAGCGTGGAAAATAAGACGCTTAAAGATAAGCTATATATTATTTTGGAGGGCAGTCGCTACGCGCTTTTAAAAGGCAAAAACAAAATCGGGCTTTTTGAAAAATCCGAAGTATTGTTTAATGATTCGCAAGTCGCGCATAAGCAGTTTTGGAATCGCTACGAACGCCCACCAGCGACAAAATTTTGGAATGAATTTATAAATCGCCGTGATTTACTTGTGCCTGAGGACATTAGAGAGCGCAAGGGCGCATTTTATACGCCACAAGTTTGGGTGCAAAAGGCACAAGTTTATTTGGCGGATTGCTTAGGCGAAAATTGGCAAGATGAATATTATATTTGGGATTGTGCCGCAGGGACAGGCAATCTTTTGGCAGGGCTAAAAAATGCGCGAAACATTTATGCCTCCACACTTGACAAAGCAGATGTAAATATTATGAAAGATTTGGTAAGAACAAACGAGGAGTCTATAAAACTAAATTTGCTTGAAAATCATATCTTTCAATTTGATTTTCTAAATGATAGCTTTTTTGATAAAGTCGATGACAAAGGCAATGTAATCATCGAATCTAAACTGCCAAAATCGTTACAAGAAATTTTAAGCGATAATGAAAAGCGCAAAAAATTAGTGATTTTTATAAATCCGCCGTATGCTGAGGCAACTTCTGGTAAAACTTCGGCAGGGACTGGAAAAAACAAGGGTGGTGTTTCAAACACTACAAAAATACACGAGAAATATAAAGAAATTTTAGGTAATGCAAGTAAAGAACTTTTTACACAGTTTTTTATGCGAATCTATAAAGAGATTCCAAATTCTATTTTGGGGAGTTTTTCAAAACTAAAATACATAAATGGCAGTGCTTTTGCTAACTTTAAACAAGAATTTAAAGCAAAATTTTTAAAAGGTTTTATAGTGCCATCAAATACTTTTGATAATGTAAGTGCTATTTTCCCTATTGGCTTTTTAGTATGGAATTTGGAAGACAAACAAGAAATTAAAAAAAATCAAAGTAAAAATTTTTAACGAAAATAACAAGCTAATCGGCAAAAAGAATTTTTATGCGAATTTGTCCAAAAGTATCAATAAATGGATAAAAACTTTTGAACATAAAGAAGATTCAATAGGCTTAATGGTAAGTGCATCGCCAGATTTTCAACACAATAAGCAATTAGCAATCTTATCAAAACAACAAGAGAGATATTGTTTTTATATTACAAAATACAATCTTATTCCATTTTGCGTATATTTCGCCGTGCGCCACGCTATTAAGGCATCGTGGATAAATGATAGAGACCAATTTTTATATCCTAAAAACAAATGGCGCGATGATAAAGAATTTCACAGCGATTGCCTTGCATTCACGCTATTTCACGGGCAAAATCGTATAAGCGCAAGTGAGGGCATAAACCACTTTATCCCATTTAACGAATCCCAAGTAGGTGCAAAGGAAGCATTTAAAAGCGATTTTATGGTGCGATTCATAAATGGCAAGGTAAAGAATGGTGCGCTAGAGGACTGCTTTATTCCAAGCCAAAAAATCACATTTTCCAAAGAGGCAGAGGCGGTTTTTGGCGCAGGATTAGAGATTTGGAAATATTATCACAAATGCGCCAAAAATAGCGATTCTTACCTAAATGACGCAAGTTTATATGATATAAAAGAGTTTTTTCAAGGGCGTGGCGAATCTAATGACAAAAAAGGCAAAATGAATGTCAAAAGCACCGATTCTTATTATAATAACTTAATCGCACTTTTGCGAATCGCCTTGCAATCTTTGGCACAAAAAATCACACCAAAAATCTATGAATACGGATTTTTGATGGAGTGAGTTTAGTGATAAACTCTCTTTAAGTCTATAGTAAGGTATTTTGTGATTTACTCTTTCATAATAAAATCTCACATTTTCCTCTGTGCATTTCTAGCATTTTCGTTACAAGTTATGAAAGTTTTTCGCGCATTTTAAGCATTGCTGTGCGCCACTAAGATTATAATTAAGCATTAACTTTAAAGCGGGGATAAAATGAAAATCTTAATCTTAGGCGGTGGCTATGGTGGGCTAAAATGCGCTATCACACTGCAAAATCATTTCGCAAAATTGCGTGGCAAGGCGCAAATCACGCTTATTAGCAAACACGACTACCACTATCAATCGACTTTGCTCCACAAAGTCGCAATCGGCACATACAGCGCGAGAAAAGCGCGAATCTACTTTCGCAAAATCCTTGATTCGCGTAAGATTCGCTTTGTAAAGGACACGATTCGCCGTATAGAGCGGAATAAAGTCATCGGTAGCTACGAGGAATACGACTTTGATTATCTCATCATCGCGCTTGGTTTTAAGCCAAATGCCTTTAACATAAAAGGCGTGAATGAGTTTGCATTCAAGCTATACAGCGCAAATTCCGCGCTTAAGATTCGCTCACAAATCGAGCAGAAATTTAAGGATTTTAAGTTTAGGAATGACAAAAACGACTTGTGTTTTAATATTTGTGGTAGTGGATTTACAGGCGTGGAATTCGCTGCCGAATTGGCGAATCAAAGCAAAGAATTAGCCGATATTTGCGGGATTTCACGCGATTTGGTGCAAATCAATCTCATCAGCAAATCGCCCAAAGTTTTGCCTATGTTTAGCGACAAACTCCGCGACATAGCGCAATCCAAGCTAAAAAATCTAGGAATTAACCTCGTAGTGGGCGAAGTGGTGGAGGTGCAAAATGACGGCGCAATCATCAAGTGTGGCGAGTGCGTAAGCAAACTAGAAGCCCACACAACCATTTGGTGCGCTGGTGTAAAAGGCAATGAAGTGATTTCGCAAAGCGCGTTTGAATCGCGCAACGACCGCATAAAAGTCAATGAATTTTTGCAGATTCCTAGCAATGAGCGCGTTTTTGTCATCGGCGATTGCGCCATAGCCACACAGCGCGACATTATCCACGCACCCACCGCGCAGCTCGCAAATCAAATGGGGGAATTTGTGGCGTTGCGGATTATCAATTTGGCGCGTGGCAGGGACATTACGACACCTTTTAGATTCAACCACAGAGGGACGGTCTGCTCGATTGGGCATACGGACGGCGTGGGCTTTGTCTTTGTCGTGAGCGTGTGGGGCGAAATGGCGGCATTTTTCAAAAATATGATAGAAAATAAGTGGATTCTTAGCATTGGTGGGCTAAAAAATGTCCTTAAAAAAGGGCAGTTTCGCTTTAGAAGTAGCTCATAAATGCTATAATTGCGCGAAAAAATACAAGGAATTTTTATGGATTTTGATAGAATTGAGGCGGAGATAATTGCGTGTGCTGGGCTTTGTGTGAATGATTTTAATAATGAGGTAAAAGACATTTTGCTGGTAAATCCTGCGAATGCAGAGCTAGTAAAAATGCTCGTGCGATTTAATGTCAAAGTGCATTGCGTAGGGGCAAAAGAGGCGGAATTTAGCGCGAATCTAAGTGCGAATCTTAGCGCAGAGGCGGTGAAAAAAGTGGCATTTTATGATTTGGCAATCAACCTAAAAGTGCATAAATTTGATGTGATTATTGATTTGCAAAACAAAAGCGCGGAAAACTACAAAAAACTGATAAAAAATAATGGCATTTTGATAGTGGATTTGGATTCGCTCACAAAAGAAAGCGTGGCGCAAAAAAATGCGGATTTTAATGTGCTAATGCCTTTTAGAGTGCAGTCGTGGGGGCGTGGCAAAGAAAAATGTGCTGAAAAATACTATCTTTTTGCCTCAAATAAATTTCACCCGATTGCAGATTTGTCCTTGCAGAAGGTGGATTTACTCGATGACTTGCAATACTGCAACGCTAAGATTTATGAGGGCGCATTTGCATTGCCAAACTATCTAAAAGCGGAACTAAAAGGCATAGTGAGGAATTAGGCGCGATTTTGTCTTTGATATGTACTTCATTACGCTTCGCAATTTAAGTTCTAGCACAACTGCGATTCAATCTACTATTTAACCAAAATATTGTAGTTTTGAGGTTTGTAAGAAATTATTTGGCAACTTTGTCGCCAAATAATGACGATAGGCGTGGGTTGTTTGGTGCGAATCTCTGATTCGCTTTAGCAATGATTTTAAAAAAGCACAATCTATAATTTCGACACGATTTCATAAGTGTCGTGGGCGATTACCCATTCCTCATTTGTGGGAATCACGCACACTTTGACTTTGGAATCCGCCGTTGAGATAATGCCCTCTTTGCCCACAGTGGCGATATTTGCCTCTTCATTCAAATGCACACCTAAGAATCCCAAATGCTCCACGATAAATCCGCGTATATGCACCGCGTTTTCGCCCACACCAGCGCAAAATGCGATTGCATCTACGCCATTCATCGCTGCCATATACGAGCCGATATATTTTGCCACGCGGTAGGCAAAGACGCGCCTTGCGAGAGCTGCGAGTTTGTTGCCCTCATTTTCTGCGGCTAGTAGGTCTCTAAAGTCGCTTGAAAGTTTTGAAATTCCCATTACACCGCTTTTTTTGTTTAAAATATTTAAAATTTCATCAATATTTAGATTTTCCTTTTTTGCGATATATTGTAGCACCGCAGGGTCTAAATCGCCACTGCGCGTTCCCATAGCGATACCTTCAAGTGGAGAGAGTCCCATACTTGTATCAATGCTTTTGCCGTCCTTTACGGCGCAAAGTGAGCTTCCATTACCCAAATGGCAAGTGATAATTTTGGAGTTATTTATATCAAGTCCCAAAAATTCCGCCGTCCGTTTGCTTACAAAGCTATGGCTCGTGCCGTGAAATCCGTATTTGCGCACTTTATATTTCTCATACCACTCATAAGGCAAGGCGTAGAGATAGGCGCGTGGCGGTATAGTTTGATGAAATGCCGTGTCAAATACGCACACCATAGGCGTATTTGGCATTAGCTCTTTGCAACCCACTAGCCCCATTAAATGCGCTGGATTATGCAGCGGGGCTAAATCGCTACATTCGCCGATTTTCTTAATCACATCATCATCTACAAGCACGGAGCTAAAGAAATACTCCCCGCCGTGCACGATTCGATGCCCGATTGCTTTGATTTCATCAAGCGACTTTATTACGCCATTTTCGCTGTCAGTTAGTGCCTCAAAGACATATTTTATCGCCGCCTTGTGGTCTGGCATATCTAAATGCTTTTCAATCTTTTTGCCCTTTGCTTTATACTTTAGAATGCTACCATCGATATGAATCCTATCGCACATTCCCTCCGCCAAAACTTCCTTGTGCTCCATATTTATTAGCTGATATTTAAGCGATGAGCTACCGCAATTTATAACCAAAATATCCATTTTATCTCTCCCTTTTTTGATGAATCTTTAATTTACGCCACGAACAAAAAGCGCGAATCGCGCCCTAAATCGCCTGTAACGCCGTAATCGCAATCGTGCCGACTATATCATCGCTACTGCAACCGCGCGATAAGTCATTGATAGGTTGCGCCAAGCCCTGCGTGATAGGTCCATAAGCGTCCGCCTTGGCGAATCTCTGCACTAATTTATAGCCGATATTTCCTGCGTCAATATCTGGAAAAATCAGCACATTGGCGTTTCCTGCGATTTTAGAATTGGGTGCTTTTGCCTTGCCTACGCTCTCAATGATTGCCGCATCAAGTTGCAATTCGCCATCAATCAGCAGATTTGCGTCTTGCTCTTTGGCGATATGCAATGCCTTTAGCACTTTATCGACTTTTTCGTGCTTTGCGCTACCATAAGTTGAGTGGCTTAAAAGCGCGACTTTTGGCACTCCGCCTGTGAGTTGAGCAAAAGTTTTTGCGCTAGAAATCGCGATTTGGGCGAGTTCGTTTTCATTTGGGTTTTGAATTAGCGCACAATCGGCGAATCCAAAAACCCCACCAAATTTATGCTGATAGCCCAGCTTTGAATCCTTTAGCACCATTAGCATAAAAGTGGATACGACTTTTACCCCGCTTTGTGTGCCTACGATTTGCAATGCCGCGCGAAGCACATCGGCAGTGGGCGAAAGCGAACCAGCCACCATTCCGTCCGCTTTTTTGTCTTTTACCAAAGCCGCGCCAAAATAAAGCGCGTTATTTGTGAGTAAATCAGTCGCTTTTTCCTTTGTCATTCCCTTGTGTGCGCGAAGCTCAACTAACAAATCCACATATTTTGGCAACAGCGCGGAATCTTTTGGATTTATAATCTCCGCCTTGCTAATGTCAAATCCTGTGGCTTTTTTTTCGATTGTCGCGTGGTTGCCTAGCAAAATGATTTTTGCAAAGCCTTGATGAGCGACTTTTGCCGCCGCCTCAATCACGCGAATGTCCTCAGTTTCGGGCAAAACGATAGATTTTTGGTATTTCGCCGCTTTTTGCTTAATCTCATCGATAAATTCCACTTTTTACCTCCATTTATAGAAATATCCCAAAATAATACTAAGAAATTTTTAAATTTTGTGGAATCGGCGCAATTTTTTGGCGAAAATTTGAACAAAATGTATAAATTTTACAAAAATTATTTGATTTTTAGTTTATTTTGCTACAATTTCGCGTTTTTGTTGCGAATCTAAGACTTGCGATTCGCTTCATACTGCAATGCTTGGCATTTTGGACCGGTGGGTGAGTTGGCTTAAACCACGTCCCTGCTAAGGACGCGTAGTCGTTAAGATTACCGAGGGTTCGAATCCCTCCCTGTCCGCCATAGATTCACTAAAAATCCAAACTGTAATTCATAATTTCCACATAAACATACAAATTATCAGTTTTTCAATGTGCGCTTTCGTAATGTGTGATAATTTTCGCACAGCAATATTGTTTTGCTAATTTCAACGAATCTTATTTTGTTATTTTTTTATATAACTTTATTACAATATGTAAAAATTTAATAAAATTTTAAGCAAAATATAATTACAATTCGTCCTGCATTTTTTGCGAAAAATTTGCAAAAAGTGCAAGAAAATCGCCACAAAGATTTTTGTAGTTTTAATGCGAATCTAAGGCGGATTCAAGCGATTTATTTTTTGATTTGTAGATTCGCACAAAATTTATTTTTTAGGCGAATCACAAAAATCGCCCACAAAGATTCGCGCTTGACTTGATAAGCCACTTTGCACAAATTCATCGCAAAAATGCAAAATTTCACTTTGTAAAGGACAGAAAATGGATAGCGTAAATACATTTTTTATTATGCTTTGTTCGATTTTGGTTTTGCTGATGACGCCCTCGTTAGCGATGTTTTATGCGGGTATGGTGCGACATAAAAATACGCTAAATACGATTATGAATTGTTTTATCGTATTTGGCGTAATCACGCTTCAGTGGGTGATTGTGGGCTTTTCACTCGCATTTGGTGGCGATATAGGCGGGATTGTCGGCGGTTTGAATAATATCGCACTCACAAATATCGGCGGATTCAATGGCTCTGGTGTGCCAAATATCATCTTTGCGATTTTTCAAATGATGTTTGCAATAATCGCTGCGGCAATCATCACAGGCTCACTCGTGGGGCGCATAAAGCTAGGCGTGTTAGTGGTTTTCCTAATCTTTTGGAGCACTTTTGTGTATGATATTTTGGCGCATATGATTTGGAGTGAAAGCGGATTTTTGCTTACGCGCGGGAGCTTTGACTTCGCTGGTGGTGGCGTGGTGCATATCAGTGCTGGTGTGGCTGGGCTAATAGGCGCGATACTCGTGGGTCCTAGAAAGGATAAAGGCGCAGAGAGCGTGAATGCGCATTCGATTCCCTATGCGTTTTTGGGCGCGATTTTGCTATTTATCGGTTGGCTTGGATTTAACGCTGGGAGCGCGGGTGGCGTAGATGGAATCGCCGTAAATGCCTTTGTGGTTACGATATTATCTGCCGCGAGTGGATTTTTGGCGTGGGTGCTGATTGAGTGGATAAAAGACAAAAAGCCCACTGTGCTAGGTGGTTTAAGCGGACTTGTCGCGGGGCTAGTTGGCATAACGCCGGGCTGTGGCTATGTGGGCGCGTGGTCAAGCCTCATCATCGGCGCAGTATCGGCACTTTTATGCTACTATGGCATAAGCATAATCAAATATAAATTCAAATGGGACGATTCGCTTGACGCATTTGGTTTGCACGGAATCGGTGGCGTTTGGGGCGGAATCTGCGTGGGACTTTTTGCCTCAAACGCGGTGAATCCAGCCGTAGGCGCGGAAGGCGCGTTAGGCGAAGGGCTATTTATCAGTGGCTCGTGGCATTTATTAGCTGAGCAAATCTTTGCGATTGTCGTGTGCGCGGTGTTATCAGCGATTGTGAGCTTTGTGATTTTCAAAGTCATATCGCTATTTACAAGTCTGCGTGTGGAGGAAGAAGTCGAGTATGAGGGCTTAGACAAACGACTACACGGCGAAGAGGCGTATTCGATTTAAAAAAAGGCGCGAGTGGCTTTTGTGGTTGCTCAATTTGTATTTGGGTATGCGATTTCGCAGATTTAGCGAATCGCCACAAGGCACGGACGCCAAGTCCGCTATCCTTGTGTCGATTCGCTAAAAACTACAAAAGCCATACCGCAACTACTTCGATTGTTTTTAAGCTGTCACTCTCACAAATTATGTGAATTTTCGTGGTAATCAAAAACTTTAAAAAATAAAGCGTGGATTGCTTCGTTGTTTTCGCTAACGCTCAAACTACCTCGCAAGGACAATTCCCACCTACCTCGTCATTGCGAGACTTGCCTTTGGCAAGTCGTGGCAATCCGCAAAAATCATCATAGATTCGCCCTTAATCCACCTCAAATCCGCTATCTAAAATCGCCTCTTTGATTGCCGCGCAGGTCGCAGGAGATTCAAAATCCACCACCACGATTCCGCCCTCCAAATCCACCTCGACCTTACTCACTCCGCTTACTTCGCCCACGAATCGCTTGACTTTCTCCACGCAGTGATTGCAGCTCATTCCGCGCACTTTTAGCTCGGCTGTCATTTTTGCCCCTTTAGCAACTCATCGCTTAGCAATAATTCCTGCGTATTCATAATCTTAACGCCTTTTTCTAGCGTAGTTGAAGCAATTTTTTGCGCCTCGCTTAGCGAGTGCATAGCGAAAGTTCCGCATTGATATTTGTTTGCCTCAGGAATCGAATCCGTGCGCAAAATATCGCGCATACTAGCCTCCCACGCCTCTTTTACGCGCTCTTCACTCGGCACACCGATTGTGCTCATATAAAAGCCCGTGCGACAGCCCATAGGCGAAATGTCGATGATTTCAACATTTGGCGCGTTTAAATGCTCTCTCATAAATCCCGCAAAAAGGTGCTCTAGCGTGTGAATGCCCTTTTCGCTTAGTATTTCCTCATTTGGCTTACAAAAGCGCAAGTCAAAAACGGCGATTTTATCGCCCTTTGGCGTCTCCATAGTCTTGGCTAGGCGCACCGCAGGGGCTGGCATAATGGTATGATTAACCTTAAAGCTATCTAGTAGTGGCATTTTTAATCCTTTGAAATGAAATTTTTAAGGCGCGTATTGTAGCATAAAAAGATAAAATTTGAGGTGTGATTTTGCGTGGATTTTTTGGCGAATCGGCGAATCTAACAAATCAAACGCAAAAATTTCGGGCAATTCAAACAAATTTGCCAAATCTCACAAATCAAATATAAATAATTGTGCTATAATGCGGATTTTATTTTTTAGCAAAGGAATATAAATGATAAAAATTTCACGCAATATCTTTAGACTCTCTATGGGGGGGGGAATTCACTTGATTTAAGCAAATCTCTCATCCATAAAAATCCACTCTATTTCTATCAATCCACAAAAAGCCAAATAGCTCATCATTGCAAGGCATTTAAGGCGCCAAAGCAATTTATGCTTATCTTAAAATTATTTATTTTGGATTGCTTCGGCGATTTGTGCAAATCATCTCGCAATGACGATTCTATACGCTCCATTTCGTCATTGCGAGATGATTCAATACTTACTTCATCATTACAAGATTCGCCCTCTACTTTGTCATTACAAGACAATTCACCTTCCACTTCGTCATTGCGAGGCAGTGTGAGCAAAGCGAACACAACGAAGCAATCCACGCTTAATTTAACCCCACGCATTTTAGATTGCTTCGACTTTTTGCAAAAGTCTCGCAATGACGAGATGGGCAATGTGTGCTTTGATTTAAGGATTTGCAAATGAATCTAGCACATTTTATGACGAATCTAAAGGCGATTTTCGCACTGCCAAAATGGGCAAAAGTATTTTTAGGCGTTTTAAGCGTAATCACGGTGGTAGTGATTATTGCCGTTACTACGCTAAATAAATCCGTGCGTGGCGAAATTTATAGTGCGAATCTAGTGCTAAAAAGCCAAAAGTCGCTAGAGACTAGCAATCAAATCGCCTATAATCTTTGGATTGATTTTCCAAAGTTTAAGCCACTGCTTCGTTCTAAAAGTATCTCGCGCGTGGATATTGCGCAATTTTTGTGGGATAAAAGCGTAGATAAAAATGCTATCGAAAATATCCGCAGTGGTGGGCGTAATATCTGGCTTGAATCCACGCAAAATTTAGGAATGCTTGGCGTTGAATCGCTAGGCAAAGTGGAGTATAAAATCGATTTTAGTCCGCTGTTGTGGAATATTGTAAAAATATTTGTCGCTATTTTGACACTTACACTTTTGCTAACAAATATCATAAAACACCGCTACGCGCCATTTGGCAAATATGATTACGCATTAGCATTCATTTTGTCGCTTATCACACTTATTTTATGTGTGGGACAGGTAAATAGTGGGCATAATTGGGGTGGGGATTTTAGCGGATATATTTCTCAAGCCATCGCCCTAGCAAATGGCACTACAGCGCAATATATCGCTGATAATACGCTAATGATGAGTAAATGTGATTGGCTCTATGGTCCCTATGCTTATCCTTGGGGATTCCCAATGCTTTTAGCACCAATCTACAAAATCTTTGGCTTTAATATTTATGCCTTTAAAAGCGTAGGAATTATTTGCTACACGCTGTTTGTGGGAATCTTTTATATATTTTGTGTGAATCGATTACCACGAATCTATGCTATTTTTGCTACGCTATTTTTCGCGCTAAATCCATATATTACGAATTTTGCTGCAAATGAGATTTTAAGTGATATTCCATTTATGTTATTTGGTTTCATAGCATTGATTACTTTGGCAAAATTATTTGGAAAATCAAAATCTCGCAATAACGGCATTTGCATTGCAATCTTTGGTGGAATCTTTATGCTTTTTGCAAGTCTAATTCGTATAAATGGCTTTGTGATTTTTTGTGCTTTACTCACTATGCACGGCATTATACTAGCAAAACGATTCGCCCCAAATCTATTCAAAGCAAAGTTTCTAAAACCATTTTCCATTATAGATTCGCCCTACTCTTGGCAAATTCACTCTATTCCTTACGCAATATTCATCATAGGATTTGCAATCGTATCAATCACGCTTTCAAGTGGCGGGAGTGGGCATTTTGGCGCATTATCGCTTATAAATGGCGCGATGATTTTAAATAACGCGGATTATTATATAGAAATTTTTAAAGACTTTTTTATAAATAATGGGCGACTTGCGACTTTCGCGCTATGTATGCCACTGATATATTTTGGAATCAAAGGTAGTCTAAAAGGCACAAACAGCGTGAGATTTAGCGAAAATATCTTTTTTGTGATTTTTGCTTGTGGGTTTTTGGCGTTGTTGCTTTTGTGGGTCGGCACTCAAGGGATTAGATTTGTATATTTGCTTTTGCCTTTTATGACACTTTGGGGCAGCAAAGGCTTGGCGGAGTTAAATGCAAATAAGCAATTCTTTGGGCGTTTTATGAACATTTTATTGCTTATCATTTTGGCAAATTATACGCTTGTGGCTAGAAAAGTCAATTTTGAAGTGCAAATAACCACAAGTGGCGCATACACAAAAGAAGCAAAGGAAATATGGGCGTTTATCGATGAAAATACGCCCAAAAATGCTGTGATTTTATTTCACAAACCACGCGTTTTATATCTAAACGCACATAGAATCTCCTTTACAAGTAATAATATCGCTAGATTCGATGAGGCGGATTTCGTGCTATGGGAGAGGGATTTGTGGAATGGATATGAAGGGATAAATATCGATTCAAGCGCATTTTTAGAGCGCACAGAGCTAATTTACAAAAACGCACAATTTAAACTTTACAAGGTAATTCAATGAAAAATCCTAATTTTTGCTATAATTTGCCCTTAAAGGATTTGCCGTGTTAGCTTTTATCTATCATTCACAATTTACACGCTATTTTGGCTCGGCGTTTGTCGCCCTAGTGGTGAATCTACTCTCACGCATTTTCTATGAGCTATTTTTTGGCTTTGGTGTGAGCGTAGCTTTGGGCTACATAAGCGGACATTTTGTGAATTTCGCCATAAGCGCGAAATACATTTTCCCCAAAGACAAAT
>JBNMKJ010000036.1:0-22048 GCA_050874285.1 Helicobacteraceae bacterium | reverse complement strand
CCCCTCCAAAATAAATTTGTAATCTTTAGAAAGCCCTTTTTAGTAAGTATTCAACTTTTAGAATGGTAATTAACCTATCTTTTTGTTTTCCTATCCCATAAATTAGGTCAGCTTCTTCATTGAGCGTTTCAGGTGTAGGCTCAATATCGCCCTCATCAAGTTTAATTGCTTCAGTTAGCTTATCAATCACAAATCCAGCGACATCATCATTGTGCTTAATCACAATATATCGTGTGTCCTTAGTTTGCTTAATCATAGGTCTTCCAAACTTACCGCGTAAGTCAATTAGCGGATATACATTGCCACGCAAGTTAAATACACCTAGCACATAGCTTGGAGTGCCGGGGACGCGCGTGTATTCGATAGGTTTTTCAATGGTTTGAATGTCTAAAATCGGCACGGCAAATTCCTCATTACCTACCAAAAATCCTACAACTTGGAGGATATTTTCTACTTGCTCTTCTTCGCTATCTTGCCTTGATTGCGCTCTAAATAAATCTTTCATTTTATCATTCATTGCTATTTCCTTTTAAGTTTAATTTGACTCTTTAATGTTAATGTCGAAATGAATATTTCGCTTAACTACATTAACTAAATACTCCGCAGAATAAGGCTTTGTGATATATTCTGTCATACCCGATTCCACACCTCGCATTCTATCTGTCTTGCTACTTCGGCTAGTTACGGCAATCAGTGGGAGATTCTTAAATTTATTATATTTGCGAATCTCATTTGCCAAAGTGTAGCCGTCCATTCTAGGCATTTCTATATCTACAAGCACGGCATCTATGTTTTGCTCTCCATTTTTGATAATATCTAGTGCCTCAACGCCGTCTTTTGCCTCCATAAGTGTTATGCCAAGCGGTGAGAGATATTTTTTAATGATTGCTCTATCTACCTGACTATCATCGACTGCAAGGACTATGTAATCGCTCGGTTTTGTTTTCTCAGTAGCTTCACTTGCATCTTCTTGCAAACTGCTAACTGAGCCTTTTACACCTTTTGCCATATTCATCATACCGCCCACATCGACAATAAGCGTGATTTTGCCATCGCCTCGCACAGTCGCACCAGCAATACCTTCTGTGCCTTTGAGATAATATCCTAAAGACTTAATTACCACTTCCTCTTGTCCTACTAGATAATCCACAACCACGCCGATTTTATTCTCTGCTAAGCCAATTACCACGACATAAAATTCGCTTGAATTTTTAATCACGGTATCGACTTTGAAAATATCACTTAGGCGCACAAGGGTAAGAATCTCGTCTCTAAGGCGCAAAACGCTCTTACCATCTACCATATAGACCTCATCTTGGTTGATTCGCACGGTCTCTACAACCGAGCTAAGCGGAATGGCGTAGTATTCCTCTTGGACGCCTACGATTAGAGCTTGGGTAATGGCTAGAGTGAGCGGAATTTTTAGTTTGAAAACAGTCCCGCGTCCTAGCTCAGATTCGACATCGATTATACCATTTAGCTTTTCGATATTGGTTTTAACGACATCCATTCCCACGCCTCGTCCGCTCACATTTGTAACGACTTTTGCAGTAGAAAATCCAGCCTTAAATATTAGCCCATAAGCCTCTTTATCAGTCATTGTATCAGCTTCGCGTTCGTTGATGATGCCTTTTTCTAATGCCTTTTGTTTTAGCATTTCCGCATCAAGCCCTTTGCCATCATCGGTAATCTCTATAACGATATGATTGCCCTCATTATAAGCCTTTAGCTCAACTTTGCCTGTCTCGCTTTTTCCAGCGGCAACTCTCTCCTCTTTGCTTTCTACGCCGTGGTCGCAGGAGTTGCGAATCATATGCACTAGCGGGTCGCCGATTTCCTCAACGATAGATTTATCAAGCTCTGTTTCCTCACCGCTAGTAACTAGCTCAATGCTTTTGCCCATTTCACGCGATAAATCGCGCACCATTCGCGGAAATTTATTGAAAACCTTACTCACAGGGAGCATTCTAGTTTTCATAACCGCTAGTTGCAAGTCAGAAGTTACAAGCGACACGCTACTAATGACTTGATTTAGCTCCTCTAGGAATTGTTCACCGTCATATCGCTCCTCAACTTCATCATAGATATTGATAAGCCTATTTTTGCCTAGCACAAGCTCTCCCATAAGTCGCATTAAGTGGTCAAGTCGCTTGACATCAACGCGGACTGTTTGCTCTACGCTAGTGCTTACTGCGCCCTCATTTGGTTTTGCAGCTTGTGGTTTTTTAGCAGCGGTAGCTGGTTTAGGAGCAGATTTTGGCGCGGCTGGGGTAGGTTTGGGAGCTGGTTGTGCAGCTGGTGCTGGTGTAGGTTGCTCTTGTGCTCCACCTTGCGCTTCCTCTTGTTTTTTAGCAGCTCTACGCGCTTTATCTTCCTCTTGGCGAATCTTTAGCAATCTTTGGATTTCATTTTCTACCTCTTCTGGGGTCATTTTAGAGTAATCCACATTATCCTCGGCTACTTTTTCCTCTGCTTTTTCTGCTGTGGCTGGAGCTGGTTCTTGGGCTGGGGCGGGTTGAGATTCGGCTTGTGGGGTGGATTCTGGTGGGGTTTGCGGTGCTGGGACAGATTCTGCTACTGCTCCGCCTTGAGAAATGCCCTGCAATCGCTTGACAACATCGGTAATGTCAATGTCCGTTTTGTCCGTGCCTGTGTCGCGAATCGCATTTAGCAACCCTTTCATCATATCAATGGATTCAAGCACCACATCCATAATGTCTGGCGTGATTTTTAGCTCATCTCGCCGCGCTTTGTTAAGCACATCTTCCATATTGTGCGTAAGGCTCGTTAATACATCAAAATTTAAAAACGAACTTGAACCCTTAATCGTGTGTGCCACGCGGAAAATACGATTCAGCAAATCCAAATCGCTTGGATTATGCTCTAGCTCGATTAAATCTTGGTCTAGTTGCTCTACTAGCTCGGCTGCTTCGATGAGGAAATCCTCTAAAATCTCTTGCATTTCGTCCATAATTTACCCCAAATATTGTTAAAATGACTTAAAATTGCGGATTATATAATTTTTTATCTTAAATTTATGGATTAAGATTGAAAAATTTTTGTATTTTAAGCATATAATGTGCCACAAATTTATGCGAATCTTTATGCGTGATTCGCGTTATTTTTAGCTTTAAAGGCGCACAAAGTCGCAATTTGCGATTCTAAAAGCAAAATTTTGCGGATAAAATGACGGCAGAGCGACATAAGAAAAGTTGCTTTTTGTGGCAGATTCGCGCGAATCTTTTGCAATAATTTTTCCCAAATGAAAATGCCCCTCAATGACTAAATCCACGCGCAAATTCTCACGCGCAATATAATTTTCATAGCTTTGGATTCGCTTTTTTACAAGCGCACAAATCGCGTCCTCATCGCTTAAAAGGCGAATCTTTTTGCTTTGCACTTTTTTTTCGATTTTGCCATAAAGCCACCCAAAAGTCGCACAATCAAGCGCATTTAGGATTTTTGCGCTTACTTTCGCGCTTAAAATTTTTATGTAAATTTCATATTTTTTATCCAAAAAAATATCGCCGTGCGCGATTAGTGCGGTTTTATCGCCGAATTTTGCAAGTAAAGGCTGATTTTTGCGCGGAATTTTCATCACGCTAGGCATTATGCCCTCTAAATTAAAGTCGTGATTGCCCTCAAAATAGATGATTTGCGCCTTTTGGGTGAGCGAATCTATCGCGCGTAAAAGCGTTTTATTAGATTCAATGCTTGATTTTAGGTTGCCTACCAAAATATGCGAAATGTCGCCTAGCAAAAAAACCTGCGAGGGTGGCGAATCTAGCATTTTTTCTAAACTCAAAACTAGCGAATCGCGCCTATTTTGCGAACAACATTGCGTATGCGAATCGGCGATAAAAATCGCATCATTGCTAATTTCTAGCATTTTTTGCCTTTGATTGTAAAGATTCGCTACCATTTGCACACAGATTCATATCAAAATTTCACGGCATATAGGCAATATTTGGCAAACCTTGCGCTTCATCAATGCCAAGCGCGAGATTCGCATTTGCTAAAGCCTGAGAACTAGCCCCACGAAGTAAATTATCAATGCTTGAGCTAATAAACAAATCGCATTCACTCACAAGCGCAAAAATATCGCAAAAGTGGCTTCCAGCCGTGTTTTTCACGCTCACAGGATTATCGCTAATGCGGATAAAAGGCTCATTTGCGTAGCAATCGCGCAAAATTTGGAGCGGATTTAGTGGCTCTTTTAGTTTGGCAAAAATACTTACAAGCATTCCGCGCGTAAATGGGCTTAAATGCGGGACAAAATTGATTTTGACTTTTGAAAATGGGCGCGAATCTTTAAGCGAATCTTTTTGCGCATTTTGGCGCGAATCTCCACTCATTTTACCACCAAAAAACTCGCATTTTTCGCTAATCTCAATGCTATGACGATGAATAAAGGGCGAATAGGCAAATATATTTTCGTTGATTTGCGGAAAATGCGTGTTATCGGTGAGCTTTTTACCCGCGCCACTCACGCCACTTTTTGCGTCAATAAACACGCTTTTATCGCCCAAGTGTTTGATAAAAGGCAAAAGTCCAAGCAGAGTTGCCGTAGGATAACAGCCCGGATTCGCCACGAGATTCGCGCCTCGAATCGCCTTTCTATTCCACTCCACCAAGCCATAAACGGCATTTTTTAGATTTAACAAATCGCTATGTTTGCAGTAGTGTGCCTCGTAATTATCCGCGTTCAAGCGATAATCCGCGCTCAAATCTACCACTTTCACGCCCATTTCTAAAATCTTTGGCACGATTCCCATTGATTCCTTGTGTGGCAGGGCTAAAAACACCAAATCAAGCCCTTTAATTGCCTCTAAGTCAATTTTTTGCACGGGCATATTGGGCGCAACATTGATGAGATTTGGATAAAGCGCGTGTAGCGTGGTGTCTCCGCTTGTATTTGCGACATAATTTAAATCAAAAAATTTATGATTTAATAGCAATTTTACGAGTTCTAGCCCCGTGTAGCCACTGATTCCTATGATTCCTATATTAAAATTTTTTGCCATTTTTTACCTTTTTCGCGCATAAAATTTGATGAATTTTTAAAAATTTTATATTTTTAAAGATAAAATTTCAAGTTATTTTTAAAAACGGAGATGAAAATAATGGCACAAAAACCACAAACCAAACCACAAACGATAACGGAGAAAATCTTTTCAGAGCACGCAAATCGCGCCGTTTATGCTGATGAAATCATCGAGTGCGACATAGATATGGTAATTGGCAATGACATTACAACGCCCCTATCTATCGAGGCTTTCAAAAAAGCAGGGGCGAAAAAACTCGCAAAGCCCGATAATTTCTTTTTGGTGCTAGACCATTTTATCCCAGCAAAAGACATTGCCTCAGCTAATCAAGCGCGAAAAAACCGCGATTTTGCCAAAGAGCAAAATCTAAAATATTTCTTTGATGAGCGCGATATGGGCATCGAACACGCGCTTTTGCCAGAAAAAGGGCTTGTAATGCCCGGCGATGTCATCATAGGCGCGGATTCGCACACCTGCACTCACGGCGCACTAGGCGCATTTGCCACAGGTATGGGTAGCACGGACTTAGCGTATGCGATGATGACAGGAAAAAATTGGTTTAAGATTCCACAAAGCATAAAGGTTGAATTTATCGGCAAACCCGCACCTTGCGTATATGGAAAGGATTTGATTTTAGAAGTGATTCGTCAAATCGGCGTTGATGGTGCGCTGTATAACGCGCTAGAATTTTGTGGCGAGGGGCTAAAATATATCGCAATGGACGATAGATTCAGCATTTGTAATATGGCGATTGAGGCAGGGGCAAAAAGCGGAATCATCGCTTATGATGAGATTACAGAGGCGTTTTTAAATGCGCGGGATTCGTTGCGTAGCAAGCCAAAGATTCACCAAAGCGATAAAAACGCCTACTACAAGCAAAAAATTACCATTGATATAAGCAAACTAGAGCCACTTGTGGCGTATCCATTTTTGCCATCAAATGGCAAGGGCATTTCTCGCGCAGTGAGTGATAAAATCAAAATCGACCAAGCCTTTATCGGCTCTTGCACCAATGGGCGCATTAGCGACTTGCGAATCGCAGCAGAGATTTTGAAAGGCAAAAAGATTCATAGTGATGTGCGCTTAATAATCACGCCCGGCACTCAAAATATCGCGCGTCAGGCGCAAAAAGAGGGTTTGATTGATATTTTGCTAGATAGCGGTGCGCTTATTAGCAATCCTACTTGTGGCGCGTGTTTGGGCGGATATATGGGGATTTTGGGCGAAAATGAAAAATGTATCTCCACCACGAATCGCAATTTTGTAGGGCGAATGGGCGCAAAAAGCTCAGAAGTGTATTTGGCAAACTCCGCAGTGGTGGCAAAAAGCGCGTTAATGGGCTATATCGCCGACCCACGCGAATAATCGCAATTTTTTAAAAGGGAGCAACAATGACAATCGATGATAAATTACTAGCAAAGTTAGAAAATCTAAGTGCGTTACAAGTGCCAGAGGCAAAAAAAGAGGAAATCAAAGGGCAAATTAGCGAGATTTTAAATTTTGTGGAAAATCTAAATGCGGTAGATTTAGGCGCGAAAATTCCACCAAAAAGCGCGAAAACGCCTATGCGAGAGGACATTCCACGCAAAAGCGAAGTAGTCGAATCTATCCTAAAAAACGCTCCAAAAGCGGAGGATAGGTTTTTTATCGTGCCTAAAATCATAGAATAGCTTGAAATTGCGATTCGTGCGTGATTATCGCGTATAAAAAGGGCAAAATATGGAAGTCAAAATCGAAGATTCGTGGAAAGCGCATTTGCAAGGCGAATTTGATAAGCCCTATTTTGCGGAGATTCGCGCGAAATATTATGACGCGATTCGCAAAAATACCATTTTGCCACCGCCCAAATTGCTATTTAACGCCTTTAATCTCGTGCCATTTTCGCGCGTGAAGGTGGTGATTTTGGGACAAGACCCATATCATAATGTGGAGCGCGGGATTCCTCAGGCTATGGGGCTGTCTTTTAGTGTGCCTTGCGGCGTTACGCCACCGCCATCGCTAAAAAATATTTTCAAAGAATTAAAGCGCGATTTGGGGATAAATCCACCGCAAAGTGGCGATTTGAGCGCGTGGGCTAGGCAAGGTGTGCTTTTGCTAAACGCGCTTTTAAGTGTGGAGCTAAATAAGCCACTATCGCACAAAGGCTTTGGGTGGGAGATTTTCACCGATAGCGTGATAGGGATTTTAAGCCAAAGGCGCGAAAAACTTGTATTTATGCTATGGGGCAACTACGCAAAAAGCAAAAAGGGGCTAATAGACACGCGCAAACATTTTATCTTAGAAGCACCGCACCCATCGCCTTTGGCGCGTGGATTCATCGGCTGTGGGCATTTTAGCAAATGTAATGAAATTTTGCGTCAAAATGGCATAGAGCCGATAAATTGGGTTTTGTAGGCGCAAAATCTCTCAGTTTTACGCACACACGATTTTAATCAACACAATAAATTTTTTTACAAAAATACTAAAAAATATTCATAAAACTTTCAAATTTCACAAATATTTCACAATTCGATTCTAATATTTCGCCGAATCATTATGTGATTCACATAAATCGCGCAATGATTTCAAATTTATCTTAAAGGATTTACTATGAAGTTTCTTGTTAGCATTTTGGCATTTTTTGCATTTGCCTTTGCGCAAAATGCGCAAAATCAGCCTACGCAATCAGCTCAACCCGCGCCACAAGCGCAAAACGCACCTCAGCAAATGCCAACTCCTATGCCCTACCCTAATCAAGGTATGCCACAAAATATCATTGCAAAAGTTCAGCAAATGTATCCGGGCGCATTTATCACGGATATGGATTGGGAAGGCTGGGGCTATGAAGTGGAGGTAAATGACCACTTAGAGCTATTTTTTGACAATAATGGCAATCTTTTGGGACAAAAGTGGGACTAAAATGTGTGCAAATCTGCGCTTTGCAAATAAATTGCATTGCGCAGTTTGTATGCGAGTAATTAGGCAATTAAAATAACTTGCCACCTTTTGATTTCACAATTTTACCCACCACACTATCGATATTTGCCATATTGATTTCTATCGCGGGGCTTTGCGGGATTGCGGGATTTTTTACGCCACTAGATTCGCCTAAAATCTCCCTATTTAGATTAAATCGCTCATCGCTATCCTTGCCTTTTGGCGCGATTCGCGGAATGCCCCATTGCTTTGCTTTGTCAAGCGCGTGTCTTGCACCTGAATCTTTGCTCTTATCCGCCAAACTATCGCTGTGGGCATAACTTGCCACCAAGCACACCGCATCGCTAAATAATGCCTGTAATCTATCGCGCTCGATATATCGCTTCGTCAAGCCAAAGCGCGGATTTTCGCACTCGGCGATATACTCGCTAATTAGCAATCCGCCGTTTGCCACGATTTCTCCTGCTAACTTGGCATTTGATGAGGGCAAAATCTTTCGCAATGTGCTTGGCAAAATGGCGATAGTTGCGCCACTCTTTTTAAGGGCGCATTCGTGGGCTATTTGGTCGCAACCTTTTGCCAAACCGCTTACTATTACGGCGTCTTTGTCTAGCATTTTGGCGATGATTTTTTCCTCTAAATCTTTGATTTTTTCGCACGGATTTAGTAGCCCGATGACGGCGATTCTAAGCAATTCATTTTTATTTAAAAGCCCCAAATCGCCCTTGTAGCTTAGCAAAACTGGCTTGTCGCTATGATTTATGGTGCTTTTATATGTGGGGAATCCCTCATCGCAAAAGGTAATTGCGCCGTCTGCGTAATTTTCTAGCAATTCTATTTCAGTTTCTACGGCGCGTTTGGATTCGTAAAAGTCAAATTCGGCGTTTGGATTTTTGTGCGCCAAACGCTTGATAATGTCCGATTCGTCCGAATCGGCGTTGATATTTTCCGCCACCCACGCATTGCTTATGCCTTTTATCTTTAGTGCAGTCGCTACGATTATGGCATTTTTGCTGATTTTCATATTTTGTTACACCTAATATAGCGCAGTAGCTGGGGTATTTGATTTTTTACCGTGCGCCCTACGGCATAAAATATTACTTCATTTGCACCTTTATCATAATAATGCTTGGATACAATCCTCCACGACCCCCACTCCCAAAGTATAAATATCGTCAATTAGTAATATTCTTTTGCCTACCACTTCATTGCTTATAAAACACGAATCTTTTGTAATGCCGGGATATGCCTTATCGCCTGTTAAATGTGTGGTTGGCACATCTTTGATTCGCTTTATCAAATCTATGCCGTCAATTAGTTTAAATTCCGTATGATGCTTTTTGTTATACAAATCATTAACCATTTCGATTGCTTCTCTAACGGCTAATTGAAACAATAATTGCGAATCTTGCATATTCACCTTAGAGCGTGGAATGCGACATACTAATAGTCTTCTTTTTGGTCTAGGGTCATAATCTATATCTGTCAAAAAAATATGCGCTAACGGGTCGCCTTTATTGCAATTCATAGAATAACTATTTAAATCCATTATGAAATTATAAATTTTACTTACAGCTTCATCTTTACTTTTAAATCAATCATAATCGCTGTTTCTAAGACAATCATTTTTTAGCTTATGCAAAAATGATAATTGCCCACTTTGCCCATAGCTAAGAAAATCAATCGAATAATATCCAATTGTGCTATTCTTTAAAAACTCATTTTCTCGAATCTCGAACTTATAAGTTGTTGCCCCATTTGCCATTTTTACTCCTTTTAAATTTTGATAATATTGCCGATTCCAGCGTCCATAGCGCACTTTATATCACTATCGCTATCCTCAAAAACTATCATCGCATTAGCATTTAGGCGAAAATGCGCTATACAATTTTTGTATTTATTGCCAGATTCGTTATAAAAAATCATTGGCAAATCACGCAAATTGTGATAGTCTAATAGCGATTCTATGCGCTTTTTGTGGGCGTTGGTAAGCAAAATTACTCTATATTTTTGTCGCAAAATTTGCATTAGCGTGTATAAAAAGCCGTTAATTTTTGTGGCGTGTAGGAAATCATAGAAATATTTATCTTTAAGCGATTTTGTGCGTTTAGATTCGCGCGTTTTTAGGCTAAAATTTGCAAGTAGATTTTTATCGCAACGATTTTGCAAAAGAGTAGGGCAAATCTCTACGCTTTTGACTTCGCAAATCGCCTTTTGATATGAGAGAAAATTCGCTAGATTCGTGTGGATTAAAGTATCATCAATGTCAAAACAAAAGCAAAAATCGCTATTTTGTGACTCTTTGGGCGATTTTGGCTCTAAATTTGGCTCTCGCCCCCCCCCATAGAAGTTTTGGTGAAATCAATAGTGCTACAAAGTGCTTTAACTAAAGCAACAATCGCAAGAAAATTATTATCAATATTCATCATTTGCCTTAAATTTTTAAATCGCGGAATTATAAGTAGATTGTTTGATTTTGTCAAATTACGCATTGCGCGATATTAGCGTAGATTCTATGCCAAAATGCGCCAAAATTTCTCTCTCTTTTTGCCTATGCTCTCCATTATCAACCTCGTGGTCATATCCTAAAAGGTGTAAAAGCCCGTGAGTAAATAAAATCGCTAGTTCGGTTTGCAGTGAATGATTTTGCGCCTTTGCCACCGAATCGGCGATTTGATAAGCAATCACAATGCTACCCAAAGGTAAAGCGTCATTAGAGTGGGGCGCGATTCCACTTGAATCTAGCGGAAAACTTAATACATCAGTAGCATAATCCTTACCTAAAAACTCCGCATTTAGTGCGCGAATCTCATCATCGCTCACAAGCAAAAGCTCAATATTTTGTTTTGTCAAACGCTCCGCGATAGATTCAAACAACGCCAAAGTCTCATTGCCCACTTCCACGCCCACACGATTATCAAATAATATCATTGCACCCCGCTTTTTATTATTATTAAATTTAGTTTATTTATACACCTCACTAAAGCACTGCATATCATCGTAAAAACTATTCCAAAGTCCTAGCCTCTGCGCCTTTGCGGTGGATTGCAAAAATTGCAGTTTTTGCAAATATAGCCCATTGTTAAAATCTTTTGCACCGCTTGGATTCACCACTGCAAAGCCGTCTGCTACCATTTTCTCATTTAGCACGACATTGCTATATGCGACAAGGCAGTAGCCATTTACCACGCGGACGCTATACATTTGCTCTAAGTTGAGATTGTTTTGCATATAGCCGATTGTGAGGTGGCTCATATTGGCAAATCGCTCGTTGTTGCAGGGATTTTTCGCGCTATAATATGGGACGGACGCGCCTAGCATAGAGCATTCAAAGCTGTATTTGCTTAGGCGGAAAACAAGGCGGTTTGGGTTGTAGTAGCTATTTAGCAGGTATTTTCGCTCTGGGATTCCGTCAATCGCGCTTAGATTCGTCAAATTTAGTGCGAAAAATATTGCGCCCACCGCGAAAATTATCATTTTTTTCATAGTATCGATTCCACTAATGACTTGGTGTATGGGCTTTTTGGCGTTTGCAAAATGCGCCTATCGCCTTTTTCTACGATTTTGCCCTCTTTTAGCACGATGATTCTATCACAAAATGCGCTAATTATGCCTAAATCGTGCGTGATTAGGACATAGCTTAGCCCAAGCTCATCTTTTAGGCGCAAAAGCAATTCGAGCACTTGTTTTTGTGTGATTTTATCAAGTGCGCTGGTGGGCTCATCTAGGATTAAGACTTTTGGATTTAGGATTAAGGCTCGTGCGATGGCTACGCGCTGTCTTTGTCCGCCACTAAGTTCGCGTGGAAAGCGCGACAAAACGCCTAAATCAAGCCCTACGAATCGCAATATATCAGCGACTTTTTTGTCCTTGTCGCTCTCAGTCTTAAAGTGGATATTTAAGCCCTCTTTGATAATGTCTTTTATCCTAAAGCGCTGGTTTATCGAGGAATTTGGGTCTTGGAAAACGATTTGGATATTTTTGCGAAATGCGCGAAAATTGGGGATATTTTTGTAGTTTTGGTCACAGAAGGCAATGTCTCCGCTATATTTGATGAGATTTAAAAGCGCGAGTGCAAGGGTGCTTTTGCCACTGCCCGATTCGCCAATAATCCCTAAAATCTCGCCTTTTTTAAGCGTAAAATTGACATTATGCAGAGTTTTTTTGATGGTATTTTTGCCAAAGAGACGCTTTTTTTGCGTGTGAAAAACGCTCAAATTATTTACGGAGAGCAGAATTTCATCGCTTAGGCTTGGATTGTGGTAGGTAAAATGCGTAGCTTGTAGTAATTCTTGCAAATAATCATTTGTGGCAAATTCGTCTTGTGGCGATAAATCGGGGAGTTGGCTAAAGAAACTTCGGCTTCGCCTTGTTTTGCCACTCGCTTCGTCAATAGACGATTTAGTCTTATTTCCTCGCTCGTGGCTACACAACCCCGATTTCTCGCTCACAATACTAGAATTTGCGTTTTTATTATTTTGGATTGCTTCGTGCGAATCTGTGATTCGCCCTCGCAATGACGAAATATTGCAATTTTGCGCTTGATTCGTAGCCGATTCGCATTGCGAATCGCAATCGAAGTAATTGCGGTAGTGCTTTGGATTATTTTGGCGCGAAATGAGCGAAATAGGACTTGGGCGTCCATTGAGCGAAATTTTGTCGCCAAAATAATCCAAATGATTACCCAAGAACAAATTGCCCGCCATTTCGCCATTTTTTAGCAGTAGAATTTTATCCGCATACCGCCTCACCACCGCTATATTATGCGTAATCAACACCACCGCAATCTCTAACCTTTGGCTCAACTCACGCAACAAATCCAAAATCTGCTTTTGCAACACCGAATCAAGCGCAGTAGTCGGCTCATCGGCGATTATGATTTTAGGATTATTTGCTAGAGCAATCGCCATTAGCACTCGCTGTCTTTGCCCACCGCTAAGCTCGTAAGGATACACCTCGCTAAATTTTAAATCCAAGCCCACCATTTGCATTAGCTCAGCGAATCGCGATTCAAGCGTGAGTTTAGGCATTTTTGGATTGTGTAGAGTTAAAATCTCTAAAACTTGCTTTTTAATTTTATGCAACGGATTTAGCGCGACTAGAGGCTCTTGCGGAATGTAAGTGATTTCTTTGCCTAAAAATTTCTGCATAGATTCCACGCGCCTATTTTCAAAAATGATTTCGCCTTTGCTTGTCCGCACATTTTCTAAAAGCCCTAAGATTCGCAAGGATAGCAAAGTTTTGCCACTGCCTGATTCGCCAATAATCCCTAAAATCTCGCCTTTTTTAAGCGTAAAGCTAATATCTTTTAGCGCGAAATTATGAAAACTAAAGCTAAGATTTTTCACACTAAAAAGCATTTTTATCCCCCAAATCGCGCCCAAAATCGCTATAAATATCACGCGAATGCTTTGGATTTAGGCTATCGCGGACGCCTTCGCCGATAAAGACCAAGAGAGAGAGCAAAATACTCACGCTTAAAAAGCCGATAATTCCTATGTGTGGGGCGTTTAGATTGTCCTTGCCTTGATTTAAAATCTCGCCCAAAGACGCATACTCGCTAGGTAGCCCGAATCCCAAAAAGTCCAAAGCCGTGAGCGTGGCAATGCTCCCAGCTAGGATAAATGGAAAATAAGTAGTCGTAGAAATCAGCGCATTTGGCAGAATATGGCGAAACGCAATCCTAAAATTACTCGCTCCAAGCGCACGGGAGGCTTTCACAAAGTCAAAATTCCGCACACGCAGGAACTCAGCGCGGACGAATCCCACCAAAGTAATCCACGAAAATAACAGCACTATAAATAGCACACGCCAAAATGTCGGCACGATAAAGCTAGAAATCACAATTAGCGCGAACAAAATCGGCACACTCGCCCAAATCTCCACGAGCCTTTGGGTGATAATATCCACTTTGCCCCCATAAAAGCCCTGCACCGCGCCCACGCAAATGCCAATGGCTGAACTTAGCACACTTAAAATTATGCCAAAAATAAGGCTAATTCGCACACCATAGAGCAGTCTAGCAAACAAATCCCTGCCCTTATCATCAGTGCCTAAAATATTTTTGGCATTGGGTGCATTAGGCGGTGGCGCGGACAAATCATAGATAATCGTGTCGTAAGAGTAAGGAATAAGCGGATTTATCACAAAAGCATCACCCAAAATCTCCCTAAAATGCGCATCGCTATAATCAATGCCAAATTCAAAAACGGCGGTGGATTCGCCCGAATCGGCATTAGATTCGCGGGTGGATTCGGCTTTAGATTCGCTTGAATCTGTGGTGGATTTAGCATTAGATTCGCACTTAGATTCGCGCGATTCGCGCAAATCCAAGCGCGAATCCACAAAATCACTCTCCGCATAATCAAAAAATATAGGAAAATAAAGGTGCGAATCTTTATAAATCAAAATCGCCCTATCATTCGCAATAAAGGGCGCAAAAAGGCTCAAAATAAAAATCACGCTAAATAAAATCGCACTAAAAAATGCTAACTTTTTGCGCTTAAAATGATACCAAAATTCGCTCATTTGCGCCCCTCAAAGTCGATTCGCCTATCTACTAGGGCGTAAGTCAAATCGCTGATGATGCCCACCACAAGCCCCAAAAGCGTAAAAATATACAGCGTTGAAAAAATCACAGGATAATCCTTATTGACAATGGATTCATAGCCCAAAAGTCCCAGCCCATCGAGACTAAAGATAATCTCAATCATCAGCGAACCGCTAAAAAACATAGCCATAAACGCGCTTGGAAAACTCGCAATCACAAGCAACATTGCATTGCGAAAAATATGTCGATAAATCACTTGCGATTCGCTTAAGCCCTTTGTCCGCGCCACTAGGACATATTGCTTATGAATCTCATCTAAAAATGAATTTTTCACCAAAAGCCCAAGCGTGGCGAATCCGCCGATTGTGATACAAAAAACAGGCAGAGTGATATGCCAAAGATAATCCTTAACCTTTGCAAACGCGCTAAGCTCGGCGAAATTATCGCTCACAATGCCTTTTAGTGGAAAAATATCCAAATAATTGCCACCGCAAAATAAAATAATTAGCAAAATCGCCAAAATAAAGGCAGGGAGCGAGTAAGCAAAGATTATGATAATGCTTGAAATGGTGTCAAATTTAGAGCCATTGCGAGTAGCTTTTGCAATGCCAAGCGGAATGGAAATAAGATAAATCAAAAGTGTGCTAAACAGCCCGAGCGAAATAGATACGGGCAGTTTTTCTTTGATAATCTCCACCACGCTACTTTTGCGATAAAAACTCTCTCCAAAATCAAAGCGGACATAATCGCCTATCATCTTAAAAAATCGCGCCACTATGGGCTTATCAAAGCCATAGAGTTTTTTTAGCTCTTCAATACTCTCATCACTCACACCTGCCCTGCCTTTGTAAAAGCTATCGCTTAGATTCGCCTGATTTAGCTCGTTTATGCCTAGTGCGCTGTGCTTGGAGATGAGTAGCTCGATAGGACCGCCGGGGGATAGCTGTATAATGGCGAAATTCACGCACATTATGCCAAATAGCGTGGGAATTAACAATAAGATTCGCTTTAAGATGTAATCACGCATTTACAAACCTATCACAAGGGCAATTCGCACGAATCGCGCCCATTTTTGTCATTGCGAGACGAGCCAACGGCTCGGCGTGGCAATCTAAACATTCCGTCATTGCGAGATTCCACGCGTAAGGGCGTAGAATCGTGGCAATCCAAAATCAAAAAATAAAAACGCAATTCTACCAAATCAAAGGTAAAAAGAAAAAAGATTTTTGTCATTGCAAGGCGATTTTGGCGAATCATAAAAGCAATGACAAAAATGTGGAATTTGTATGGTTGGGATACTGCACTACGCTCAAGTAATGCCAATAAGGTTTGGATTGCTTCGGGCAAAGCCCTCGAAATGACGACATAGCGTATCGCTACACAAAATCTCGCAATGGCTGAGTGGTGAGCTGTCATTGTAAGTAAGTGTCTAATAAGTGTCCAAGAAATATATGCCAACTTGTCATTGCGAGGAAGCGAAGCTGACGAAGCAATCCACTTTGTTTATTTTTTGGATTGCTTCGGCGAATCTGCGATTCGCCTCGCAATGACGAAGTGGGACGCATATTCTCACTCGATTCACGCAATTCGCACTTTGTAGATTCGCTCTAGATTCGCCAAAATTTCATAGATTCACCTACAAAATCAAAGCGATTTTAAAAAATTACTTTTTTGATGAATGCGTTTTTGAATCTCATCTGCTATAAGCATTGCATTTGCTCCATCTACTTCATTTGGTGGGCTTACTTTTGGGCTTTTACCTCGAGCGATTTCACTAAAATCAAGCAATTCCAAAAGCAATGCTTCTTGTGCGAGCACTTCGATAGATTCTTGACGCGAAGAGATAGAAATATTATGCAAATGTTGCTCTAGCGTTTGTTTATTGACAAGCACTTCTTTGCTTAAAAGATTGCAATCTACATACATATCCTCACAAGTTACGCTGATTTGACGAATCCTTTTTTCTGTTACGCGCGAGGCAGTTATGGTGCTAAAAGAACCATTTTTGTGCGTTAAATTTGCTCGTGCATATTCAATAATTCCATTTATTACCACACCGTGTGCATAAATTTCCTCAACCTCACCATTAAAAAGCAAACTTAAATCAATATCGTGTATCATCAAATCCATTACCACATCGACATCAGTTATGCGGTTACTCATCTTGTTTGTGCGGGTAAAATCGATGTTAAAGATTCTTGCAGAATTTTTAAGGAGCTTTTTGAGCGCACTAATTGCTGGGTTGTATCGCTCAATAAAGCCTACTTGAATGTTAAGATTTTTTTGTTTTGCCATTTCTACAATTATTTGTGTGGTTTGCAGTGTATCGGTTAGGGGTTTTTCGACAAAAATATTTTTTATATGATTAGCGGCGTTTTGTATGTAATCATAGTGGGTAAATGTCGGCGTAACGATGATAACGCCATCGCTCACTCTTATCGCATTTTCAAGTTCGATTTCATTTTCTAAAGCCCTTAGGGAAAATTCTTTAGCCGTTTTTTCTAACAATTCCTTATTGACATCATAAATAAAACTCACCTCGACATTTTTTAGCATATTAAGATTTCTTAGGTGATTTTGCCCCATTTTGCCAATGCCTAAAAGCCCAATTCGCACGATTTTATTTTCCATTATTTGCCTTTAGGTTTTAAATTATTTTAGAGAATCTGTAATGGCATTAAGCGATTCTATAATATAGTTTTGCTCTTGCTCTAAAAGAAATGCGCTGAAGGGAAGTGAAAATATCTCCTTTGCTATCTTTTCGCTTATGGGGAAATCGCCCTCTTTATAGCCAAGATAGCGCAAAGACTCCTGTAAATGTAGAGGAATTGGATAATGCACGGCTGTCGGAATTCCTTTTTGCTCTAGTTGCTTGCATACACTCTCTCTTGCACCCTCTTTAGATAATTCAGATTTAAGGCGCACAGAATATTGCGCATACACGCTTTCGCATTCTTGTGGGATAAATGGTAAGATAAGATTTTTTAATTCTTTTGCGTAGCGATTCGCCTTTTGTTGTCGAATCTCACGCTCTTTAGCAAAATGCCTTAACTTTACGCGTAAAATTGCACATTGCAAGGAATCTAGTCGTGCATTAAGCCCAATGTATTTATGCACATATCGTGCGATTTGCCCGTGATTAAGCAGTGAGCCAATTTTACTATCAATCTCTTTATCGTTGCAAAACACCGCGCCCCCATCTCCATAACACCCAAGTGGTTTTGATGGAAAAAAGCTTGTTGTGCCAATGGTAGAGAGATTGCAAGAGAATCTGCTTTTATATTTTGCTCCAAAGCTCTGACATCCATCTTCAATCACTGCGATATTATATGCTTTGGCAATGGCGTTGATTCTATCCATATCCGCACACAATCCATAGAGGCTTACAGGGATTATGGCTTTTGTGCGTGGTGTGATGGCAGATTCTAATTTAGCGACATCTATATTATAAGTGCGCTCATCAATATCTACAAACACAGGCTTAGCACCGAGTAAAGATACAACTTCTGCCGTAGCAATAAAAGTAAATGGTGTAGTAATGACTTCATCGCCACTTGTAATATCAAGTTGCCATCAGACTAAGCAAAAGTGCATCTGTCCCACTAGAAACCACGCGGGTATGCTTTGCTCCACAAAATGCGCTCAGTTCTTTTTCTAATTCATTTGTATCATTACCCATAATGTATTGACTTGAGTTTAGCACACTAGCAATGCCCTCATCAATCTCTTTTTTATAGGCTGTGTATTGGGCGTTTAGGTTGATAAAAGGAATGTTCATATCTTTGCCTTAAAGTAGAAATTAGCGCAATTTTACCAAAATCCATTAAAGTTTTATAAAAATTTATGGATTCGCCCTGTAATGACTAAGTGAGTAAAATCGTCATTGCGAGTGAGTATAACGAACAAAGCAATCTATTTTGATTTATTGTGGATTGCTTCTGGCAAAGCCCTCGAAATGACGAATCTCCACCTGTCATTGCGAGAAAATCCGTAGGATTTTCGTGGCAATCTATTTTTTATTTTTTTGTTTGGATTGCCACGACTTGACTTTGTCAAGTCTCGCAATGACGAATTTTTAGATTCGTATTGATTTGCTTTTGTGTGAAAACGGCGCAAATGATTACCTAAGACACAAACTTAAGCAAACATAATGCACAAATCACACACTAATATGCTCCATAAACTCCGCCCTACTCCGCGCGTCCTTTTTAAAAGTCCCTCTCAACGAGCTAGTAACGATTCGCGCATTTTTTTTGCCCTGCATTGCCATACAAAGATGAGTTGCCTCAATCACAACCATCACGCCTTTGGGCTTTAGCGCAGTCCAAATGCACTCCGTGATTTGCTCATTTAGTCGCTCTTGGATTTGCAATCGCTTCGCAAAAATATCCACTAGCTCAACCAAATGCGAGATTCCCACTAATTTCGCATTTGGTAAATAACCGATATTTACCTTGCCAAAAAATGGCAAAATATGATGCTCACACATTGAATAAAATTCTATATCTTTTAGGATTACCATTTCATCATAATTTTCGCTGTATTTCGTAGCATTTAGCAACTCTAGCGGGTTTTTGGCGTATCCGCTGTATAGATTCGCCCACGAATCTACCACGCGATTTGGCGTTTTTAGCAAACCTTCGCGCAATGAATCTTCGCCGATTTTCCTAAAAAAATCATCGAAAAAATCTTGTATTTTTTTATCCATAAAAATCCGCCCTTTTTAAAAGCCCAAAATTTCGCACTTAAAAAGCCACCTCACTGCCCCGATAACGCCTTTATGCGATTTTTGATACTTGGGTGTGTGCTAAAAGTCTCTTTAAAGTCAAAGATATACGCCGCCCTGCGCGTAGGATTGCTATCCACTGCGCTATAATCGCTACTACTATAATCACCGCTAATCTTTTGCAACGCGCGAATCATCGGCGCGGAATTATTCATAATAAACGCAGCCCCGCTATCAGCCATATACTCGCGACTTCGGCTCAAATACATTTGCAAAAATATCGTAAAAAAGGGCAAAATCACTTGTAACACCAGCAAAATCACCCGCGCCGCGTTCGCCCCAGCATTGCGATTATCTCGCCCAAACATAAAAATCGCATAGTTCGCCACAAGTAGCATAATATTACTCAAAACCCCCACACACAGCGTCAGTCGAATATCGCCGTGCCGAATATGGCTTAGCTCGTGCGCCATCACCGCCTTTAGCTCATCGCGCTCCAGCTTGTCAATCAGCGCGGTAGTTAGGGCGATAAGCGAATTATCCTCATTCCACCCACTCGCAAAGGCATTCATATACGGCGCATTCATCACATACAGCTCAGGGCGAAATGGCGTCTGCGATTCGCATAGTAGCTCATCTAGCATATCGCACAAATCGCGCTCTTTGCGACTTAGCACAACATTTGGATTTAGCAGTTTATATTCATTGCCACTAAGCATAATTTTCTTAAAATTTACAACCATCGCAAAAATCGCCACAAGCGCAATCCCCACCATAACGAGCGTAACTATGGGCGTCTGCTGAAATGTGATAAGCGCGATTAGCCCACCACTAAGCGAATCGGCATTGATTCGCACAATATCCACAAGCAAACCAATGATAAGGAAAATCGCCACATAAGTCGCTAGGACGGCGTTTGTCTTTAGCCGATTTTGCGCGATGATTGCGCGGAAAGCTGACTTATTCATAATGCGCCTCCATTGAGTAAATTACCTACAAATCGCGTGATTCGCGAATCTAGCAACGAAAATTATAGCAAATAATTATAAAAATAGTGTGAATCTGCATAGTTTAAGTTTCAATGATAAATCAATTACGAATCGGCTTTAACGGCGAATCTCGTGAGATTCGCGCAGAATTCGCATAATTTAAAATTTATATAAAAATCTCACATTAACATTGTAGCTTTGCTTACCCAAAATAGAAAATGTCCCCATAGCACCTGTGATTAAATTTTGCGCTGGTGCATTATCAAGAATTTTTGATTCTAAAAATGGCACTCTCGCAGAAATCTCAACCCCAATATTTTTAGCTATCATAGTGCGAAGCCCCACATTTATACCAAAATCAAGGCAGGTATATTGTGGGACAAATCCTTTTTCCTCTAAATCATATAAATCTCCGTTAATAAATGTATTTGCACCTACAAAAACTCCAGCATACATACCAAAATCAAAGTTTTTTAAAGCCACAAAATTTACAATCAAATCCAAATTCCCTCCCCAAGCTATAGACATAACCATAGTATTTGTAGCCATTGCGGCTCTCATAGCTTTAGTAAATCGTATGTTTTGTGCATTTACACTTGCATAGATTCGCCCACCAAAATAATTATTAAAAAAGTGGTTATAACCTAGTGTAACGCCATAATTTATACCACCTTTTCTTTCATTTACGCTTAAGCTGGGCATCGATATTGTCATTTTTGCTTCGCCATATCCTACTTCAAAACCAAAAAATATGCCACTTCTAGTCGTGGCGTTGCCGTTGTAATTTGATACTATATACTCTTTGGCTTTTGTTTCTTGTGGCTGATAATTTGATTGATTCGCCCCATTGAAACGAGAATCTTTAGTTTGCGTGGTTTGTGATTCAAAATATTGTGGCGTTTGTTTTTCTTGCACTTGTGGGCTTTGGGTGCGTTTTGATTTTATGAAATCTAGCTCTTGTTGCATTTTTAACAAATCCAACTCTTTTTTAATGCGACTAAGTTGCTCATCATTGGGTAAATATGTCGATTGCATTGCCTTTTGGAGTTCGGCTTCTAAAGCCTTTATGTGCTCATCAATAGTTTTGTTGCTATTTGCACTAAGTGGAATTGTGCTAATTAAAAGTGCCGTGATTATAAAAATCACGCGCCTTACGAGAGAGAGAGAGAGAACGGCGCGATTTTGCCACTCAATGCTACTTTGCTAACCTTGCCTTTATTTCTAATTGCTGTAAATGATTGCATTTGTTATCCTTTGTTTTAAATAAAAATTTATAGATTCAAGCGAATCTAATGGGCGAAATTATAGCAAAATATTATTGCGAATCGCATATAAAATATATGAAACTAAATAAAATTTAGAATCACCTAAAATTGGATTCAAAAAAGTTGCATATAAAATTTGGAAAAATAAAGCGTAGTTATGAAGTAAAAATACGAAGTTTTAAATTTCTCTATCCCTGCATCAACCTACATTCCCACGCTTGAAAAACGCAGTATCATCGGCAAAAAGAAGCTTAACTGCTAGGTTCGGGATGGAAAACTAGGTGTGTCCTTCTTTTTCATAAACACAAGGAAAAGAGAAAGGCTAATATATCGCAATATACTAGACTTTCTCTTTTTAATAGCCAACATATAGACTAAACAAGGTAGTGCAAAATTAGAATATCAAATAAGCCAAGCGGTCTATTAGTAGTAGTCAGCTAAACACATTACTATGCTTACACACCTACCCTATCAAGCAGCTAGTCTTGCTGCGACCTTCAGGGAGAGTTAATCTTGGAGTTGGCTTCCCGCTTAGATGCTTTCAGCGGTTATCACAT
>JBNMKJ010000035.1:0-23342 GCA_050874285.1 Helicobacteraceae bacterium | reverse complement strand
TTAGCCTTGCATTTTTGTTTGCAAATCCAGCCTTAGCACAGACGGATTTGGCAGATTCGGCTACTAGGGGGGGGGCAGAACCAAGAAAATAGCAAATCCACCCCGCAATTAGATTCCACTCAAAATATAAATCAAAACATATTCCTAGCACAAAATGAAAATGCGAATCAAAGCGCGACAGATTCAAGCAATTCAAGCGAATCCACTGCGAATCGCACCACAGATTCCGCCCAAAAAGACTTTAGCGCGACTAGAGTTTATGATTTAGGGCGCATTGAGCGCGTAGTCTCAGGCTACAATATCTATGGCGATGCAGGGACAAATGCGACCGTTACCACTATCACAGCGCAAGACATTGCAAATACAGGCGCACAAAATGTCGGCGAGGCATTGCGATTTACACCGGGCGTATTTTATTCACCACCGGGAAGTGGATTTCGCCACGAAAACAACATTTACATTCGCGGACACGCCGCAAGTAGCAATAGCTACACTTATGTCGGTATGTATTTGGACGGGATTCCTATCGATGCGGTTTATCAGCAATCAGCTTTTAATCATATCAACCTAAATGGTATCTCTGAAATCAATGTCAGCAAGGGCTACACAAGCCCCATTTATGGTATGAAATCGCTTGGTGGCGCGGTAAATATGGTTACTTCAAAGCCTACTGATAAAATTGAAACGCGCCTAAAAGTAGGATTCGTCCAAAATAACGAAGTCCAAACAAACGCCTACATAGGCTCGAATCTAGGCTCGTGGTATTTATCTGCGGACTATGGATATATCACAAGAGATTCGTTTCCTTTCTCACAAATCGCAAACAATACGACTACTAGAGAGCTAAAAGGTGCTTGGTATGATGACCATACATTTCGAGCAAAAGTAGGATTCGCGCCAAATGAAAATCACGAATACAGCGCGAATCTCACGCTACAAAGAGGCAAAAGAGGCGGTATGACTGTGGCTAACGCACGATGGCCACATTATGATAATACGCTAGTTTATCTTGTGGGGCGTTCAAATATCGTGGATAATTTGGCATTTCACTCACGGATTTTCTATCACGGATATTATAATCAGCTAATATCGCCAAACTTTGGCAATAGCGTATATGATGACTTCCGCGCAGGTGGAATCTTTCATTTTGATTATGGTATCACGGACAATATGAATCTCCAAGTGGGCGTAAATATCAAAGATGAGGCGCATAAGCGATTTGATTTAAGTAGCGATACCGCTGGTGTAGTCGCTAGAAAAAATCTACCCAAAACTATGGATTATAACGAGCTACATACCTCTGTATTTTTACAATATGCGTGGCGATTCATAGATGAGCTACGATTTACTATAAGCGGTAGCTATGATAGAAGCGAAATGATTTATGTAAAAACCTCGCCAAATAATGTCTTGCAATCAGTTAATAAAGGCAAACCACTGCAAGGTGGCACTTTTCAAGCTATATTGTATTATGATATAAACAACTACCTAACTATGCACTTTAATGTAGGGCGCAAAACAAGTATGCCAAAGGCATTTTCACGCTACTCAAGCTCTCGCGGAAGCTATATCGTGGGCAATCCAGACTTGCAACCTGAATCCGCGTGGAATTACGAAATCGGCGCAAGTTTTGATTATGAAGGGACTAGCTTAAGTGGCGCGGTATTTTTCCAACACTTAAATGATATGATTGTAAATACTACGGTCGATAGCAGTCTATGCTCGAATCCACTAGGTTCAAATGGTAATCAATACTGCACAAGGCAAATCAATGCCGACAAAGGCTTTAACTACGGCGTAGAAGTGGCGTTTAATCAAAGTTTATTTAATGATATACTAAGTTTTGGGGCGAATTATACCTTTACAGATTCAAAGCAAACTAGAATGGCATCTAGCACAAACTTTGGCTCTAACTCGCGAATCCTAAACTATCCTACGCACTTACTAAACGCAAATATCATCTATAAGCCCATAAATAGCCTTGATTTGATTTTATACACGACTTATCAAGGTAAAAGGTGGAGTTATAACAATACGACTGGCTACTACACGCAACCAGCGGTATTTTTGATGGATGTGAAAGTGAATTTCCGCCCGATAGAGTCGTTGCAATTAAGCGTAGGCGCGTATAATGTGCTAGATAAAAACTACTATGACGCAAACTATATGATACCCGGACGCCGAATCTATGCAAGTGTGGAGTATAAATATTAGTTGCGATTAGATTTGTCATTGCGAGTCCTTGCCTAAGGCAAGGGCAAAGCAATCCAAACCTTTTCGTCATTGTAGGGCGATTTTGGCGAATCGCCAAAGCAATCTACGCCTTTTCGTCATTGTGAGACTTTGCGTTAGCAAAGTCGTGGCAATCCACTATGAATCCGTCATACTGAGCGTAGCGAAGTATCCATTTTAGCGAATTGTGAATCACGAGCGAATAACTTACCTTAGGCGAATCTAAAGGTAAATTTTATCGATTCGATTTTATGTCATTGATTCGCCTATTTTATCAAGTCTCATGATTTGGATACTTCGGGCTAAAGCCCTCAGTATGACGGGAGAGAGTGTGTTTCGCTAAATATGATAAGTGGGGTGCAGATTCGCGGTAAAACCCCGCGAATCTATGAATCTATGAAATCTATAAAACTACGAATCTACGAATCTTTAGCCTATGAATCTCATAGCAAAATCGGTGCTACTATGAATCCAAGACATACAGATATTGCCACCATAATCGTGCCCGGAACGATAAATGAGTGGTTAAAGACAAATTTACCCACTCTTGTTGTTCCTGTGTCGTCCATTGCGATTGCCGCAAGTGTCGTAGGATAAGTAGGCAGTATAAATAGCCCTGAGGCAGCCGCGAAACTCGCCACCAAAATCCAAACTTGCTGCGAATTTTCTGGGCTTGTCATACCTAGTGCCAAAGCCACTGCTGGCATAACGACTTTTGCCGTAGCGGCTTGTGAGTAAAGCAGACAGCTTAGGAAATATAGCGCAATCGCCAAGATAAATGGATATTGCGAGATGATTTGGCTTGTGAAATCCTTTAGCGAATCCAAATGTCCATTTACAAAAGTATTGCCCAGCCACGCGATTCCCATAACGCAAATACACGCATTCATACCGCTTTGAAATGTGGAGGTTGAGATAAGTTTGCTCGAATCCACCTTGCAAAGCATCACAATTAGCATACCCACTGTTAGCATAAAGCTGATAATCGCATTATCGCGCCCCAAAATCACAGGCTCTATAAGCCCGATAGTAGGCGAAATCGCAAGGGCATACGCCACGATGACAAAAACGCCTATGCAAAAGATTGCCACCGAGCGTTTGGCGTAGGGTTGCAATTCTTTGTATTGTGCGGTTTTCACTTCGCTAATAAGCCCTTTTGCAAGTCGCTCTTGATACACGGGGTCTTTACTCAAATCCAAATTATAAAATTTATTTACTATAAAGCTAGTAATCAGCATAGCCACAAAAGTCGTGCTAATGCAAATCATAAGTAGCATAGGATAGCTCACGCCAAGCGGTTCGCAAACGCCTGTCATCGCCACAAAAGCCGCCGAAATGGGAGATGCTGTGATTGCTACCTGCGATGAAACCACGCTTAACGCCAAAGGCGCACTTGGCTTGATATTTTGACTTTTGGCGACTTCTATAATGACAGGAATTATAGAATACGCTGTGTGCCCAGTCCCAGCCAAAATCGTAAGCAAATATGCCGCGATTGGCGCGATATAGTTGATTTGCTTAGGGTGTTTGCGTATGACTTTTTCGGTAATCTGCACTAGATAGTCTAGCCCTCCAGCCACTTGCAACGCCGTGATTGCCGAAATCACAGAGGCGATGATTAAAATCACATCGATAGGAATGTAGCTCATTTTTGTATCCATTCCCAAAAATAGCGTCATAATAATCACGCCCAATCCTCCAGCGTAGCCTACGCCCATTCCGCCGATTTTTATACCCAAAAATATACCGCCAAATAAGACGATAATCTGTAAAATAACCATAATGTCCATTTTTTTGCTCCTTTTTTTGTTTATGGATTCGCCTAAGATTCGGCGAATCTTTACTTACATTCTCTCACACAAGCCTTAGCTAATGCCTCTAGGCTTGAAATGACTTTATCGCTTTCCAATCCACTTGCCGCATAAGCTAGTGGCAACTCCGTGCAGCCCAAAATCACAGGCAGATTTTCAATCTCCCACAGGCTTAAAATCGCTCTTTTGATATGCTCTCCGCCTTTTTTCATATCATTTGCCTTTATGCAGTTTATGCTTTCCTGCACGAGATTTGAAATGCTATTATCAGGCGTGATAATCTCTAATCCCAAATCTTTTGAGTGCTTTTCAAAAAGCCCACTGCATTTCGTGCCTAGCGTTGAGATTAAAAATGCGCGTGAATCTAATGCCAAAGTCGCTTTTATCGTCTCTTTGATAATATGAATCAAAGGAACTTTTAGCTCCATTTTATCGATAAATAAATGCGCCGTATTGCAAGGCACAGCTAGGATTTCCGCGCCCATTGCGACTAATTTATTTAGATTTTCCTGTATTTTAGGGGCTGGATTCACCCCGCCACCCAAAATAAACTCCGTCCTATCGGGTATCGTAGGGTCGCCTATCATATAAGTAATGATATGCTCTTGGTCTGTCCTAGCTGGTGTATGAAGTGCTAAAAGCCTCAAAAACTCAGCCGCAGCAGCTGGACCCATACCGCCCAAAACGCCTAAAATTTTGCCCATCGTAACTCCTTTTAAAAAAATAAATATGCCTTTGCAGGTGCGAAATCATAGCACAATGCCAAAACTTTGGTGTTGATTTAGGTCAAAGAAATTTGTAGTAATTTGTGTTGAGTTTGTGATTTTGGCAACTTCACATTTTCATAGCTAAGTGTGCAAATCTTAAGCTTGTTGGCTACGCACTAAATAGCGAAAATCGACTTAAAAATACAAAGCCAATTTATAAAAAATAAATAAAACAATATTTTGCAGTATGGAGCAAGGTATGCAAATATAAACACAGCCTTATTTTTGCAAATTGCCCTTAATTTGCTTTATTACATACAAAATCTCTCTCTGCTTTTTTGCAAAGTGCAGATTCGACATATTTTATACACCAAAACACTTTACATCATCTTTGAAAATTTCTCTATAATAATTTTTAAAATAATCCTTAGGCTCTGTCTTTATTGTGGAATTTTTAATTGCATAATTCTTTTTATGTTTGTCTCGCTCATCATCTAGTCCAAATCGGATTTGATTTTGAATACCACGATACTTATAAGCACTGAAATTATTTGGATTTTTAAATACTACAAAGAAATAAAATTTATAATCTTGCACTCTAATGTTTTCTTGCTGAAATATAGTTGTTATATTATTGAGGGAATCAACATATTTACCCTTCATATCATCACTATTTATATCGCTATGTTTTTGATTTTTAAATTCAACACAATATATTTTCTTTAAAGATTCGGTTAAAATTACTGCATCGCAGGATTTACTTTGTTTAAAATCAAAATCTTTTGTATTTTGTGTAAAATCATCAAAATTTATTACTTCTTTATCACTTCGACACAAATATTCTCCGTTATTTTTATCAAAACTTGTATCTTTTAATCTTGTCAAATAGCTTTGAAAATATTTCATTAAAGCTGAAATATCTGCCATTACTCACTTTCCATTTCATCGAAAATCTTAAAAGGTTCGTTTAGCTTTTTGAATATCTCTTCCAATGTTCGTTCATTACTCCCATCTATTTGTTGCACAAAGCCATTATCAGCTAGATAAAATTTAGTATAAGATGTATGTTTTTTGCTATATTTATCCAACGCTTCCAACATATATGGACTATGAGTGTTTATCATAAGACGAATGCCATTTTTTACAAGAATAACCAAAGTTTCAGCTAATGCAAGCTGCCAAGTAGGGTGTAGATGATTTTCTGGCTCATCAAAAATAAAATAGCCCTGTGGAGTAAAACGATTTTTGTCAAGCAAAACCTGAATAATACCAAAAGTTTTTATACCAACAGCTATATCTTTAAGTGATATGTCTTGCCCTTTATTACTATAAAAACGATAAAGTTTATCTTGTTCTTTGACAAATTTACCACCTATTATATCCTTAATATTAGCTTTTATGGGATTGCTTATGTTTTGTTTATATTTCAATGCTGGAAAAGTTAGTTTGGTGTATAAATCCCACAATACATAAGGATATTTTATTTCAAATGTATCATCATAAATAGAGCTATTTTGTCTCATAATGACAATGGTATTAAAAAATTCTTCTAAATCCCATACCAGTGGCGTTTGTATAAAAGTGCAATCTAAAAAATCATTACTTTCAAATCCTATATTTTTAAAATCTATACATTGATTATCAGCAATAATAACCTCATAAGCACATTTACTATCTATATCCAAAACAATCTTACCACCATTACTAATTTCATAATCAAAAAGCAAATTTATCATTTGATTGAAATGTGTTTTACTTGCATTAGCTAATTCTTGTTTGTTGGCATTTAACAAATCATATTGTTTTCTTTTATATAAAACATTCCAAAAACTTTTAATTTCATTTTTTCTTCTTGTATCCATATTTTTTGTCTTGTTTCCCATATTATAGGCTTTTATGAGTGCCATAAGGGCTTTACCAACCGTGCTTTTACCTTCATCATTTTTACCAGCTATGACCGTAAGTCCCGATATATCAATGTTTGCTTCCTTAATAAGTCCAATGTTTTCAAGTTTTAGTTCAAGTTTTTTTGACACACTTGCTCCTTGCGTTGAGATTATAAAATAAAACTAATTGTAGCACAAAATCAAATATTATTTAGAATCATATTAGTTTCACGCTGGATTCACGGCAGATTTGCCATAATTAGCACGATTCGCGCATTTTAGCTTAGATTCACGCCTTTTTCACCCCTTCACCCACAATTTTACAAATTTTTTTAACAAAATTTTGATTTTTAAGCAAAGTTTAAGATAGGGGGGGGGCAAAATTACTTTTCTCAAATTTTGAGATATTTTTTAACTTTAAGGAGATTTTTATGTTTAGTAAAGTGCTAAATTTCGGTGCGATTATCGGCTTGTCATTGCTTGTTACGGCTTGTAGCAGACCGATTTTTCAGGTTACGCAGCTTACCCCAGAGGCGAATCGCGTGGCAGTATCGCCATTCAAGCCTAGGGATAATTGCAAGATAGTGAGCGAAAAAGAGGGCGTTGCAAATGTTTATCAAGTTCAATACAAAAGAGTGAGTAGCGTAGCAAATAGCGCAGGTTCTGGTGATAGCGCATTTACAGCGGGAGGCGCAAAATCGATTAAAACAGATAGCGATGGATATGCAGTAGTGCAATCAGAGCCTAAAAAGACACGCGCATCGAAAGATGAGCTAGTAGAGAGCGCGAAAAACGACTTGCTTAACAAAGCTGCTTTGTTTGAAGTGCCAAGGGGCAAAAAGATAGTCGTTTATTACGGCGATGAAAAGTGGAGCTGTGGCAGTCAAACAACTTGCTTTAATGCAAAGGGAGAGCTGAAAATCAACCAAGTAACTTCCTTGCGAATCCCAGCTGAAATCTACGAGTGCGGTTTGTAGCATTTTGTAGTTTTACGCAACTCTTTAGCCCCAAAATGGGGCGAATCATCACTGATTAAAAAGGCGAATCGCGCGGGTTCATTTACACTTTTTAAATTTATGAATCCGATTCGTTAAATCTTTAGCTATAATTTCACATTTTATTTTGGAGGACAAAATGGGCAAAGTGCAAGAAATAGATGTTTTGGTAGTAGGGGCGGGTCCCAGTGGCTCGGTAGTTAGCGCGATTTTACACAGGCAAAATCTAAAAGTCCTAGTCGTAGAAAAGGAAAAATTCCCGCGATTCGTCATCGGCGAATCCTTGCTCCCCGCTTGTATGGGGATTATGGAGGAGGCTGGATTTTTGGAGGCTGTGAAGCGACACGGATTTCAGTTTAAAAACGGCGCGGCATTTAGCTGGGGCGATAAATATCGCTATTTTGATTTTTGCGATAAAAGCTCCAAAGGCTACGGCACGACTTTTCAAGTGCAAAGAGGCGACTTTGATAAGGTGTTAATTGATGAGGCGATAAAGCAAGGTGTGCCTGTGAAGTTTGAAGTCGCACTTGAGGGCGTAGAGTTTCAAAATGACGCTGTGGTGGCGAACTTAAGCAATGGCGAAGCAATAAAGGCAAAATACATTGTCGATGCGAGTGGCTATGGGCGCGTTTTGCCACGAATGCTAGATTTAGAAGTGCCATCAACGCTAACGCCACGCAAGGCGATTTTCACGCATATCGAGGATAATATCAGCGAAGTGCTTTACGATAGGAAAAAGATTTTAATCACCACGCACCCGCGATTCCGCGATGTGTGGTTTTGGCTAATACCTTTTAGCAACGGCAGATGCTCTATTGGCGTGGTAGGCGAGGAAAAAACCATTGACATTGATGGCAAGGATTTGGCAGAAACGCTAAAATCCCACACTTACGAAACCCCAATGTTAAATCGACTGCTAAATAACGCCAAGTGGGACACGCCCGTGCGCACAATCAAATCCTACTCCAAAGATGTGAGGCAACTTTACGGCGATAGATACATTTTGCTAGGCAATGCGAGTGAGTTTTTAGACCCTGTGTTTAGCTCTGGCGTTACTATCGCAATGTATTCCGCGCTAATGGCGGGGAATCTCGTGGCGCGAATCTTGAAAGGCGAAGGCGTAGATTTAGAAAACGAATACGCAAAACCGCTAATGGTAGGGATAAACGCCTTTAGAACTTATGTAAATGGCTGGTATAGTGGGGAATTCCAAGATGTGATTTACACAAATGTCGAAAACAACGACATTAAGCGACAGATTTGCTCGATTCTCGCGGGATATGCGTGGGATACAAGCAATCCTTATGTAACTAAAAGCGACAACGCGCTAAAAACACTTTGGGAATACACCAAATCAATGTAAGGGGTGCGTTTGCGGTGAAATGGGCGATTGTGGCGATTGTGGCGATTGGTGGATTTTGCGCGTGTGCGAAATATCCGCAAATTGCGCTAGATTCATTTGAAAATAAAGCCTTTAGTGTGCGAATCGCGCAAAATCTCTATGTGCTATATGTATCAAATGGCGATAGTGGCTATCATTTCGCGCTTTTTGATGCGTTGGGTGCGCCTGTGGCAAATAAGATTTTGAAAAATGGCTATTTTAGCAATGCGAAGTTTTTGCCACCAAATGCGAAGTATGATGAGATTTTCATCGAATCTTTGCGTCTTTTGCAAAATGGCGAATCGCAAAAAATTACCGCCGATTACACCATAAAAAGAGTGCCAAATGAGTAGGATTTTGCTAAGCAAACCCGCGATTTTATGCGCGGCAAATAGCTTTGGCGATTCGGCGCAGAATTTAGGCGAATCACAAATGGGGGGGGGCAGAAACGATAATGCCACCGCCGAATCGTCATTAAAAGATTCAAATAAATCGCAAAAGCAATGCGCCGAATCGTCATTGCGAGGCTTTGAAAAAGCCGAAGCAATCTATAACGCTGTGGATTGCCACGATTTGGCGAACGCCAAATCTCGCAATGACGGCAAGTTAAGCGACATTCTAATCGCATTCCAAAAAGCTACGCCGTTTTTAAAGGAAGATTCAACCTTTTTGGGGCATAAAATCTTTGTGGGCGTTTGTGAAAATCTTGCTCCACTGCCACAAACCACGCAACCACATTTCATCACGCGCACAAATACGATTTTATATAATGCGATTCGTGCGATAGAACCACTCATTTTAGAGCTTAAAAACGCGCTTGGTGGGGAAAATATCGGCATAAGCCTAGGCACAACCACCACAGGAATTGGCGAAAACTACCTAGCCATAGCCAAATATTACGCAAATAGCGACAATTCCACCGCGATAGATTACACAAAGATAGAATATGTCGGCGAAAGAAGCGCACTTTGCAATCCTGCGGACTTTTTAAAGGCGCATTATGGGCTAGATTCGCTATGCTTTGGGCTATCAAGTGCCTGCACGAGCGGAGGCAAGGCAATAATACAAGGCGCACGATTATTACAAGCAAATCTCTGCAAAGCCATAATTTGCGGTGGCGTGGATAGCCTAAATCATCTAACTTTGGCTGGATTTAACGCCCTTGAGATTTTAAGCCAAAATCGCTCTAAGCCCTTTAGCGCGGAGAGAGATGGCATAAATATCGGGGAAGGTGCGGGAATCTTTGTGATAATAAATGAGGATTTGCTAGATTCGCACCCGCAGTTTGAGAATGATTTTCAAATCGCGCTCTTAGGGCATAAAAGCAATAATGACGCCTTTCATATCACGCAGCCAAGCCCGAGCGATGAGATGCAGTTAGAGATTTTGCGCGGATTTGGGAGCGTGGATTATATCAATCTGCACGGCACAGGCACGATTGCAAATGATAGTATGGAGGCAAAAATCGTAGCGAAAACTTTCCCGCAAACGCCCTGTAGCACGATAAAGCCTTTTATCGGGCATACGCTTGGTGCGGCGGGTGCGATTGAGCTAGGAGTGTGTGCGGAGCTGATTTTAGAGAGCCTAAAAAACGGCGAATCGCCCCTCCCACCGCATATTTATACAAGCGAATTTGATGACATTGCATTAGTCAAAAAGGGCGAGAAAAAGTGCGTTAAAACCGCACTATCCACTTCATTTGCCTTTGGTGGCGACAATAGCGCGATTTTGATAGGGGCGAAATGATGAGTTACAAAAGCGTTGAATCCTACTTGCCACATAGCGGCGAAATGGTGCTAGTCGATGAAATCATCGAAGTTGGCGCGGACTTTATCATCACTAAAACTATCATTAAAAATCACGCGATTTTTTGCGAATCGCTTGGCGAATCGAGCGAATCGCCGTCATTGCTGGGCGAATCTAAAAGTGTGGCAGATTCGAGTGAATCACAAGATTCGGCGGATTCGCGCAATTCAAAGCATTCATTACAATCTCTCGCCTTTCCCACCTACAAAGCCATTGAGCTAATGGCGCAGAGTTTAGGCATTTTTCGTGCGTTAAATGAAAAAGGTAGTGGCAGTAAGCTAGGATTTTTGCTTGGGGCAAGGCGATTTGAGATTTTGCACCCTTTTATTTTTAGCGAGGCGAGGACAAAAGTGGTGGTGTCAATGCAGGATTCAAGCGGTATGGGCGTGTATGATTGTGAGATTTTTGAGGGCGAAAAGCTCGTAGCTAGGGCGAGTATCTCTGCGCTAAATCCAAGCAACGAATTTCTATCGCAAATAAAGGAGCAAATATGAAAAAAGTGCTTATCACAGGCTCATCACGGGGCATTGGCGCAGAAATCGCTAGGCATCTAAAAGGCGAGGGATATGCCGTAATTTTACACGGGAGAGCCGAATCCACCGCGCTAGATTCGCTATCCAAAGAATTAGGCGCGGAAAAACTCATCTTTGATATTGCAAATACGGCGCAGTGCAGGGAAGTTTTAGAGCGATTCACGCAAGATAACGGCGTATTGTATGGCATAGTGCTAAACGCTGGAATCGCCAAGGACAACACATTTGTGGGATTAGAAGAAGATGAATGGAAAAGCGTGATTGACACGAATCTAAATGGATTTTATAATGTCTTAAAACCTCTTTTAATGCCGATGGCTAGGCAAAAATGTGGGCGAATCGTAGTGATAAGCTCTGTCTCTGGCGTCTTTGGCAATCGCGGACAAAGCAATTACGCCGCTAGTAAGGCTGGGCTAATCGGTGCGGCGAAATCTATCGCAATCGAACTTGCAAGTCGCAATATTTGCGTGAATGTCGTAGCTCCGGGACTTATTGAAACAGATATGATAAATGAAAATCTCCCGCTTGATGAGATTAAAAAGATGATTCCAGCAAGGCGGTTTGGCAAAGTTAGCGATGTCGCCCCGCTTGTGGCGTTTCTACTAAGTGAAGGGGCTAGTTATATCACAAAGCAAGTCATTGGCGTAAATGGAGGTATGTGTTGAATCGCGTTTTTGTAACAGGATACGGCGCAATCACCGCATTTGGCAAAAGCTGGGGCGAAATAAAATCAAAGCTACAAGCAAAGCAAAACGCCGTTTGCGTTATGGAGGATTGGCGCAAATATAAGGATTTGACGACTTACCTTGCTGCGCCCATTTTAGACTACGCGCCACCAAAAGAGTGGAATCGCAAACAGCTCCGCTCACTAGGGCGCGTCTCGCAATATAGCGTAGAGTGCGCGGGAATCGCGCTTGAAATGGCTGGGCTAAAAAACGATGAGAAAATCAAAGATGGCAGAATGGGCGTTGCAAGTGGCTCTAGCACGGGTAGCACGGACGCGGTGCTAGATATGGCAAAGCTATTTTTAAACGATGAAAACAATATCAACGCAAACACATACATAAAGTTTATGCCCCACACCACCGCCGCAAATATCGCGCTTTTCTACTCGCTAAAAGGACGGCTTATTCCTACCTCAAGTGCCTGCACGAGCGGTAGCCACGCAATCGGCTATGCTTACGAGGCAATAAAATACGGCAAAATCGATATGATGATAGCAGGTGGCGCGGAGGAATTATGCGTGAGCGAGGCTTATACCTTTAATCTGCTTTATGCCACGAGCCTTAAAAACACCACGCCAAAGCTCACGCCTTCACCATTTGATAAGAATCGCGATGGTTTGGTGATTGGCGAGGGTGGCTGTATGTTAATATTAGAGAGTGAATCAAGTATGAAAGCGCGTGGCGCAAAGCCTTTGGCTGAAATCGTGGGCTTTGGAAGCACCTGCGATGGGACGCATATCACGCGCCCAAATAGCGCGACAATGAAAGAGGCGATGATTTTGGCACTAAAAGACGCAAATATTTCGCCCAAAGATATAGGCTACATAAACGCCCACGCCACCGCGACAAAATGGGGCGACATAGCCGAATCCATTGCCACAAACGAACTCTTTGGCGAAAAAATCGCCATTAGCTCACTAAAAAGCTACTTTGGGCATACGCTTGGGGCGTGTGGTGCGCTCGAATCCGCGCTTAGCATTGAGATGATGAATGATGAGGTGTTTTTTCCTACGATAAATTTGGTGGAGGTTGATGATGAGTGCGCGAATCTAGACTATCTGCGTGAAGTTAGGGCGATTCGCACGGATTTTGTGATGAATAATAATTTCGCCTTTGGTGGCGTGAATACGAGCTTGATTTTTAAGCGCGTGTGAGAAATTGTGGCGAAGCGATTCGCGAATCTAAAAAATAAGGAGTAAAAAAAATGAAAAAGGTAATTTTAATTTTGGCTTTGGGCTTTGGCGTGGTGTTTGCGAAAAATACTATGCTTTTTGTGGATTTGGATAAGGTGCTTGATAGCGCGGATTTTGCGGAAATGGTAGGCGATGAAGTGAAGTTTAGCTTTGGTGCTGGTAGCAAAGAAAAAATCATCGCTAATGCAAAATCGCGGGGCAGGGCAAAAATCGGCGAGGAAAATGCGCGATTCGCCAAATCCTTAAGTGGCAAAGCATATCAATTCAACGAAATTGAAGTCGCTTGTGGATTCGCGTTGCTTGAAAATTTGGCGGATTTAAAGGCTCAAGCCCAAAGAGTAGGTGGCACAAAGGTGGTAAATATCATCTCATACTACACAAAATCCGAGCAAAGAGATAGCAAAGATAGCTTTTTGTGCTATGTCAGCAAACGCAAAGTAAGCGTAAAGCTACAAGCGGATTTCGCAAAATAGCGTGAAATAGGGAATAAAATGAGATATTTATATAAAATAACTATAATTTTGCTTGTTGCCATTGTGGGATTATTTTTAGGCGGTTGCAGTTTGTTTGAACTAACCAAACAACCGATTATGCTATTTGTTGATTTAGACAAAATTATAGATAGTGAGGATTTTATAGAAATTGTGGGTGATGAAGTTAGTTTTAGTTTTGGTAGCGGAAGCAAAGAAAAAGCGTTTGCTGGTAATGCTAAGTCGCGTTATAGATTGCAAATAGGCGATGAAAAATTGCGATTTAAAAAATCATTAAGTGGGAAAAAATATAAATTTAATGAATTTGAAGCAGATTGCGGATTTGCACTATTGCAAAATTTAGCAGATTTAAGAGAACAAGCATTAAAAATAGGTGGCACTAAAGCAATCAATATAATTTCATATTACACAAATTCCAGTCAGCGCGACAGCAAAGATAGCTTTCAGTGTATCGTTAGGGATTCGTCAATAACCGTTAAGTTAAAAGCGGATTTTGCAAGGTAAAATTTGGGGGCGTTTGAAATGCAGATAAATTTAGGTGTGCGATTTTGCAAGGCGTTTATCTCTAAAAATTACGCGCTTGATTCATTGGCGGATTTGGCGCAAGGCGGAGCGAATCAAGCGAATCTGCAAAGATTAAATGCGCTAAAGAAAGATTTAAACCTAAATTTTATCCCCGTCATTGAGCGCAGACGGCTTAGCGATGCAAGTAAAATCGCCTTTAGTCTGCTTGGCGATTCGCCCCTAAAAATGCCTATTGTCTTTAGCTCACAAAAGGGCGAAATCAATCGCTGTTTTACGATGCTAAATGATTTAGCCGCGCATCATATCACCTCGCCTACGGCATTTTCGCTGTCTGTGCTAAACGCAACTCCCGCGCTTTTGGCAATCGCGCAGAAAAATCACAGCGAGATTTTGGCAATTAGCGCGGTGGATTGCTTGGAATATGGGCTAGTAAATGCTTATGCGTTATTATGCGAATCGGCGCAAAATATGGGCGAATCTAGCGAATCTTTTGGCGAATCCGCGCAGGATTCGAGCGAATCAAATGGCGAATCGCCCCCAAAAGATTCAAAAGATTGCCTTGTGATTAGCTATGAGGAAAAACTGCATAGCAAGGAAATTAGCGCGGTAATTGCGCAAGTGAGTTTGGATTCAAATCTGCCACAAATTACGCTTAAAAAGCGCGTGGATTTACACAAAGATTCGCGTAACGATTCGCCCAAAGATTCACGCGAATCTACCACGAATCTAAGCTCAAATCTTTCTTTTTTGTCCGCAGTGGCAAATGAAAAAGCGCGTTATCAAAGCAATGATTTTGAGGTAGAAATAAGCGATTTTCTAAAAGGATTTAGCATTGCAAAACTTTAGGCAAATCTTTAGAATCGCGCTCGTGGGGCTTTGCTTTGTGATTTTTGGGCTAATTTGTTTAATAGGGAATCTCTTTTTTATTCCGCTAATTGCGCTAAAGTTGCAACGATTTACATTCATTCAAAACCTATCGCGCGATATTGTGCGATTTTCGTGGCGATTTTTTCTTTGGTGTGCGAGAATTTTGGGCGTTTTGAATTTCGCATATAGCGGATTTGAAAAGCTAGATTCGCGCCATTCGCACCATAAATCGCGCATTTTTATCGCAAATCACCCAAGTTTGCTTGATGTGGTGCTGATTATCACAAAGATTCGGCGAATCAACTGCGTGGTTAAGGCGGATTTATGTAAAAATCCATTTCTTTTTGCCGCTATTAAGGCAAGTGGCTACATTCCCAATACCGCAAATGAGATTTTGCTAGAAAATAGCATCTCCGCGCTGAAAAATGGCGAATCTTTGCTGATTTTTCCTGAGGGCACAAGGACAAAAGATAGCATTATTTTCCACAAGGCAGCGAGTTATATCGCTATAAATGCGGCGCAAAGTTTGGCGATGATTTTCATAAAAATGCACCCTAGAAGTTTGCAAAAAGGCGAAAAATGGTATCATACGCAAAAAATGCAATATAGTTTGATTTTGCGCGATATTTGGGATTTGCGCTCTTTTGCGCCAAATAAGCTAAATCCTTTGCGCGTGAGGGAATTGCATAAAAATCTAAGTGAAATTTATAAGGAGGAATTTAATGAGCGTTGATGAGGTAAAAATGATGATAATTGAGAGTTTGAATCTAGATGATATGAAATGCGATGATATAGATTCAAATGCGCCCCTTTTTAGCGATGAGGGGCTTGGGCTGGATAGTGTCGATGCGCTGGAGTTAGGACTTGCGATGCAGAAAAAATACGGCATTGTGCTTGACTCTAAAAAAGAAAATCTAAAAGAGATTTTTTATAGTGCGCAGAGTTTGGCGGACTTTATCGCTAGTAATAAAGGATAAAAAATGAATAAAGATGAGATTTTTGGGATTTTAAAAGGCGCGTTAGTCGAGCTTTTTGAAATTGATGAGGGCAAAATCAAGCGGGATAGCAAAATCTATGATGATTTAGACATTGATAGCATTGATGCCATTGATTTGGTGGATTTTATAAAGAAAAAGACGGGGCATAGAATGGAAGCCGCGGATTTTAAGGAAGTGCGAACGCTTGATGACATAGTGGAAGTGGTGTATAAACAGCTCTCAAATGCTAAAGACGCTTAAAATCGCCGTAAATATCGCCTTTGTGTGCGCAATCATCGCCTATCCATTTGTGCTATTTTGGGCTAATAATATGGGCGATTTGGCGTTAGATTCGGCTGTGGATTTGGCGAATCTAAGCGCGAATCTAGGCGCATTTCAAAATCAAGCGCAAAATGTGCTTATTTTACTGGGCATTTTATGCGCCCTATCTCTTGCAAAATTCGTGCTAAATAAAGATAAATTATCACTAATTAGCTTTGTATTTTTTGGGATTTTGATTGCGATTCGGCTCGTATTTAGGGGCGAAAATGTAGCGATTTTGCAGTTTTTTTACCCCACAATCATAAATGTAGCGTTTTTGGCATTTTTTGCAATGAGCCTAAAAGGCGAGGCAATCATCACCAAAATCGCCAAAATGCAAAACCCCGCGTTAGATACAAACGGCGTTGCCTACACGCGCAAACTCACAAAAATATGGTGCGCGTTGTTCGCATTTAACGCGCTTGTGGGATTCGCACTAGCATTTGTGGAGGATAAAATCTATTGGAGCGTATTTTGCGGAATCGTGGCTTACTGCCTTGTGGGTGCGCTATTTGCGGTGGAATTGCTGTATCGGCAGTTTGTCTTAAAAGTTAGCATAAGAGCGGGGCGACAATGAAAATCATAAAAAACGGCAAAATTTTGGGTAGCAAATCGCTAATGCGCGATATTTGCGCCTTTAGCGCGAATGTGAGTGTGAAAAATCTGCCCTGTGTTGAGATTTATCTAAGTTCGAGCTATGATTTTATAGTCGCGCTTTTTGGTGCGATAAATGCGGGGATTAAGGCGTATATTTTGCCAAAAGAGGCGCATTTAGGGCTTGGTGTGCTAATCAACGATAAGAATTTTGTGGAATTTTTAGGGGAATCTAGCGAATCAAAGGGCGAATCGGGTGTAGATTCGCTTGAATCTCGTGGCGATTTGCACGATTCAAAGCATAATTTTAGCGCAAATCTAACGGATTTTTTTAGCGAGTCCGCGCTTGATTTGCCATTTTTTCTATCCACTTCGGGCAGTAGCAAGGATAAGGGCGATATTATTCCAAAGACTGCGCGTCAAATGATTTGCGAGGCGCAGATTTTGCGCGAGACGCTGGGTGCAAATGAAAATGACACTTTTATCGCCTCTGCCACGCACCAGCATTTATATGGGCTGACGCATAAGATTTTTTTGCCACTTGTGGCGGGGGCGAAAATTTTAGATAATGAGTTAAAATTTCCTGAGCTTATTTTAGAATTTTGCGCTGAATGGGTGGGCGAATCTAGCGAATCAAACAGCGATTCGCGCCCCAAAAATCTTATTTTAATCACTTCGCCCACGCTTTTAAAATATTTATCCAAACAGCCCAATTTGCGCCCATTATTCGCGCTAAAAGCCATAGTGAGCGCGGGAGCAAAGCTAGATAGCGCGATTCGCACACATTTTAGGGAAGCAATCAATTTGGATATTTTTGAGGTTTATGGTAGCACAGAATGCGGTGTTATGGCGTTTAACGCGCATTTTAGCGATAAACTTGTGCCATTTCGTGGCGTGAATTTGCGTGTGGATAGCGATTCGCGACTTGTGATTCGCTCTGCTTGGTCGGTAAATGCCCTAATGAGTGGCGATTTTATTAGCAATGACAGCGCGAAAATAGAAAACGGCGCGTTAATTTTGCAGGGGCGAATCGATAGGATTGTAAAGTTTTTTGAAAGGCGCGTGAATTTGGATAGCTTGGAGGCGCAAATTCGCGCATCAGAGATTATTGATGATTGTTTTGTGGGCGTAGTTGAGGGGCAAAATCACGCGCATTGCATTATCACGCTAAGTGAGAGTGGCAAAGAGCTATTTTTGCAAGGCGGCAAAAAGGGCATTGTGGAGGCAATAAAAACGCTAAAAATAAAAGAAATTCGCCATTTCCATATCCGCTCAAAACTGCCACATAATAATCAAGGCAAAATCACTAAAAATGATTTTATCGCCTGTGTGAGTGAAAAGATTGTGCCAAAATTTGAAATTATCCGCGCGAATAGCGATTTGCTAAATGCAAAAAGTTATATTGATGAGGGTAGTTTTTATTTTGATGGGCATTTTGCGAATTTTCCTCTTGTGCCGGGCTTTGTGGAAGTTAGCTTTGTGATTGAGTTATCAAAAAAGCATTTAAATTTAGGCGAAAATTTTAATATTGAGAGCGTAAAATTTATTAGCTTTATGCGTCCTTTTAACGAAGTGGAAGTGCAGATTGAACGCAAAAATAATAAAATTTATTTTCAAATCCTAAGTGATAAAAAAGAGTGTGCCAATGGCAGAATTAGCCCCAAAAATTAAGAGTGAATCTATGCACGAATCGCCACGCGAATCTAGTCGCGAATCCACAAAATCCACACGCGAATCTAATCACAAATCCACCCACGATTCGCCACAAAAATTCGCCGAATCGCCCAAAGAGTCGTGGTATGAGCGCGATGAATGCGCGGGAAATTTTTTGCTAAATCTTACCATTTGGCTTGTGAAAATTATGCCAAAATGTTTGCTAAATATCATCGTAATTGTTGTAACGCTGATTTATTACGCGTTTTCGCCCAAAGAGCGCGAGAATTTAGCAAAGTTTTACAAAACGGCAAAAGATTATTGCAGTGCTAACAAAATGGGCGATTTGTTGCAAGCGAATGCAAAAAAATCCATATCTAACCCCCACATTTATTTCAATTTTTATTATTTTGGCTGGGCGATTTGTGATAAAGTCGCTGCGTGGATAGGCAAAATAAAATATGATGACATAACCATAAAAAATAAAAGTTTTTTGATTGATGAATTTTGCGCTGGAAAAAGGGGGCAGATTTTAGTGATGAGCCACTTTGGCAATATCGAAGTCGCTTACGCGCTGTCGCAGAAATTTCACAACCTAAATATTGTGATTTTTGTTTATCAAAAAAATACAGAAAAATTTTTGCAAATGATTGATAAGGTGAGTGGGCGAAAGATTGAGCGAATCTATGTCGATGAGATTGATATAAAGCAGCTTTTGGAGCTACGAAAAATCCTTGATAACGGCGGTCATATCGGCATTATGGGCGATAGAGTGGCACTAAATAATAAGCGCAATGTGAAAATGAATTTTTTTGGCAAACCTTGCTATTTTCCGCTGGGTGCGTTTATCATCGCGCAACTTTTGGAGGCAAAAATCTCTACAATGTGGTGCGAAAAAATAAATGGTAAATATTGCGTGGAGATGGAATCGCTTGGCGATACTACCGCATATCAGGGGCGCGATAAGGTGCAGAGCCTAAAGCCATTATTACAAAAATATGTGGATTTGCTCGAATCTCACGCGCTAAATAATCCTACGCAGTGGTTTAGCTTTTATAATTTTTGGGAGAGTCCGCGCGAGGATTTGGACGATTTGGATTCGAGGGGCGATTTGCGCAAAGATTCGAGTGGCGATTTGCAATGCGATTTACGCAAAGATTCGAGCGATGATTCGCAAAGTGATTCGCGTAAGGATTCGCGGGACGATTTGGCAAAAAATACAAGGAATTTGACTTGAGGGAAATAAAAAACGCACTAATTAGTCGCGCTTATAAATTTAGGGCGGAATTTTATGATGTCGATTCAATGGGCGTTATGTGGCACGGAAACTATGTGAAATATATCGAATCGGCGCGTTGTAGGTTTTTAGACGAAGTGGGATTTACCTACAATGATATGCGGAAAAATGACTTTGCAATGCCGATAATAAAAATGGAGTTTAAGTATGTCGCGCCGATTTTTTTCAATGATGATTTTAGGATTCGCATAGATTTGATGGAGTGCGAAAGTGTGCTAAAATTTCAATATATCTTTTTAGACAAAAATGGCAAAAAGCTCACACTTGCGCAGACTTCGCAAGTGGCAGTTAATATAAAAAATGGCGAATCGCTATATGAGATTACACACATTTTCAAAGAAAAACTGCAAGTTTTTTGCCAAAAAAATAAATTAGGAGGATAAAAATGAGACTTTTTGTGGTATTATGCGTGATTTTTGCGCAGATATGGGCGTTTGGGATTGAGGATTTGCATAGTATTAAGCGCGATAATATTAAAGGCGATTTCGTGCAGAGCAAGAAACTGCGCGGTTTTAAAAACGCGCTTGTGAGCTATGGGAACTTTTCTATCATCAATGATGAGCTGTTTTGGGATACGACAAAGCCCGTGATTAGCCATATTAAGATTACGGTGGAGGGCATTTTTTCACTGCAAAATGGCGAGTGGGTGGCGACTAGCCAAAACTATGATAGAAGCCTATTTTTAAGCATTATACGGCTGGATTTGGGTGCGCTGCAAGATAGCTTTGATTTTGTAATCAATGGCAATAAGGACGCGTGGCAGCTGTCTTTGCTACCCAAAGGTGTGCTAAAAAATGTCTTTAGAAATATTGAGATTAGTGGCGGAGAGTTCGTCAATCGCGTGATTTTAGTGGAAAGCAATGGGGATTTTACGGAAAATATTTTTAGTGTGAAGTAGTGGCGATTCATTAAAATTTTTAAAGCGTGGGCGCGAATCTAATGAAATGGAAAATTTATTGCATTTTTATAGCAATATCGCTATGTTTGATTGCCATAATCGTGCGTAATTTTAATGTCGAATCTGATATTTACACGCTAATAAATTTAGACGCGCAAGATAAGCTAATTACGCAAAATATGCGCGAATCTCTCTCAAATGAAATTGTGTTTTTAAGCGATAATTTAGAAGTTTTGGAATCGCTAAAAGAGCTAAATAAAAAATGGCAAATTTTTAGTAAAATCATTGATTCACTTGAATCTAGCGAATCAAGCACAAATCTCACAAACGGCGAATCTAACTTTCAAAAAATACTAGATTTTTATAAACTTGCCACAATGGATTATGAAATTTATCAGCAAATTATCGCACAAGATTCGCGCTTTACGCGCAATGCAATGACAAATATTTTTAATAGCTTTGAAGTACGAATCTTGCCCTTACAGCGCGATTTTCTTAATCTCTCATCGCATTCTAATTTATTAAAGTCTAATATGAATATAGATTTGGGTAGTGGCAAAATTTTTGCTAATCATAATGGCGTAAAATACTACATTGCACGGGGAATTTTAGGTGATAGTGTAAAATCAAGCGCACTTTTAAATTTCATCGCCGAATCTAAAGGTATAGCAAGTGCAAAAAATGCGATTTTGCTATCTAGCGGAGGGGCGATTTTTTCAGCAGTGGGGGAAAATCGTGGCAATATTGAAAGCGCGTATATGAGTATTTTGTCGCTTAGTTTGATTAGTATTTTGCTTTTTTGTGCGTTTGGCAGTGCGCAGATTTTTAGGCTAATTTTTATCATCATATTTGCGTTTTTATGCGGACTAGCGGGAGGATTCGCACTGCTTAACAAGGTGCATATTTTAAGCATTGTCATTAGCACGAGCTTGATTGGATTAGTGCTTGATTTTTCAATGCACTTTTTAAGCCTCAATTATAAAAGAAATTTGCCTATTTGCAATCTCAAAAAAGTCTTTCTTATCGGCTTAGCAATCGCGTGTAGCGGATATGCGATTTTTTTCCTATCGCAAATGGAATTTTTGCACCAAATCGCCACAATCTCCATATTCACGCTTTTAGGGGCGATGATAGCAACATATTTTTTACTGCCACAAATGATAGATTCGCGCCCTAAGCCAAAGCGAATCTTTAGGCTTTGCCTCATAAATTACGCGCTAATGCTAAAAAAATGCAATAAAAAGTGGCTTATTTTGCCTTGTGTGCTTATAATTTGCGCTATGCCATTTATGGCAAAATTTGATTTTAGCGACAATATCAAGCACTATTATGCCCCGCCACAGGCTTTGCTTGATGAGACTTTGCGCATTAGTGAGATTATGCAGGATTTTTCAAACACGCAGTTTATCGCACTTAGTGGCAAAAATAGCGATGATTTGATAGAAAAAGAGCGTAGTCTAGGGCGAATCTTACAGCAAAAAGGCGTCATTAGCGAGTATAGCGGGATTAGTAGCGTTTTTCTAAGTCCAAAAGAGCAGAGCAAAGCAAAAGCGATTTTAGTAGATTCGTTGCAGAAAAATACAAATTTTTTGAAAGATTTAGGCTTTGAAAAAAGCGCAATTAGTGATTTTTCAAATCAAATTAACAATTTAGAAATCATTGATTTTAGGGATAATTTATATAATATTTTTGATATGTTTAAGCTAAATCGTTTTATTGTGAAAAACAATGCAGATTCTGCGATTCAAAGCATTATGTTTCTAAAAAATCTTAATTTTTTGCAAGGCGATAATGGCGAAATTAAAGCCATTTTAGAGGCGCACAACGCGCGATTCATCGACTTTAATGATAGTATAAATCGCGGATTTGAGAGCATAAAGCGCAATGCGATTGTGCTAAAAATCCTTGCATTTTTTAGCGCGTTTGTGATTTTGAGCGCGTGTTTTGGGCTAAAAATGGGCGCGATTATGACGCTACTTGTGCTACTTGCTACGATTTTAAGCCTTTGTGTGCTGATAATTTGCGGGGTTAGCGTGAATATTTTTAGCATTTTTGGGCTGATTTTGGCGAGTGTGGTGGGGATTGATTATATGATTTTCGCGCTTCATAAAAGTAAGATTCGCGCTATTTTGGGTATCATTTTGGCTTCGCTAACTAGCATTATTTCTTTTGTGATTTTAGCGACTTCGCAATTTGGTGCGCTATTTGCCTTTGGAAGTGCCACTAGCCTTTGTATGACACTATGTGCCATTTTTGCGAGTATCCTTGCAATTAAGGCACATTCGCATAGCACCTAGCGCAAATCTTATGAATCTACTTCACTTCAACCTTATCTTTGATTTTGTCAAATAATTTATCACCAATGCCTTTTATGTTTTTAATATCTTCAGGCTTTTGAAATGGAGTCTTTTCTCTGTATTTTATGATTTCTTCTGCTTTTTTATCGCCTA
>JBNMKJ010000034.1:0-23484 GCA_050874285.1 Helicobacteraceae bacterium | reverse complement strand
TATAAACGAATCGCGCGTAAGCGCAACCGAATCTCGCCCGATTCGTGGTGCAAAAAATCGGGTTCAAGGACGCAGTAGTGCGTCCGCCGATTTTTTGCTAGAATCGGATAAGCGAGGCACTCCCCCTAAAAGCGAAAAGCGACAGCTTTTGGCGCGTAGGGGGAGCGGGGCGGGGGGTGCAGCCCTTTTGCGAAAAGAAACTAGCGAATCTAAAAGTAAGAAAATCATAAGTGATTTACAAGTCGCTAAAATGGATTGCCACGAATCTGGTGAGATTCGGGATGCTTCGCACGATTCATTAAATTACTTTGGCGATGAATCGCCTCAGAATGACGCAATCCAAAGCTATCTTACAAAGCACAATCTTGCGGATTTTTTAAGGCAAAATCTCGCATTATCGCTAAAGGCATTAGAGATTTTGGGTTTATCGTGCGATTTAGATTTGCTTCCAAAGCTAGATTTGCGTGGCAGATTCGAGCAAATCGCGCCAAATATTACTATCGATGTCGGGCATAATCAAAATGCCGCTTTTGCCATAAAACAAAATTTGGGGCAAAAAAAAGTGATTTTGGTGTATAATAGCTATTTTCAAAAAAATATTAGTGAGATTTTAGGCATTTTAAAGGATAATATTTTGCGTGTTGAGATTTTGAAAGTGGCGGATAATCCGCGCATTATCGAGCAAAAAACGCTAGAGCATATTTTGGAATCACTAGGGATTTCATATCAAAATTTTAATGGCGCAAGTTTGCTAGATTCGCAAAATGATTATTTGGTATTTGGCAGTTTTAGCGTGGTGGAGGCGTTTATGAGGGATTATTACAATGGAGTTAGTCCAAAATGACAGGCAAAAATATCCGCGATAAATTCATCATTTCAATCATCGACAACAACGGCGTAAGGCAGTTTAATGTCAGTAGATTCATCAAAAAAATATTGCTTTATTTTATAGGATTCTTTGCTATCGTATCAGTGGTGCTTTACTTTACGATTCGCTTTCTTGCCGATGAGCTAAAGGGAATGCAGGGGCGCAAAGATGACACGGTCGAAAAATATGTAGAAGTTTATAACGAAAATGTAGCCTTGCGCCAAGAGGTGGATAAAAGCCAAGAGCAATTAGATGAAGTCAATAAAAAGATTGTGGATTTAGAAGATGTGATTTCGATGAAAAACTCTATAATCGAGGCAAAAGAGACGAATCCATTTGATGTAAATACACTAAATGATAAGCAAAAAGGGATATTGCTAAAGCTAGTGCCAAGCTCTACGCCTTTTAGTAGTAAGATTACCGCAGAGCCTATGTTTCAACGCAGAGGCGTGATTTACTCCATACCAAATAATACGCCCATTTTTGCCACAGCCGATGGAATCGTAGATTTAACGCGTAGCCAAGATACAAGTGGCATAGGTAAATTTGTCAAAATCGTGCATACTTTTGGATTTAACTCCATTTATGGGCATCTCTCAAAACTCACTGTGAATCGTGGCGATGTGGTCAAAAAAGGGCAGATTATCGGCTATAGTGGCAAACACGGTGGCAAACAAAATGACGCGCCAAGCGTGTTTTATGACATTAGATTCTTAGGAAGCGAGGTTGAAATGCCACATTTCGTGGCGTGGAATGTGGATAATTTCAATTCTGTTGTAAGTGCGGAGAGCATTGTGAATTGGGATAGTTTGCTATGGACTTTTAATGATATGATTCAAATCACTTCACATAAAGTGCTAACTCAAGACGCTAAACGAGGGCAAAAATAGTGAAAAGCAATGTCGATGATAGACTAATTCTAATGGTTTCAAGCCCTTATGGCTACAAATACTATAATATTAACGCATTTTTTAAACATCTCATTATTTATATTGCCACTGCTGTGCTTGCAGCGGTATTTTTTGCGCTTGTGGTTGTGTATTCATTTACCACTGAAATCAAAGATGTGGAATATAAATATCAATATGTCCAAGAAGAATATAATAAACTTATGAATCGCCACTTAGATTTAAACGCGCAAATCACAAGCAAAAAAGAAGAAACTATGCTAGTCTCTGATAAAATCGAGGAATTAGAGGGCGCAATAGGCATAAATACAAAAAGTAGCAACTATAAACTAAAATCACGCGTAGAGACAGCGAGTATCACGGGATTACAGAGGCTTTTTATAATGAAATTTATTCCAAATGGAATCCCACTTACTTCTTACCATAGGGTTTCATCACCTTATGGATACAGAATGCACCCACTTTCACAAACGCAAGAAATCCACACAGGCACGGATTTGGCAGCAGAAAAAGACACGCCCGTGTATGCCACTGCCGATGGAGTGGTGGATTTTGCGAAAGATGGGTGGAATGGAGGCTATGGGACGCTTGTAAAAATCGACCATAGCTTTGGTTTTAGGACATACTATGCACATTTAAACTCTACTGCGGTAAAAAAGGGGGAATTTGTAAGAAAAGGACAACTAATCGCCTTTGTGGGCAATACAGGTGCAAGCTCGGGTTATCACCTACATTATGAGGTGAGGTTTTTAGGTGACCATATCAATCCTAGAAATTTTTTAGATTGGAATATGGGAAATTTTGATACAATATTCAAAAAGGAGAAAAATATAGCATGGCAATCTTTACTAACAACGATAAACAATTTGATGCAGCAAACGCCAATGGCGCAACAATTATCGCTGCTGGGACAAAGTTCAAAGGAGAGTTAAATAGTGAATGCCACATTCACATTGACGGCGAGTTTGATGGGAATATTCACTCGACAAACACTGTTATGGTAGGTAAAAATGGCATCGTAATTGGCGATATTTTCGCGCAACGCGTAATCGTAAGCGGTGTCTCAAAGGGCGTTGTAGATTCTGAGTGCATTGAGATTTTGCCCGATGGTAAAATCGAAGGCACAATTATCTGCAATGAGCTATATATCGAGAAAAAAGGCATTTTTGTAGGCGAAAGCAAAATCAAAACAAGAAATATTGATAACTAAGCTACAAGATTCATTGTAGCTTTTTGTAGTGTATCGCTAAAGTGCGACATAAAATGCGCGTGGTGCTCTTTTTTATGTAGTCCTTTGGTGATTCACACAAAAATCCTATCAAAATATTTTCTAAAGATATAAAAAAATGCGAATCCGCGCAAAAATGTCTCTATCAAAATGATTAAATATATCGCAATTAGGGGCATTTGTAGCTTTAGGCAAATAGACATTGGGACAATGCGCAAGAGCCAAATAAAGCTCGTGTTTAGAAAAAGTGAGATTTTTGTCGCACCTGCGCCACGAAATGAGCCGTCAATCACAAAGATAAACACAAGCGGAATCTGACTTAGCCCCACGCACACGAGGTATAACCAGCTGCCGTAGATGATTTCTGCTTTTGTGCTAAAAAAATGGCTTAGCCACTCGCCAAAGATTATCATAAAAGCTCCCATAAAGCCCATAAACACGGAGGCTAGAATGATTGTGGTGTAGATGATTGTTTGCACCATATCCTTGCGTCCTGCGCCTAAAAACTGCCCTGTGAGTGCCATAGCAGCCACCATAAAGCCAAAGGACGGCATTACGGCAAAGGATTCGATGCGTCCGCCGATTTGTAGCCCCGCTAAATAATCGCTTCCGTAACTTGCGACAAATTTGGAGATTAAGATTAGCGATATGATTGTAAATGCGCGTTCTAAGCCGATAGGAATCCCAAGCGATAAGCCCTTTTTTAAAATCTGCGCGTTGAAATAATACTCTAGGCGCAATTTGCTATTTTTTCGCACCAAGCAAAAAAGCAAAATCACAATCTCAATATGCGTGGTGATGAGGTTTGAGAGCGCGATTCCCACTATGTCAAGTGGCTCAAAAAATATGCCAAAAATCAGCACAAAATTTAAAATGAGATTTAGCAAAGTGGTAAAAATCTTTATGTAAAAGGGCGTTTTGGTGTTGCCAATCGCGCTAAATGCCGAGACTATAATCGTTTTTAGCAAAATGGCTGGAATCATAAAAATAATGATATTTGTGAAAATTTCCCCCAAAACCTGCGAAGTCTCATCTACGCCAATCCACCGAAAATAGCTCGAATAAAACGCTTGTGCTAGGAAAAAAAGCGGGATAGACACAGCTCCCGCACCCCAAAACATACTCGATAATACGCGATTCATACCCACAAAGTCGCGTTTGCCAAAGAGGCGCGAGATTTGCGCATTTGTGCCGATAAAAAAGATATTTGTGATGGCAAAAACCAGCATAAAAAAATTTAAGCCTAAGCCCACAGCGATAATGTGAAAGTTTGAGAGCAAACCCATAAAAAATGCGCCAAGCACGACATTTATAATATCAAGCAGTGAGTTTAGCCCCGCTGGAAGCGCGATTCGCAAAACTTTTCGTGCGCGAATCTTAAAGGTTATTGCGGTGGCGTGGCTCAAAGATTACTCCAAAGGCGTTGAATCTAGGGCAACGAATCTGTATGCGCCAAATCTATCACAATCAAAGGCGAAACATTCCATTTAATCAATAAAGCGTTTGGTGAGGTTGCCATAGCATTCAATGCGCCTATCGCGCAAAAAGGGCCAGATATTTCTAACTTGCGAGATTCGCTCCAAATCAAGTGTGGCGCGGAGGATTTCATCTCTGCTTTCATTTGCTAGGGCGATTTCCTCGCCTTGCGGTCCGTAAATAAAGCTATGCCCCCAAAATTTGATTTGGCTTTTTTTGCTTTTGCCTTTGGTGGGGCGTGAATCGCGATTGTTTTGGGTTGCGGAGGATTTGCGCGAATCAGTTTCAAGTGCGTTTGATTCGGTGGATTTGGTATATTTTACAGATTCAAGTGATTCGCTAGATTCAAAGCCCAAAGATTTAATATTTTCAGGTTCGCCTTCGACTTCCAAACCACAGCGATTTATGGCGCACACAAAGATTCCATTTGCAATGGCGTGTCCTCTTTGCACCCCAAGCCACGCATTTAGCTGATTGAATCGCTCTTTTTTTGTGTCATCTAAATCCCAGCCAATCGCGGTAGGATAAATCAAAATATCCGCGCCACCAAGTGCCATAAGCCGTGCCGCCTCAGGAAACCACTGGTCCCAGCAGATTAAAACGCCTAGTTTGCCTAGCGAAGTGCTTATGGGTTTAAAGTCGCCCTCGCCTTGCGTAAAATAAAATTTCTCATAAAAGCTCGGGTCATCGGGAATATGCGACTTGCGATAAGTTCCTGCGATGCTTCCGTCCTTTTCAAAGACTACGGCGGTATTATGATAAAGCCCTCTAGCGCGTTTTTCAAACAGCGAAGTAACTAGCACGACTTTATTTTGCTTGGCGCATTTGGAAAAAATCTCCACCTCACGCTTAAAACAATCCGCATATTCCAAAAATCGCGTATCCTCGCGCTGACAGAAATATTCGCTTGTGTGCAATTCCTGCAAAGCAACGAGATTCGCGCCTTTTTTGGCAGCTTTGGCAATCAAATCTAGGGTGCAATCTATGGTGGATTGCTTATCGCCCTTAAATGAATGCTGAATCAACGCTAATTCTATCATCGCTCAAAGCCCCTAAAATCGCTACTCTTCCTCATAATCTTCGTCATCATAAGAGTAATCGTCCTCGTCATAGTCAAACTCATCGTCATCATCGACAAAGTCGTCTAACTCATCAAAGTCAAAATCCTCGTCATCGTCAAATTCATTTTGGCTCTCATCAAAGTCGCTCATTTTATTCTCCTTTATTTAGATTTTCCCACGCAATGTGAATCTTGCCGTCTTTTTCCTCTGTGGCTGCCATTCCCATTATGCTATATCCGCAATCGACATAATGCACCTCGCCCGTTACGGCACTTGATAAAGGTGAGAGCAAATACATAGCCGAATCGCCCACTTCCTCAATGCTGACATTCTTTTTCAAAGGCGCGTTGATTTCATTCCACTTCAAAATCATTCTAAAATCGCCGATTCCACTCGCTGCCAAAGTGCGGATAGGACCTGCGGAAATCGCATTTATGCGAATCCCACGCGCTCCTAACTCATACGCTAAATATCGCACAGACGCCTCAAGCGCAGACTTTGCCACGCCCATTACATTGTAATGCGTGATATATTTTTGCGCCCCAAGATAGCTAAGCGTGAGAATCGCGCTATTTTCGCTCATAATCGGCAACATTTCGCGCACTAATTCCACTAACGAATACACAGAAATTTCCATAGCCGTGTTAAACGCGCTTTTGGTGGTGTCTAAAAACTCGCCATCTAATGCCTCCTTTGGCGCAAAAGCCACGCTATGCACGATAAAATCAATTTTGCCAAAATCGCGCTTTAAACTCTCCCGCAACGCGCCAAAATGCGATTCATTCCCCACATCTAGCTCATAGATTTTGTCGCTACCAAATTCAGCTGCTATCGGCTCTACGCGCTTTTTTATGCTATCATTCATATAAGTGAAAGCTAGACTTGCCCCCTGCGCGTGGCAGGATTTCGCTATGCCGTAAGCTATGGACTTATTGTTTGCGATGCCTACGATAAGCCCCTTTTTCCCTTGCATTATCATTTTTTAACTCCTTATAATTTGATTAAAAGTTTTTGCGTCCAAACTCGCATTACCTACCAAAACGCCGTCTGTGGCGGCAATAATGTCCTTTGCGTTGCTTGGATTCACGCTTCCGCCGTAAAGAACGGGCTTTTTTGCGAGATTTTGCAAAAAGTCATAGACTTCTTTTATTTGCTCCAAACTCGCATTTTGCCCCGTGCCTATCGCCCAAATTGGCTCATAGGCGATGATTAGCTTTTCATAATCTAGTGCGATTTTTTGTAGCTGAGCGCGTAAAAAATCTTTTGTTTTGCCACTTTGGCGAATAGCAAAATTTTCCCCCACGCAAAGAAAAATCTCAAAATTTTTATCCGCAAAAAAGTCAAATTTTTTAGCGACTATTTCATCGCTCTCACTAAAAAGATTGCGCCGCTCACTATGCCCCACTAAAATCGTCCTAATGCGAAATTCCTCCAAATGCGAGAGTGTGATTTCGCCTGTAAATGCGCCACTCTCTGCGAAATGCGCATTTTGCGCCCCAAGCGTTATGTGTTTAAAGTTATTGTCCGCAAGAGAGCTAAGCGCAGGAAAGATATAGATTTTGCGCGAATCTTTAAGCGCACTATATTTAGCCGATTCGCCCGAATCTAGCGCGGAATCTAGCTCTTTTAAATACGCAACGCTCTCACTTCGATTCTTATTTGATTTAAAATTTCCAGCGATAATTTTCAAGCAATGTCCTTTAATATTTGCCGTTTCAAGCATTTGTAACAAAATATTGTGTAGAATTTTATCAAATTTAATAGGAAAAATCGCAAAAATGTTTTACCAAAAACTAAAAAAGAGCATAAAACGCAAATCCAAAATGCTACTAAATATGCTAATGCCACATTTTAGCGGGGATGGGCATATACCCGAATTTGGCGTATTTGATAGCAAAAATCCGATATTTTTCGTGTATTTTATACACGATGAGATTTTTTTTATTTCAAACCGCCCAAATGTCGAGTTTAGCGAGGTAATCATCGATGAGGTAGTAAAGGTAGGCATAGAAAATGATGAATTTTCATTTTACCCTGCGCGTGGCGATTCGGCGTTTTTTAGGGATAATTTTGAGTTAGATACTTTTAGATTCATTAAGCTAATTATCGCAAATAATCTAAATGTGGTGGCAAGTGAGATTCATAGCACTATTGTGGCGTTTAGGCGCAAAATTTTGGATTATGCGATTTTTTATCACAAAAGGTTAGAAAATGCGATTTGTAGCATTGATTTTAGCGATAGGCACGAGATTTTAGCCATAAATGCGAATCTAAAATGGGAGATTGAAAACGCCCTAAAGGCGCGAATCATAGAGATTGCCAAAGAAAATATCTTAGATTCAAAGGCAAATATATTTGAGATTTTGTTTGGGGCGGGGATTTATGAGGTTGAGGGCGTGGGCGAAAATGCTATAACGCAGGATAAATTGCTAAATTATTATAATCGCTCAAATCTCGCTAATAATGTCGAAAATGAGCTTAGCGTTGCGCTAAATGTGGGTGATTCGGTCGATTTCAATCAAAATGCGCCCAAAATGCGATTTTTTATAAGATATTTTATTGATAGCATTTTTTTAAAGACAAATGAAAATGGCAAAATTTTTGCTAACGCACGAATCGCCATAAAAACGCTTTCAATGCAAGGAAGCCCAAAATTTTGCTACTTAAATAATGACTTAAAAATCGAATTTATAGGCGAAAATATTTGCATTTATAATCTACAAAAAATACCATTTATTTTGCATTCTTTAAAAAGCAGATTCACACTTAGTGGCGAATCTAGCGAGGCAATCTTTGAATCCACACAAAATCTCACCATAAAAGACAAAAAACTGATAAAAAACACAGCAATTTTAGAAAATGTGCATTTGGGAGGCAAAATCTCACATAAATTAGAGCTACTTTACTCCACGCAGGGCGATGAAAAGCGATTTTTTGGCAGTGGCAGTGCAAATATCATAGATATATTTTAAGTGTTAAGATCGCCCACAATTCACACCTCACGCCAAATCCGCCCCAAAGCGCAGATTTTCGTATTCTGTGGGAATCAAATAATCCTCCGTGCGAATCAAATCCTTATAGATTTTTGCCTCAAAGCCGATTTCAAAAAGCCGATTCAAAGCCCTTATTTGCATTTCATTCAAAGCCACAGATTCATCGTTTGCATACATATTTAGATAAGTCTCTAGCGCGTTTCCATCTACGCGGACTTTATCCTGCAACATTTTTGATAAAATCTTTTTATTATTCACGGCCACGCGCACGGCGTCCCCAAGCAATTTTTGGCACTCGATAGCGCGTAGCAAAGGCATAGAGCGCAAAATCGCCATTCCGCCAAGTGGCAAAGGCAAATTTTCACGCGCTAAATCCACCCATATATCCCACAAATGCGCCTCCACCTCTAACTCATCGCTAAAATTTAAAATCGATTCGTGTATCAAAACCCCAGCATCGACTTCTCCATTTAGCACCGCGCCCTCAATGTCTAAGAAATTTTTATACACAATTTTTGCGTCCTTGTAGCGAATCTTAAAAATCATCGCATTTGTCGTGTATGCACCACTTAGCGCGACTTTGAAATGCTTTTTTAGACTAACGCCTTTGCGCTTAATAATCTTTGGTCCATAGCCATTCCCAAAGCTCATTGCAGTATTTAAAAGCGCGTAATTATCCTTAATAAACGGATACGCGCCAAAAGAAATCGCGCTGATTGGATATTTACACTCTAATGCGCCCACATTCAAAGTCTCAATATCTAGCGCAATATTGCTAAAGCGAATCGCTTTGCTCCCCACCCAGCCGTAAAATAGCGCGTAATACATAAAAATATCATCGGCGTCAGGCGAATGCGCCACCAAAATCTTACTCAAAATATATCCTTTTAAATTTTTAATGTAAATTTTAACCAAAATTAGCGTAGAATCTCGCAAAATTTTTTAAAAACGAGGTTCAAATGGAGCAAAAAATCGACAAAGAAAAACAAAAAGCCATCGAATTAGCATTAAAGCAAGTCGATAAAGCCTTTGGCAAAGGGGCTTTGATACGGCTTGGCGACAAACAAACAGAAAAAATCGACAGCATTTCCACAGGCTCACTCGGGCTTGATTTGGCACTTGGCATCGGCGGAATCCCGCGCGGACGAATCGTAGAAATCTATGGACCTGAGTCCAGCGGAAAAACAACGCTAAGTTTGCAAATCACCGCAGAGTGCCAAAAGCAAGGCGGAATATGCGCCTTTATAGACGCAGAACACGCACTTGATGTGTATTACGCTAAAAAAATGGGCGTAGATGTGGAAAATCTCTATGTCTCACAGCCAGATTACGGCGAACAAGCATTAGAGATTTTAGAGACGCTAACGCGCAGTGGCGGCATTGACTTAATCGTGGTGGATTCGGTGGCGGCACTCACGCCAAAAGCGGAGATTGACGGCAATATGGGCGATGCCCATGTGGGGCTTCAAGCGAGGCTTATGAGCCAAGCACTACGCAAAATCACAGGCACACTTCATCGTATGAATACCACCGTGATTTTTATCAATCAGATTCGTATGAAAATAGGCACGATTGGCTATGGCAACCCAGAGACGACAACGGGCGGAAACGCGCTAAAATTTTATTCCAGTGTGCGAATCGATGTGCGCCGAATCGCAAGTCTAAAACAAAACGAACAAGCAATCGGCAACCGCGTCCGCGCCAAAGTCGTCAAAAACAAAGTCGCCCCACCATTTAGAGAGGCGGAATTTGATATAATGTTTGGCGAGGGAATCTCACGGCTTGGGGAAATAATCGACTATGGCGTGAAATTAGACATTATTGATAAAAGCGGTGCGTGGTTTAGCTACCAAGATAAAAAACTCGCGCAGGGCAAGGAAAATTCTAAGATTTTCTTAAAAGAAAATCCAAAAATCGCCGATGAAATCGAGGCAAAAATCAAAGAGCAAATAGGCGCAAATGAGGAAATCATCGAGTTTGTAGATGAAAACGCTGATGATTCGGGCGATGATAACAAGTAGATTCGCGATTTTAAAGCGATTTTTGGCGATTCAAACGCATAAACAAACATAAATAAGGGGATAAAATGACTTACATTGATGATATTTTCGCAGATGAGGTGCTAGATAGCAGAGGGAATCCTACGATTCGCGTGAGCGTAACGCTTAGCGATGACACCGTATGCAATGCCATTGTGCCAAGTGGCGCATCTACGGGCAAAAGAGAGGCTTTGGAATTACGAGACGGCGACAAGGCGCGATTCAAAGGCAAGGGCGTGTTAAATGCGTGTGAAAATGTGAATACTAAGATTACAGAGGCGTTAGTGGGACTTTCGCCATTTAATCAAGGCGAGATTGATAAGATTATGCGCCAAATCGATGGCACGGAAAATTACAGCAAACTAGGCGCAAACGCCGTGCTAGGCACTTCTATGGCGGTGGCAAAAGCTGCTGCGTTTGCGCTACAAATTCCGCTATATCGCTACATAGGCGGAATCAACGCAAATATTTTACCCGCGCCTATGCTAAATATCATAAATGGCGGTAGCCACGCGGATAATAATGTGGATTTTCAAGAGTATATGATTATGCCTTTGGGGTTTGAGAGCTTTAGAGAGGCACTACGCGCGAGTAGCGAGGTGTATGGGGAGCTAAAAAATCTGCTAAAATCAAGCGGACATATCACAAGTATCGGCGATGAGGGCGGATTCGCGCCGAATCTTAAAAATAACGAAGAGCCTATCGAGCTAATCCTAAAGGCAATCAAAAGCGCGGGTTACAAGGACGGAGAGCATTTCGCTTTGGCACTTGATGTCGCAAGTAGCGAATTTGTCGATGATAAGTTTAACTACACGCTAAGCGCGGAAAATCGCACATTAAGCAGCGCGGATTTGGTGGCTTACTATGAAAATCTTTGCGCGAAATATCCTATCGTGTCGATTGAAGACGGGCTAAGCGAGGACGATTGGGAGGGCTGGAGGATTTTAAGCGATAAATTAGGTGGCAAGATTCAGCTAGTAGGCGATGATTTGTTTGTAACAAATGAGAAAATTTTGCGCGAGGGAATCAACAAAAATATCGCAAACGCCGTGCTTGTAAAACCTAATCAAATCGGCTCAGTTAGCCAAACTATGAGCACCGTGCGCCTAGCGCAACGCAACAAGTATAATTGCATTATGAGCCACCGCAGCGGGGAAAGCGAGGATAGCTTTATCGCGGATTTCGCTGTCGCGCTAAATACAGGCGAGATAAAAACAGGTAGCACTGCGCGGAGTGAGCGAATCGCAAAGTATAATAGGTTGCTTGAAATTGAAAATGAGTTAGATTGTCCGCAATACTTAGGCTGGGAAGTGTTTAAAAGATAGGTGCGTGGCGCGTTGTCTTTTTGACGCTTTTGCGGGATTCATCGCGCTCAACTGCTCAATAGACCACAAGTCTTATTTCGCAGTTTCGCACTCGAAAACCCACAAAATCGCCTAAAAATACTTCCGCGCTAGTCGCTTGAAACTAAAATATTTCGTCATTGCGAGGCGATTCAGCGAATCGCCGAAGCAATCCACACTCCACCTCGTCATACTGAGGGCTTTAGCCCGAAGTATCCAAACCGAGCGAATCTAAATAACGATGAACCTAACAACTAAAAAGCAAATCAATAAATCAAAAACCTTGCAAAAGTTTTTGCTCCGTTTTGCTTTCGCAAAAAAGTAGAGTCTCTCTCACCACACAGACTCTAATCCACCAGCGAGGCTACAAATTCACTTTAAAAATTGGCGAATCACCCTTGCGAATCGCCACGCAATTCCCCCAAATCTCACATTCTTAGTCGCTCATCTAGTCCCTTTTCGATTCGCTCTAATTCATCGCAAATCTCGCGCTGTGTGCGCAAAATCTCTTTGAATTTAAAGCCAAGTAGCACGATTGTGTAGAGTTCTGGCTTGTTTTTGCGCCAATTATAGAGCGTCTTTGTGTCGATTTGCAAAATCCCCGCAATGTCGCGCTGTGAGAGCTTTTTGGGCGTTAGGCTGTGTCTTGTATCGCTTTTCATTATGATTCCTTAAAATGTGAAATTTTTAAGGAATGTAGTAGGTTTTATTATAAATTCTAACAAAGGAAATATTGCGGACAAAAGCCGATAAATAGGCAATATATCCTTTGTTATAGTTTAAGTTACCAAGCGATAATCTACGCCATTTTTATCATAAATTTTAAGGAGAAAAAATGAATAAAAATAAAATCATAGTGATTGACTTTGACGCTGAATCGGCAAAACTAATCGCCGAAATACTTAATAAAGAAAATATAGATACAGAAATAGTGCCACATACTGCTAGTGCAGAATCTATTCGTGCAAAAAATCCGTGCGGTTTGATTTTAAGTGGTGGCAATGAAACCATAGAAAATGATGAGATTAAACTAGATGACAATATTTTCGAGCTTAAAATTCCCATTTTAGGAATCGCCTATGGAATGCAATATATAGTGCGACATTTTGGAGGCAAGATAGAGAAAAATAAAACGCAAGGGTGCAGTGAGGAAATATTACATTGCGAATTTGAGATTACTAGAATGCAATCAGTTCGTAAGAAACATTGTGTTTATGAAACAATTCCAGCTCATCTATCGAATGTGGCAAATCCAATTAAGAATATTACGCTAAGCATATTTGAAAAGATAGAGCCAAATAGTGCTATATGGCTAAATAATAGTAGCGAAGTATATAAATTGCCACAAGGCTTTGAGGTTATAGGCAAAAGTGCAAAAGGCAAAATTTGCGTTATTGCAGATTTTTCGCGTGATATTTATGCCTTGCAATTTCACCCAGAGGCTAAGCAAAGCAAATGTGGAGCGCAGATTTTAAGTAATTTTGCACGACATATTTGTGGTTATGCTTGATTTGGGTGATTGTGGTTTATTTAGATTGTGTGTGCGAAATGTGCGAAAAATCTAAATCAGTCTGCGGTAAAGTTAATAGTGCCTTAAAAGGCAAAAGTTTAAATTTCAAAATACAAGGAGAGAAAATGAGTAAATCATTTTTAAAATTAGTCGCCATAGCGTTTATGGCGGTGGGATTTGTGGCGTGTGGTAGCGATAATCAATCATCATCTTTAAAGGAAAGCGATAGTGAATTATTGAGAGTAGCAGACTTGAATGCTGTAAAATACCAAGTATTAAAGAAAGGTGCAAATGTAAATGCCAAAGATAAAGATGGTAAAACAGCACTAATGCTATGGGATAGAGAATCTAGAACCAAATTAGCACTAACACACGATTTAGAAATGATAAAATTTTTAATAGAAAAAGGTGCTGATTTGAATGCTAAAGATAAAAATGGCTGGACAGCTTTAATGCATTACGCTAATTCTGGTGCAGAAATTGATAAAATAAAATTTTTGGTAGAAAAAGGTGCAGATGTAAATTCTAAAGATAAAGATGGCTGGACGGCTCTAATGCTTTTTATTGATGGTGAAAAGAGAAATGTGTATATAAATCCTGATATAGATGGTGTTGTTGCATATCTATTGAAAAAAGGCGCGGATGTGAATGCTAAAACTAAAAATGGCTGGACAGCTTTAATGTTTGCCACTAAAAGAAGTAGTCATATTGAAACAGCAAGGCAGTTATTGGAAAAGGGAGCAGAAGTGAATGCTAAAAATAAAAATGGTTGGACAGCTTTAATGTTTGCTGCTACAAGCAACATTGATATAGTGAAACTGCTATTGGAAAAAGGCGCAGATGTCAATGCTAAAAATAAAGATGGCAAGACGGCAGTAGATATAGCAGACGGACTTGGTAGAAAGGCTACGAGAGATATTCTTTTAAAGACGATGGGAATTGGCGAGTAGGATTTATGATTAGATTCGTAGCCTTTTGGCTATGAATCATTACCACCTAGTAATTGCGAGTGCGAATCGCAGATTTACCCAAAGCAATCCAAAAAATAATTTAAATGATATAAAAGGGTTTTTGTAAAAGTTAGGCTATAATCCTAAAAAAATTTAAATTTTAAGGAGGTAGCGATGGACACACACCCATTCCCCCGCATTTTTGATAAACACTCAAAGGTGTTGATTGTAGGACTTTTTCCGTCTAAAGATTCACAGCAGGGTAAATTTTACTACAATCACAGCAGAAATCGCTTTTGGAAAATTATGGAGCAGGTATTTGATAAAAAAGATTTGCAAGGTAATGATAAAGCACAAGAACAATTTGCGTTAGATAAACATATCGCATTTTGTGATATTATAAAAATTAACAGCAACAAAATAGACGACATTAAGCCAAACAATTTTTATGATATTTTGCAAGTAGCGCAAATTAAGCAAATATTTGTCATAGGAAATGAAGCTAGTCGGTTAGTCAAACGATACTATCCTCATTTGGAATTTAAAAAGCTAGTTTCAAGTTCTAATCTTACATATATAAGCGGTTATGATACACCAAAACTTATTGAACAATATAAAGCTATTAGAGATGCTTTGGAATCTTAAACAAATGACGCTTTATTGTTAGTGTAGGCTGGGCTGTGTTTGGTTTGCAATGGCGAATCTAGGGGTGATTCGTTTGATTCGCTTTTTGGGCATTTGATTCGTTATTTATGTAGATTCGTGCGTTTTGGATACTTCGCTACGCATAAATGCTACGCTCAGTATGACGAATGATTGGCGTAGATTCGCGCATTTTGGATTGCCACGATTTTGCTAACGCAAAATCTCGTAATGACAAAGTTATGCGATTCACGCTATGTTCTGTCATCATAAAAATCTTACAAAGCAGAGCCATATCATAAATATGGGCGCGAAAACTATGTGCGACTAAAAAAGTGAATTAAGTTGAAATGTATAAAATTTCATATAATTTACAAGGAGTAACTATGAATAAATTAACACCAGAACAAGAAAAATATATTGAGTTTAATTTTATATTTGATAATGTGGTAACTTATGCACCGATTGCAAAATATGAAAATAAAACTAAAGACGAGATAGAACGACTATATAAAAATAATGGTGGCATAAATGGTTGGCTTACTGAAAAAATATATGGTAAAAATACGAAACAAAATAGAGAGCGATTTACAAAAGATGTGAATAGCAAATTTAGAAAACACGCACAAGAAATTAAAAATAAATTCACACAAGATAGACAATTTGGTTTTGGTGATAAAAACGGCAAAAAAGATGAAAAAGTATTTTTAGAATGGGCAAAAGAGGCGCAGGAAAATTCAAAATGGACTTTTGGAAAAGATAAGAATGTACTGCTTAAAAAATATAATGACGGCGATTTTGGCTTTAGGACATTTAAAGATTTCTATAAATGGTATTTGGATACATTACAAAAGCAAAATCATCAATGTTATTATTGTGGCACAAGCGAGGAAAGTTTAAAAAAGTTATTTAAAATAAATGATAATGACAAAAATAAACCATTATATTCTAAAAAGATTGGCTTTACTTCAGCCTTACAAATCGAAAAACTTAATCCCAATAAACCATATAATAAATCAAATTGCGCTCTTGTTTGTGCTTTTTGCAATAACGCTAAAAGTGATATGATAAATGATAAAAATTTTAGAGAGTTTGCAAAGGCTCACATAAAACCATTGCTAGATGAATTTATAAATGGCAAATCAAACGAAATGCCATTTTTTGATGAGAGCGATTCTAAAATCTACCAAAAAGACAGAAAAATCTAAGCACAAATTGCCCCTTTAGATTATGAATCCAAAGGGGCTAATCTAATCAAGCGCTAACTATTTCAGCTCTTTATACAAAATCTCATTGATTTGATATAGTAGCAAATCATTATCATCAATTGCGTTAAGCATTTTTGGCATAAACTCGCTAAAATCCTCGCACGCGACAATCCCAGCGGAATCAGCATATACATAGTAATCGCTTTGTAAGGATATTTTACTCCACTCTGGACTAAAATATCGCTTACTTTTTGTAGCTTGTCCGCTGTGGAGGCTTTCAAATCGCTTGTGTTAAATAGCACGATTCCAAACCACCACACCTCATCAAAATACCCAACCAACATTCCAAAGTGGCACTTAGCATTTGCTTCAGGGTCGTAAATAGATATGCTATCATTAACTATTTTAGTATCCCAAAAACCTTTACTCGTAACCACTCCGCTGATGGCTTCCTGCATAAGCGATAGGCGTATATTTGCACTAGCAAACTCGATTTGCTCTAGCGATTCATTTAGCTTAACCACACCTGAAATATATTTTGTCATAATTGACCTCCCAAAAAGATATTTGTCAATCAAGTGCAAACCCTTGCAACAAAGTCACACAAGGCTAAATTGCAAGATTTATACTTGATTGTAATGGAACTATAACACAAGCATAAATTTAAACCTTTAATATTATTTATTAAAAATAAATTTCTGTGAATTGTAGGATATTAAATTTTGGATTGCTTCGGCGAATCTATGATTTGTATCGCAATGACGAACACATTCTACTCTATCATTTTGAGTGAAACAAACAAAGTAATTTATTTATCTTTTCGATTGCCACGATTTTGCTAACGCAAAATCTCGCAATGACTGAATATTCGGTTTGGATTGCCACGAAAATCCTTGCGGATTTTCTCACAATGACGGATTCCCATATTTTCTCGCAATGACAGAGTGGGTGGCAATCCACAATGACTCCACCACTTCGTCATTGCGAGGGCTGTAGCCCGAAGCAATCCACAAATCAAAATAAATTATTTTAAATAATTTACACAAATCCTCGCAATAAAATAAAAAGCGTAGATTACCTCACATTTGCATTTTAATTGACTTTTGACATAAATTTAGGGCATAATCGCAATTTTATTTTCTACAAATTCTACAAATCGCGTCAGGGTAGCTCAGCTGGTATAGAGCGCTGGTCTCATAAGCCGGAGGTCGGGAGTTCAAGTCTCCCCCTTGACACCAAAATCTTAGATTCGCCGACAGAGATTCGCCATAGACTCAAGTCATACAAAGTGCGTTCGCACCCAAAAATCTAGCGCAAATCCACTCCGCCAAATTCTCTCACCACTTTTGTGCCAAAAATTACTGCGCAGATTATGCAAAATATGATGACAAGGCTTGTGGAGCGAAATATATCATCGCCTAGCCCCGTTATCGGCGAGACTATTCCGCCTATGAAAAACACCGCGAATCCAAGTACTGCAGAGGCGTTTCCTGCGTTTTCGCGCTCTAGCTCCATTGCTAGGGCGGTGGAAGTCGGCATTATAAAGCCCAAAAATATCATCGTTAGAAAAAATCCAGCCTCGATTAGCAAAAAATGCGCTTTTAGATTGAGTAGCACAAAGATTACAAGTCCCATTGCGGTAAGCCCCACGATGCCGACTTTTAACGCCCTGCGCCGTGATTTTAAAAGTGGCGTGATACTCGCGCCAAATGCCGTGCCTATCGCTACTCCAGCAAATAGCATTGAGTATGTCAGCTCACTCACGCCAAAATGCTTTTGAAAGATAAATGAGCTTGACGCAATAAAGCTAAAAAGTGCGCCCATAGCGAAACTCTGCACAAAAACGCAATCCATAAACTTGCGATTTTTTAGGATATGTCCGTAGCGAAAACTCTGCAAAATACTGCCTTTGGCGCGATTTTCCACGCGCAAACTTTCTTTGAAAAAGAGATTCACAAATAAAAGTAGGATTCCAATGGCTAGTAAAATCACAAAAATGCCGTGCCAATCGGTGAATTTTAACATTAAGCCACCCAAAAGTGGCGCACAAATGGGAGCTAATCCGTGTATCGCCCCAAGCATTGCGAAAAATTTTGCCAAATCTTCGCCCTTAAACAAATCCGCTACAATCGAGCGGGACGCCACCACGCCACCACTTCCTGCAACGCCCTGAATTAAGCGAAAAATGATGAATGAATAGATTTCGCTTGATAGCAAACAACCAATCGTTGATAAGATAAAAACGACAAACGACACTAGCAAAATGGGCTTTCTGCCGAACTTATCGCTTAATGGACCAATTAAAAGCTGTCCAAGTGCAAGTCCTATAAGTGAGCAAGTGATAGTAAGCTGAATCTGCGTGGTAGTCGCACTAAACACGCTCTCCATACTAGGCAACGCAGGGAGATAAAAATCCGTGATAAATGGACCAAAAGCCGAAATTGCCGCAAGATTCAGCAATAAAAATAAGCGCGAATTTTGATTAAGATTTTGCATAAAATTCCCTTTTTCTTTAAAAAAAATGTAAGAATTTGATTGTAACTAAAAAGCATTAAGCGAATCTTAAGTTAATGCTACAAAAGATTCACAATATTTGCGATTACTAGCCAATTTGCAAGGTAAATTTTAGAGTGAATTTAACGCGTTTCGCACTTCGCGCACAAATGCGCCGACTTTTTCCACGCAGTCGCTCTCACTCTCGCATAGTCGCACGATTGCGCTTCCTATGATTATGGCATCGGCAAACTGCGCTATTTCACGCGCTTTTTTCGCATCTGCAATGCCAAATCCCACTGCCACAGGAATATCATTGCGAATCTGCTTTATTTGCTCTATCATTTCTCTCACGCCACCGCCGACATTAACGCGCATTCCCGTTACGCCTAGCGAACTCACGCAATAAATAAAGCCCTTTGATTCGCGCACGATTTGCGTAAATCTTTTGCCATTTTGTGCCGTTGTGGGCGCGATAAACGAAATCAAATCCACACCATTTGCCACGCACACGCTCTCAAACTCGCCTTTTTCCTCAAAAGGCACATCGGGCAAAATAAGCGAACTCATTTGCAAATCCCTCATTTGCGTGATAAATCGCTCTTTTCCATAAGAAAACACGACATTTGCATAAGTCATAAAGGCTAGTTTCACAGCGCATTTTGTCCGCACTCGCGCCAAAGATTCAAAGACTTGTTGTGTGTTTGTGCCACATTTTAGGGCATTTGCATTTGCGTTAGTGATGACTTCGCCTTCCGCCGTGGGGTCAGAAAATGGAATGCCGATTTCTATCAAATCTACGCCCTCTTGCGCCATTACCTCAATAAGCCTCTCACTTGCCTCAATGCTGGGATAACCATAAGTGATAAAGGCGACAAAGCCCTTGCGCCCCTTAAAAATGCTACTCATAGACTTCCTCCCCACGATACCGCGCAATCGCCGCGCAATCCTTATCGCCACGCCCTGAAAGCGTAACTACCACTAGCGAATCTTTAGGGAGATTTGGCGCGATTTTGCGTAAATAGGCGACTGCGTGGGCGGATTCGATAGCGGGGATTATGCCCTCTAAACGCGAGAGATATTCAAATGCGCTTACTGCCTCATCATCGGTGATTGCTTCAAATTTCGCGCGGTTTGTAGCGTGTAAAAAGGCGTGTTCTGGTCCTATGCCCGGGTAATCTAACCCCGCGCTTATGCTATACACAGGTGCGATTTGCCCAAAGTCATCTTGGCAAAATAGCGATTTCATTCCGTGAAAGATTCCCACTTTTCCCGTGCTGATAGTCGCGGCAGTCTCAAGAGTGTCTATGCCACGCCCTGCTGCCTCCACGCCCACAAGCGCGACTTCCTTATCTTCTAAAAAATGATAAAAACTCCCCATTGCATTGCTTCCACCACCTACACAGGCGATTACCATACTTGGCAGACGCGATTCGCACTCCAAAATCTGCTCTTTTATCTCACGCGAAATTACCGCTTGAAAATCGCGCACGATTGTAGGAAAAGGGTGCGGTCCCATAACGCTACCTAGCACATAGTGTGTATCATCTATGCGCTTTGTCCATTCTTTGAGTGTCTCGTTCACAGCGTCTTTAAGCGTGGCAGTTCCACTATCCACGCTATGCACTTTCGCGCCCAAAAGTCGCATACGATAGACATTTAGGGCTTGGCGGAGGCAATCTTCACGCCCCATAAATATTTCGCATTTCAGTCCCAAAAGTGCTGCTGCCGTAGCCGTAGCCACGCCGTGCTGTCCTGCGCCTGTCTCGGCGATTATGCGCGTTTTGCCCATTTTTTTAGCTAAAAGGCTTTGCCCAAGCACATTGTTGATTTTGTGTGAGCCTGTGTGGTTTAAATCCTCGCGCTTTAGGTAGATTTTTACACCCAAATCCGCGCTTAATTTTTTAGCGTGATAAAGACGCGAAGGGCGATTGGCATAAGAGCTAAAAAGCTCCTCTAGCTCGGCGTTAAAGCCCTTGTCATTTTTGTATTGATTGTAGGCATTTTCTAGCTCGATGACGCAACTCATCAGCGTCTCAGGGATAAACTGCCCACCAAATTCGCCAAAATATGCTTTATTCATTTGTCTATCCTTGTAATTTGCGCCTTGTGATTCGCGCTATTTTGCGATTCGTGGCGTAGATTCGTGGAATTTTAGCACATAATAAATAAGTTTTGATTTTTTTAAAAATTATTCGCGCTTAAAAAAGCAAAGCAAATGCAATGAATCACTCTATGCTATAATTTTAGAATCCAAACTCCACAAAGGACGAAAATTGCAAAAGGACGAAAATTGAGCGATAATTTTTGTGCAACATTTTTAGCGCATAAAGGTGCGCCTAGCGGTTTTGTCGAATCGCTTTTCACGCTATTTTACACGCTTCATTGCAATTTTCCTTTTGCTTTTGTGATTATTGGAATCTTAAGTGCGTTAGGTATTTTCGCGCTTATTTATTTTAGGGCGCATAGCATTAGCATAAAAATTATAAAGATTCCACTCGCACTAATTCTAACCGCGCTTTTTATCATCTCAATAATCGCGCTATTTAAGGACTTTTCAGCCACTATCGCACCAAAAGATTCGCTATTTTGGAATACGATGAGACTATGGATTAAGCGCGAATTTTTCGCGTTGTCAATGCAAGAAATTCCATTTTACACGCGCAATTTATTTGTGGTATTTTGGATAACAATAATATTATTTTTTGCCACGCGCTTTATTTTGGGGCGACAAGTGGCGATTTATGGCGATTTTTGGGAGCACCAAAAGATTGCTAAAAGCAAAGTGGCGTGGCTAAATGCGCTATTTTTTGTGATGATAATTTTAATTTGCGTGTGCGCTTTTAGCCTATTTCAAATGATTTTTCTCACCACCGAAACAAATTATAGTGATATTGAAATGCACATTTATGAGCGCACTTCGCACTTAAAAGCATCGCTTATTTTAAGCGTCATTTTTGCGCTATCAATGTGGTTTGCCTACATTTATAAAAGCAATGCTATGCGCAATGAAGGCATTAGCAAACTTGCACTCATTTTAAATGCTGATGAGATTTTGCCTAGTGGTGCGCTAAAAGAGAGGGCTGAAAATAAAAGGGGCAAATATTTTTTGGGGCAGAATTTTGCAGGTAAGTTTATGATAAAAGAGACGAATCGCCTTTTGGGCAATTCAAAAGAAAAAATCGCAAAAAATAAAATGCTTTTTAATATCGTAGCAGAAATGGCAATCGCCTCAAATATGCCTGTGCCACGCGTTTTTGTAATGCAAAATGAGCGCGGAATCAACGCAATGATGAGCGGAGAGCGATTTGGCTATGATGATGAGAAAAACGCCATTTTTGTTACGCAAGGTGCGCTTAATCATCTAAATCGCGAGGAATTGCAAGGCGTAGTCGCGCACGAGTTTTCACACGCATTTCACGGCGATGTGGCACTGAATCTCAAAATCTACTCACTTATTTTCGCGCTCACTTGGATTATGATAATGGGCGAATATTGCTTAAGCCAAATCACTAAAACCACGCACTCACGCGGAAGTAGCAACTACACAAATATAGGTAGCATTCTTGTAAGCACACTCATTGCGCTTGTATTTTACGCGCTTGGGTTTTTGGGGAGCATTTTTGCCCAAATCTTGCAGTCTGCGATTTCGCGCCAAAAGGAATTTTTAGCAGACGCCTCAAGTGTGCAATACACGCGCAATGTGAGTGGTATCAAATCCGCCCTAAAGCGCATAAGAGATTTGCAAAATAGTGAGGATTTTGGCGCAAGGAATATCGGCGAAGTGGGCAATATCGGCGCAAAACCCTGTGCGCATATGTTTTTTCTTGATTCGATAGATAGATTTTTTGACAAACTTTTTGCCACTCACCCGAGCATAGATAAGCGAATAAAGGCATTAGATAAGATAGGGTAGCGCGTGTTTATAGATTTTGCGATTTGTGAAATCTATTTTCTAAATCTCAATTACGAGTCTTTTTACACCTATTGTGTGTGGCAAATCTTTAATTTGATTGTCCGCGTAGCAATCCATTATCTTGCGATTCGTGGCACGAATCCATATAATTGATTCATACGCGATTTGTAAAAATTGTGATTTTATCATACAAAATCCAAGTTTTGCTATAATCGCAAATCTAAATTTTATTAAAGGCAGTGTATTGAAACAATGTGATTTATTCGCTGGGGTGGGCGGATTTCACCTTGCATTTAATAATGTCGCAAATGATATTAGCAAGGCGATTCATTGCGTATTTGCTAGTGAAATCGATACAAACGCTAAGGCAACTTACGCACTAAATTTCCCGCACACACCGATTTTTGGCGACATTACACAAGAAACAACGCAAAAAGAGATTCCGAGCGATTTTGATATTTTATGCGATTAGATTCTACGCTATGCCTATACCGCCAAACCACCTACCAAATGATATTCTTTGATTTCCTTTTGGGGCAAAACCTTTTCTGTAAAGCGCAATGATTCAAGCGGATTTAGAATGCTTTTAAATTTCGGGCTATTTTGCAAATCCATAATCGCCACAAGCAAATAAGTTTCACTAAATTCTCTTGCTTTTTCAAATTCATTTTGCGTTAATCGCAAAGAGCCACTAGATTCGCGGATTCCTTTTATCTCGCACAAAAATTCATTTTGCGTAGTTTCCACAAAGAAATCATAGCCATCGCCATAAAGCCTAGCGTCCGTGATTTTGCCATTTTGTAAAATCTCAATGTCGTTGTAATTATGCAAAAAATATAATTCCGCTTC
>JBNMKJ010000033.1:0-25146 GCA_050874285.1 Helicobacteraceae bacterium | reverse complement strand
CTAAAATCAATCTCAAAGAGTGGCTTTTCAAACACCACGATATGAAATATCGCGTCAAAAATTTTGATATTATACAAAAAGCCCTCCACGGTAATCTCGCGCTTTTTTAAGTCGCTATGCATCGCATTTGCTTTAAAAATCACTTCATTTCCTAGCTCTAGTGGAGAGAGAAATTTGACTTCAGAGTAAATTATGATACTATTTGGCTCATTTACCGCAGCCATCGCACAAAATGACGCCGAATTAAAGATAAATCCATAGTGAATTAGCATTTTTTTATCATCACCTATCATTTTATCAGTGGGATTAAATCGCACCACTGCGCGGTCTCTCTCCAGCGGTAGCACTAGTTCGCCGCAAAGTTCTCGGTTGATTTTTTTATAAATCCTAAGCTCATTTATCTCTTCATAATACTGCTCTTGCTCTTGTTCGTCCGCCATAACGCCCCCTTTGTTAGATTTTGCGCTAGATTCGCCCTAGATTATAGCCATATTTGTGCCACATTTTGCCACGCTAGATTCGCGCCTTAAAATACGCGCGAATCGGCGCACTATATCCTTCAATCGTCTTATTTTCATCGCTTTTATCCAAAAAATCGCCAAGCGATTCGCCACAAATCCAATCCGTCTTGCGCTGCTCATCTTGCGTGGTTTTTTTGGTGCAAAGCAACTCTATGTCCCTAAATCCCGCGCGTTGTAGCCAATTTCTAAAAGCACTCACGCTTGGGATAAAATAGACATTTTTCATTTTAGCATAAATTAGCGGAGTTAGCGCGATTTCTTTGGGCGAATCTATGATGAGCGTATCGGCGATAATCTCACCTTGCGGGTTTAGCGCGTTTTTAAGGATTTTTAGGCAATCAATGGGATTTGTGCGATGATAAAGCACACCAAGACAAATGATTGTGTCAAATTTTGTGTCATAATGCGCCAAATCCTCGATTCCAAGCAATTCAAAGGCGATTTGGCTTTGGATAAAGGCGTTAGTTAGCTCAAATTGCGCCTTGCAAAACGCGTTAGGCTCGAATCCCACAATTTTTTTCGGCGCAAAAGGCAGCATTCTAAACATATAATATCCGTTGTTGCACCCAATGTCGGCGACAACTTTGCCTTTAATATTTAGGTGATTTGCGATGAGATTAAACTTTATCGCACTATTCCACTCGCTTTGAATCTCCATATCAAAAAAGCGAAATGGACCTTTGCGCCACGGCTTTAGCGCAAGTAATAAATCGCGCAGATTTGCTAAAAAAGATTCGTTTGATTTGCTTGAATCAAAACGCGAATCGCCACTAGATTCGCTTAAATCCACAAAATCCACGCTCACAACATCGCCAAAGTTTATTTTAAATTTTTGCGCCTTTAACGATTCGCGCAAATCATAGATTCGCCCCATTAGCGGGGCTATATTTCGCGCATTTAGCTTTTGACGCAAAGCAACGCTATTGTTTTGGATAAACAAAAATACTCTCTTTGATAATATTTATTTTCTCATCATCTACGCTATAAGCCATAATCTTTATAGGGATTATCGTGTCTTTCGTGGTAGATTTGCCCAAATTGCTATTTGTGATAAGAAAAACGCGCTTTTTCACGCTTTGGCGCGGATTTATTTTGAATGGTTCAAGTGGTTTTTTAATCACAATATTATCATTATCAAGCACCTTAAAATAATAAGTGTGAGGGACATTTGAGGTATTTTGAAATAGCATTGTGTAGTGATTTTCCACCGCGCCATCGTCCAAAATCTTGTAAGATTCAGCCACGCGATTGATATTTAAAAGCATATTTGACTTGCCTTGCGATAGCGTAAATGCGATAGTTAGCGCGATTGCGATAACGGCGATATAGCCAATGGTTTTTCCGCGAAAATATCGCACTTTTGCATTTTGCGCTAGGGCATTTGTGCTACTCCAATACACAAGCGAGGTTTTTTTCAGCTTTTGCATTATGCTTTCACACGCATCGGCGCACTCAAGGCAGTTTATACACTCTAATTGCAAACCTTTGCGAATGTCGATATGCGTGGGGCAAACGCGCACACATTTATCACAAGCCACGCATTCGCCCGTGATTTGCGCCTTTGGCAATAAATGCCCTTTTTCATCATACACAGCCGAGCCACGCGCAGTATTGTAAATGACGGTTTTTGTGTCATTGTCATAAAGCACGGATTGCACCCGACAATATGGACACATATAAATGCAGAAATTTTCCCCCACAAGCGCGATTTCAAATGTCAAAAATGCCGTGATGATTGCCAAAAATGCGAGTAGCACCAAATGATTAGAAATATCGCCCAAATAGCTAAAAAAATCACTCGGTGGCACAAAATACCACAAAAAGTTTGACGCCGCCACAAGCGATAGACAAAGCCAAAGTAAAAGCGCAAGAGCCTTTTTTGCCTTTGCGCCGCCACTTGATAAGTCAATGACTTGTTGTTTGTTTTCCGTGCTACGGCGCAATTTTAGCAATTTTGTCTCAATAAAATCCCTATAAATCCCGCGAAAAATCGTGTGTGGACACGCCCAGCCACACCACACACGCCCTGAAAGCGTTGTGAGAAAAAAGATTCCCACAAAGAGCGTGATTAGCAAAAATGGCATAATGTAGAGTTCCTGCATATCAAAAACCACGCCTAGCAAGTGAAGTTGCAATTTATCAAACGACAGCAAAAAGATTTGATTGCCGTTAATTTTGATAAATGGCAACACAAAAATGATGATAGTAGTGATAAAATACATAGTGTATCTTTTCTTTTTAAAATGTCCCATATCTCACCTCGAATCCTTAAAATAAATGTGCGATTTTCATATAAAAAACTTTAAGAATTTATAAATTTCGTAATAAAATCTAATATTTCATTCCCTTGCGTTTGAAAAACAAAATTGCGCTTTAAATGGCGCAAAAATGGATAGCTCACTTGCAAAAACTGCGATTCATCAAAGGCATTTACAATGCTGATAAATGCAATATTTCTGCGCTCTAACGCCTCTGTGTGCGATAAAATCGCATCAATGCAACCCAATTTGTCGCTTGAGATTAGCAAACATAAAAACGCGCTATTTGATTTTTCGCACCACAGGCGCAAATCACTCATCAAATCCACAAAAAAATAATCCCTCTTTATCGGCACAAAAAGCCCACCCGCGCCCTCAATCATCAAAATGTCGCATTGTTTTTCTAGTGCGAAAATCTTGCTTTTTAGCAAATCTAAATCGATTACACCTTGCGAATCTGCCACAAACGGCGCAGCTGGAAGCGCAAATGTATAAAAACAAATCTCGCTAATGTCTTTTTTTGTGCTTTGATTTTGCGCGTGAAGCAACGCATCGCGTGGCGAATCGCTAGGCGCGTTAGAATCTATGCCCGTTTCTATGGGCTTTATGGAGATGATTTTGTATCCTTTTCCCATTAGCAAGGCGTTTAAGCGCATATTGATATAAGTTTTCCCTATGTCCGTCCCCGTCCCGCTTACAAATACAATCATTGTGATTTCCTTAAAATAATATAAATATATAGCAAATAATTTATATTAAATCACATTATGACAAATTGTGTGCCAAAAGGTTAGCGATTTTACCCTTTTAGTTGCTCTAATCGCTCTCTTTTTGTGCCGATTTCGGTGATTTGGACGCCAAAGTTTCCATCAATGATTACCACTTCGCCTTTGGCTATGACTTTGTCATCGACTAAAATGTCAAGCGGGTCGTTTGCGAGTTGATTTAGCTCCACGACACTACCTATATCCATAGAAATCACATCTTTAAGTAGCATTTTTTTCTGCCCGATTCGGACGCGCACTTGCATTTTGACATCAAGTAGCATTGCGATATTGCGCGTTTCAGTGCCGCTTAGATGGACATTATTATTCACATTGCCTCCATTTCCTGCGTTTGCAGTCATTTTTGCTGAATCTTGCGGTGAAAATTCATTTTCAATCTTTCGACTTAAAAGCACGATAAATTCCGAGTGCAGATTTTCTAAGTCAAAGTTAAATTTGCACCCTCTATCAAATCCGTGAAAGTCGTTGCTTTCATTTAGAACCTCCGCGCTTACAATCTTAAATTCCATTTTTGGTAGCGTTTTTTGCGCCTTTAGCGCGGTAGAAATGGCAGAGAAAATATTTGAGACGATTTCTTTTAGCGCGTCTAAATCATCATTTGAGATTTGTGCTCCCTCTGCCACGCCCTTATCCACCATATCGCCACCTAGCATTAAATCCGCTAGTGCGATAGTTAGGTTGCTAGGCGCGATAAAAATGATAGGCGAACCTGCGCCGTCCTCTAGCGCGACTTTGACAAAAGGCGGTTGAAATGTGATTTGCGCGATTTCTACAATATTGTCATTTGTGATATTTGGATTCCTACCTGTAAGTCCGCTAATGGTGGAGATGCTTTCGTTTTTGATTAGATTAATAAAATCTTTCATTGCATTTCCTCCTCGTCCTCTTTGATATTTTCTACGCGGTGTTTGCGGTTGCTTTCAAGCATTTCTAGGACTTCTTTGACTTTGTCTTTTTCGGTCTCTATTATATCTTTTATTTTTATAGTTTTTCTATATCGTTGCAAACCGATTTCGGCAATGTATTTATCTCTCTCATCGATATTTACGATGATTGTGTCATCAGCCACGCGGTCTAGGCGAATCGTATCGCCCACGCGCAATTCTAGCACTTCCTCTAGGCTTAGATTCGCGCTTCCTAACATTGCGCTTACATTTACAAGCGCACCGCCGATTAGGACTTGGAGCTCTTTATTGCGCGATTTTTTGGAGTTTGTCTCACTTAGCATTAAATCCCTACTTGCTAGGCGGGAGAGCACAGATTCAAGCGAAATCACAGGATAGCAAATATTCATCATTCCACTACTATGCCCGATTGTGATTTCCATAACAACCATAATGACGATTTCATTTTGCGCGACAATCTGTATAACGCTAGGCGAACTCTCTTTTGCATCGACAGCAGGAAAAATCTCCGTAACCGAACTCCACGCCTCTTTAAGATTGCTCATCACATAGCGCAAAATCGTATCAATAAGGCTTAGCTCAATGTCGCTAAACTCGCGATTCACATCATAAGGCTCACCACTGCCACCCAAAAGCCTCTCAATCATAGGAAACGCAATGCTAGGATTGATTTCCAAAACGCCACTGCCATCAAGCGGACGCATTGAAAAAATATTAAAGCTAGTCGGGCTTGGCAAACTCATCAAAAATTCGCCATAAGTCATTTGGTCAACTGAATGTAGCTGAATCTCTACGATTGAGCGCATAATGGCGGATATTTGTGAGCTAAGATTTCGCGCCATTTTATCGTGAATCCCACGAAACGCGCGGAGCTGCTCTTTGCTAACGCGATTTGGGCGTTTAAAGTCATAAAGCGTTACTTGCTTTTTGTTTAAAATGTCGCTACTATCTAAGTCCTTGCTTTCGCCACTATCATCATCTACGACTTCAAGTAGGGCATCGATTTCCTCTTGGCTTAGAATATCAGCCATTTATGTCCCCTAAGCGATTGCGAATCTTTTTGATGACTTCTTTGTGAATCTGTGAGATTCGTGAGCTAGTAATATTTAAAATCTCGCTAATCTCGCCTAGTGATAATTCCTCGAAATAATAAAGCTGAATGATTGTTTGCTCCCTTTTGGTAAGCGAAGATAAAATGTCTTTGATTAGGCTAACTAGCTCGTCTTTTTGGACATTTTCTACGATATTATCCGCAATTATGGCATTGTATTGCTCATCGATTGGAATCACAGAGTAAATATCTGAGGCGATTCGCGCTTCTTTGATTTTCTTTACCTCTTCGCCCAAAACCTCCGCTAAATACTCATCGCTTGGCTCTTCCTCGTGCTCGTTAAAATATTTGCTAACTTCTCTATCAATAGATTTGATTAGTTTGCGACTAGAACGCGAGACAATGTCTAACTCACGCAAATAATCCAGCATAGAGCCATAAACGCGCATTTTTGCATAGCCCCAAAAGCTATCATTTATGGAGCTATCATATCGCCGTGCGAGTTTTATCATTTCCTCTGTGCCAATAGAAATCAAATCATTTATGTCAATGGAGCTTGGCAGTCGCTCACGCAGTCGAAATGCCATCGCGCGTAACGCTGGCATATATTGCAACATTAGCGAATCTTGCGAGTGCTTTAGCTCAGTGGCGTATTTTTCTACATTATTTTGCATTTCTCTAGCCCCATTATTCATCATTGTCGTCATTTATCGCGCTTAAATTATGCTTTAGATATTTTCTAATATTTGCCGCCTCTTTTTCGCGCTTATCAAACTCGCCCAAATAGTAATCCAAGCGCGAATCTAACTTTTTGATATTCATCTTTTTCTCATCAAAATCAATGTATTTCATATAAAAACTCGCCACGCAAAGCGCGATTAGATACATAATACTCGTGCAAATAATCGTCCATAGGATAATCCACTCTGGGCTATTAAACTTGATAGCAGAAATAATCAGCCCCATAAAAAAGCCCACGACAACGCTAAAACTAATATAATTATCCTGTTTCAAACGCCTTAACCCTCTATTCTTGCGCGATTCATCAATCTTTTAGATTCGCGCTTTTTATCGCAATCTAAACGCCGTTTTTAAAAGCGATAGAGCAGATTTCTAACGAATCTATTGAATCGATTTTCATTATTTAAAAGCATATTTTGTTCCATAGATTCGCCAAAAGATTCGATGAGATTTCGCGCGATTGTTTGCAAAGACGCGCTTGGTGGAGATTGCGGAAAGAGTTTGGCAAAAAGTTTGCGTGAGCGACTTGATTGCGTGATAATGTCGCTTGTGGGAATCTTGCCTAGCATTACTAGCTCTAAATGCGGAATATTCGCATTTGCCACGCTTTGGATTCGACTAAAAATGCCCTCCGCCTCTTTTAAACCCTTGCTTTGATTGATAATCAAAAATATTTTATTTTTATTTTTAGAGGCAACTTTGATAGAGGCGTAAGCGTCCGTCATCGCGCTGGGGTCAGGCTGTGTTACGACAATCAAATAATTGCTAATTTCAATGAATCGTTGCACATTTTTTGCGATTCCCGCACCCGTATCGATTAGTAAAAAATCCAAATTATCCAAAATGTCGCTTTGTAGATTTTCCACCACAGATTCGTCATATTCTAAAATCTCTTCGCCCGTGTAGCCCGGAATTAGCATAAGTCCGCTTTCAAGCGGAATAACAATGTCATTTAGATTCGCCTTGCCTTGCAAAACATCAAGCAAATTTTGCGTAGCCTTTACGCCAAAAATCACATCTAAATTCGCTAATCCAATGTCCGCGTCAAAAACGCCGACTTTATAGCCCATATCCCAAAGCGTGTAGGCGAGATTCGCGCTTATGGTGGATTTACCCACGCCACCTTTGCCAGAAGTAATGGCGATGATTTTGGTGGCGTTTGAATCGCTTACGCGCAACTCGCTATCCTCCAAATCCGCCAAAAGTTTATCTAAACCAGCTGCTTGATTTTGCATAATCTTTTCTTATAATGGTGCGCGGATAATGGCACTGCGCTTAGGCTTTGTAAAGCCATTGATAATATAATCCGCGATATAGTCATTTTTCGCCACTAAAATATCCTCAGGCACTTCCTGCCCGATAGTGAGGTAGCTCACGGGCTTTTTGGTATCATAAATCAGCGAAAAGACATTGCCAAAGCCCTTGCTTTCATCTAGCTTTGTGAAAATCAAAGTATCGATATTTAGAATGCTAAATGAGCCATAAATATCGCGCAAATCCTCAAACTTCGTAGTCGCGCTAAGCACGAGATTCACATCGATATTGTAATCAGTATTTGCAAATTTCCGCAAAAAATCTAACTTTTGCTTGTCATTTTGCGAACTGCCGATGGTGTCAATCAAAATATAATCGCAATATTTAAAATCCTCGCACGACCGCTCAAACGCCGCTGTATCATTGACTTGATTGATAGAAATCTTTAGTTTTTTGGCATAAAATGCGAGTTGCTCAAAAGCCCCGATTCGATAGCCATCAAGCGAAATTAGCCCGACTTTATATTTGTGCTTTTTGCTGTAATGCGTGGCTAGTTTGGCAATGGTGGTAGTTTTGCCCACGCCTGTGGGACCTACTAGCATAATGATTCGCTTTCTAGCCATATCGATATTTTCTGGGCGACAAGGGATTAGCTTACGCAAAACCTCTCTAAAAAACCGCTTTGTCGTTACGGAATTTGCGCGCATATTCACAGGCATAAGCTCTTGCGATAGTCGCATTAGCTCATCTAAATGCTCATTTTTCATACCGCTATTTTTGCAGATTCGATAAATCTCGGCAAATTCCTGTGGAATATTGTTGCTATTTTGGGCGCGAATCCCCACATCATTCCAAAACATATTTTGCAAAAGTTTCATCTTATCATCAAGGCGATTTAGCGAGGTTTTTATCGCGCTAAGCTCTTTAATCTCATCGGCATTTAGCTTGGCAAGCATTTCGCGCGTCTGTGCGATAGGATTAAAGCGCGAAAAATCGCTCGAATCTTTATGCGAATCGCCCTTTTGCGAATCGCGCAAATCTTTTGAATCTTTGGATTCGCCGCTAGATTCGCGTGAATCGCCTTTTGATTCGCGCCCTTTGCGTTGCGATTTAGTCGCGCTATCATTATCTTGCGCCACTTCAAAAGTCTCTTTTGGCGCATTTGCTGGGCTTTGCATAATGCTACTAATCTCACGCACCGCGCTTGAAATCGCCATATTGATTTCATTTTCACGCGCGGCGTTTTCTACTTCCTTTGCCACTTTTTCCACGCGCCGTTTTGCTAACTCTTTTTGGGCGATGCGATTTAGTCGCTTGGCAATGTCATTATCTGGCTTGTCATCATCGGGGGCGATTGGCGTGGGAATCTGCGCTTGTTGCCTTTGTGGTGCGCTGTCCTTTGGCTTTCTATCAACGATTACGACTTCATACAAGCCATTTTCAAGCAACGATTTCTTTTTAACCTCTCTAGTATTTGCTATCATCGCATCTTCGCCGTGCTTTTGCTTGGCTAACTCCATAGCCTCCGCCAAAGTCGGCGCAGCGTAGGTAAATAAACCAAAATCTTCTGCCTCTGCCATTACTGCCCCTTGTAATTTACTTGATAAATAAGCGGTATCAACACGCTGTTTCGCCCAAACCACTGCGTATGTGGAATATTTAGTTTGCCACTTCGCATAAAAATATCATTAAAAAAAATAATGTCAATATCAAGTGTGCGCGGGGCATTTTTAAACGCGCGAATCCGCCCCCGCCCGAAGATTCGCTCCATATAAAAAATAAAAGCGTAAAATTCCACTAGGCACATACTTGTGGCAAGTAGCATTGTGGCATTGTAAAAAAACGGCTGATTGTGAAAGCCAAAGGGCGGATTTTTATAAATGGGCGAAGTGGATAAAATGCGAATCCTGCCATTTTGCCTTAGCTTTAAAAATAGCGATTTAAAGGTGCGAATGGGGCTTTTTAGATTGCCACCAAGCGCAATAATGGTGGTATTTGGAAGCGTATTGTTTTGGTGCGAATCGCTTAATTTGCCTAATTTGCGCGAATCGCACGAATCTTTTGGGTGAAAATCGCCTTTGTGTGAATCGCGCGTAAGTCGCGCCGATTCGCTAAATTTCGTAGGATAAAAATTATTGCAAATAAGTTGCGATTTGTTTGCGCTGTGTGGATTTGCAATTTTTACCGCGCTCATAGCACTTCCGCCTTTCCATTTTTCATCACTACCAAATCCTCGATGCGAATCCCAAATTCATTTGGCAAATAAATGCCCGGCTCAATGGAAAATACCATTCCGTCTTCAATGATTTCCTCGCTTTTGCGGGAGATTCGCGGTAATTCGTGTATGTCAAGCCCTACTCCGTGCCCTAAAGAATGCGCGAAAAACTTGCCAAAGCCCTTTTTGTCAATAAAATCTCGCGCTAAAAAATCAATGTCTTTTGCCTTCATTCCGCTTTTTGCGCCCTTAATCGCGCATTCTTGCGCCCCTAGCACAATGTCATAAATCTTTTGGATTTTGGGCGGAAATTTTTGGGTTTTGCTAAAATTAAACGCCTTTGATTCGCGTAAATCGCGCCCAAAAAACGCCGTGCGCGTCATATCCGAGCAGTAATTTTTATACTTTACCCCAGCATCAAATAGCAACAAATCGCCCTTTTGCAATGCCTTTTTACAAGGCAACGCGTGGGGTTTGGCGGCATTTTCATTGAGTGCGACAATGGGATTAAAGCTCAAATCTAACGCGCCGTCATTTTCCAAGCATTGCCTAGCGATAAAATGCAAGTTTTTTTCGCTTAAATCTTTGCTATTTTTGCAAGTGCCATTTTTTGCTATAAATTTGGCGAATCGCTTGAAAGCCTTTTTGTTTAGCTTTTGTGATTTGGCGATGAGTGCGACTTCATCATCGCTTTTTACAATGCGTTTGATTTGATGAAAATTAGGCTTTGCTTTTAGCGAAAGGCTTTTGATTTTCTCAAAAAATTCCACGCTAATTTGGGCGTTATCATAGATGATATTTTTGGTATTTTTTGCAAGTTTTATGAAATCTTTTGTTAAGTCGCTTGATTCGATAATCTGTGTGTTTTTGGTGGCTTTTTCCTTTGCCTCTAGCGTGTAGCGCGAATCAGTTATAAAAAATGCCTCACTACTTGCGCTAAAATAAATCGCATTATCGCAGGAAAACCCGCACTCATAGAGCATCGCGCTTTCATTTGTGGTAAAAAAGCAATCTAATTTTTCTCTCATCTCCGCCCCAAATTTGCCCTTAAAATTATGCGATTCGCACCAAAAAATCCGCCAGATTCGCCATAAATGCTATTTTTTATTTTCGTTTTGTTGCTTTAGCTGCGTGATTTCAGTGATTATTTGCATAATGGATAGTAGCCCGATATGGTAGCCAAATGGTCCAAATCCGCAAATCACTCCCGCGCTCATCGCGCCTGTGAGCGATTTCTTGCGAAAATCATCACGAGCGAAAATATTGCTTAAATGCACTTCAACTACGGGAATCCCCACTAGCGAAATGGCGTCCGCAATGGCGATAGAAGTGTGCGAATACGCCGCAGGATTGATGAGAATGCCGTCCGCCGTGCCGATACACTCTTGAATCTTATCTACAATCTCGCCCTCAAAATTGCTCTGAAAAAACTCGATTTCAAAATTATTTTGCTTTGCAACCGCCTCCATATTTGAATGAATCTGCTCTAATTTCATATCGCCATAAAGTCGTGGGTCGCGGTGTCCTAGCATATTTAGATTGGGTCCTTGAATGACTACGATTTTCATAAATGCTCCCTTTTGTTTAAAAAATAATTTGTGATTATAGCAAATTATAATTTTAAAAGAGATTTTTTGTGCGGAAAATGTTGAAATATTTTGTGGTGCGAATCGTGGTGGATTAGGAATGATTTTTAGTTATTTAGATTTTTAAATAATCCTTAAATAAATCTTGTAGGTAAAATCAAAGTCTATAAAGATTTTATATACATTTGATTCTACTATTGCCTTTTGAGTGCAAACACCATTTATGAGTGGATAGCTTATATTTTTGGATTGCTTCGGCATTTTCAATGCCTCGCAATGACGATTCTGTTTAACTTGTCATTAAACGAGCGAAGCAATCTAAAAAGATTTATCATACTGAGCGGAGTGCGTAGCACAAAGCGAAGTATCCATTTTAATAAATCGTGAATCAATGGTGAATTGAGGACTTTGGGTGAATCTAAATGTGATTCGTTTGATTTGCTTTATGGGCATTGATTCACCTATGATTTAGATTCGCGTGGTTTAGATTGCTTCGGCATTTGCAATGCCTCGCAATGACTATTCAGCTTACTTGTTATTGCGAGTGAGTGAAACGAATGAAGCAATCTATTTTATTCACTTACACTAGGATTGGCAAATGTGGATTGCTTCGGGCTATCGCCCTCGCAATGACAAAAACAATAGATTGCTTCGACTTGCCTTTGGCAAGTCTCGCAATGACGGCGTGTATATGTGGGTTTTTTGAGTGCGAGGCTACGAGATAAGACTTGTTGTCTATCAAGTAACCAAGTGTGATGTATCTTACAAAAGCGCCAAAGACAATCGCGCAAATATCTTACGCGCCTTTTGCAGCCGCGCCCAATCCCCACATCGGCAGGAAAATCCCTAGTGCAAGTAGCAACACCAAACACGCAAGGAAAAATGTCATTATCGGTTCAATGTAGGCAGATAGGTTATCTAAGATATAATCGTATTTGATTTTATAGTATTCCGCCACAGAAGTTAGCATTTTATCCAACTCACCGCTTTGCTCACCTGTATTTATCATCTGCAAAGTCATCGGGTCAAAATATTTCGTATCCGTTAGCGCGTCTGTTAGCGTGACACCGCGTTGAATCGCGCGATTGACAGTAACCAAATTTGTCTTCATAAAGTCATTCGCTAGTAACGAAGCAGACGAATCTAAGCTCTCCTCAAGCGAAAGCCCAGCTTTTAGCATAAGCGAAAGTGTAGTGGAATACTGCGTGATATTGGACAAAAATGTGATTCGCCCAATTAGCTTTACTTTTAAGATATATTTATCCCAATTATATTTAAAAGTTGGGCTATATTTATAGCGATTCTTAATAAAAATGATAAGCGCGGCAAGTCCAAATGCCACAAAAACGCCGTAATTTGATAGCGTTTCTTCGATACCTATTAGTATCAGCGTAGGCAATGGCAAGTTCCCACCAAGCTCGGCAAATATATCTTTAAACTGCGGGATAACAAGCATACAAAGTGCGACAAAGGCAATCGCCATCGCACATATAACGATTGTAGGATAACGCATAGCTTTTTTGAATTTCGCGCGGTTGTCGCGGAGCTCCTCTAAGTTTTTTACTAGCATATCTAGCGATTCGGCTAGGTTACCTGTCTTTTCGCCCAGTGAAATCATAGAAATAGGCAATCCACCTATGACTAGCCTATGGTCGCTAAAAGATTCCGTCAAAGTCCTACCGCTATTTACGCCATTTAGCACATCATCAAAGATTCCCACCAACTTCTCATTTGCCGTATATTTCACTAAATCCTCAAGTGTGGATTGAATCGAAATACCCGCATTTATCATAAAGCTCATTTGCTTAAATGCCGCAATCAAATCATCATACTTAATCGCCTTATCTTTTGTCATATTGATAAAAAATCGCAAGTAAAACGGCGGCTCAGATTCTGCTGCGGATAAGGGCTTTAGCTTGTATTTATTACGCACTATTTCAAATGCCGCTTCAGCTGTCATAGCCCTAACTGTCATTTCGTATTTTTTGCCGTTTCGTTTTGATTTTACTTTGAAATATTTCATAGTTTTGCCACCCTATACACTTCATCTAAACTCGTCCTGCCTTCCAATGCCTTTGAAAGCGCATCTTCAAACATTGTTACAAAGCCATCTTTCCTAGCCTCCGCCAAAAGCTCATCTTTTGTCGCATTTGCTGAGATAAGCCTACGCATTCCTTCAGTCCCAAGCACGACTTCAGAAATAACCTCACGCCCTGCATAGCCCTGCATATTGCACTTCGCACAGCCGTGAGATTTGAAAAAGTGATAATCCTCTGGGATTAGATTTTTGATTTGATTTATCATTTTTTCTGGCGGTTCTATCTCATATCGGCAATGTGGGCAAAGTTTTCGCACAAGCCTTTGGGCTTGTAATCCACACATTGTAGAGCCGATAAAAAACGATTCCACGCCCATATCGAGCAAACGCGCAACCCCGCTAATAGCGTCATTTGTGTGGAGTGTCGCTAACACTAAGTGCCCTGTTAGCGCAGCTTGGAGGGCGATTTGCAAAGTCTCTTTATCACGAATCTCACCTATCATTATAATATCTGGGTCTTGACGCAAAATGGAGCGAAGCCCCGCCGCAAAAGTCATTCCCGCGCGTTCATTCACCATTACTTGCTGAATCATATCCATTTGATATTCCACTGGGTCTTCAACGGTGATAATTTTGTGCGTAACGCTTTTTATAGCATTTAGCGCGGCGTAAAGTGTGGTCGTTTTACCACTACCTGTCGGTCCTGTAACAAGCACGATACCATTTGGCTGTTTGATTGCCTCATTGAATCTATCAAAATTTAGCTCACTAATCCCCAAATCCTCTAAGCGCACCAAAACCTTGCTCTTATCCAAAATCCTAATAACAATGCTTTCGCCTGTAATAATGGGCAAAGTAGAGATACGAAAATCATAAGGACTCCCCAAAATGACATCGCTATACCTACCATCTTGTGGCTTTCTGCGCTCTGCAATGTCCATATTTGCCATTAGTTTGATGCGCGATGAAAGTGGCGCAAACATATCTTTTTCAAATTTAAAAGCCTCACGCATAACGCCATCTACGCGGATTCGCACCAAAGTATTTGTCTCTGTGCCCTCAATGTGAATGTCGCTTGTTTTTTGTTTGATAGCGGTTTCAAAAATGGTGCTAACCAACTTTGTAATCGCACTTTGATTGCCCTCATCTGCTAATGCAACGCTTTGTGAATCACCTTTTATCTCATCGCGGATTTTTTTGACAAGCGCCTTTACGCTGTCGTGCAGTGAGATTCTTAGGACAATGCCTACGATTTGCTCTTTTTTAGCTAGGCAAAAAAGCACCTTTTTACCACGAATCGAGCGCGTCATAGCATCTCTAACTTGGACATCAAATGGGTCAGCGACTGCGACTTTTACACCACCCTCCTCTTCTTTAAAAGGAAAAGCCAAATGTCGCTCTATAATCGCAAGGGGGATATTATCGGCTATGGCAGGGTCAAAATCGATAGTGTTTAAATCCACATATTCTATGCTAAGCATTCTTGAGAGCAATTTTAGGATATTTTCCTCGCTATTTGGAAAGTCCTCCAAAATCGACATTAAGTTTAATTCGCCTCTTTTGCAAAGCTCCACGAAAAATCCAAGTAATTTGCCCTCATCTAAGTAGCCCAAATCCACTAGGATTCGTATGATTTTTTTACGGCGCGTTTGCTTTTTTTGCTCTTCTAGGGCGGTATTTAATTGCTCGTTAGTGATTAGCCCAGCGGAGATTAGCCTATCCCCGATTCTAACTTTTGCCACTAGATGATGCCTTGTTTCATTTTATTTAGCGTATCTATAGCATCAGGGGCATTTGTGCTTGAAATATAGCGCGATAACACTTCTAGGGCTTGGTCTTGTTTACCACTTAGATAAAGCGATTTGGCGTAGATGATGAAACTCTCTGTCTTTTGTTTGCCCCGTGAATCCGCATTCGAGGCGTTTAGTGCCCATTTAATGCTTTTGTCATAATTTTTGCTGTCATAGTAGAATTTTGCCACTTCAATGGCGGTATTGTAATCATTTGTCTTTCTAAAATCTGCCTCTTTAAACTCTATCATTTTTTCTTTGGTGAGATTTTGCGAGGTAATATTTATGGCGATTCGCGATTTAGGCTTTTGGCTTTTGGGGGCAGATTCGCTAAAATTGCCACTGCGATTTGGCGAATCAAACACGCGCACTTCCTCAAAGCTGGTGCGTGGCACATTTCTTTGGGCTATGATTCGCGCTGATTCGCCTTGATATTTATGAAATCCAGTATCGACAAACATATTTACACTAACTGCTTTGCTGTAATTGTCATTCGCGCTAACCCAGCCATTTGGCGTTTTTAGCAGTCCATTTACCGCCTCGCTATTAGCGCAAAAGATTCCATTGCGCGAATAATGTCCCAAAGCCTGAGAGCGAAAATTTGGCTCTTGGCGGACATTTAGCTTATTGCTTATCACTTGGCGACAAGTAAAGCTAACTTTCGCGCTATTTTGTGCCGAATCTAGGGCTTGATTCGCAGTTTGATTCGCAGGATTCGTAGTTTTTGGGGCAACTCTTTGGGCGATATTTGCTGAATCGCGCTTTTTTGCTAATGTGTCTTTGTCATAGATTTGAAATTTTATAAAAACGCCAAGCATTATGATAAATGCCACAAAGACAGCGACAAAGACATAGAATATAGTAACTCTATATCTATATGCCCTCCAGCGATTTTCTAGTTCAGCGACTTTTTTCATTTACCACCTAAATTTTGGGCTATTCCTCTTCGCCTATTTCGTGTATGTTTGCCTTTATGTCATTTTTTCTAATAATCTCATTAACGGTCTCAGTATAGCCTAAATCTTGTAAGCTAGGATTGTCATTGTTTTTAACGATATGTGGTGTAATGACAATTACCATTTCTTGTGTATCCTCTACCATTGAATCATAAGAGAATAAATACTTAATAATAGGGATATATCCCAAAAGTGGCACACGGCTTTTTGTATTTGTCGCGCTTTTGGCGATAAGCCCACCGATGATAATTTTATCGCCGTCTTTTGCGCGGACAAGTGATGAAAGCTGAGAGGAGTTCAAGTTTGGTGGCTCATCTAATGCCGTAGCTTGACTTTCCACAGTGGCGTCCTTTGTGCTAGTAATGCTTGGGTTGATTTTAAGCATTATGTATTCGCCTTGAATGGATGGCGTTACATCAAGCAAAACACCTGCAAACACTGTGGGGAAGTTTTGGTTAGTCGCCGTTGATGAAGTCCCAGAAGTCGCTGTCAAATAAGTCGAGCTTTGATTATAGCGCAATATGCTACCCACGCTAATAAGGGCAGGTTGATTATTCAAAGTAAGCACTTTTGGATTTGAGATAGAGCGCACTGTGCCATAAGTAGTCAAAAACTCTATGATTCGATTAAGCGAAAAACCGCCAGAGAAAAGCCTATATCCGCCTAATTCAAACACGGGATTCCCACCACCCTCATCTTGCTGTTGATTTGGCATTACAAAGTTTCCAGCGTTATAGAGCTGATTCCAATCTACACCAACGGTATTGCCATTGTTATGTGTCACATTTAAAAGTGTCACATCAATTAGCACTTGAGTTTGCATAGTATCTTCAAGGTCTTTTAGGTATTTTCTAACGCGCTCTAACTGCTGAATAGTCCCTGTAACAGTGATAAGCCCAGCAGCCTTATTAACAATAACGCTTTGTCCATCGCCAACATCTTCTGCGCTTTTAGCATTATCCTCATTTGTGCCACCACCTCCACCTGCGCCACCAGAGCTATTTTCATTGCCTGTGGATAAAATGCGCTTTGGTTGATGCGCATCACCGGGTCGAAATGCGATTTCAAAGATTTCCTTTTCTATGCGTCCCCAAAAATCAAACTCATCGACAGAATAAATCTTTGTCCCACTAATGCTATCATTGCTTCCACCACCCATCGCAGAACCTAGCAAACCACCTTGAATGCTACTTTGCAATGTGGAATTATCAACATTATTCAAACCGCCACCACTCAATGCACCTACTGAATTCCCACCTTCTTGCGTCATAGCATTTTGCGATAAAGTTATATCTGTGCTACTTGAGCCAACCCTAGAAGTAGCAATATAGTTAATCTTAAAAGTTTCAGTTGTTAGGTAGGATACGCGCAAAAGTTTGCCGTCAAATTCGTAGTTTAGCTCATTTTCGGTAAGCAGTAAATCAAAGATTTTCTCTAATGGCAATTCCACAATATTTACAGATGCAATAGAGCTATTAAGTTTATTTTTGGCGGCTTTATCACGCACTAGCATACTATATCCACATTCAAATGATAGCTGCTCTAAAAGCTCACCCACAGTAGTCCCATCTAAGCTAGAAGCAGATATAGTAAATGCCTTATCCTCGCACAAACCAACTGCTTGTAATGAGCCTAAACACACACTTAACACTAATACTAAAAAACACTTTTTCATCTTAACACCTAACCTAATAATTGGCTTTCTTTATTGTAACCTTTTTATTGACAAGCTGCAAGTCGCGCTTCATATTATAGCGTGTAACGCGTAATTTCACGCTATCATCTGTGATACTCACAACTTCCCAGCCCTCGATTACAGCGCACTGCTTACCTTTTTTTGCTATCTTGCACTCCTCTACCCATTGGTTGTTAATGTGTGCTTTATATCGCTTGATTCTATTATTATTAGAATCTGGAGTGATAATAATGCTTTTTAATGTAAGCACAGCTTGTTCCAACTTTGCTCTCATAGCTATTTCATCTTCTGTTGCCTCTCTATACACATACACAAATGGGTCATCTATATTTTCATTATTTTGAAAATACTGCTCTCGCTCGAAATTCACTATGTCTTCTTTTAGTCGCTCATCTGGGTCGCTTGGACGAGGCTTTTGTGACTTTTGCGCTTTTGGCTTTTGGGTGTATTGGGCTTGTTGAGCCTGTGATTCAGCCTGTGCGGGTTGATTTGTTTGGCTTGCTTGTTGATTGGCTTGATTTGCATTATTTACATTTTGATTCGCTGAATCTGCGCTATTTGGATTCGCATTTTGATTAGCAGCGGCGTTTGTGTTATTTGCTTGATTTGGGGTTGGATTCGCATTTTGATTTGCCTTATTTGCACTTTGATTCGCATTTGCATTTTGTGAATCCACCACAGCATTTTGTATGCCTACGCTACTATCCGCCGAAGGTGCAATATCATCGACAATATCCAAATTTGCAGCAAACAAACCGCACACAAGCAATGTCATTGCTAAAGAAATTTGCTTCATTATACACCTCCTCTAAAGTTACGAATTAAAATGCTGAAATTAAGGCGATTATCCTTGCTTTCGATGATTATATTATCTAGCGAGACAAATTGCCCAAAAGTTTCTAGCCAATCGATATATTCTAGGATTTTATTATATTTCCCATAGCCAAATAACACAAAAGTGCTATGCTTCATACCACCTAAGCTCGTATTATCGCCTAGCTCAATATCTGTGCCATTTACGATAAGTCCCAAGTCTATCGCCTTTTTACTAGCCTCATCAAATGTCAAAAACCAATCCTTGCTACTATCAAAGACATCATTTAGTAGCATATTTAGGCGTTTAATGGTATTTTGCGACTGGGCGATTCCGTCATTTAGATTGCCGATTTGTTGCTCTAAAGTTAAGAATCCGCCATTATCCATCGAGCTAATATAATCTTTTTCAGTAGAAGTTTTACCATATATTTCATTAAAAACACCTTCATATTGCATTTTATATTCATCTACCATACCATACAAGCCAAAATACATAGCGGCAATGATTCCAGCACCACATATAAAGCCAAATAGCGTCCGCTCACTTGGACTTTTATCAGATAGATAGGCGTCTAATTTGTCTAATTGCTCATAGAATTGCTCTTGTAGTTGATTCATCGCACTACCACCTTCACTATTGAATTTAAATATCCGCCTACTTTGCTACCTAGCTCTGGATTATTTGCAAATTCATATTCCGCGCTAGATGGGTCTGTTTTTTCGTCATCTTTTTTAACGGCATTTGTGTCAATCTCTCCGCTAAATTTTTCGACTTTTTCGGTTGTGACGCTTTTGTAGGTTTTTTGGCTATTTAGATTCCTAATGAAATCCGAAATATCCTGCTGTGTTTTAGCAAATAGATTTAGCCTTACGATTAACTGCTGATTATTAGTCGCTGTAGCGGTGTATTTAATGACGCTAACCTTGCTATTTTTGGCGACTTTTAGAATATCATCTACAACCTTAGACTTTTGGATATAGCCCACCTGCCAAGTGTGAATATCGCTCATATCACCACGCAAACCAGCTATAACTCCGCCAAGTTCGGCTTGTGTCTTTTGTAAATTTTCGATTTGCTGCTTCATATTTGCCTCTTTGGCACGATAATCCTCCGCCTTTGGAAATACGACATTGTCAAACTCTTTTTGTAGCATTCCTGCGCGGAAATTATAAAATCCACTCATTGCAATATTATAAATGGGTGGCACTAATGATAACACAAAGCAAACTCCAGCTATAAGCACAAATTGCCCAGATTCCCTTTGGCTTAGCGGTTTTGGACGCTTTGCATAAGAGAAGTTTGGCAATTTTAGATTCATATTGCTTACATACAAATCCATATAGTGCATAGCGATGTCTGCTATCGCATTTGAGCCTTTGTTAGTCTTAGCAAATGCCAGTTGATTAAATGGTCTTGTTTCTATCACAAGCGCATCTCTAAGGAATGTCAAAAATTCGCTATTGTATTTTGGGCTCATTCCAAAATAAAGCGCAGTAGGGTCTAAATCCTGATAAACGCGCTTAATATAAAGGACATTTTCCTCAATATCACGGCTAATTTTATCAAGCATTGAATCAATAGCGCCCTTGTGGTCGGCTGCCTCCCCTGCATCGCCTGATATGATATTTTCAAAGTCCGTTGTATTTAGCTCTACTTGTATTTCTTGGTTAAACTCCACGCGTAGGCGGTGCATATTGACATTTAGCGTTTTTATATAGACAGGCTCACCCTTGCTATAAAAGGCAAAGATACCGCTATCCTCGCCAATATAGACAAAGATATGATTGTCAATTACATCTAATTTGCCTTTTTTATACAGCGCAAGGGGCAAAAACGCCGTAGTAGTGATGACATCGATAAATGTCGTTTTTTCTAGCAAATCATCATAAATGTTTTCTAGGTTTTTAGTGTCGATAGCATAGACATTATAATTCCAATGGTCAGCATCAAAGCTAGTCTCTACGCGCGAATATGATACTTGATAGTCGGCGTCTGCTGCGATATTTAGCTGTTTGTAGGCTGTCTCAATGACAAAGTCTTCAATGTCGTCCTCTTCAGTCGTGCGAGGAACTTCTACATCTGTTTTTAGTAGCGTGTCGAAGTTGATTAGTGATACAACTCTAAGGCTAGAATTCGCGCCCTTTGTGTATTGTATGACTTTTCCACTACTTGAAGTTAAAAAAATCTTTGAATCAGGATTGTAATACACAAGATTTGCATTTTTTTGCTTTGCATTTATCTTGCTTGATAGGGTTCTTGTTACATTCCTTTGTAAATCCTGCAAGTTTAGGTTTTTCAAGTTTAAATCTTTTGTTTTAAACTTTGCCTTAAACTTGTCTAGCAAACCCTTCAAATCAAATTTTTTCATCATATTTCCTTACAAATTATCCTAAACGCCTTTGAAATCAAGGCTTTACAAAAATTTCGATTCTATCAAATCGGCTATTATATATTTGCATTTATAAAATTGCTAAAATTTTGAATGCTTTTTGCAAGGCAATCGCATAATTTTTGCGAATCCAAAACGCTAATTTTACACAAAATCATAGAGAAAATTCAAATTATTAAAAAAAACTGCGATTTTCTATGACTATTTTAGAATTTTTGTAGTAATATTCTATTTATCTTTTATTTACGAATCCAAAAGGGAGGAATCCAAAATGCGAAAAATAGCGAAAGATTCGGCAGATTGGACTTATGATTCGATGCAAAATATAAACACTCCGCGCGGAAGTATCTTTAGGCAAGTTCGTGGGTTTTTAAGCACGAAGCGAGGAAATAAGACTGATTCGTCTATTGACGAGCTAAGTGCGCAAAATCCCGCGAAATTGTCAAAGAGACAACGCGCGGGATTCACAATGATTGAGCTTATTTTTTCAATCGTCATCGTAGGGCTAGTAATCCTAAGCATTCCGCTAATCGTGCGCCAAAGCAACCTAAATGCAATTACTTCGCAAAATGTCATCGGCTATTACAACGCACTCACACTTATGGAGACGATAAAATCAAAGCCGTGGGATACAAATAATGTCGCAGATTTCGTAACTTCGGGCGAGTATTATATTTTAAATACAAATGAAGATAGTTGCAAAAATATTCCTGTCACCGTTAAACTTTCAATAAAAGATGCTAATGGCAACACACAGCAAAAAGAAGTAAATATAACAGAGCAAATTCTCACTAAAAGAGGGCTTTCTATCGCCAATAAACGCCGTATGTGCGATAGAGAAGGCAGGTCAGCCACAACAATACCTTCAAGCCCAAGTAGCATAAAGCAATCCATAAATGACTTTAATGGTTATGAAGCCATAGTTTATAGCGATACAGACACTAAACAGCAGATTTTTAAGCTAAGGGTAACAATAGATTATGTGGTGGCAGATTTTGGCACAGGCAAAAATGCTGGTAGCATTTTGGCAGCAAATGGCACAAGTGATGTCAAGCGCATACGAGTTACTTTGATTCGTATGGTTAATAACCAAGAAATCGATGCGGACGGCGAGGCTGTGCTTACCTACTATGCGGCAAATATAGGTAGCGACATTCCGCTAATCAAAGATAATGTGGCAAACTAGGAGGTGCGGTATGGGATTAGATTCTTTATTAAAGAGACAACGAGCTGGTTTTACGATGATTGAGCTTGTTTTCGTCATTGTAGTAACAGGCTTAGTCGCTGTGGCTGGTAGCAAGGCAATCGTGCAGATTTTGCAAAACTATACCATACAAAAAGAATTCGCCAAAATAGAAATAGATTCAGCCTCTACGATTCGCCAAATATCAAATTATCTGCAAAATTCCGTGTGGGATTCGATTGCGTTTAATAAAACTACGCCCGTTTCGCAAGTATCTAATCACGAGGACGGCGCACTAGGCAATAATAATGTGCTGTGGTTTATAGAAAAAGACTTATATTCGCTAAATGGCACACACAATAATGCTAGTATGATTCCGTATTTTGCTGGATTTGTAGATTTGGATAATTCGCAATTAGACAAAGGCGCAAATGTAACCACTATCAAAAGCCAAATAGCTACAGATGATTTGGTAGGAGCTATAGGCAATGGTAGCAGAGTGAATGGCTTGTCAATTTATTTTCCTTTTATCAATGTCGGCACTAGCACTAGCGTAAATGACAAATACTACCAAGGCGACATTAGGAGAAATAGAGCGATTTTTTGGATAGATAATGCAGATAATACCAAAAAAGAATTTACAACAAGAAGCAATGCGTTTCAGCCACGACAATTAGGCGATATAGCTATGCTAGTAAATGCCTATCCAAGTAGCATAAGATTATACAAAACAGCGCAAGGTAGCTACGAAAAAGGCGATTTGGTGTTGTCGCGTAGAGAGCCAGACCAAAATACGACAGAGGAAACCATAATCGCAAAAAAAGTCTCAAATCTCCACTTTTGGACTGAATCTAGCTCAAGCCTCATTCGCTTACGAATCTGCTTTGAAGCGGGAGTTGTCAAAAGCATAATGGAGGAATTTTGCAAAGAGGGGATAATAATGCAATGAGAAAGACAAATAATATGAATTGTGTGGATTTGAAATATGTTAGCAAATCTTGCGGAAATGGCTTTACTGCGTCATTGCGAGGTAATGTAAGCAAAGCAAACACAACAAAGCAATCCATAAATAAAAATATAGATTGCTTCGGCGATGAATCACCTCGCAATGACGATAGGATTACAGATTACCACGAATCAGCTAGTGCTAATTCTCGCAATGACAAGGTTTTAGCAAGAGCTGGTTTTGGTATGATGTTTGCCATAATTATTACGATTCTAGTTGCCACGCTTGGCGTCTTAGCGATTCGCTTTAGCACCCAAACGCTAAACACCACCACAAACGAATATATCGCTATTCAATTAGATTTATACCTAAACTCTACGACAGAATTAGCGATTTTGTATGTCCAACGCAATGGATTCGTATGTGAAGAAAATGCTGCACAATGCGATTTAGGCGAAGCTGGTAAAGCAACTAGAAGGGCTAATGTAGAAGAGGCAATAGAAAAATACATAAAATACGGCGCAAATGGCGAATATAGCTTTAAATATAAAATGACACCACTAGCAAATTATGATAGTTACAATACGGCAATCTACTCACAACCTGATGAATATGGCACTTGCACGGTGTCAAATAACAAACCTTGTTTCAAAGAGGAAACCAAAAATGCCTTTATCTTAGACATTGCAGGTTCGGTTACTAACCCTATCACAAATCAAACTTTGCGCGTAACCAAACGGCAAATTATTAAACCTTAACAAAAATGGAGTAAAAAAATGGAAGAAGTAGAATTAGGATACGACATAGCCACGCTATTACGGACGACTTTTAAGCACAACGCAAGCGACTTGCACTTAGTCGCGCGAAGTGAGCCTCAGATTCGAATTGATGGAGTTTTAGTCAAGCTAAATCTCCCCGTGCTAGACAAAAAGAGCATTGATAAGCTATGCTACGCGCTTTTGACAGACAAGCAAAAAAAGACGCTTGAAGAGGAGCGCGAGTTAGACTTTTCGATTGAGCTAGAAGATGTGGGGCGATTCCGCGTAAATTATTATTACACTATGGGTAGCGTGGCGGCGGCTTTTAGGACGATTGAGACAAAGATTCCTACGCTTGATGATATAAACGCGCCCAAAGTGCTTAAAAATTTGGTTACGCGCCGAAAAGGGCTGATTTTGGTTACAGGACCCACAGGTAGCGGGAAAACTACCACTGTGGCAGCGATGATAAATGAAATCAACAAAAATGACAAAAAACATATCCTTTGTATCGAGGACCCCATAGAGTATGTCCATAAGGGCATAAACTGCCTTTTTTCATATCGTGGGCTAGGCGAGGACACAAAGACATTCCAAAGGGCGTTGAAATCCGCACTGCGCGAAGACCCAGACATTATATTCATCGGCGAGATGAGGAATATTGAGACTATGGAAATCGCGCTAGAAGCCGCTGAAACAGGGCACTTAGTCATCGCTACACTGCACACAAATTCCGCAGCGCAGACGATAAACCGCCTTGTAAGCTCATTTGAGGGCGCGAAGCAAGAGCAAGTGCGAAGCCAAGTGGCAATCACAATCGAGGGAATTTTGTCGCAGATTTTGCTACCGCGCGTAGATGGCGGACGCGTGGCAGCCACTGAGATTCTCATCGGCACACCCGCGATTCGCAACCTTATCCGCGAAAACAAAATCCACCAAATCAACTCGCAAATGATGATAGGACAAACGCTAACAGAGATGAAAACAATGGCACAAAGCCTAAATGAACTCTACGGCTCTCGAATCATCTCCAAAGAGGAATACGACATAGCAAGTGCAACGCTTTAGTGTAAATGTTGCGCTTTGCGATTCACTTTGAATCTAAGTAGATTTTGCTTAGATTCGTGCGAATCGCATTTGTTTTATAGCCCGATTACGCCTACGCGCACTTGATTTAGCTTAGGATTTTCGGCAATGTCTATCATCGCACTTGCATAGTCTGCGTAAGAGCCTTTAGATTTGCCCTTGTCGTTAGTT
>JBNMKJ010000032.1:0-25402 GCA_050874285.1 Helicobacteraceae bacterium | reverse complement strand
CTATTTCTAGCGATAATCTAAAGTTGTCTTTCGACTTTGGAATAATAGAACTAATGTGTTAATTTTGTGTTAATAAATAAAAGAATCTAGTTAATAATCCTTATCTTTTAGATATATTCTCTTATGAATCTACGCAATTTAGGCTTTCAATAACAATATAACTTTTTTAAAAATTATATAATTTTTACTAGAAATTTTACAGGAAGGTGGTTTGAAAAAGATTTTTAAAATCTTTGAAAATATTGCAGAAAATCATAAAAATTGCAGAAAAATTATTTTGATGAATCGGCTCTACTTTTTATCCGCGACTAAAATAAGTCCGCCACAGATTATCCCCACAATCCCTACAAACACCATAGCACTAGGAAAGGCGTCCCCTAAAAATAACCCCAAAATCAGCGAAAACACGACATCAAGATAACTCACACCCGCCACAACGCCCGCTTTTTTGGCTATGCCGTAGCTTTTGGTAAGGTGGATTTGATACATCGCGCCGAAAAATCCCATAACGATGATGAAAAATACCGCCTTTAAATTCGGCATTTTAAACTCGCACAGCAAAAAATCAAGCCCCTTTGGCGCGTAAAATTCGCCTACAATCATTGAGAGCAAAGGCACGAGTGTGCCAACCACCATAAAAGTAAAGGCGATTTTTTCAGTGGTGTAATAATGCCGTAATTCACGCGCACTTGTTACAGATACGGCTGAGAAAAAGCCACACAGCACACCCAAAAGTGAATTTTTAATATCAAAGCCCGTGTGAAATTGAGCCTCCGCCCAAGGCTGAGCGATGAGAAGCACACCACAAAAGCCCACAGCGATACCGCCCCAGCCTTTAAATCCTATATTTTCCTTGAAAACAAAAAATGAAATCAGCGTAGTAAAAATCGGCGCGGTTTTTTGAAAGGCATAAGCCCCGCCAAGCGTGATATGCTCGATATTATAAAACAAAAGATACAAAGACAGCACACCAGCCACACCACGAAAAATAAGCAAAAAGAAATGCCCACCTTCTCGCGGTTTGAGCGTGGATTTTTTAAAAAGATACCACAAATAAAAGGTTGCGATTAAATTCCTAAAAAACACTACCTCAATCGCAGGTAAATCCGCGCTAAGTAGTTTCGCAAACGCGCCCACCAGTGCAAAGTCCAAACACGCAAGCACCATAAAATAAACGCCCAAATTATGTTTTATGATTCGTAACATACGCAATCCAAAATGAGTAATTTTGTGGTGAATTTTAGTCTTTTTCTGCTTAAAAATAGTGCTTAATTGCTAATTCACTCTTGATTCGCGAATCGCTAAAATGGATACTTCACTACGCTTGAGTAATGACGATAGGTTTTGTTTTTTTTATTTTGTTTGGATTACTTCGGCGATTTATTGAATCGCCTCGCAATGACGAGCACATAGAGTCTATTTCGCAATGACGAAGAATCTACCATATTGTCATTGCGAGTGAGTGTAACGAACGAAGCAATCCACGAATCCAAAAACATAGATTGCCACGACTTGCATTAGCAAATCGCGCAGTTGCAGTATTTAATTGGCTACTTTATTCCCCATAGCCGTAATTTTCTACCACAAAGTCTATGTCCTTATCGCCCCTACCGCTTAGATTTACCAAAATCTTTTTGCCCTTTAATTTGGGTGCGATTTTTAGCGCGTAGGCTAGGGCGTGGCTTGATTCGATTGCGGGTGTTATGCCCTCGTTTCTGCTTAAGCAAAAAAACGCATCTATCGCCTCTTTGTCGCTTATGGTTTCTACTTTTGTGCGCCCGATTTCGTGCAAATAGGCGTGTTCTGGTCCCACGCTTTGGTAGTCTAAGCCACTTGCCACGCTATGCACGAGGGCAGGTTCGCCTTTGTCGTCTTTTAGCATTATGGAGTTAAAGCCGTGCATTACGCCCTCGCTTCCATAGCTCAAACTTGCGGCGTGCTCACCTAGATTCGCACCCTTGCCCAGTGGCTCTACGCCGATAAGCTCGATAAATTCATCATCGATAAATCCGCTAAAAATCCCCATAGCGTTGCTTCCACCGCCTACACACGCAGTTACAATGTCAGGCAACTCGCCTGTCATTTCTAGGAATTGCTCCCTTGCCTCAAAACCTACTACCGCTTGAAAATCGCGCACGATTTTAGGAAATGGGTGTGGTCCTACCACGCTCCCTATGGCATACATAGAGTTTATCGGGTCAGCCAAATACGCTTCAAACGCCGAATCCACCGCCTCTTTTAGTGTTTTCGCCCCCGCACTCACAGGAATGACTTTCGCGCCCAAAATCTTCATACGCACGACATTTGGGTGCTCTTTTGCTATATCCACCTCGCCCATATGAATCTCGCATTCCATTCCAAAATACGCCGCTGCGGTGGCTAATGCCACGCCGTGCTGTCCTGCGCCTGTCTCGGCGATGAGCTTCTTTTTGCCCATAAATTTTGCCAAAAGTCCCTCGCCCATACAATGATTGAGCTTGTGTGCGCCTGTGTGGTTTAAATCCTCGCGCTTTAGGTAAATCCCCGCTCCGCCGAGTTTGCGCGTGAGATTGTGCGCGAAATAAATGGGCGTAGGACGCCCTTGAAAATGTTTGCGAATCTTACGCAACTCCGCGATAAAATCGCTATTTTGCGCAATTAAATGATACGCCTCATCGATTTGCTTCATTTGTGTCGCAATCGCCTCTGGGACAAACGCCCCGCCAAATTTGCCAAAAAATCCCTCATCATTAGGAAATGCCTTAAGATAGGGCTTTGTAGTGTTAGTTTTCATCTTATGTCCTTTAAATTTAAAATGTGAAATTATGCCTAAATCGTTGTGAATCTGCCAAGTTTTTTAAATCGCAATCTGCGAATCTTGCGCGATTCACGCCAAAATATAACTATGCGTTATGGTGTAAAAATGTGGATTTGCGGTGCGTAACGCACCACCACGCGAAAGCTGAAAATGTTTGATTTGCAGTAGAATAGGCGCGATTTACGGCATTGTATGCGACATTAAAATCATCAAATGCGTTAATTTGCATTGCGCCATTCCTTTTTGTAAAAATTTGCGTGGAATTATAATGCGTTTTTTGCAAAAATGCAAGTAAATTGTAGGATTTTGTTTGTGATTTAGATTCGCTCGATTTGGATACTTCGCTACACTGCGTTTTATTTAAATAATGGATGGATATGTTATGTTTTGGATTGCTTTAATTAAGCTAATGCCAAATCTCACAATGACGGCGTAGAGTGGATTTGTCATTTGTGAGATTTTGCGTAAGCAAAATCGTGGCAATCTATTTTTGGATTGCTTCATTGCACTCGCCTTGCTCGTGTGCCTTGCACTGATGAAAAAGTTGGCGAATCCTTGCTAAAGTTTTTGCTTCGTTTGGCTTTTGCCAAAAAGTAGAGTCTCATATAATCCCTAGCCTCACACTTCCTTTGCCAAGTATTTTGCTGTGTAGCTGCCGCTTTTTTGGGCGTTTTTGATGAGCGATTCCACGCTACCGCAATCAACGACTTTTCCGCCCTTGTCGCCTCCCTCTGGTCCAATGTCGATGATATAATCCGCATTTTTTACCACATCTAAATTATGCTCGATGACTATCATTGAGTTGCCGAGCTCCACTAGGTGGTGCAAAACTTTGATGAGATTGTTTATATCTTCAAAATGTAGCCCTGTGGTAGGCTCATCAAGAACATAGAGCGTTTTGCCTGTGTCTTTTTTGCAAAGCTCTTTGGCGATTTTTATGCGCTGTGCCTCGCCACCGCTAAGGCTTAGGGCGTTTTGTCCTAGCGTTATGTAGCCTAAGCCTATGTCGTTGATTGTTTTTAGTTTTTGCGTGATTCGCGGGATTTTTTTGAAAAATTCTAACGCCTCGCTGACGCTAAGATTTAGCACATCGGCGATATTTTTGCCGTTATAGAGGATTTCTAGCGTTTGGTCGTTGTATTTTTTGCCACCGCACACATCGCATTTGACATTTATGTCGGGCAAAAAGTGCATCTCAATGCGAATCTCGCCCTCGCCCTGACATTTCTCACAACGCCCACCTTTGACATTAAAGCTAAATCGCCCCACGCCATAGCCTCGCACTTTTGCTTCTTTGGTTTGCGAAAAAAGCAAACGAATATCGTCCATCACGCCTGTGTAGGTGGCTGGATTACTGCGCGGTGTGCGCCCAATCGGGCTTTGGTCTAAATATATGACTTTATCTAGCGCATCAAGCCCACGAATCTCCACGCCATCGACTTTGCTAATCCTTTTGGAGTGGTTTAGAATCTCTTGCGCGATAGGTAGCAAAGTCTGCAACACAATGCTACTTTTTCCGCTACCGCTTACGCCCGTTACGCACACGAAATTTAGTAGCGGAATCTTTAGGCTTAGATTTTTGACATTATTTATATTTATGTTGTCAATTTCAAGCCACTTGGTTTGTTTGCGCCCGTAAAAGTGCCGTATTTGCTTTTTGCCATAGATATATTGCGCGGTGAGCGTGTTTGACGCCTTTAGCTTGGCAATATCGCCACTAAAAATCACCTCTCCGCCGTTTTTTCCTGCGCCCTCGCCAATATCCACGATAAAATCCGCGCTTTTAATCGTCTCTCTATCGTGCTCCACGACAACGAGCGTGTTGCCCTTTTGTTGCAAGTTACGCAAGGTTTTGATTAGTCGCAAAGTATCGCGCTCGTGAAGCCCAATGCTAGGCTCATCTAACACATATAGCACACCTGTAAGCCCACTGCCGATTTGTGAGGCAATGCGGATTCGCTGATTTTCGCCACCGCTAATAGTGCGACTATCGCGCCCAAGACTCAAATATCCAAGCCCCACATCATAAAGAAAATATAGCCGTTCGCGAATCTCTTTTAATATGCTCTGCGCGATGAATTGCTGTTCTTTGCTTAAATACGCGAAGTTTTTTTCATCGCTAAAAAGGCGATAGGATTCCTCAATAGGCATATCCACAATCTCGCCTATGCCCTTATTTGCGACTTTGACGCTTAGGCTTTCTAGTTTTAGTCGCTTTCCACCGCATAAATCACACACTTTTTCGCTCATATATCCGCTCAAATCATCTCTCTCATTTTTATACATATCATAAGCGATTTTTAGGATTCCCTCCCAGCTGCTTTTGATTTTAGATTTACCCCAATCAAAAGACAGCTCTTTGGGGCTACCATAGAGTATCAAACTTTGTTTGCTTTTTGATAGATTGTCAAACGAATCGCTAGGCTCGATTTTTTCTGCCTTGCAAAAGGCGTAAAATAGCTCTGTGTAGTAGCTTTTGTTGAATCCAAAAATGACTTTAATTCCGCCTTTGTTTAGTGGAAGTGATGAATTTATGATTTTTTTATGGTCGATTCGGTAATTCATTCCAAGCCCATTACAGCTAGGACACGCGCCTTTGGGCGAGTTAAAACTAAAACTTAAAGGTTCTAACACCTCAAAGCTAATCTTACAATCAAAACACGCAAAATGCTCACTATAATGCGTCAGTTTTTCGCCCTCTAAGATTTCAATCTCGCCAAAAGATTCCTTTAGCCCTCGTTCAATACCCGCTGCCACGCGCGATTTATTTTCGTCATTTATGGTAACTCTATCTAGCACGATTTTTATGGTGTGCTTTTTGTGCTTGGCGAGTTCCACGCTCTCATCAAGTCGCGTCATCACGCCATCAATCATCACACGCACAAATCCTTTTTGACGAAGTGATTCAAGTGTGTCATTAAATGTGCCTTTTTTTTCTTTGACAATGGGGGCTAGGATAGTGATTTTGCTCCCCTCTGGCAAGGATAGGATTTGGTTGATAATGTCGCTACTGCTCATTTGTGAGATTTTTTTACCACATTTATGACAATGCTGAATTCCCACTCGCGCATAAAGTAGGCGCAAATAATCATAAATCTCCGTGATTGTCCCCACTGTGGAGCGCGGATTTTTAGAAGTCGTCTTTTGGTCAATGGCAATGGCTGGAGTTAGCCCCTCGATTTTATCGACTTCGGGTTTGCCGACTTTATCCAAAAACTGCCTTGCATAGCTGCTTAGGCTCTCTAAATATCGCCTTTGCCCCTCTGCATAAAGCGTGTCAAAGGCAAGTGTGCTTTTTCCACTGCCAGATAAGCCCGTAAATACGACTAATTTATTTTTAGGAATCTCTAAGTTGATATTTTTTAGGTTATTTTCCCTCGCACCAAATATTTGAATGGAATCTTGCATTTTTATCCTTTGTGCTAAAAAATAAAAGGGCGCATTATAGCAAAAATGTGAAATATTATCGTGTGGCGATTTGGGAATCTATTGCAAAATTCATTTTAGATTTGATAAAAAATTCATTGTCATTGTAGAAAAAGTGTAGACTTTGGGCGTGGAGCATTAGGCGATTTGCCCCAAAGATGCGCACTCGCTCACTATCGTTAATCTTTCCGTCCAAAAAATCCCGCGCATTCTCATCGCTCACGCCATACAAACTCTCTCCCACGATTCTATGCCCGATATGCGCCAAATGTGCGCGAATCTGATGCGTCCGCCCAGTAAGAGGCATAATTTTTAAATGCGTGATATTTCGCGCCGAATCGTAATGCAATATTTTTATCGCTGTTTGGGCGACTTTGCCATTTTTATCAATGTGAGAGCGAATGCCTAAGTCTGTGCCTTTTTGCCCCTCTTTTAATGGAAAATTGATGATAAAATCTACATTTTTGTCATTCTTGGCAAAGCAAAGAAACTGCGAATCTAAATTTGATTTTTGTGGATTGCTTCTGTCGCTACGCTCTCTCGCAATGACGAATTTATCCACTCTGTCATTGCGAGACTTGCCAAAGGCAAGGCGAAGCAATCTATTTAATCTTTGGTTTGGATTGCTTCGGGCAAAACCCTCGCAATGACGAAGTTGTGAGTTTAGATTCGTAGCGATAATATTTTCGCCAAATTTTTGTGCCAAATGCTCCGCGTTGATTTGCCCAAAAACCACTGCAAAATAGGTCTTATCCACGCATTTTTGCATAAAAAGTTTTTTTAGTGCAATCTCACTTTGCTTATTTTTTGACACCAGCAAAATCCCGCTAGTCTCGCTGTCAAGGCGATTTATGGGGTTTGCGTCCTTACCAAAATAAAAGCGAATCGAATCAAGCAACGATGAGTGCGAAAACCGCCCCTTAGGGTGGCTAAGCAACTTCGCAGGTTTGTCAAACGCCCCAAACTCTGGCGTCTCAAAGATAGGCTTATATTCCCCGCGCTCAGCCTTAAAGTGGCTCAAAACCACCTCACCACGCAAAAATCCAGCCTTTTCTCTAAACACCGCGCCATTATTTTCCACGCGCCCTTTGTCAATCATCTTTTGCGCCTCGCGTTGCGTGATTTGCAGAGTTTTTTGCAAAAAAATAGTCGCTTTTTGGGGCGAATCTATGATAAATTTTTCGCGGACAAAGGGCATAAAATGAGCCTCATTAAATCAAGTGCGTTTTTGCGGTGTGAGAGCGCGTTTTTGGCTTCTCTTGGCATTTCGGCGAGTGTGGATTCAAAGCCGTTTGGAATAAAAATGGGGTCGTAGCCAAAGCCGTTGTCGCCACGAATATTGCAAATGACTTTGCCACATAAAAATCCGTGAGTGGTTAGAATCGCGTGATTATCTTTTTGTGATTCTATCTCGTCATTGCGAGATTCCACGCAACGCGTGGAATCGTGGCAATCCACATTATTTTTTTGGATTGCTTCGGTCGCTACACTCCCTCGCAATGACGAATCATACTTTGTCATTGCGAGATTTTGCATAGCAAAATCGTGGCAATCTATTTTAAATGCTTTGGATTGCTTCGGCGATTTTATCGAATCACCTCGCCATGACGAATCTTTTGAATCAAACTTACAACACGCCACACACGATATAAATGTCGCATTTGATTCACTTAAATTCCGTGCCCTTAGCTCACTAATCAAACGGGCGACATTTTCGCTATCGGTGGAATCTTTTAATGTAAAATCTGTGGGCGATTCTAATGATATTTCGTAAAGTGGGGGCAGATTCGCAAATCTTGCCGAAAAAATATGTGGCAAGTTGCCTAGTGCTTCGACACAGATTCCGCTATCCTCTGCCATTAAAATGCAATCTTTTTGCTCCACTTCGCCCTTAAAAATCGCATCGAATCCTTGTGATTCAATCGCATTTTTTAGCGCGTTTAGCTTGATTTTGGCATTGTCGCTAAAAGTTTTTCCGCTCTCCACCACGCTAAAGGGCTTCATAAAATCCGTGTAAAGTCGCACCTTAAAAGGCGCAAAAATCGCCTCAATCTCACGCGCCTTGTGCAAATTTCCACTAAAAAATATAATTGTCATAAACTAACCCCAAAATGCCAAAAATTTTTGTAAAATTATGCGATGAAAATCATTAAAAATCACACAACAAAAGGGGCTAAAAATGTTTAAAATCACCGCCGCACTCTCACTTATCGCAGGTTTTCGCTTTTTTGGGCTATTTGTCGTAATGCCGACTTTGGCACTTTATTTGCACACGCTAAGCCAAGATTCAAGCGTATTATCCGCATTGCATAGCACCTTTGGCATTAGTCAAATGGCGATTTTTGGCTTTGCAATCAGTGCCTACGCCATTAGTCAAATCATTTTCCAAGTGCCTTTTGGAATCTTAGGCGACAAATATTCCAAACGCGCCGTAATCGCCTTTGGGCTAGTCATTTTTGCGATAGGTTCGCTTATCTGCGCCTTTGCAAGTAGCATTGAGATGATGATACTCGGGCGAATCTTGCAAGGCTCAGGTGCGATAGGAAGCGTCATTAGCGCGAAAATCACGGATTTAATCAGCGAGGAAAAGCGCGGCGGGGCAATGGCGTTTATGGGGATTTGCATTTTTATAAGTTTTATTGTCGCAATGATTGTGGGACCGCTTATAGGGGCGCATTTTGGGACGGATAAGCTATTTTTACTTACAGCGTTTTTGGCACTTTTGGCAATCATTCCACTTTTTAGCATAGTGCCAAAAGCCCCGCATTTAGAGTATTTTGGTGGCGATAAAAAGAGCTATTCCGCGCTTTTTAAAAACAAAAATCTTATGATTTTAAATCTTAGCGTGGCGGTGCAAAAATTTTTGATGACTTTTGTCTTTGTGCTAGTGCCTGTGGTGCTTGTGGGGCATTTGGGAATGGCAAAGGAAAATATTTGGATTGTCTTTAGTTTGTCCGCTGTGGCGGGGATTTTCTCAATCCCGCCTAGTATGATAATTGCTGAGCGAAAAAAGCTACCCAAAGAAATGCTACTTTTTTCAATCGCGCTATTTGGCATAGCATTCGCGCTAATGGGCTTTGGCGATAATGCTAGTGGTAACAAATCGCTTATTTTTTACGCGCTTGGCGTGGTTTTATTTTTTAGTGCGTTTTGCATATCTGAGCCGATTTTGCAAAATTTAGCGTCAAAATACCCTAAAATGCGCGATAAAAGTTTGTCGCTTGGAATCTTTACGACATTTGGATTCATAGGCTCATTTTTGGGCGGTATCGTGGCAGGGTGCGTGTATGAAGTGGAAAGCGCGGATTATATCGTGGCGGTGGCGATGATAGTGTGGTTTGCGCTAATGCTAATGCTAAAAAATCCACGAATCCAAGAAAATCTATATATTAAGTTAGATTCGGCGGTGGATTCGGGCGATTTAAAAGATTCGGCGGATTCGGCAGTGGATTCGCGCTATAAATCAATCGCTGAAATCAACAAAATGGATGGCGTAATCGAATCCTACATAAACAATAACGAAAATCTTTTGGTAGTCAAATTTGACAATACGCAAATTAGTAAAGATGAGCTAACAAAAGCGATAAAAGTGTAGATTCGCCCAAACCGCGCCTAAAAAATATAAAAAGGGCAGGGCGATATTTTGGGAAAATCACTTTCCACCTCGTCATTGCGAGGCGTAGCCGAAGCAATCCACGAATCGCAAAATAAAATAGTTTGCTTCGTTCGTTTCACTCACTCGCAATGACGGGCTGGATAGTTTCGTCATTGCGAGATTTTGCGTTAGCAAAATCGTGGCAATCTATTCGTTTTTTTGGATTGCTTCTGGCAAAGCCCTCGCAATGACAAGTTGTGGATTGTTTTGTTCGTTTCACTCACTCGCAATGATGATTGGATTGCTTCGCCTTGCCTTTGGCAAGTCTCGCAATGACAGAGTAGATAAGTTCGTCATTGCGAGGGCGAATCGCAGATTCGACCGAAGCAATCTACGAATCTCAAAATCAATCCACTTAAATAAAATAGACATAAAAAAAGCAGTGGCGCAAATCACAAAGATTCGCAAACCACTGCTGATTTGTTAGATTCCTAACGGCACACTTTAGAGACTCTTCGCACCTTAGGGATTCTTTTAGAATTTCCCTGTTCTGCCACCGCCTCTAGTATTTTTTGCGCCATCTATATCTACTCCGTAGTTGCGTGGGTCATCACTCGCATTGCCTTTGACATAGACAAATGAGCTTGTATTCCATCTAGTAGGGCTAACTAGAGTGCCTGTTGTGTTGCCATTGGCGTCTGTTTGATTTGTGCCATTCCAATATGCGTTGTATAGCAAGAAATACGGCATTGCTAGAGCATTACCAGCATTATCCACAAAATTGCCGTGTAGGATATTTAGCTTATGTGTGCCTTGATTTCCACTGCCATAGTTTATCGTTTGTAGTCCGTTGGATACGCTTGTGCTTACACTGCTTATATTTACGCCACCACTTTCTACACTCATCTTAGAGGTTGTCATAAGGCTACCATTATTATCGCCAAATGTCTTATCTATCCACCAGCCTTGTTGCGTAGGAGAGCGTGAATCTGCGCTATTGTAATTCGCTCCTGTGATTCTTGCCACTTCATCTAGGTTGCAGTATTCGCATTGGAATTCATACCATACTTTTGTAGGCGATATACTGCCACCTGCGCTATTGCCACTGCCATTATCGGTGTCTATGGAGTTGATTCGCGCTCGGAGGATTGCTAAATCCCCGCCTTGGTCAATTCTAACATCTTCATATTTTGGATAGTATGTAGTCTCTGATGGGAAAAGTGCAAAGTTCATCTCTGCTGGGAATCCATTGGGGAATTTATTAGAGTCTATGATTACAGGCTCACTTTTCATAGCTGGTGTAAATGGCGTATCCTTGTCTTTTTGCACTTTTATGATTGCATCTGGTTTTGCTACGCCATTTTCAAATTTACTCGCCTCTACGATAAAGTCTGTGCCGTCCTTGTTGATTAGCTCAAAGTAAAATCCAGAGCCACTCATAGAGCTATTATTACTACTCATTTGAAATTTCATATTTTGCGCTGCGCAGTTTTTGCTAAAGGTCGTTACGGTATTGCCCATATTATCTAGTGCTGTTATTTGTATTTTATTACCTTTTTCTACAGCTGGTGAAGTGCCCTGTCCGAAATATAGCACTCTTGCTGGTTCGCCTTTGTCATTTTGCACTACTACTTTGAAATTATATGGGACTATTTCATACTCAAAGTTTAGCCCCAATCGTCTAGGATAAGGGCAGGGGAATTTATCACCATTATCTGGGTCTTTTGTAGCGTTGCATAGTCCGCTGCCCTCTTGGTCAAATATCTTTTCATCTAGTTTTTTGTCATATATTTGCACTACGGCTTCCCCTACGATTGCGTATCCTATTTTGCCTGTGTTGTCAGTCGTGCTTTGTATGGTGAGGACATTTTCTTGTGTAGTAGGCACACTAACATCAATAATCCCCTTTCTTATCGATGCGTCTGTTGAAGATGCTTCAGGAGTCTTTCCGCAACTGCCCACTTGAGTTGTAGTGGTGGGTGGGATAGTATTGGCATTAGTTATGCCTAGTGGTTTAAAGACATTTGGACTATTTGCATCATCGCCTGTTAATATGCCATTTATATCGCTATTTGCATCTACACCTGTATCCACTTCACCTTGTGAATTCAACGCTCGCATATTCGCTACACTTATGGTTATTGGGCTTCCTATTTTCACTACGGGTTTGCGATGCCATCTATTATTACTATGTTTTGGAGCTATCTCTATTTTACCTTGAGATTCGCTATAGTTTCGTGTTTGTGTGGTAGAGAGTAGATTCTCACATATTGTGCCACTTGTTGCACCTGCGCAATTGCTTGTGCCTGCATAAGTGCTATTGCCAAATTTTGCTTGAATGTTTCTAAATTCATAGCTATGTGGCGCGACAAATATGGGTGCTTCTGCTTCTCTGCTATCTCCCTCTTTAGATTCGCCATTGCATTTGATTTTATACTCGCCACTAATCTTAAAGGCATCTTTTGCTGTATAGATAAAGTCCGTAGATTTGCCTGTAGCTTTTGCTAGTGCTCTACCTATGGCATTATTTGAAATGATTGTAGGCACGGCTTCGCCACTTTCTATTTGGGTGTCATCTTTAGTAGTAATCTCGCAGGTTACTTTTGATAATCCCGATTCTAACTTACCAGCTTGCATATCCTCGAAGATTCTAAATTCCACATCTTTTGTGCCAGAGATTTTGGTATGGACTCTAGATTGGATTTGCCCTGTTTTGCTGTCATTTTTATCTAGTATGACTAGATTGCCTAGTGGCTCTACAGGGTCTGTAATCCAATCCATTTCTGGGGCATTAAACGCAGAGTATTCGCAAGGTCCTATGAATCCATCTACACTTTTATATTGAAACTCAGGGAAGCGAATCGTTTGTCCGCCTTGATTATCATAATAAACCGTCATATTTGAATCCGCTCGTTGCTCCCAAGGCTTATAGCAAAATCTCGTTACATTTTGGTTATACATATCCCAGCTCTTCATTTTTGCTACGCATTCTTCTTTTGTATTGCAGTTGGGCTTATAGTAGTATCTTGTGCCCATAGTGTCATTATCGCAGCTTGTAGTTGCTACGACTTTGCCCTCTTTTTTATCCACGCATTTTGCTATGGTATTAAAATTTTTCTCTTCTGCGCAGTAAAAATACGCATCTACAGGCTCATCACTAGCCATTTTATCTGTTTGGAAATATACATGATATGCGGCAGAGACGCCACCATACCAAAACTTCTCAAATCCATTTATTTCGCAGCTCGTAAAGTTGCAATATTTTTCACTGCGTTCTGTTTCGGTTACTGTGTCATCTTTTAAGTCTAAGTTCCACTTCCACTCTTTCATATTACATCTTCCACTAGCATCACTACTATAGCATAAAGTAGTCATATTGGCATCTTTATAGCTACAAAAGATAGCGGCTTTTGGCAGACAATAGCCCTCTTGCTCTTTGTCATTTTTAGGGTTTCTCGCCTTGCTTTTGGTATGTCCAAATTTCTTAAGACAGCGATATACTTTACCTGTGCAATGGACGCTGTCATTTTTACCACAACCTTTTTCTTGCTCTGGTCCTTGGTCGCCACCAGCAAAGGCAGTCGTGCTGAATCCAAATGCGAGTAACATCGCAAAAATCAACTTCAAAGTTTTATTGAATCTAAATAGTCTCATATTCTACCTCCGAATCATAAAGTCTCACATTATAGCAAAAAACTACGAAAATAAATAAATTTTAAATAATTTTTTTGCTTTGCGGGGAAAATGGTTTTTATTTGTGGAATATGGTTTTTTAGTTGGTAGAATGTGGTTTTTATGTTTATGGAATGTAGGGAAATGCCCCCACTTTGTCATTGCGAGGACTTTGCCCGAAGCAATCCAACCCCACTTATTCGCGTCATTGCGAGGCATTGCAAATGCCTAAGCAATCCAGCCCCACTCGTCATTGCGAGACTTGCCAAAGGCAAGGCGAAGCAATCCAAAAAATAAGGAAATAGATTGCCACGATTTTGCTAACGCAAAATCTCGCAATGACGAAACTATCCACTCTGTCATTGCGAGACTTGCCAAAGGTAAGGCGAAGCAATCTATTTAATTTTGTGATTTGTGGATTACTTCGGCTTCGCCTCGCAATGACAAAAAGTGGCGAATTACTTTAATTACGCCTCGCAATGACGAAATAAAAAAATCTTGTCATACTGAGTGTAGCGAAGTATCCAAATCACTACGAATCTAAAAAAACTATCAAATTAAATAACCAAAAAGCAAATCATAAAATCACTTTTTCTTAAATTTCGTTACCAAAATTTTCTTTCCAAACTCCACGCCGGGCTGATTATAGGTGTCAATGTCTAGCACTTTTCCTGCACACGAGGTTAATAGCTCGTAATACATTATGAGATTCCCCGCGCTTTCCTCATTTAGGCACTTTATTTCAATGCTATCAGTGGGCACACCCTCTTTTTGAATCGCCTCCATTGTGGAGAGTTGCTGTTTTTGCAAGAGCGAGGCAAAACTCGCGCCATTGGCAAAATCACACGAATCCAAAAATTCTAACTTCATCTTTGGAATCTTTGGATTTTCATAGCTATTTTGGCTGAGGCTAAGAAAAGTAACAGTTTTATCCATCACGCCCTGCACTATTAGCTGCAAAAACGAATGCTGGTCGATACTGCCGATAAGCGCGATAGGCGTGAGCGCAGTCTTGCGATGAAAGCTATTTAGTTTCCCCAAGCTCTCTCCCCAAAGCTGCACATACCACGCGTTAAAGTCCTTAAACACGCTCGAATACGAAAACAAAATGTTAATGTGAAATTTATCTCTATGATTGCCAAAAAAGATTGCTTTTTTGAGGATATGCTCCGCCTTTCGCGCAAAAAAATCATCTGACATTTCACGCGCACCGCGAAGGATTTTCTCCACTCGGTAGCCCAAAATGCTAAGTGGCAAAATCCCTATCGTGCTAAGCACAGAAAACCGCCCACCGATATTTTTCTCAATGCAAAGAGTGGCGATTTTATGTTTGCGCCCAAAAGATTCAAGCGGTGAGCCAAAATCCGTGATAAATGCCAAATGTCGCTTATTTGTCGCGCTTTTTAGCAACTGATAGCGCAAAAGCACATATTTCATTAGCGACAGCGTCTCAATCGTCTTGCCAGACTTTGAAATGACGATAAATAGGGAGTTTTTTAGCTTGATTTTCTTAAGCGTTTTTTCAATCTTTATAGGGTCGGTATGCTCTAAAAATTTTAGGTTTATTGCCTTGCGATAAGGCAAGTGCGATAGCATCGAATCAATCGCCTTTAGCCCAAGCGAACTGCCACCTATGCCGATAATTATGAGATTTTCTATCGATTCAAGCAATGCGTGATTCGCCTCCATATATTTTTGCGAATCAAAAATCGCATTTTTCTCGTAAGGTAGGTTATAGTAGCCACTAACTCCTGCCTTTTTCTCATCACAAATCGCGCGAAATAACGCCTCCATAGCCTCTTTGGAAAAATTACTAGATTTTGGAAAGTAATCTTTAAATTTTATCATTGCGCCCACCAAGATTCGTCAATTTGAGTTTCGCTAATTTAAGATTCACGATTCGCACCCAAAATCTACGCATTTACAAACGCCACCAAATCCACGAGTCGCGCACTATAACCCACCTCATTATCATACCACGCCAAAACTTTCGCGTTAAAATTATCCACCACAATCGTCTTATCTGGCACAAAAATGCTACTATATCGCGAATCCACAAAGTCGCTTGAGACGAGCTTTTGCGTATCATTGTGAATGATTTGCGGACTTTTGCGCTCTGCCTCTGCAAATGCCGCATTGATAGATTCCACGCTCACGCTCTTTTTTAATCGCACGGACAAATCCACAAGGCTCACATTGGGCGTAGGGACGCGAATGGCAACGCCGTTTAACTTGCCCTCTAATTCAGGCAAAATCTTTCCTATCGCCTTTGCTGCGCCCGTGCTTGTGGGTATCATATTGATTGCCGCAGCCCTCGCACGGCGAATATCTTTGTGCTTCACATCTAGCACATTTTGGTCGTTTGTGTAGCTGTGAATCGTAGTCATAAGCCCCGATTCCACACCAAAATTGCTATGCAAAACCGCCACGATAGGCGCAAGGCAGTTTGTCGTGCAACTCGCATTTGAAATCACAGATTCGCCGTTGTAGGATTCGTGATTCACGCCATAGACAAACATCGGCGTATTTTCGGCGGGAGCGGAAATCACCACTTTTTTGACATTATTTTTCAAATGCGTAGAGGATTTTTCAAATGAGTTAAATTTGCCCGTGCATTCTATCACGCACTGCGCCTCGCCGAAATCCAAATTTTTTGGCTCTCTATCGCTTAAAATGCGGATATTTTTGCTGTTGCCGATTCGCAGTCTGTCCGCGCCAAGCGTCTCAATCTCCACGCTATGCCTATGCACCGAGTCAAATTTCAGCAAATGCGCGAGGGTGGCAATGTCTGCCGTGCTATTGATTGCCACAATCTCCATATCGTCCCGCTCACCGATGATTCGCGCCACGCATAGCCCGATTCGCCCCGTGCCATTTATCGCTACCTTTATCATTGTCGATTCCTTATATCAAAATTTAGGCGCAATTCTATACAAATCCACTTTAAAATATGCTTGTTAGTATTTTGCTTTTTTCATCGCGTAAAATGCGCTGGATAGCGTAGAGATTAGGATTCCTAGTAGAAATGGGACTAGGACAAATGCGCCATTGTTGATAAGGGCGATAATGCTAAGTGCGATAAATGCGTAGGATAAAAGGCGCAAAAGCCCAAAAGAGACTTTGAATCCTATGAAAAATCGCTCTTTTTTGGGGAGATTGTCGGTGGCTTTGGGCGAATCTTGTAAATCCTGCAAATCATCGCTTGATTCGCAAGAATCTGCCGAATCTTTATGCGAATCCGCACTCAAATCAATTAAATTGCTCGAATCCTTATGCGAATCGCCACTAGATTCGCCCAAATCTTTTGCCAAATTCGCCGAATCCACCCCCATAATCGCATTATAATCGCTGATTTTCTTTGCCACCGCTTTATACGAGCTGTAAAAGACTAGCAACGCCCCCACAAACGCCACTTCAAAACTTATCACAAATTTTATGTCAATTAGCGTGAGTGCCACCGCTACGGCAAGATTTGCCACTAAGATTATCATCGCAAATCCTTTGCGCTAACGCTACGGACGCCAGATTCGCGCACTCTGCGCCTATATACGCCAAATGCCACGAGTGCGCCACTTAGCAAAATTAGCGCGATTCCTATGCTTGGCATTAGGTTTGGAAATGCGTCCCCCAGCCACACGCCCAAAAGCAAACTCCACACGATGCGCATATACGCGATGGGCGAGACTATGTCGGGCGCGGCGAACATATATGACTTTGTCATCAGCCACTGCCCGATTGTGCCGATGACGCCCGTTAGCACGAATAACACCCACGCAAACGCGCTTGGCAGCGTGAATCCGCCCATTTTGTCAATGTCTAAAAGCATTCCAGCCCCGCCCACAGCGCACATTGTGATACCATACCACAGCACGACTGCCTCGCTTGTGTAAAATGCTTTGAGTTTGTGAATCGTCATAAACGCACCCGCCGCGCAAACTGCCGCCGTAATCCCCACAAGCGCGTTAATAGGCGGAATGTCGCTAGAGCTAGGATTTGCCACCAGCAGGACGCCCACAAAGCCAATCAGCGTGGCGATTATCGTGGGTAGCGTGGGCTTGTGGCGCGTAAAAAGCGAGAGTAGCACCACAAAAATGGGCGTGGATTGCAAAAATGCGGTGGCGATTCCTAGCGGAATGGTGGCGAAATTGTAGTAGTTCGCGCTCACAGCCACACCGCCAAGCGCACCGCGAATAAGTATGTGGCGAAATCCGCCCACTTTTTTGGCGCAAATCTTAACGCGAAATTTTCTAAATCGTGGCGAAAAGTGGCTCATCACAGGCACAAACGCCGCCAAACTCCACACAGACAGCACCATAAAAAACGCGCGAAAAAAGACATTTTCCATCGATGAGTAGCCCATAAGGTTGAGGTATTTTACGATTGCATTCATAATGGCAAAAAATATCGTGGAGAGCAACATTAGCGCGATACCTTTGGCGATGAGCGGGTTAATCATAATGCGTCCTAGATTTAGCGATAAAGCGGAATTATTTTATTTTGGATTCATATTTTTGTATTTTGGGTCGTTTGCGAGGTTTTCAAAGTCGCGGAGCTCGGCTTTATAGACTTTATAGACATTTAGCACAGCGGCGGCAATGCCCCAAAATACGCCCAAAAACAGCACCCAAAATGTGTCAAAGATTTTTTGCATTAGTACCCCTGCGCCTATTCCTAGCAAAATTGCCACAACGATTGAAATGCCAAGCGATAGACCACTTGCACCTACGATAATTGAGCGAAATTTTGGATTTTGCGCGTCATCTTTTTTCAATTCGCTCTTGGGTGCATCTTTCGCACTTGGAGAAAAATTTGGGAGGCTCACAGACTCCAAGTCTAGCTTCGCTCCCAAATTTTTCTCCAAATCCAAAACCTCCACCGCAATCCCTTCGATTGTTTGTTGCGGTAGATTCGTGGATTCGCCGTTTTTACTATTCAAAACAACGGAAGGATTTTCGGTTTGGCTTTCGTAGTTTTTGGCAAATTTTGAGTGTGAGACTAGACTTGGTGTCTGCGAACACTCAAAATTTGCCAAATCTGCGGAATGCAATTCTAAAGACGAATTGCTAACCGATGCCGTATTTTGCGTAGGATTAGCCATTTTTTAGCTCTTCAAATACCACTTCACACGAATCCACCACCCTATCGATTATAGATTCGTCCATTGCAGCGCAAATAAAGCCCGTCTCAAATGTCGATGGCGCAAAATACACACCGCGCTCTAACATTTTTTGGTGGAATCTCGCAAAAATCTCCGTGTCGCTTTTCTTTGCGTCATCAAAATTCCGCACCGCATTTTCATTAAAGAAAAAGCCAAACATACTTCCACGCACCGCGACTTGGAGGGCGAATCCAAAGCGATTCGCCCTATCTTTCATACCCTCCGTTAGTCGCTTTGCAAGTTTTTCTAAGCGCGTATATAAATCTTTGTCGTGCTTGATTTGCCTTAGCACCGCTAGTCCCGCGCTTACTGCGATAGGATTGCCGCTTAAAGTTCCTGCTTGATAAACCGCGCCTGTGGGGGAAAGCATATCCATAATGTCTTTTCGTCCGCCAAATGCCGCTAGTGGCAGTCCTCCGCCGATGACTTTGCCAAATGTCGCCAAATCTGGCGTTACGCTATAAAACCCAAGCGAACCCTTGAGCGAGGCGCGAAATCCGCTCATCACCTCATCAAATATTAGCACCGCGCCAAAAATATCGCACAGCTCACGCACACCTTTGATAAATTCTGCGTCCGCAGGGACAAGCCCCATATTTCCAGCAATCGGCTCGATAATCACACACGCCACCTTGCCACTTGCTTTAAAGCACGATTTTAGCGAATCTAAGTCATTATATCGCGCCACAAGCGTGTGTTTGCTAAAGTCCTGCGGAACGCCCGGTGAGCTTGGATTGCCAAAAGTGGCACAGCCACTTCCTGCGCTCACAAGCAATGAATCGCTATGTCCGTGATAGCAGCCATCAAATTTTATAATATCATCGCGCCCTGTAAATGCTCGTGCTAGGCGAATCGCGCTCATTGTCGCCTCTGTGCCAGAGCTAACAAGGCGAATCTTATCGATTCCGTCATAAACTTCGATGATTTCTTTTGCTAATTTTGTCTCTAAAATCGTGGGTGCGCCGTATCCTACGCCTTTTTCAAGCGCATCTCTTATCGCCTCAAGCGTGGCTGAATCTTTATGCCCCAAAATCAGCGGTCCCCAGCTCTGCACGAAATCGACATATTTATTATTGTCCTCATCAATTAGGTGGCAACCCTCCGCGCGTTTTATCATTCGCGGATTTCCGCCCACCGAGCTAAAAGCGCGAACAGGCGAATTCACGCCCCCAGCAATCACGGCTTTGGCGTCATTAAAGTCGTTTATGGAGTTTAAAATATTCATTTTGAATCCTTTGGATTTGAAAATTTTTAGCAATTATACTACTTTAAAGCGTGTAAAATATACAAAATTTAACAATTTTAGATTAAAATTTCTTGCTTTTTTTAAAAAATTTCATAATAATGCCAAATTTTTTAAATAATAATTTTTATCAAAAAATGCAATATAAAGGAAATATCTATGAAAGAAGTTTATTTAGACAATAACGCCACTACGGCGGTAGATTCAGCGGTTTTTAGCGCGATGAGTGATTATTTTTGCAAACATTATGGAAATCCAAACTCGCTTCATCGAATCGGCACTGCCACGCACAAAGCACTGCGCGAGGCATTTGATAAGATTTATGACGCAATCGGGGCGGATTCAAAGGACGATGTGATTATCACTTCTTGCGCTACGGAGTCAAATAATTGGGTGCTAAAAGGCGTGTATTTTAATGAGATTTTGAAAAATGGCGGAAAACTTGGCGCGAAAAATCATATCGTTACCACGCAGGTTGAGCACCCTGCTATTAGCGCAACTTGCGAATTTTTAGAGGAATTAGGTGTTAAAATCACCTACATTCCTGTAAATAGCAAGGCTGGGATTGACGCGGACGCTGTGCGCGAGGCAATCACGCCTAACACAATGCTAGTTAGCGTAATGTGGGCAAATAACGAAACGGGCGTGATTTTTCCTATCCACGAAATCGGCGCGATTTGTAAGGAAAAGGGCGTTTTATTTCACACGGACGCCGTCCAAGCAATCGGCAAAATTCCTGTAAATGTGGCGGAGGCAAATGTGGATTTTTTGAGCTTTAGCGCACATAAATTTCACGGACCAAAGGGCATAGGCGGACTTTATATTCGCGCTGGGCTAGAGCTAACGCCACTATTTCACGGCGGAGAGCAAATGCAGGGCAAACGGAGCGGAACGCTAAATGTGCCTTATATCATCGGTATGGGCGAGGCGTTTGCTTTGGCTAAAAAGCACTTAGATTTCGAGGGCGACAAAGTCCAAAAAATGCGCGATAGGCTCGAATCTGCGCTTTTAAAGCACGATGACATTTTAATCATCGGCAAGGATTCGCCACGAGTCCCAAATACGATTTTGGCAAGTATTCGTGGAATCGAGGGCGAGGCAATGCTTTGGGATTTAAACAAAGCGGGAATCTGTGCCTCCACTGGAAGCGCGTGTGCGAGTGAGGATTTAGAGGCGAATCCTGTGATGAGCGCAATCGGCGCGGACAAAGAGTTAGCCCACACGGCGATTCGCCTAAGTTTGTCGCGATTTACAACGGATTCGGATATTGATTACGCTATTGAAGTCATCGATTCGGCAATTGCGCGGTTACGCAATATTTCAAGTTCATATTAAAAGGAAAAACTATGGGAAAAGATACATTATTAGGCGGCTCATTGTGGGAAGCCTACTCAAAAAAAGTCCAAGAGCGAATGGATAATCCTACGCATTTGGGCGTTATCACGCAAGATGAGGCAGACAAACGCGGCGCAAAGCTAATCGTGGCGGACTATGGCGCGGAGGCTTGTGGAGATGCCGTGCGATTGTATTGGCTAGTAGATTCAAATGATAAAATCATTGATGCGAAGTTTAAGAGCTTTGGCTGTGGGACGGCGATTGCAAGTAGTGATATGATGGTAGAACTCTGCTTAAATAAATCCGTGCAAGAGGCGGTAAAAATCACAAATATCGATGTAGAAAAAGCATTGCGCGATGACCCCGATACTCCCGCTGTGCCGGGACAAAAAATGCACTGCTCGGTAATGGCGTATGATGTCATCAAAAAGGCAGCGGGAATCTATCTAGGCAAAAATGCCGAAGACTTTGAAGATGAAATCATCGTGTGCGAATGCGCGAGGGTGAGTTTAGCCACGATTCGCGATGTGATTCGCATAAATGATTTGAAATCCGTTGAGGAAATCACGCAATACACCAAAGCAGGGGCGTTTTGCAAGTCCTGCATTAAAAAAGGCGGACACGAGGAGCGCGAATATTATTTGGTGGATATTTTGCGCGATGTGAGGGCGGAAATGGAGGCAGAAAAGCTAAAAGAAAATGCCGCGCTTTCAAGCGCAGGGGCGTTAGACTTTAAAGATATGACAATGGTGCAAAAAGTCAAAGCTATCGATAAAATCATCGATGAAAATATCCGCCCTATGCTTGTGATGGACGGCGGAAATATGGAAATCATCGACATTAAGGAAACTAGCGATAATTTCATCGATGTGTATATCCGCTATTTAGGCGCGTGTAGTGGCTGTGCGAGTGGCTCTACGGGGACACTTTTTGCCATCGAATCTATTTTGCAAGAAAATTTAGCGCAAAATATAAGGGTGCTGCCTATTTAGAGTTTTTTAGTGTTTTGATTTGCCATAAAATGGGCGAATCGCGAAGCTATCCTACGCCGTAATTGTGAGGCGATTTTAGCGAATCGACGAAGCAATCCAAATATTTTTTGTCATTGCGAGTTTTGTTTGCAAACCCTTCATCGCGTTAGCAAACTCGTGACAATCTATTTTTGGATTCGTGGATTGCTTCGCTCGTTACACTCACTCGCAATGACGGCGTGGAGGATTCGTCATTGCGAGATTTGCCTTTAGCAAGTCGTGGCAATCCAAAAAATGGATTCTCACGATTCAGCAAAGCCGAATCTTGCAATGACAAATCGGGGCAGATTCACACTTTGCACAAATTTTTATTTCACCTCAATCACTCTTTCGCATTTTTCTGTCGTGCTTAGCCTATGTGCTATGACAAGTAGCGTTTTGTCCTGCGCTACAGCGTAAATCTCATTCATTATATTTTCTTCGGTTTGCGAATCTAGCGCACTCGTGGCTTCATCAAGCACCAAAATTTCTGGGTTGTCATACAATGCCCTTGCAATGGCGATTCGCTGTTTTTGTCCGCCTGATAATTTTATGCCATTGTCCCCCACACGCGTATTTATGCCGTCATTTTCGCTTAAAAATTCCCAAATATTCGCTTTTTTACAGCACTCTATGATTCGCGCTTCATCGATTTTCTCGCCTAAAGCGACATTTTCAGCCACGCTTCCATCAAATAAAAATATATTTTGCGGAATGTAGCCGATTTTTTTGCGCCACGCGCGGAGATTTTCGTTATTTAGCAAAATATCATCGATTCGTATCTCCCCGCGCTGAGGCTTGTAAATGCCGATGATTAGGTCAATCAAAGTGCTTTTTCCTGCGCCTGATTTACCTACAAATGCGACTTTATCGCCTTTATTTATGGTGAGTGAAAAATCGCTAATGACATTTTTGCCCTCATTATAGGCAAAGCTGATATTTTTTAGCTCGATTTTGTGCTTAAAGTTTATGGGCTGATTGTCCTCATACTCGGTGTGATAGAGCAGATTTTCATAGACGATTTCTAAGCCTTTTTTGTTGTATTTCATTGAGTTGTAGCTGTATAGGATTCGATTTACGGCAGGTAGGATTCGATAAAGTGCTAGGGCATACATTGAGATTATGGCGATGACGGAGGCGGCGGAATTGTTGTGGATTAGGATATAAGCCACTGCGGCAATGAGTATGCAAAGCCCGAGTGATTCGAGTATGAATCTAGGCAGTGGAGCTAGGACTTGGAATTTTATCTCCGAATCCACGCGCTTTTTACTTGCCTCATCAAAATCATTTAAAATATTTTGCTGAATGCCCTTTAGCTTGATAATCTTAAAATTACCTAACGCTTTTGAGATGATAGAAAGCACGGCTTTGCCCATAGCGGCGTTGATTGCGCCTTGCTTTTGGATATTTTTAGAAATCGTCTTAATGATTAAAATGATATTTGCCAAGAGAAACAGCGTCAGCACGAGCGTCATTTTCCAGCTCACAAAGAGCAAAAGCGCATACATTAGTGCAATCGTAATCATTTCTGAGCAAATAATCAGCATTTGCTGAATGTAGATAGAAACCTTTAGCGATTCGTTTGTTATATTGCGCCGAATCGCGTCCATATCGCGATTTGTAAAGTCAATGTAGCTTAGCTCCACCACCTTGCAAAATAATCGATACGCAAAAAAATGATATTTTCTAAATGCAAAGCGATTTAGCGCGTAAGAATAAGCTACATTATAAATCGCACGAAACACATAAAACGCAATCAAAAATCCGCTAAAAAACACCATAAAATTTATCGCACTCTCAAAGCCAAGCGATTCGTAAAAAAATCGCGCGTATTTGTTGTCAAAAATGAGATTTGGATTAGAAGCGAGTGTGATAAAAGGCATAATCACGCTAATGGCAAATGTCTCAATGAGAGAGAGCAAAAAAGTCGCAGGTAGCAAAATAAAAAGCAATATAATCTTATCTCGCCTTGTGGTAAGGTGGCGAATCTTGGCAAAGTCGCTGATATTATTTACATTACGCTCTTTTGCGTGGAGGTTTTGGTGTATGCTTGTATTCAAAGTCCGCCTTTATTGCAAGATATAAAAGCGCAATTATAATATATTTGTTGCGAAATTTTTGGATTATAAATTTATTGAAATAAAAACGCTTTTTTACGATATAAGTCGCAGTTGAATTTTTGGGATTTTTAAAATTTACTTCAAAGGATTTTTCAATGTTTAAAAGCATAGCATCTAAGATTATAACCATTTGTCTTGGCATTTTTGTCATAGTGCTTGGGATTTCGACTTTTGTAAATTACAAGCAGACTTCCGCTGAAACTATCGAGGTTTATGAGGGATTACAGCAACTTGCACTAAATTCTGCATATCTCACTACAAATATTACAATGAATAGCGATGCCACAAATCAGCTAAATGGCTTAGCAAATCTCCTTTCAGCAATCGAGCGCAATGATTTTATCTTACAACGAAGGACATTTTTAAATTTAGCACGATTTATGGGTTCTCCACTTGTATTTGTAGTCTATGAAAATGACGGAAAGTTAATATCGGAGACTTCAAAAAGCAAAGAATCGGATTTTAAAAATGGAGATGATGGCAATAGCTTTGACTTTCGCCAAAGAGAGTGGTATCAAAAAGCAAAGGCTACTAAAAAATTCGTAGTATCTGACCCATACATTAGCAAAGTGGCTGGATATGAGGGCATTATCGTTACGACAGTCGCATTGCCTATCTTTAGAGACGGCAGATTCATAGGCGTAATCGGCGCAAATGTGATTCCCACAGAATTCCAAAAACGCTTTGAGCAAATGAAAGTCAAACAATTACCGAGCCTAAAAACCTTTATCATAGATTCAAAAGGCAGTGTATTTGTCCACGAAAACCTAGATAAATCCAATCAAGACGCATTTGATGAATTAGGCACACAAATATTGAATCAAAGTAAAAGTAGCCCTCAAGGCAGACTAGAAACAACTTTTAATGACACTAGCAAAGTGATATTTTATAGCCAAACTCCGTTTGGCTGGATAATCGCCACAGAAGCAAATGAATCTGACTTTGTAGAAGTGATTCATCAAAGTTTTTTGACTTCTATGGGTTTGGCATTGCTAATGCTTATTATAGGTGGTGTGGCATTATTATTTGGAATCCGTCATTTATTT
>JBNMKJ010000031.1:0-25641 GCA_050874285.1 Helicobacteraceae bacterium | reverse complement strand
GCTCGAATCGCCCCAAAATAAGGCGAATTTGGATTCGCTTCGTCAAATGGGTTATAAGATTATTCCGCCACGCACCACGCTTTTGGCTTGTAATGTGGTGGCAAATGGCGCAATGGCGGAGGTGAGTGAAATTATTTTTCAGCTAAAGCGCGGGATTGTAAGTGAAAATTCGTCTTTGGGTGCATCTTGCGGAGATTTGGCAAATTTCGAGTGTTCGCAGACAACAAGTCTAGTCTCACACTCAAAATTTGCCAAAAACACCACAACCTCCACCGCAAATACTAGAATTTGCGATTCAAACAAAAGCAATTCAAATGCCATTGAATCGTCATTGCAAAGAAACGAAACTGACGAAGCAATCCAAAAAAATGTGGATTGCCACGATTTCGCGCTAAATGCGTGGAATCTCGCAATGACAATTTAAGGGGGCGATTTAATGAAAATCACAAATTCTACCAAAATATGCGCTTTTTTTGCGATGATACTTCTTGCTATCGTCCTTGACCAAGCCATAAAATTTTGGATTTTAGATTTTTATGCAAACGCTTTGCACCCGCATAGCGCATTAAATCCACACGGCAAAGTCTTTGAAAGCCCATTTATCGACATAATCTTAGTTTTCAATAAAGGCGTGGCATTCTCATTTTTAAGCGCGGTGGGCGCAAATCTCAAGTGGATAATCCTAGCAATGCTCGTGCTAATGCTAGTTATCGTGCTAAAAAGTGAGGAATTATTCGCAGAAAATTTCCTAGCCTTTGGGCTAATCATCGGCGGAGGATTTAGCAACCTAATCGATAGATTTTTCCGCGAGGGCGTGGTGGATTATATTTTTTGGCATTATAAATTCAACTTTGCGGTTTTCAATCTCGCCGATTCAATCATCAATGTCGCAATTGCGTGGATAATTTTGAAGTATGTTATAAAAACTTACGCAAAAAGAAATGTGTGATTTTGTATAGATTTGCAAGAAAAATCAAGCGATTTTTAGGCGACATAAAAATCACCCAAAAATCTCAAAGATTTCTACATCATCTTTGCTAAAGCGTTTTCCATATACTCATTTAGCATAGCCGAGTCAGTCGAATCTACCGCGCTGTCATCGTCATCGATATTATGCAGTTTGTTATTTAGTCTCCGCATCAAGTCCTCAATCTCAAGCAGTTTTTCCGTGCAGTAGCTAGGAATATGCGCCCCTTTTAGCATAAGCGGATTTTCCACGCATAGCGCAAATTCCTTGCCATTTGCCACACAGCTGAGATTCGTGCCAAAGAGATTCACGCCCAAAAACTTCGCCTCACCACACACATACTTGATATTTGCGATATGTGCGTTTTTTTGCATTCGTAGCATTGAGGCTGTGTTTTCGTTGTCCTCTTGGGCTAGTAAGTCATTTATCCACTCGATTTTCTCGCTTAGATTCTTAATCTTATTTAGGTTTAGGCTTAGCATTTGCACCGCACCTATGAATTCGTTGATACCTTTCATATTCTCTCCAAATTTGTGAATTTGCGTCTTTGTAACTTCTTTTGGCATAGGCTCGATTGCGCCACTATCGATATGCTTTTTTAAAGTCGCCAAAATGTCTTTGCTCTGATTCATAATCCGCGCTCCTTGCGTTAAAATTAAAAATGCGACTAAGTCAAAGCAAAATCCATTCCACAATCTTATCCATTCCGCCACCTTTTATAAATAAGAATCTGCTATAATTGCGACTTTTAAATTTTAAAATTAGGTGAATTTTTTGAAAAAGCTATTGATTTTTGTCGCATTTGTGGGGCTTTGGTGCGCGAATCCAAACTTACTTTATGCAAAAGTAATTGATTTTGATATTTATAAGTTAGATGCAAATCCATTCTCAAATGACCCCGTTTTACTCGTAATGTCTGGGATTCAAGGCGATGAGCCCGGCGCATTTAACGCCACTGCGATTTTAATCAATCACTACAAAATCACGCGCGGTAGCCTTTGGGTAGTGCCAAATCTTAATCAGCACAGCATTTTAAAAAATAATCGCGGAATCTATGGCGATATGAATCGCAAATTTGCCTATCTTTCGCCAAGCGACCCTGAATACAGCACGATTCAAAGGATAAAAAAGCTGATTTTAGATGAGCGCGTGGAAAAAATACTGCATTTGCACGATGGGAGCGGATTTTACCGCGAGACTTATATCAACGCAATGCTAAATCAAAACCGCTGGGGAAATTGCTCGATTATCGACCAAGACACGCTTTTCACAAATGGCGATTTGAATCACAATATTACACAAATGATTGATTATATCAATGAAAATTTGCTTGATGAGATTCACCGCTATCGAATCCGCAATACGCACACAGCGCAGGGCGATTACGAGCAGATGAAAAGCCTAACTTACTTTGCCACAATCAGCAAAAAAATGGCGTTTGCAAGTGAGGCAAGTAAATCCTTGCCACTAAAAAAGCGCGTGTATTATCATTTACTCGCTATTGAGGGAATGTTGCAAAATTCTGGCATCGAGTTTGAGAGGGATTTTGAGCTAGGTGTGGAGGAAATCAGCGAATTGCTAAACTACAAAAGCGCAAATATCGCAATAGAGGGAATCATAGAGATTCCACTGCATAATATCAAACCGCAGCTAAATTACTTTCCACTGCCTAAAGGCAATGTGGCTTTTAAGTCCAATACGCCCATTGTGTGGCTTTTTGATGATGATGGAATCTACCGCATAAAAAACGGCAATCGTCCGCTAACCACGCTAAAGCCCTTTTACATAGACTTTGATACTAGCCTAAAGCGTGTGGATTTGGTAGTTGATGGCAAGGACTTGAGCGCGGAAATCGGTAGCGTGGTAAAAGTCCAAAATAGCTTTAGCGTGAAAGATTTACCCTACCGCGTGAATGTCATCGGCTACTCAGGCAAAGGTAGCGAAGTGGAGGTAGAGCTAAGACGGCGCGACTTAATGGGCAAATTTGCCATTGACAAGGCAAATACAAAATTTCGCGTGGAATTTTATAAGAGCGACAATGGCGAAAAATCCAAAGAAAAATTTAGCGGAATGATAATCATAGATTTTAATTAAAAAGATTTTTAGATTCATTAAAATAGCAACCTCAAATCTATGAATCCACACACAAAATCACTCCAAAAAAACAAAAATATAACAATAAAAAAATAAATCTTTTGCTAAAATAGCAGATTTCATTTGCTTAATTTAAAGATTTGAGGAACAAAAAATGCAGGGGAACGAATAATGCAGGATATTTTGCTAGAGCAACAAGGATTTTTTTGGCGATTGCGACAGCAGGTGCGATTGTATCTGCCATATATCATCGTGGGAATCCTGCTAAGTTTGCTTTTGTGGCACATTTTTGACTTGCTAATTGGCAATAAAAGCCTAATTGTTTTGCTTGAGTTGCAAGAGCAAGAGGACGCGCTAAAAAGCAGTATCAAATTTTATGAGCGACAAAATGCCTATCTGCAAAAAGAGATTTTTGAGCTTATCGGTGGATAGTTTTAAGGATAGAAATTGAAAAAAATTGTATGGATTTTTGTGGCGGTTTGTAGCCTGTGTATCGCACGAGAAGACCCATTTACGCCTGTAATCGTGCCAAAAGATTCGATTCGCCCATATTATGGCGAGACTAGCGTGTTTGACAGCGCAAAGATTGAGTTTCCTAGCTCGGCGCGATTGATTAAAAAAATCGAGGTTACTTTTCAAAATATTGACGGCTCGATTCAGACGCGAAGTGTCGCAGCTCGTGGGCGAATCGACTGGCGAATGCCACTTTTAATCTCACAAGTTTTAACCAAAAATCAAATCGCACAAGTCAAAAATATAGACAACAAAACGCCCCCGCCAAGCCCTAAAACAAGCGACAAACCCAAAAAGACAATGGTAAAATCCGTAGATATTCCGCTTGAATCCACCGAATCCAAAGAGACGATTACGCGAGAAAGCGCGGATTCGGCTAGGGCGATGAGGATTGCGGGTAATGCGGTGGATAGTGCGCAAGATACAAGCGAAGTGGCTATTGATAACAATATTGCAGATGATTCAACGCTAGAGAGAAACTTAGCAAAGATAGATTCGCAGGATTTAGCTGATAAACAAAGCAAACAAGATGACACACAAGCACAAGCTATCAGCAAACCACGCGACACAGCAAAAAATTCCACCCAAGATTCCACAAGCACACGCGATTTAGCGACAAATGCGCCAAGCACTCGCACGAGCAAAGCCGTGCCTTACGCCGTGAATGGCAATAGCATTTTTATCAGCTACGAGGGTGGCTTAAAGCGACATTACATTATGCAAAATCCATATCGAATCGTAATGGACTTTGAAATCAACACAAAATATTACAAGAAAAATAGCTATCGCATAAATCAGCCCTATTTCAAACGCCTCCGCTACGGGCTTCACACGCATTTTTTGCGAATCGTGCTTGAGCTAGATGGTAGCTATGTTTATACGCTAGAAAAGCACAAAAATGGGGTTAAAATCAATGTCCAATAATATCGTGCTAATCGGTTTTATGGGCTCAGGGAAAACCACTATCGGCAGGGAAGTCGCAAGGCTAAAGCAAAGCATTTTGCTTGATACAGACAGCATAATCGAGGCAAATTGCGGAATGAGCGTCAATGAGATTTTTAGCAAACTTAGCGAGGAGCGATTTCGCCAAATGGAAGTAAATCTTTGCGAGTTTATCCGAAAAAATGTCAGCAACGCCATAATCGCCACAGGTGGCGGGATTCCTGTGAATTATGATTTGCGTGAGTTAGGCAGTGTGTTTTATCTAAAAGCCCCCATAGAGTTGCTAAAAGAGCGGATTTTAGAGGATAAAAGCAATGTGCGTCCGCTATTTTCTCGCTTTGAGTTAGCTGAGGAGCTATATAAACGGCGGATTCACCACTATGAAAAACAAGCGGATTTTACTCTAAATGCGCTAGATTCGATTTCGCAGATTGCGATGCGCATTTGCGAAGCGCATTTATAATTTTTTAGCACAAATTCAATTTTTTAAGGCACAAAGGGGAGTTTTATGCAAAAAAGAGCGATTTTAAGCGTGAGTGATAAGCGTGGCGTGGCGGACTTTGCAAAGGGGCTAGTGGAGCTAGGGTTTGAGATTTTAAGCACTGGCGGAACTTTGGCGCATTTGCGTGAAAATAAAATTGACGCGGTGGATTTGAGCGCATACACTGGATTAGATGAGCTTTTTGATGGGCGCGTGAAAACACTTCACCCAAAGATTCACGGAGGCATTTTATATCGCCGAAATAACGCTACTCACGCAAAAAGCGCGGAGCAAAACGGCATTTTTCCTATCGATTTAGTGTGTGTGAATCTCTATCCTTTTAAGCAAACTACGAATCGCACAAATGACTTTGATGAAATCATCGAAAATATCGATATAGGCGGTCCTGCGCTCATTCGCGCCGCTGCGAAAAACTATGAAAGTGTCGCTATTGTCGTGGATTGCGAGGATTATGATGCGGTTTTGGGCGCACTCAAAGCCGAGCAAAGCACCAAAAATCCTAACGAATCGCTAGAGTGGCGCAAAAATCTTATGATAAAGGCGTTTTCGCACACGGCGGAGTATGATAGCTTTATCGCAAACTATATGAATGCGCGTTTTAACGGCGGTTTTGGCGAATCGCATTTCATTGTCGGCAAAAAATTCACCACCACACGATACGGCGAAAATCCACACCAAAGCGGTGCGCTCTATGAGTTTGAGGACGCTTGGAGCAAAAATTTTGACATTTTAAAAGGCGAGGCGAGTTTCAATAATTTCCTTGATGTGAATAATGCGCTAAAAATTGTGAGTGCGTTTGATAAAAATGCCATTTGTATCGTAAAGCACGGCAATCCGTGTGGCTTTGCGATTAAAGATGATTTGGTGGAATCCTATAAATGCGCCCTTGCCTGTGATAGTTTGAGCGCGTATGGTGGCGTAGTGGCGATAAATGGGCGACTTGATAGCATTTTGGCAGAGACTATGAAAGACATATTTTTTGAAGTAATCATCGCGCGTGAGGTAGATTCATCGGCTTTGGAAATCTTTAGCGATAAAAAGCGAGTGCGAATCTTTACGATGAGCGGGGATTTTTGGGAGGCAAACTCTAGCGTGAAGCCAAGTGTAAATATGGATTTTCGCCGAGTGGGAGGCGGATTTTTATTACAAACGCAGGATTTTATCGATGAGCGCGAAGTTTTAGAGGCAAAGCAGATGGGCAAATTTAGCGCGAATGATTCGCAAATGACAGATTTGCTAATCGCCCATAAAATCGTCGCTTTTACGAAGTCAAACTGCATTGCCTTTGTGAAAGATAGCGTTTTGGTGGGAATTGGAATGGGGCTTACAAGTCGCGTAGATGCGGTGAATCTAGCAATCGCAAAGGCTGAAAAAATGGACTTAGATTTAAGTGGCGCGAGTGTGGCAAGTGAGGCGTTTTTTCCATTCCGCGATAGCATTGATTTACTAGCACCCTGTGGCGTTAGCGCGGTAATCGAGCCTGGCGGTAGCATAAGAGATAGCGAAGTCATTGAGGCGGCAGATTCGCACGGAATCGCACTATATTTTAGTGGCAAAAGGCACTTTTTGCATTAAAAAAGTGCGCGTTTGTCTTTTTGTGATAAATCGTGGAGACTTGCCACTCGCTTCGTCAATGAACCATTAGTTCTATTTCCTCGCTCGTGGCTACGCAACCCCGATTTCTCATCAAAAATACTTCCGCGCTAGATTCGCTTGAATCTTACAAATTCCGCCATTACTTCGATGGTTGCTTCGAGCTGTCGCTCTCGCAAATCCTTGCGGATTGCGATTACGCTAAAGCGAATCGATTACGAATCTAGCGCAAATCTGCAAATATTTAATTTTGCAATTAAATCCATTTTGTTATAATCGACTTTCAATTTTTACTAAAGGACATAGAAAATGATTAAAAATCTACTTTTAGCTTTTATACTCGCGATAATGCCCCTGCAATCAATTTGGGCAGATAACAATGCGGAGGCATTGATAGAGGCTACAATGGAAGGCAATTTAGAGCAGGTAAAATTGTTAATATCGCAAGGTGCGAATGTGAATGCTGAATCTAAAGAATTGGGTGGTGTAACTGCTCTAATGATAGCTTCAGGTGCAGGAAATTTAGAAATAGTTAAATATTTAATCTCTAAAGGTGCAAATATCAATGCTAAATCAGAGTGGAAAGATATCATAGGTGATTCAACCGCTTTAACAATGGCTTTAATAGGTGAGCATTTAGAAGTAGCAACATATCTTATATCCAAAGGAGCAGATATGAAAAATAACTCTTTTGCCTTAATATGGGCTTCAATGGAAGGTAAGCTAGAAATAGTGAAATATCTCATCTCTAAAGGTGCGAATGTAAATGCCGAATCTAAAGAATTGGGTGGTGCAACTGCGTTAATGGTAGCCTTAATTGGCGAACATTTGGAAGTGGCAAAATATCTAATATCACAAGGTGCAAATGTTAATGCTAGATTTCAAAAGTTTAATAATACAACTATCTTAATGGGAGCTTCAAGTATAGGAAATTTAGAAATAGTGCAACAACTCATTATCAAAGGCGCAGACATAAATGCTAAAGATAATAACGGCAAAACTGCTTTAATGGAAGCATCACTAGAGGGCAATTTGGAGATAGTAAAATATTTATTGTCTAAAGGCGCATACATAAATGCTATATCAACCAAAGATATTTATAGTATGACTGCTTTGGATTTTGCAGAAATAGCTGAAAACTATGATATAGCAGAGTTTTTACGCAAAGCAGGGGCAAAATCACTATTGAATGGTGCACAATTTGCTGTGATTAGAAAAGAATTTCAAATATCAAAGATAAATTCGCAAGTGGCAACTACTAGAAGCGATATAGCTTCAACAATGAAAGCTGTCGTAGCAAAAGTATTTGCAGATAATATCAACACAAAAATGTCCAAAGCACCTATGGGCGAATCGTGGGGTAAGTGGATTATGGAAGTAGGCGAACTTGATACAGATAGATGGGCGGTTTCTAGGAATGGCATTTATCACAAAGATTGCAATAACAAAACCACACTGATATGGATTAACACTAAAACAGGAAGTATGCACTTTAATCCTAGCAAATTAAATGGCGATAACGAATTTTGCAAAACCTTAAAAGAAAGTTACATTCAAAGTGAAAACAATGGCGATAGGATTATCCAGCTTGATAGCAATGGCACGGTGGAATTTTGACAAAATATATAAATTTTTGCAGTTCAAATTGCTTAGTCTTTTTTTGCATAAGATTCCGCACAAAAATTTACAACGCAGATTCGTAAAATTGTATAAATTATTATAAAATTCGCATTTTAGATTCACACCAAATTCATAAGCAAAAGGGACACAATTTTTAGATGAAAAATATCCGTAATTTTTCCATAATCGCCCACATAGACCACGGCAAAAGCACTTTGGCAGATAGGATTTTGCAGGAATGCGGTGGCGTGGAGTTGCGCGAGATAAGTGCGCAAATGCTTGATACGATGGATATTGAAAAAGAGCGCGGGATTACCATAAAGGCGCAAAGTGTGCGCCTAAACTACACGCTTGGGGGCAAATCCTACATTCTAAATCTCATCGACACGCCCGGTCATGTGGATTTTAGCTATGAGGTTTCGCGCTCTCTTAGCTCGTGCGAGGGCGTGTTGCTAGTCGTTGATGCTACGCAGGGCGTGGAGGCGCAGACGATTGCAAATGTCTATATCGCGGTGGAAAATAACCTAGAGATTATTCCTGTGATTAACAAGATTGACTTACCTGCCGCAAATGTCGAGCGCGTGAGAGATGAGATTGAAAATGCTATTGGCATTGATTGTAGCGAGGCGTTTTGCGTGAGTGCAAAAAGTGGCGCAGGAATCGCTGAACTTTTGGAGGCGATAATCCGCAAGATTCCCCCGCCTAGTGGCGATGAAAACGCACCACTAAAGGCACTGATTTATGATTCGTGGTTTGATAATTATTTGGGCGCACTTGCTTTGGTGCGCGTGATTGATGGCGAAATCGCGCTAAATGATGAGATTATGCTAATGAATACGGGTGCGAATCACAAGGTTTTGGGGCTTATGTATCCGCACCCACTGCGTCCGCAAAAATGCGAGAAAATCGCGTGTGGCGAGATAGGAATCATAAATTTAGGGCTAAAGCAAATTAGCGATATTGCCGTAGGCGATACCATTACGCTAAAAAATCGCCCAGCACACGAGCCGATTGCAGGATTCAAAAAAGCAAAGCCCTTTGTCTTTGCAGGAATCTACCCCATTCAAACGGACAGATTCGAGGATTTACGAGACGCGCTTTTAAAATTACAGCTAAATGATTCATCGCTTAGCTTTGAGCCTGAGACTTCTATCGCGCTTGGATTTGGCTTTCGCACGGGTTTTTTGGGGCTTTTGCATATGGAGGTTGTAAAAGAGCGACTAGAGCGCGAGTTTGGGCTAGAGCTAATCGCCACTTCGCCCACCGTGCCTTACAATGTCTATCTCACGGACGGCAATATGATAGTCGTGGAAAATCCTAGCGAATTGCCACCTGAGCAAAATATCGCGCGAATCGAAGAGCCTTTTGTCCACGCAAGTGTGATTACGCCAAGTGAATTTTTAGGCAATGTGATGAAACTACTGACAAACAAGCGCGGAATCCAAGAAAAAATGCAATATATCAACGAATCCCGCGTCCTTTTAATCTATCTCATTCCCACAAATGAAATCATTATGGACTTTTATGACAAGCTAAAGTCCTGCACGAAAGGCTATGCGAGTTTTGACTATGAGTTTGTCGGCTACCGCGCGGGGAATCTCATCAAGCTAGACATAAAAGTCGCAGGAGACATAGTCGATGCGCTAAGCGTCATCGTGGATAAAAATAAGGCTTATGAAAAGGGCAAAAAGCTAGTAGGCGCGATGAAAGAGCTAATACCGCGTCAGCTTTTTGAAGTGGCGATTCAAGCGAGTATCGGTAGCAAGGTGATTGCGCGTGAGACGATAAAATCTGTGGGCAAAAATGTAACGGCGAAATGCTACGGCGGGGATATTACGCGTAAGCGAAAATTGCTAGAAAAGCAAAAAGAGGGCAAAAAGCGAATGAAAGCCATAGGCAAAGTGGATTTGCCACAAGAGGCATTTTTAGCGGTGCTAAAGATTGATTAAAAATTACTTGGGATTCGTGGGCTGAAGTTTTTTGCAAAACAGATTCGCACGAATCTAAACGCAAACGTGCTATAATGTCATCTTTTAATTTCTCTTTATTTAAGGTTGCAAAATGAAACGAAATCTATTTAATGTTTTTAGAAATCCGCGCGATTCGCATAATGTTAATTCGCGTTACAAGGATTCGTGCCACAAAGATTCGGCGAATCTTGCGAATCTCACGAATCCACGCGCGAATCCAAGCTATAAAAATTATATTGCTTTGGCTTTTGTGCTGACAGCCATTTATGGCGCGATTTACGCTATTATGCGCGTTTGTATGGTGCGTGATAATATAAATGGCGCGAATCTTTTGAGTTGCGATTTTACGCAAATGTTTATTATGGGTGCGCGACTTGATTTACGCGCGATTTGCGTTTTTGCCGCGCTTGTGGTGATTTTAGGATATGTTGCAAATGCGATTTGGCGCGTAAATATAGCAAATCGCACACACGGGGGGGGGGAATTGCTCTAGTCAAAATCGCCTCCATAAAAATCGCCCTAGCCACACGCATAAATTAACCCAAAATCTACCCGCAATTATCCACAAATCCACTCTTATCTTAAGCGCGATTTCTGCCTTGCTTGTGGCGTTTAGCGCGTTTGTTAATTTTTATTATTTCGCCACTTATCACACCAAAATTGACACTTTTATCTTTGGGCTAAAGGACGATGAGACGGCGGCGATTTTAGGCATTATTTTTAATGATTACCCGCTGGTGCGCGTGATTTTGGCTTCTATAATTTTTAGCGCGATTTGCTATAAAATCGCGGATTTAGTTTTGCGCGTGGATTTGGGGCGATTTTCACTTTTTGGATTCGCCCTTTTTGGATTCGCGCATAGATTCGCGTCCTTTAGATTCGTGCCAAAATTTGCGCGTTTCGCGCTTATTTTAATGGCAAATCTTGCACTTTTGGGGATTATTTTCATAGGGATTCGCGGTAGCGTGGGGACATTTCCTTTGCGCGAAGATGATGCGCACTTTAGCCCAAATCCGCTTTTGAATCATATCGCTACAAATCCTATAATGGCGACTATCTGGGCGTTTCAAAGCTATCAAAGGCAGGACAAATTCGCGCCCATAAATCCACAGGATTTGCGTGATTTGGAGGCGCAACTCTTTCCTATTTTCGCGCACAACCCGCAAAAATCCATCAAAAATCCGCCAAATGTCGTTGCCGTGCTAATGGAGAGCTTTGGCAATAATGCCTTGCAGAGTTTGGATTCAGAGCGTTGCGATTTGCTAGGTAGCTTTAGGAAGCACTTTGAGGCTGGTAAAGTAGCCGAGCAACAAGGCAAAATCAAAACGGACTTTACTTTTAATGCGTTTTTATCGTTTGAAAACGGCACGGCCGGGTCGTTTGCGGGGCTATTTTTCAACGCGCCAAACACCATATCCATAAGTAGCGTGAAAAATCGCTACTTGCCCCTAACGCCCTTTGAGATTTACAAACGCGCGGGGTATGAAGTGGTGTTTATCACCTCTGGCTACCGCTCGTGGTATGATTGGGGCGATTATATTTTGATGCTTGGGGCGGACAAAGTGTTTGATAAAACCGTGTTAACGCAAAAATATCCGCAAAGCGCGGAGTTTGTGAGTGCCTATGGTGTGCCTGATGAATATGCCTTTAAAATCGCGCTTGAAGTCTTGCAAAATGCCAAAAAGCCCACATTTATTGTAATGATAACCACCTCAAACCACCCGCCTAGCAATCTACCCACGCATTTCACGCCACCACATTGCGATATGGATTCAATTAGTGCGAATTTTAGAGACGGCACTAGCGTGGATAAAATGCGCCAAGTGGTTAATATGTTTGCTTATGCAAGTGGCGCGTTTGGGGACTTTGTGAGTGCGGTGAAAAACTCCGCGCTAAAGGATAGCACGATTATTGCAGGTAGTGGCGACCACTATCTGCGCGATTTAAGGGCGTTTGAAAATATCGCGCTAAATCGCTCCGTGCCGTTTTATCTCTATCTGCCACCGCGCTATACGAGCGATTTTAAGGCGCGTGGATTTGGCTTTAGGCGCGAGACTTTGGGTTCGCATAAGGACATTTTTCCTACGCTTTACGCGCTAAGCCTAAATGACTATGATTTTCTAACACTTGGTGGGCGCAATCTCTTTGATTTAAACGCGCCAAACGCGTATAACTTTGGCTTTAATACTGCGCTTTGGATTGATAGCGAGGGAATCTACACGCAGGGCGCAAAAGTCGGCTATAAATACACGCTAAAAAACGGCGAAATTGTGCCAAATGGCGAATCTTTTGAGCTATCAAAAGAAAAAGCGGAGTTTATGAATAAGTATAATGCGCTAAATTGGGCGCAGGTGAATTATCGAATCTTTAGCGATTCGATAGACTTTGCAAAATAGTAGATATTTGCATTTTTGATTTGCATTGCTATGTGCTTGGATAAATCATCAATTTTTTCTAAACCATTGGTATAAAAATTTAAATTTGATATTTTATCGGTAGGGAGCGGATTTTTTGTATTATTATCAAATCATATAAGTTTCATTTAAGATAAAATTAAGGTTAATTTAATCTTTTTTTATCTATGATTCCACTTCATTTTTTAAAAATTTGCGATTCGCGCCGAAATAGCGAGATATTTTTAAGGCACACAATCGCAAAAGCGTTTAAAATTATAGGAGAAAAAGCAATGTTTAAAAAGAAAATTGCGTTTTTTTGCACCCTAATGCTTATGGCGTCTGCATTTTCTGCGCTAAATGCTGCAAGTGATATTGAGATTCAAAAAAATACAAATGATATGAATTTATCCGTTGCAAAGCCTTTTGAGGAAGTTTTTGCGACTATGAATCCAAAAGCAGAAATCAAAGATATGCTTGATGTCTATGAAAGCAACGAGGGCGTGATAGATTTAAAAAATCTACTTTTAAAAGCAAAAGATAACTACCAAATGCAAGCAAAAGATTTAGCCATAGAGCAGTCAAAAGCTACGCGCGATGCGGTGATTGGGCGGTATTTGCCTAGCATTGATGTGGGATATAATTTTAATTTAATAAAGTCATATCCGCAAAATGCTTGGCAGAAATCGCTAAACGCTCATCAGCTACAAGCACAGGCTTCGTGGGTGATTTTTGACGGCGCGGCGAGGGAATATAGCCTTTTGTCAAACAACGCCTTGCTTCGCTCGGCAATCGCGGATAAGGGTTACAGCGAACAAGCAATGTTTTTGCAAACGATTTCGCTTTATTATCAGTATTTTTCGCTAAAGGGGCAGATGATTGCCACCGAGCAAAAGAAAATCAATATCGCCGCAAATGTCGCGCGAATCGAGATTCTTTACAAGGCTGGTTTGCAACCGCTAGACGCGTTAGAGCGACTAAAGGCGGAGCTTAGTAGCACGGAGTATGAGTTAGAGACGATTCGCTTAAATTTTGAGCAAACAAAATTGCAACTCTCACTTTTGGCAAATACGGACATTGAAAAGCTAAAGCTAGTGCCTATTAGAACGCCTGAGGAAAAAGAGATTCAAAGCCTAAGCATTACAGCGCAGGAAGAACAAGCCCTTAGCCTTGACTATCAAGCGGGGACAATCACTTATTTTCCTACGATTTCGCTTTTTGATACTTATTCGTGGAATTTTAAAAATAATGCCACTTCGTTGCTTGGCGCGAACGCATATTCTAGCTATCCAAAGCAACAAAATGTCTTTGGCGTGAGTGTTTCGTGGAATATTTTTAGCGGATTCACTACGAATCGCCAAAAAGAGGCATTGAAATTATCCAGCCTAATGGCGTATAAAAATATCGCTTATGCCAAAGATGAGCAAAAAAATAACATTAGATTCTACAAACGCTCGATTACTGCGGCGCAAAGTCAAATCAATTCCGCACGAGCCGCGCTCACAAGTGCTAGGACTTCATTTGACACAGTGGCGCAAAAATATCAAGCGCAATTAGTTAGCTATAATGATTATTTGGATTCGCTTATCGCACGATATAACGCCGAATCCACTTATATCCAAAGCATAAATAATTACGAATTGCAAAAGGCAAACTATATCTTTTATAGCGGTCAAATGCTGCTAGATTATATTGATTAAAAAAGGAGAAAAAGAAATGAAAAAAATAATATTAGCTTTATGTGTGTGTGCTGGAATGAGCGCGAATCTAGGTGCTGAGGAAGTTTATGCGACTTTTGTAAGCTATGGCACAAAAGAGGCGAGTTTAAAGCTAAATGCCTCTGGAATCGTTGATGTAATCAATGTCGATGTCGGCTCGAAAGTCAAAAAAGGCGATGTTTTGCTAAAGATTCAAAACAATACGCAAATAGAAAATGTCAAAATGCAACAAGCGCAAAGCGATGCGAGTGAGCAGACATATTTGTTTCAAAAAAATCAATATGAGCGATACGAGCAAAGCAAAAGCGTCATTGACAAAAATACTTTTGAGCAAATGTATTCGACTTTTAAAACCGCCGAAAGTCAGCACAAAACGGCACTTGCTTCGCTTCAGCTACAAAAAGAAACGCTAAATAACACTTACTTAAAAGCCCCATTTGACGGCGTCATCGCAAGTAAGAGTATTGAGCTGGGCGAGGGCGTTACGCAAAACAGCACTGAGCTTTTTACGCTAATTAGCAATGAGATTAAACTCATTTTAGAATTTGACTCCAAATATATGGGCAAAGTCAAAGTCGGCGATACTTACACATTTTCCGTTGATGGCTCAAAAAATAAGCAAAGCGTGGCGATTACCAAAATCTATCCTAGCATAGATTCGCGCACAAGAAAAGTTAAAGCGGAAGCAAAAGTGCAAAATATGGTCTCTGGCGTATTTGGCGATGGATTCATCACTACAAAGTAGTGTGAATCTTAATTGAATCTATATTGAATCTATTGTGATTCGAGCATAAAATTAAAAGGACATAAAAATGTATAAAATAGCAATATCAAAGCCGATTTTAACGCTTGTCTTTGGCTTAATGCTACTATTTTTTGGGGTGTTAGCACTCTTTAGATTTCCTGTGGCGTTGTGGCCTGACATTGACTTTCCTGTGGGCGTTGTGGTTACGACTTATCCGGGCGCAAATGCCGAGACGATTGAGACAAAGGTAACCGACAAAGTCGAACAAGCACTAAGCGGGATTGACGGCGTGGATAAAATCACCTCCATTACTTCGCAAAATGTTTCTTTGGTTATCGTGGAATTTATCCTAGAAAAGCCCAAAGAAGAGGCGATGAATGACTTGCGCGACAAAGTAGGCTCGATTCAATTTGATGATTCGAGTATAGAAACGCCTATCGTGCAAAAGTTTGACACTTCATCTACGCCTATTATAAGCGTTTTTGTTAGCAGTGATAAAGTGCCGATTCAAACGCTTATGCGCGTCTCTGATGAGATAATCAAGCCAAAATTAGAGCGAATCTCTGGCGTTGCAGGGACAAATGCCGTAGGTTACCGCGATAGAGCGATTCGCATTCAGCCAAATGTGGGCTTAGTCAATAAATACGGCATAACTTACGCGCAGTTAGCTCAAATCATCGCGCAAGAAAATGTCGAAATAAGCGGTGGTAAAATTACCACAGGGCAAAAAGAATGGGTTGTAACCGTTGATGCAAATGCCAAAAGTGTAGAGGATTTGCGCCAGATTCGTATCACAAATAACCTCAAACTTGGCGACATTGCGACAGTTACGGATTATATCAACGAGGATACGACTTTAGCAAAAGTTAATGGCAAAGAGGGCGTGATTTATGAAGTGCAAAAATTAGCAGGGCGCAACGACATTGAAATCGCCCAAAGTGTGCATAAAGTCCTACCTGAATTGCGTGAGCAACTAAAAGATTATAATATCGAAATTATGCGCGATAGCACCACTTACATAGAGCATTCAATCAATGAAGTTAAGTTTGACTTGCTTTTGGGCGCGATACTAGCCACTTCAATCGTATTTTTATTTTTGCGTAGCTTTACAATGACGATTGTGGCGGCAGTTTCGCTTCCTGTCTCAATCATCGGCACTTTTGCCGTAGTGCAAGGTATGGGACAAAGCCTAAATATGTTTGTTATGTTAGCCCTAACCCTTGCTATTGGGATTATCATCGATGACGCCATTGTTGTAATCGAAAATATCCATAAAAAGCTAGAGCGCGGAATGCCCCGACTAGAGGCAGCTTATGAGGGCGTGAGGGAGATTGGCTTTGCGATTATCGCTATTTCGGCTATGCTACTAGCGGTGTTTGTGCCGATTGCCACAATGGGCGATTTTATCGGTAGAGTGTTAGAGAGCTTTGGGCTTACAGTTGTTGCGGCGATTATCATCTCATATTTTGTCGTGGTTACTATAATTCCTACGATTAGCTCACTTGTAGTTAGCACAAAACATAGCAAATTTTTCCTTGCCACAGAGCCGTTTTTTAGGAATTTAGACAAACTTTATGTGCGCACCGTTAGCGTTGTGATTCGCCATAAATTTGCCACGATTTTGGCTGTCGCGCTATTTTTTATATTGTCATTATTACTTATTTCACGGCTTGGATTCAACTTTATGAGCTCTGAGGACACGGGCGAATTTAATGTCTTTGTCGAATCAAAGCCCGGCATTACGCTAGAGGCAATGCAAGTAGAAATGGATAAAGTCTATGAGGAAGTCATAAAAGACCCAGCTATTGAAATAGCAAGTGCGCAAATCGGCTACAATACTTTGCAAAACCCATTCCGTGCGAAAGTATATGTGAAGCTAGTGGATAAAGATAAGCGCAAAGGCAGAGACCAATTTACCATTATGAATGATTTGCGTAAAAATTTGCGCGAAAAATTTGGGCAATTTACAATCGCCGCCTCTGAGATTTCCACAATGGGTGGCGGACCAAACTCGCCGTTGCAAGTCATCATCAAAGGCAATAACCAAGATGATGTAACCAAATCCTCTGACAATCTAGTAAAAATGCTATTTGGCATAAAGGGAATCACCGATGTGCGCACCGATACGCCAGACTATTCGCCTGAATATCGAATCAGCATTTTGCGCCAAAATGCAAACCGCGCAAATGTCTCCGCACAAACGATTGGTAGGGCAATCAACGCGGCATTTTCAGGGGAGAGCACCGTGTCATATTACCGCGAAAATTCTAAGGAATATGACATTTTAGTGCGTGTGCCAGATGAGGAAAGAAAGCAGTTAGAGGACTTGCGATTCTTGCAGATTCCTAATGAAAGCGGCGAAATGGTATTTATTGACGGGCTAATTGAAATACGCGAAACTTCACTGCCTAGCTCAATCAAGCGATATGATAGGGAGCGCAGTATCACAATCTACGGCAATATTGACCAAAATGAAAGCAACCTGCAAAATATCTTAAACGAAATGGCACAGCGCAAGGCGGAGTGGCTATTAGATGGCGTGAATTATACGCTTGATGGACAGGCAAAATACGCCCAAGATACTATCAATCAGATTCTAATCGCTATTGCTACGGCGTTTATTTTGATATATTTGATTTTGGCTGCGCTTTATGAATCGTTAGTGCAGCCTATCATCATTATGATAACGCTTCCGTTGTCGTTCTCTGGGGCGTTTTTGGGGCTTTGGATAACGGGCAACAGCCTCACAATGTTTGGGCTTATCGGGCTAATGGTGCTTATGGGCGTTGTGGGTAAAAATGCGACTTTGATTGTGGATATGGCAAATGAGTTCCGCAATCGTGGCAAAAGTGTCGATGAGGCGATAATCCTAGCAGGTGAATCGCGACTGCGCCCGATTTTAATGACGGTGTTTGCGATGGTATTTGGTATGATACCTTTGGCGATTTCCACAGGCGCGGGAAGTGCTATGAAATATCCTATCGGTATTTCGATGATTGGGGGGCTAATCGTGTCAATGTTTTTGAGCTTACTTGCCGTTCCTGCGTTTTATAAGATTATGGTGCCGATTGATGACTTCGTGCGCTCGTTCTATGTAAAAAATTTGCAGTTTAAGTAAAGTGGATTGTCTTGCTATTGATTTATCATTAAGAGGGCTTTGCAAGAAATAATCCGCTTACCTCTTTGTCATTGCGAGGCGATTTAACGCTGACATCTAAAAGAAATAAAACCAAGTGGATTGCTTCATAAGCTTCGCTTCCTCGCAATGACAAGTTGGCATAAATTCCTTAAACATTGACTTACAATGACAAAATTTTAACTCTTTCGTCATTGCGAGACTTACCTTTGGGCAAGGGCGAATCAAAACCCAAATTTCCACCATTTAAGTCTAAATTTTAGCTTTTTATCGTATAATCAGCGTTATTTTAAGCAAAGGGGGCAAAATGACTTCGCTAAATATTCAGGCAAATCTCGATTCTACCGCACTTGATACGCTGACAAATCTTTTGCTAGAGCTAGACCCAAATGCCACAATCACACAGGAATCGCCCTATCAGCTTAGCCAAGATGATGAAAATCGCCTAAAAGAAACGCTAAATCTCCGCAAACAAGGCGCATTGCAATATCATTCATTTGAGGAATCAAGGGCGATTAGCGAAAAATATTTAAGAAGTTTTGGTGCAGACATATAGCATCGTAATCGCCAAACGATTTACTGATAAGCTAGGCTAGATTTTGGACTTTGTAGCGCATTCAAATCCACACAACGCCCTAAAATTTAGTAATGAAATTTATGCCAAAATCGCCACTCTTAGCACTATGCCCTATCGCACGAGACAAAATCCTATTGCGAATGATAAAAATGTGCGTGATATGATTGTCAAAGGCTATGTCATCGTGTTTTTCATAAATGAGAGTGCAAAATGTGTAGAGATTTTGGGAATTTATAAAAATAATCTTTGGAAAAAGTAAATATGGATAAATTGTCGTCATTGCGAGACAAATCATAAGATTCGCCAAAGCAATCTAAATCGTTAGTCATTGCGAAACTTGCCTTTGGCAAGTCGTGGCAAAACAAACAAAAATTCATACAAAGCGCGAATCTACGCTCTACCTTGTCATACTGAGGGCAATAGCGCGAAGTATCCAAATACTTTGACTTTTTAAAAAAACTTTAGGTTAGACTTTACAAAGCAAGTATGGGACATACCACCACCCAATCCAAATAATATTGCGTGGGGTAAGCACCCAGCGATAATGCCAAAAGAGATTCCTTATCGTTTGATAAAAATGTTTAGCTATGTAGGCGATATTGTCTTAGATTGCTTTGCAGGTAGCGGAACTACGCTAATGGTAGCAAAGGACTTAAAGCGCAATTTCATCGGCTATGAACTCTATCCACAATACAAAAAAGTTATTGTAGAAAAAGTGGATAGCGTGAATCGCTTGTTTGATATAGGGTAAATGTGGTATAATGTGTTTAAATAGCTAAAATAAGGGGATTTAATGAAATATGTGCTAAAAAATAAGGATAAGGTTATTTTGGAGTTTGAAGTTACACTTAAGCACTCTAATATAAGCAATAATTTTGAAGAATGCGCGGAAAATATTGTCATAAAAGATAAAAATTTACTACCCATAAGTATGGATTCTAGCGATATTCAAAATAATCTACTGAAATGGATTAAAAAGCGCAAAGCACCCACAAGCAGAAGTTATGTCAAAAAAATTATTGCAACCTACAAAGATAGCACAAGCGAAGAAAGAACAATGGATTATGTTAATATCTCATTTGCTTTATCGCTAAATGATTCGTATTGGATTACTCCAGCAGATAAAAATTATGAGTGGAAACAATACAATCTCTATGCAAATGATTTTGAAAAATCATTAGAATTAGCCGCCTTTGGTATTGTATCTCAAAAAGTAAGCGGTTTTACTAGCTCCCCCGAATATACAACCGATGGCACATTGCCAAAATGTTGGCATAGAGATGATAGACAAATCTACTTATATAAGGGTGCAAGTAAAATATACGAAAATGGAGAAATGTATAGCGAATACTATATGACGCAAATCGCCGAATTGATGAAATTTAATTGTGTGCCTTATGATTTAAAAGAATTTCACGGAAAAATTGTAAGCACTTGTCCTATTTTTACAAATGAAAATGAGGGGTATATGCCTATTGGCTATTATATAGACCCAAATATAAGAAAAGAAAAAGGCTTTGCGCTTATTAGCGAAGTAGAAAAAATTTATGGCAAAGATAATTTGCAAGATATAATGGTGTTTGACGCACTTATTTGTAATATTGATAGACATTTAGGCAATTTTGGAATGATAATTGATAATAATACAAATGAGATTCTGCGCCCTGCACCTATATTTGATAATGGCTTATCTATGATGACAACATTAGAATCTGATGAAATAAATGACAATAAAGAATTTTTAGGATTTGAAAAAGGTGCATTTGAAATATCATTTAATCAACAATTACAACATTTTGTTCAACCGTGCCATATCCCAAACCTAGAAAAGCTAAAAACCTTTGAATTTAAAAAGCACAAAGAATTTAATCTGCCTGATTCGTGGTTAGAGCCTATACAAAAGACAATGCAAGATAGAGCAAATCTAGCACTAGAATTTGCATATCAAAAGGACAAAAAGTTGCAAATTACCAAAACGAAAGATATTGGGAAATCTAAATCCAAGTCCAAAGAAAATAATAATGGCATAGAAATGTAAGGGAATCCAAATGAACAATAATCAAATCTACCAAACCCTAATCCAAGAAAAGAATAACAAAATCCGCAATGGGCTTTACCATAAGATTCAAATCGATTTCGCCTATAATTCCAATCATATTGAGGGAAGCAAACTTACCCAAGACCAAACAAGAAGCATATTTGAAACTAATTCTTTCCTTGCTGACAAAGACCAAATTGTAAAAACTGATGACATACTCGAAGCTGACAATCACTTTAAAGCATTTAATTTTATTTTAGATTCCACGCGTGAGAGTTTAAGTATCGATTATTTAAAAGAATTGCATTCTATTTTAAAGGCTAATTGTAGCAATATCACTACGATAGGGGATTTTAAACAAAAACAAAACTTTGTAGGCGATATTAAAACCACACCGCCCAAAATGGTAGAAAAAGAAATATCAAATCTAATAAAATCTTATGAGAAAATATCGCAAAAATCTATTGATGATATTGTGGATTTTCATTTTGAGTTTGAAACCATACACCCATTTGAAGATGGCAATGGCAGAGTAGGCAGATTGCTAATGTTTAAAGAATGCCTAAAAGAAAATATTGTGCCTTTTATCATTGATGAAGAATCTAGGCTATTCTATTATCGCGGATTAAAAGAATATAAGCAAATTAAAGGCTATTTGATTGATACTTGCCTATCGTGCCAAGATAAATTTAAAGAGACTTTGGAGTATTTTGGGGTGAAATATACTACCAACAAGACAAAAGAAAAAGCCCTTGAATCTGCTAAAACAATGAATAAACCTAAATCAAAGCCAAAAACAAAAGATGACGGCATAGAGATATAAAAATCAATATGTTAAAAAAATTGATTATTTTTAACATATAATTATGATATGTTGAAATTTTGCTAATTTTTTAACATATTAAATTCAAACTCAATAAACTAGCGACATTCCGCGAGATTGTTTAGGTTTTTTGACATTATTAAGATTATTAACATTAACAATCTTAATAATATTATTAAAGTTAATAATGTTGTTAATGTTAATAGTGCTTATACAAAAATCTTAAAATTGAAGCCCCGCAAATCCCTAAAATGCGTAAGCAAAAAATAAATTTTTAGACATTTTTTCATATTTTTTAAATGTGATTTTATTTGCACCGCACGATATTTCAAAGAAAAAAGTCCCACATTTCGATTTTTTAAAGTCAAAAGTCCCCACTCTACAAACGCAAATTTTTACACTAATATTACGCATAAAATCCAATAGAAAGAGAGGTTATTCTTATGAAAAAATTAGCATTAGCGTTAGTTTTAAGTGTATTTGCAATGCTTAATATGGCATTTGCAGACGATTTGAGTATTCAAATCACGCGTGAGATTAAGTTTGCAAACGGATTTGGACAAATCGAGGGTAAGCCCATACTAAAGAATGTCAGCAAAGACATTAAAGTTATGGGCGAATACAATGTTGATGAAAAAAGCGGCAATGTCGTTATGAAAATCGACAAAGTGCTGTATGGTGGCAAAATCTATGATTTAAGTGAGAATTTCTCTACCAAACGCAGATTAAAAAATGTAAAAACAGCTGTATTGAAAAATAAAGCTAAAATCAAATTAAGCGGTGGCTCACACCCTGAATTACTAGCAATTCTAAATGATGAAAATACCAGCGGTAAAAAAGCCGATGGTAAAAACGGAAGCGGTAGTAGCAATTCTACTGCAAGCAATAGCACTAATTCTAGTGGCACAAGTAGCGATAGCGGAAGCTCTAGCTATTATAGCAGAGGCTATGGCTCATCTAGTGGCTCATCACAATATCCATATTATGGCTATGGTAATGGCTCTAGCTCTAGCGGTAGCTCATCAAGCGATAAATCAAGTCCTACAACAGATTCTAATGGTAATTGCAAAAGCCCAGAGATTAGAGATGGTATGGCGTATGTCTATCCACTTATAAATGGCGTTTGCACCCAAAAGGCAATAGCAGAATCAAATGTGTATAAAAAGCAAAATACTTCCACCTGTCCTAATAAGACAGACTATGAAAATATGGCTGTAAGCATAGGCGAGGAACAATATGCGATTATAGATGATACCGAATATCGCGTAAAATCTTGTTACTACACTGATACCATTGCATTATCCGCCACTACGGAAAATTGTTCCGTAATCCCCGATTACGACAATAAGCAAGGTGCAGTGCAAAAGCAATATTGGTATATCCTAAACAATGAGAGAGTAAATATAGGCTCTTGTGTGCCTACGGGCGAAATCATTGCAATCTATGATGATGACTACAATTCTTGCCAATACCGCTTTGACTTTGAAAATGGTAAGGCTATCAAACAAACGCAATGGTATTATCTCTACGAAAACAAAAAGAAAAAGTTAGGCGAATGCGTGGATGTTAGCGCAGAAAAACTGCCTAAAATGACTTACCCAATGTATGAAAACGCTCAAGGTTGCGAGTGTAACGAAGTAAGCGGTGTAAAACTCTGCCAAACAAAGCTATCATTCAATGGTATGGGCAATACCAAAGAGGACGCTACGGAATGTAGATATATCGATACGGAGGGCGTTAAGCTAATCGATGAATTTGTAGGAAACTACTCATTTAAAGATGATTCACGCCAAGCGGTTAAGAAAATCAATCAATACTTTATCGGCGAGGGTGGCGAAAAAGTCTATGTTACAAAAGACAAAGAAACCAATAAATCTTATCCTTACAAAGAGATGAGCTGTGGATGGGAGCATATTGATGATAAAAAGCTATCTTATCATAAGACTAGATTTATCATCAAAGACCCTGAATTGCTAACTTTAAGCGCAGATATTTTAGCTAATAATCCAAAGATTCAAGGCGATGAGTATGAAATCAAAGGCTGTGAAGCTGTTGTGCAATCCGTGCTTTATTGGCAGATGCAATTAGATTTAGTCAAAGGTAAGAAAACCGATGAACACACAAGACAAGTGCTAGTGCCTGAAAATCTAAGCGAAACGGCTACAAGGTGGAGTTTGCCTATGATTAAAACTAAAAATTCTAGTGGAGTGCAAGTAGAAGCTATGCTAGAAGAGGGAGAAAGACCTAGCGACAAAGAACATAAGGTAAATAATTTTACGGCAACAAATTACGCATTATACAATGAGGAAAGAGAAGGTGGTTGGAGTAAAAGATATTGCGACCAATCAAATCCAACAGGATATTGTGGAAATAAAGCAAGACCCGTATGGAATTTACAGCCAAATAAATTAAAAATCAATGGTGGTGGCGTAGATAATCTGCCTGAAAGCATTACGATAGGATGGGCGTGGCAAAATACTTTATTGCATAAAGGTTATAGTCCTTTTAGTCCAAATGATAGTGGATTATTTTGGGAAAACGAAAAATACCAAACAACATATTCTAATTTTAAACCACAAGGAAAAAAGATATGTTTGAATCAAAATAATCCATCTACAAACAGAATATGCACAAATTCTAATATTCTTGTAATAAGTTGCACGGGGTATAGTGATGTATATTTCAATCAGCCTTGTCAATTATGGGGTAATAGATATTTAGGCATAAATAACCCAATAACAGCACAAAGCAATCTATCCCAAGCATATAGCATTACGCTAGATACACCTATTGTCATTAAACCTACAAAAATTGATATAGATGAGCATATTACTAATGATAGTAGTGTAGAGGACGCGTTTTTATATAAAATAATCACACAAAAAATACCTGACCCCACAGGTGCAGATGAATGTTTGCGCTATCCAAATGAGGAATTTATACGCGATGAAATCGGAGAAAAGATTTGTGAATTGAAAAAAGAAAATAAAATATGCGAATCTTGGGACAACACGCAGACAAATTGTAAATCATACAAGACCGAATTAGTCGAGGATAGAGACAAATGCGAAAAAGAAAATAAATGGAAAAAGTATGCTGATTGGACTTCTAGCGACCCTTATACAAAGGAAAAAGCAGGAACTTGTAAAACAAGAAAAGTCAATCTCTACACCACAGGCGTTACCTTTACACCAAACTATGATGATTCGCCCATTGATATGTCAAAGCAGTATTGTAAAGCAGGGGAAACTCAAAGTTTTGAATCGATGAATGAAAAACAATATGAAACGCCTGATATAGATAGTGATAATAGCGATGATGAAGAAAAAGCACCATTCCAAACTGACAGCGATGGCAATCCAATCATAATGGCTGATGGCGAATCAACATACTATAAATATATTCAAAGCATTAAGGACAAAGCCACAAATATAGATAATTACAGCAAAGAAATAACTAAAGTCCTTTGCACTGCTGATTATGAAGACTCAAATTTGTATGCCTATATAGTAGGTGCAGTAGTGAATCACTACCACCCCTTATTTCAAAAAGATGGATTAAGGAAATTAGAGGTTGAAAGCCTAACGGGTATAAATATGAATTTAAGCCAAACGCATAGAACTGAATGGAGAAAACAATGTAAAAGTTGTCCAAAAACATTAAAAAAGAGAAATAACTTTAATAGAGAAAGATTAAATGTTACTTTTAGCACCAAAGAAAATTGGTATAACAACCAACGAATCTACGAACACGAAATGTATCGCCCATTTAGGCGACCTGATGGTAGCGTATTCTATCTCTATGAAAGGCAAGGATTCTTTGTCAATCCACAAGATTCAACCAATGAAAAATGGGAATATTGTGCGGACTGCGCTAGAGATGATGAGCTAAACGGATAAGAGCGGCGAAATAGGAATGTGCGTGAATCCTTGTGATTCGCGTTTAAATAAAATTTAAATAAAAAAAAGGACAAACAATGAAAACACTAAATCAATACATTAAGCAAGTGG
>JBNMKJ010000030.1:0-26849 GCA_050874285.1 Helicobacteraceae bacterium | reverse complement strand
TTTGTCATTGTATCGCCTTTTTAAAAAAGTATTTCCGCCAAAAATGTGCTAAAAATTTTAACGAATTTTTATTTAAGGATTCGTTGTAAAAAATGAAATTTTACAAAATACACGCGACAAATGCTGTCATTTGAAAAATAGGAAGTAAAAAATGTGGAAAGTTTTTTTGGATTGCTTCGAGCAAAGCTCTCGCAATGACGACTTTTTGCTCTGTCATTGCGAGTGAGTGCAACGAACGAAGCAATCTAGTTGGTTTATTTGTTTTGGATTGCTTCGCCTTGCCAAAGGCAAGTCTAGCAATGACGGAAAATGCTTTGGGTTGCTTTAGTGTTTGTAACGCTTTGCGATGACACATTATTCCACGCAAGGAATGCCATTTGCTTAAAAGATTCGCAAAAAATCATTTCAAAAAAGGATTTGTGAAGTTGAGGATATTTTTAGCGTTAATGCTATTAGCGAATCTCGCGCTATGTGCGAAAATAAAGGATATTAGCAGTATTTTAGGTGTGCGTGAAAATGAGCTGACGGGCTATGGGCTGATTATCGGGCTAAATGGCACGGGCGATAAAAGTGGCTCAAAATTCACTATGCAGGCGGTTTCAAATATGCTTGAGACGATGAATATCAAGGTTTCGCCTGATGACATAAAGTCTAAAAATGTCGCTGCCGTGATTGTGAGTGCGAAGTTACCTCCGTTCGCTCGTGCGGGGGATAAAATCGATGTTTTTGTCTCATCTATCGGCGATGCGAAGTCTTTGGCTGGTGGGACGCTCGTGCTGACGCCACTTACAGCGATTGATGGCAATGTATATGCCATAGCGCAGGGCAATATCTCGCTTGGGGCAAATGCGCCGAGTGCCACGATAGCAAATGCTGGGATTATCGAGCGGGAGCTGGTTTATGACATTTATAGTAAGCAAAATGCGACTTTGAGCCTAAAAGATTCGGATTTTAAGAATGCCTTTGGGATTGAAAAGAGCATAAACGCGCATTTTGGGGACAAAGTAGCCCTCGCCAAAGACCCGCGCACCATTTCGCTAAAAAAGCCTCAAGATATGGGAATGGTGGAATTTCTCTCGCTCGTGGGCGAAATCGAGGTGCGCTACGATAAGGGCGATAAAATCATCATCGATGAGGCAAATGGCACGATTATCACGGGGCGCGACATATCAATCGAGCCTATTACCATAAGCTACGGCGATATAACCATCGAAATCGCAGATTCCGCCGTGAATGTGCGTGATATAAGTGGCGGTGCGAAATCTAGCGCAAATGGCAACGGCAAGAGCAAAGCCCCCACTATCGCCTCGCTTGTGAGCGCGTTGCAACGGATAGGCACGACTTCGCAAAATATCATTGCGATTTTAAATGCGATGAAAAAAAGCGGCGCAATAAATGTGAGTATCGAATCGATTTAAGGTGTGGTTTTGGCGAATCTATGATTCACCTTGCAATGACGAATCTATACGCTCCGCCTCGTCATTGCAAGATAGCAAAATAGGCGGAAGCAACCCAAAATAAATTACCACGACTTGCCCAAAACAAGTCTCACAATGACACGAATCTTTAAGACTAATTCACGCCACGATTATCCGCGCAACGCTTTTTGCAGGTTTCGGCTTGGAGTGTGCCTTTGCCGTAGCGTTTGTTGCAGTTTTGCATACAGCCTTTGACTTTGATTGCCTCACACATTCCGCGACTGCGCTCACAGCTACTTACGCATTCCGCGCGAGTTTTATTGGATTGAATGCACTTATTTAGGCAGTTTGTATAAACTTCGTTGCAATCATTAGAGGTGAATCCAAAGGCAGACTTTTTGCTACTACTATCACACCCGCTTAAAAATATCGCGCCCACAATCGCCAAAAAAATAAACTTTTTCATTATTTTTGCCCCTTTTATAATAGAATTAAGATTAAATAATAAATCCACACAAACGCCATAAACGCACACGCCACGAGTTGAATCGCGCTTCCCATATCCTTTGCCTTTTTGGCAAATGGGTGGATTTCTAGCCCCGCAAAGTCGATTGCATTTTCAATCGCGCTATTTGTCAGCTCCGCGATAATCGCCAAAACGCAGGGCAAAATCAAAAGCACTTTTTCGGCAAAAGATTCGCCTAAATACGCGCCTAGCGGAATCAAAATAAATGATACGATTAAAATCTGCCTAAATGCCTCCTCTTCACACCACGCGGATTTTAGCCCATTGAGCGAATAAAAAAAGGCATTATAGATTCGTTTAAATCCGCGTTTTCCTTTTTTGCTATTACGAATCTCAATCAACGATTCGCCAGATTCGCCCCCATATTCACGCCTTTTGCGCTCTTTTTTCTTACCCATAAAATTCCTTTTAAAAATTTATTTAACACAAATCCTAAAAATTCGATTTGGATTCTACCTAAGATAAGGACATCTTAGCAATATTTTTTAAAAAGGAGTTTAAAATGGCTTTTCAAGTCAATACTAACATAAATGCGATGAACTCGCATGTTCAGGCTACACTAACTCAGCGTTCTATGAAAGACTCGCTGGAAAAATTAAGCTCAGGTTTGAGGATTAACAAAGCGGCAGATGACGCTTCTGGTATGACTATTGCGGATTCATTGCGCTCTCAAGCAAGTGCTTTAGGACAGGCGATTAGAAATGTTAATGATGCAATGGGTATCATTCAAATTGCGGATAAAGCTATGGATGAGCAAATCAAGATTTTGGATACCGTTAAGCAAAAAGCTACACAGGCTGCGCAAGATGGTCAAACTACAGAATCTCGAAGCGCGATTCAAGCAGACATTATTCGTCTTATTCAAGGTTTGGATTATATCGGTAACACTACTACATTCAACGGACAGGCTTTGCTCTCTGGGCAATTCACAAACAAAGAATTCCAAGTTGGTGCTTACTCAAACCAAAGCATTAAGGCTTCTATCGGCTCTACTACAAGCGATAAAATCGGGCATGTGCGAATCGAAACAGGCGATATGATTAAAGAATCTTTTGAAGCTAATGTTCGATTCAGACAAGTAGATGGTGTCAATGACGCTGTGCTAGAGGGTGTGAAAATTTCTCACACTGCTGGGACAGGGCTTGGCGTTTTAACTGAAGTTATCAACAAAAGCTCAGATAAAACAGGCATCAAAGCTAACTGGAATGTGCTATCTACTTCCGATGTGGCTGTTATGTCTGGTGCTATCAACAATGTGTCTATTAACGGCTTGTTGCTAGGAAATATCACAGGGATTAAAGCAAACGACTCTGATGGTAGGTTAGTCCAAGCGATAAACAAAGTTACAAGTGATACAGGTGTTGAGGCATTTACAGATGCTGAAGGTCGCTTGAATCTAAGAAGCGTAGATGGACGCGGTATCGCATTCTATGGTGAATCTGGCGATGACCAAATGGCAATAGAGTCAATGAATAACGGCGATGATATTGACAGCGGAAAAGGCTCAGAAAACTATGGTAGATTAACGCTTATACGAACTGATGCAAGAGATGTTGTTATTGCTGAAGCTGCCGATACAACAGGCACTGAGTATGCAGCACTTGGCTTTGAAGATGATATGCAGGTAACAGCTCAAACAACTGCAAACCTAAGAAATGTAATGGGTCTCTTTGGAGGCGATATTCGTTCTGCTGCGGGTGTGAATGCTAACAACCTACAAAGACAAGAAGCCACAGATAAGCAACTTCGTATGCAATCAGGTGTAACGAGCCTAAAAGGCGCGATGCTAACTATGGACATTGCCGAATCTGCGATTAAACAGCTTGACAAAGTGCGCTCGGATTTAGGTTCTGTGCAAGGGCAAATGATAAGCACTGTGAATAATATTTCTATTACTCAAGTGAATGTCCAAGCCGCTGAATCTCAAATCCGCGAAGTGGATTTTGCTGCTGAGAGTGGAAACTTTAGCAAACTAAATATCCTTACTCAAAGCGGAAGCTACGCGATGAGCCAAGCGAATGCAGTTCAGCAAAATATCCTAAGATTGCTTAACTAAATAAGGTTTTCCTTGCGGCTGTGTTTTTGCAAATTGTATTTCCATTTTGGGGTGAAAGCCCCGAAAAGTCATTAGTGTTTCCTTTTAGCCGCAAGGGATTCCACTTATGACGCCCATAATCGAAAATTCTTTTGATTTACTAGCCTTTCTTAAATCACAAAATCTTTTAGATTCATCGCCTCCATTATGGTGGAAAAATGCAGGGAGCTTTGAAGTTGTCATCGGCGCGATTCTCACGCAAAATACAAATTGGAAAAATGTGGAAATGTCGTTAGGGGCTTTGGAGTCTTTGGGCTTATTATCGCTCGAATCTCTCGCAAATTGCGATATTTTGGTTTTGCAAAATGCGATTCGTCAAAGTGGATTTTTTAGGCAAAAGGCGATTCGACTGCAGAATTTAGCGCAAAATATTTTAAACGATTTTGGCGAATTTGAATCCTTTAAAGAAAGCGTCTCGCGGGAATGGCTACTAAATCAAAAAGGCGTAGGCAAGGAAAGCGCAGATTCAATCCTAAACTATGCGTGTTTGCGCGAAGTAATGGTGGCAGATAAATACACGCAACGGCTTTTGGCGGAATATGGCTTTGAGTTTTACGAATACGATGACTTGGCTAGTTTTTTAATGCGCGGAATCGAGGAAAACTACGATAAAGTCATAGATTTGTATGGATATAAAATCGAATTATACGCGCTATACGCGCGATTTCACGGCAAAATCGTGGAATATAGCAAGGTGCATAAGTTTGGCAAAAAAAGATTTTAACGGATTTTAGGGGCGTGAAATGAGGAAAAATAAGCCGTCATTGCGAGGCGATTCATCGCCGAAGCAATCTAAAAACGATTCGTCATTGCGAGATTCCACGCAAAGCGTGGAATCGTGGCAATCCAAACAAAATCAAAAAATAAACTCCACACTAAATCTTTTCTACCAAATCTGCGAAATCCCCCACCCAAGCTCACACACAAAGGACTTGCAAAAATTTTTAGTGGATTTTTTAAAGCGGTGCGATTGCAAAGTAGAGACTGATAGCGCAGGAAATATCCACGCGCTAAAAGGTGCGCCAAAGCTAATATTTCAAGCGCATTACGATATGGTGCTAGTGGGGCAAAAAGTCGCGCCATTTGTGGAGGGCGGATTTTTGAAATCGCGCGATTCATCGCTGGGCGCGGATAATGGAATCGCGGTGGCGTTGCTGCTAGATTTTGCAAAAAAGTGCAAGAATTTTGAGATTTTGCTAACAAATGATGAGGAAATAGGAATGCTTGGCGCGAATAATCTTAAGCTAAAGACGCAAAGCAAAACTATGATAAATTTGGATAGCGAATGTGTGAATGAAATCTGCGTAGGTTGCGCTGGGGGCTTTGACGCGGATATTAGCCTAGCGGATTTTAGCGAGGACTTGGGCGCAGAATGCCTACAAGGCGCGGAAATTTACGAGCTATCCGCGCAACATTTCAAAGGCGGACATAGTGGCATTGACATTGATAAAAATATCAAAAATGCCATTGTAGAGCTACTTTGGACGCTCGAATCGTTGCGCGAAAAATGCGAATTTAGGATTTTAGAGATTAGCGGAGGGGAGAAACGAAATTCTATCCCCATAAACGCAAAGGCAGTAATTGTGAGCAATTCGCCTTTAGAATTGCATTCCGCAGATTTGGCAAATTTTGGGCGTTCGCAGACCATTAGTCTAGTCTCACGCCCCAAATTTGCCAAAAACTACGAAAGCCAAACCGAAAATCCTTCCGTTGTAGATTCTGCGCAACGCGCAGAATCTAACAACAACCCAAGCCGTCATTCTGAGCTTTCGCAAGAAAGCGAAGAATCCAAACAAAATCAATCACGCGTAAGCGCAACCGAATCTCGCCCGATTCGTGGTGCAAAAAATCGGAATCAAACGAGCAGTAGTGCGAGTGCCGATTTTTTGCTAGAATCGGATAAGCGAGGCTCTCCCCCTAAAAGCGAAAAGCGGCAGCTTTTGGCGCGTAGGGGGAGCGGGGCGGGGGGTGCAGCCCTTTTGCGAAAAGAAACGAGCGAATCAATAGAGTCAAATTTTCCACAAATCGCCCTAAAAAAACTCCAAAATTACACCCCAAACCCCACGCAAAAACCCCTAAATAGCGCGGTAATTCCACATTTATTGCGACTCCATAACGGCATCTATAAAAAAAGTGGCGAAAATATCACTTCAAGCCTAAATTTTTCACTACTAAGCAACGAATCGCTAAAAATTATGGTTCGCGCAAATAGCGCGGAGCTTTTGCACCGCCACGAAATGCGACTAAAAAGCCTTTTTGGCGAGAATGTAAAAGTTAGCAGTTTTTATAATGCGTGGGAAGAATCAAGCGAATCGCCGATTTTAAGGGCGTTGCAAGGGCTTTATGATAAGCACAAAATCGCCCACAAAATCGTGCAGATTCACGCTGGGCTAGAATGTGGCATTTTAAAGGAAAAGTGCGCACTGCGCGAGGTTATCTCTATCGGTCCTACGATTTTTCACCCGCATTCTAAAAACGAGGCGTTAGACTTGAAAAGCGTAGAGCAAATTTATGATATTTTATATGATTTAATGGAGTTAGAAAAATGAAATATTTAGCACCAGAATGGGAGCGTCAATGCGCCACAATCATTGCTATGCCACACAAAGATAGCGATTGGAAGCCTTATTTAAGCGAGATTCAAGCAAAAATGTGCGAGATTATCACGCAAATTACGCGATTTCAAAAGGCAATAGTTTTGTATAAATATGAGCGCGACATTGCGAATCTAAAAGCGCAAAAAAATGTTATTTTATTGCAGATTCCGCTAAATGATTCGTGGTGCAGGGATTTTGTGCCACTTAGCATTATCAAGCGGAATAAAAATAAGCGCAAAATTATCCTAACGGACTTCATTTTTAACGCGTGGGGCGGGAAATATGCGTCAAATTTGGATAATGTAGCGGGGGCGCAAATTTACTCGCAACTAAAAAAGCACAAATTTTTCAAAAAACCTATAAAATTTAGTCAAAAAAATTTCATTTTAGAGGGCGGTAGCATAGAAACTAACGGCGAAACTCTGCTAACCACCACGCAGTGCCTACTCTCATCTAATCGCAACCGCCTAAATAAAGCGCAAATTGAGCAAAACTTACGCAAATATTTGGGTGTAAAAAATATCATTTGGCTTCAAAATGGCTTTTTAAAGGGCGATGACACGGATAGCCACATTGATAATTTAGCGCGATTCATAGATAAAAAAACGATTGTTTATCTAAAGTGCTATGATAAAAATGACGCGCATTTTAGGGCTTTGGCGCAAATGGAGAGGGAATTGCAACAAACGAAATTTAATCTCGTGCCACTACCTTTGCCAAAGGCGATTTATTTTGAAAAGCAAAGGCTTCCAGCGAGTTATGCGAACTTTATTTTTGCAAATGGCGCGATTTTTGTGCCGACTTTTGGCGACAAAAATGACAAAATGGTGATTGATATTTTCAAAAAACTTGTAAAAAATAGAGAAATTGTGCCTATTGATTCGCGCATTTTGATTAGGCAAGGCGGTGGATTGCATTGTAGCACAATGAATCTAATGGCTTAAAATACGCGCTACAATTTGTTCTAGGGTATGCGATTTTGCAGATTTTGGAATTTTCGGGGTTTCGCAGACACCAAGTCTAGTCTCAACCCCAAAAATTCCAAAAAACTACAAAAGCCACACCGCCATTACTTCGATTGCGATTCGTTTTACGAATCGACTATAAAATCTAGCGTAAATTTACAATATTCCGTCATTGCGAGGAAGCAAAGCGACCGAAGCAATCCATAAAAACCATAAAAATAAAAACCACGATTCACACAAATTTAATAGATTGCTTCGATTTTACTAATGTAAAATCTCGCAATGACGATTATGTTTAGATTGATGCGAAAATCCTTACGGATTTTCTTTCAATGATAAGGTGGGGTAGTCATCATTAAACCTTCTATGCCATTGTGAGATTTGCCAAAAGCAAGTTGTAGAAAATCACAAATATTGGTAATTCACCACAAATATTTTATTATAGTAAGTTAGGCTTGGATTGCTTTATATTTGTGCCAAATATTCGCAATGACGACTTTTTTATTGCGTCCTACATTATAATTACGCCTATCTCGTCATTGCGAGGGAGCAATGCGACCGAAGCAATCCACAAATTTATAACAAAACAACCATTCATTTTGTCAATATAATGTATCCAAATTACAATACAAAAAATCTTTTCGCAATTTTAGGAATATTATTTGCTTGTAAATCGCAATAATTTTCTTAAAAAGGATAGATATGTTAAGGTCTTTGTGGTCTGGTGTCAGCGGAATGCAGGCGCACCAAATAGCGTTAGATGTGGAAAGTAACAACATTGCTAATGTTAATACTGTGGGATTCAAATATTCGCGTGCAAGTTTTGTGGATATGCTTAGTCAAATCAAGCGAATCGCCTCTTCGCCCTACAAAAACGGGCTTGGCGGACAAAATGACTTTTCAATCGGGCTAGGCGTGGGAATCGAAGCCACTACAAAAGTTTTTTCGCAAGGAAACACGCAAAATACGGATATTAAGACAGACTTATCCATTGAAGGCGATGGATTTTTTATTGTTAGTGCAGATAGGGGAATCACGCATAATTACACTCGCAACGGCGAATTTCTTTTTGACGCAAATGGGAATCTCGTAAATACGGGCGGTTATATCGTGCAGGGCTGGATTCGCGGTGAGTTAGAAAATGTCGAGTATATGACTGAAGATGAGTTTTTCAAAGTCGACCACACAGGACCTGTTAGAAGTATCCAAATCGACCCTGCTATGGTTATGCCAGCAAAGTCCAGCTCATCTATTTCGCTCCGTGCGAATCTAAACGCAGGACGCAGAGCTGACCAAATGGTGCCTTTAGCCGCGCTTGATTCATCAATCGCTACAGAAGTAGACCCCGAAGTTCCCATTTATGACTCTAAAAATAGGCTTATGCAGATTTCTTATGATATGGGTGCGCTTTTTAACGCGGACGGCGATGCTTTCGCACTAAAAGAAAATCAAGGCATTTGGGTTAGCTACCAAATCGCACAAATGCGCCAAGCCGTTATGCCAACCAATGGAAATAGTAGCGTTGGGATAAATGGCGTGGAGATTTCATTCACTAACGATTCGGCAGTAACGGGAGTTTCTACACTGATTGCCGCGCAAAATGCCATAAATGCCGCAAAAGACAGAACAGGCGTTGAGGCATATATCGATAATGGAATGCTTAGAATTGAAAACGAAAACGCAAGAGACGGAGACGCAAGAACAAAAAATATCCTTATTACAAGTGGCGGGACAGGCGCTTTGGCAAACTTTAGAGAGGGCGACAGCGTAATTACGGCGTTTTCATATCAATACACAAACGCCCAAGACGCCGACTCCACAAGCGGACAATTTAGAACTACTGAGGATTTACGCGCTCTAATGCAACAAGATGCGAATTTGGTGAAAAATCCGCAGATTCCCTATGGCGATTCGACTGCAAGTGTGTTTGTCCGCGTGAATCGCTATGGTATGTTTGAGATTGAAAATGCCGATGACGGCGATGATTTCAAAAACAATTTACGCATTAGCGTCAGTAGTTTTTACAATGATAATGTAACCAACAATGTTATTTTCAAAGAAGCAATGAAGGGCATTTCGACAACTGCACTTGTGGAGGGTGGAAATGTCTCTAGCACAGGCGTTATAGGCGTGGCTACTCACGCTACAAGCGTAGATGTCGTAGATAGCTTAGGCTCAAAGCATACGGTGAGATTTGAGTTTTACAAAATCGCTGGTAGTGAGTGGAGTTTCCGCGCTATTTTACCAGAACCAGCACAATTTATCGGTGGTAGCCCAACGCGCCCCAATATTTTGGAGGGCGGACGCGCGTCATTTAACTCAGATGGCTCACTAGCAGGTATGAATCCACCTGTATTGCAATTTGACCCCAAAAACGGCTCGACTGCTCCACAGAGATTAGAATTAGCATTTGGTGATAATGGCACTTTTGGCGGATTAACCAGCGTAGATAGAATCTCAGAAACCTACACAATCACACAAAACGGCTACATAGCAGGAGATTTGGTAGATATAAGATTTGACGCAAATGGCACACTTTTGGGCGCATTTAGCAACGGAAAGGCTTTGGCACTTGCCCAAGTGGCACTTGCAAACTTTGCAAACAACGCAGGACTTCAAGCTGAGGGCGGAAATATCTTTAGCCAAAGCGGAAACTCAGGTGAACCTGTCGTAGGACCGCCAAATACAGGGCGCAGAGGCGGGGTAAGCGGCTCAAAATTAGAGATGAGCAATGTGGATTTATCACGCGCATTAACGCAACTCATAGTCGTGCAGCGCGGATTCCAAGCGAACTCCAAAGCCGTAACGACTTCTGACCAAATCTTAAACACACTCTTAGGATTGAAACAATAAGGACGCTAATAGAGTGCCTACTCCACGCTGAATCTAGCGTGGAATCTTACAAAGAGGCACAAAGCATAATGCAACAAAGAATGCTAAAAAATATAGCATTTTTTGCCAAAAATAAAATCGTAAAATCACTCCAAACCGCGCTAAATGGTGGCAATAAACGCTTTAATCTTTACTTTACAGAACGCGAAATAAATATCATTGATTTGAATGCTAAAAAATTTCTCTATCCCAAAGGCGCGTTTGTGAGTGTGGCGCAAAATATCGCCCAAACTCCGCTAAATAACGATAAATGGAAAATTTATGCAAATAATCTGCGCCTAGCTAAACTCCAAAAAAATAGCGCGGGTGGGTATGGGGTGGCGAATCTGAGTATTACCGCAGAGGCAATCAATAGCATTGTGGAGGTTGCTGAAAATTCGTCTTTGGGAGAGGGCAATTTGCCTTTAGAATTACATTCTGCAGATTTTGGAATTTTTGAGGCTTCGCAGACTTCAAGTCTAGTCTCAGCCCCAAAAATTCCAAAAAACTACGAAAGCCAAACCGAAAATCCTTCCGTTGTAGATTCCACGCAAAGCGTGGAATCTAACAGCAACTTACCCCGTCATTCTGAGCTTTCGCAAGAAAGCGAAGAATCCAAACAAAATAATTTGCACGAAGTGCAAACCAAATCTCTCCCGATTCGTGGTGCAAAAAATCGGAATCAAACGAGCAGTAGTGCGAGTGCCGATTTATCGCAAAAAGACGCATTTGCAACCACTGATTTTGCCTATCATTTGCCACCGCTTTTTTTGCCACAAACAAACATTTTCGGGCTTTGCGGTGGGTTATTTTTAGACATTTTGGTGGAATTTGGCTACTTTTTTCACTCGCTTTTGATTTATGAGGAGGACGCCGAACTTTTCGCGCTGTCTTGCTATTTTGTGGATTACGAGAGGCTTTTTTCGCGCACATCGCCCAAATCCTGCTATATTTTCATCGAAAATCTACTAGATAAGGGGCTTTTAAACCATTATTTTTACAGCAAAAAAATCACTAATAATTTTTTGCGCTTGGAGCTTAGCCTACTACAAAGCCCTAAAACGCGCGATTTTAAGGCACTTACATTTGAGACTTACAAGGCAAATGCGCGTGGCTGGGGAAGTTTTGAGGACGAAATGGTGGGGCTAAAAAATACTTTTTTAAACGCCCAAAACGCGCCTTTTTTGCTAATAGATTCAAAGCTACAAACGCCCATTTGTGTCGTGGGTAGCGGTCCTAGCTTAGAGTCAAATATCGATTTTATCCGCGCAAATCAAAATAAAATGCTGATTTTTAGCTGTGGTACGGCGTTAAAGGTGCTAAAAAAGCACAAAATCACAATAGATTTTCAAATCGAAATCGAGCGTGTGCCTTATCTGGCAGGGGTTTTAAAAGATTCACATTTGGGCGATACGGCGGTGCTTTGCGCCTCGCTAGTGAATCCAAAAGTGCTTGAAATCGCCAAAAGCACGATACTTTTTATGCGTGGAGGTAGCGCGGCGTCTTATATTTTTGATGACGCGGGGGACAAAATCGCGCCACTAGAATTTTGCGCCCCATTTGTAGGAAACGCTGGATTTAGCCTTGCGTGTGCGCTAAGCGATGAAATCATAATGTGCGGAATGGACTGCGGATTCGTAAAAGGCTTTGCCAAACACGCTAAAGGCTCAATCTATGGCGATGAGAGTGGCGAAGTTCCGCGCGATTGCTTTAAGGTGGAGGGAAATTGCGCGGATTTTGAAGTCTTTAGCAACGCGATTTTTAGCCTAAGCAAAGAGAGTTTCGCGCAATCAATCGCGCATTACAAGCCAAAAATCGTGCATAATCTAAGTTTTGGTGCAAAAATCAAGGGCGCAAATTTCACGCGCAATCTAAGCCTAAAAAATCACTCCAAAAAAATGCCACTAAATTCGTTCGTTGTAAAAAAAACAGCACTTGATAATGCTAAAAAAACGCTAAAAGATTCCGCGCTAAATTTTATCGCCGAGTTAAAAAATGCCCTAAATTGCGAAGTTTCAACCAAGCAAGAGCTATTTTGCTACATTGATTCGATTACGGATTTTTTGGCAAAGCAAAGTGAGATAAACCCTAAAGTAGGCATTTTGTTTGAAGGCTCGATTTCGCATTTACTGCAAAGTGCGATGATTGCGCTTTTAGGCGTGAAAAAAAATGCCATAAGCGCGGAGTTTGAATCGTGCAAAAGCGTCATTTTAAGCGCGTGTGAGGCTTTTGGGCGCGAAATAGGAAAATTGCAATGATGATAAATATCGTGCTACACGAACCGCGAATCCCGCAAAATACGGGCAATATCGGGCGTCTTTGCCTTGCGCTAGATGCGAAATTGCATTTGATTTATCCGCTTGGATTCGTGCTTGATGACAAGGGGCTAAAACGCGCTGGAATGGACTATTTTAAGGAAATTGCGCTTGTAAAATGGGATAATTTGGCGCATTTTGTAAGTGCGAATCCTATCGATAAATGGCATTTTTTCTTAAGCACAAAGGCGCAAAAGAGCTATTTTGAGGCGCAATTTTGCGAATCGCAAGGCAAAAGGGCGCAAAATAACGAAATTTTCTTGCATTTTGGCAGGGAGGACAAAGGACTGCCAAGCGATTTGCTAAATGCCTATTTCGCGCAGACTTATAAGATTCCTATGCAAAATAACGCGCGAAGTTTGAATCTATCAAACGCCGTTAGTATCGTAGCTTACGAGGCTGTGCGCCAAATGCGTTTTCTTATAAAAATTTAAATATTTATTTAAAGTCGGCGACACACTCTGCTTGTTATATATTTCGTCACTGCTATGATGAATTGTAGATTTGCCAAAACAATCCAATACAAAAAATAGATTGCTTCATTCGTTGCACTCACTTGCAATGACAATTTTGCTTACTTACCTCGTCATTGCGAGATTTGGCATTTACCAAATCGAAGCAATCCAAGAAATAAATTCTAAAAAATCCCACGAATCTATAAAAATATTTTAGATTCACTCACATAAAGCACAATTTACACAACAAAATCCTAAATATTTTATAATTTTTCTCAAATTTTTTCACGCAAACCCCTTGACAATCTACCCCCCCCCTTGTGTTAAAATACGCACTTATAAAATTTCACAATAAAAGGAATAAAATGAGAGGTAAAATACTTGCAGATGGCGTTATCAGCGGTGATGATGGCAATCGCTACACTTATGAATCTGCGGAGTTAAAAAATAGCTCCATCGTTTCGGCAGGTAGCGAAGTGGATTTTCAAATCAAAGACAGCAAAGCCATTGATATATATGTCATTAAACAGCAATCCACTGGCTCAAATATGTCGTTTTTGTCTAATGATTTAATGGGCATCAAAACCAAAGTTTTTGTGATGTTTGGGTGCTTTTTGCTTACACTTGCGCCACAACCTGTCGGCATTATATTTGCCGTAGCTGGACTTGTGCTATACATTTTAGTAATTTTGGCACTTACAGAAATCTCACAAAGCACTACGCTAATGAAAAATTGGATTATATCAATAGTGATATATTGCATAGGTGTTGCTATCGTATGGTTATGCGTTCGTGGCGCAACTATGTCCATATTTTTTGGCTCAAGCAGACTTAGCCAAGAAGCGATAGTTGGGATAGTGTTTGGCTATATCATTGTGCTATCGTCAGTCATCTATGCGTATCGCTACTATAAAGAAATCGCATATATTACAAATGAGCCATATTTTATGCAATATTTTTGGTGCTGGATTATAGGCACATTGTTGGCATTTGTTCCATTTTTTGGAGCAATCATCTTGCTTATCGCAGGAATCTGCTATATTGTCGCGTGGGTAAAGGTTAAAGAAATACGCAAATCATATAGTGCGGTAAGTTAGATTCGTTAATTGGAATTAAAAAAAAATATATTGCTTTGACGATTCGTGCGAATTGCCTAGCAATGACAACATTTTTTTGTTTCAAAACAACTCAAGCGCGGAAGTATCTTGGGTGGATTTCGTGGGTTGTGCAGTTGTGAGCGAGGAAATAAGACTAATAGTCTATTGACGAAGCGAACAACAAATCTCCCGCGAAAGCCACCAAGAGACAACGCGCTATTTTCAAAGTCCTTGCATTAAGATTGTAATTAACCCCTCCACTTCCCCCTCACTCAAAAACGCGCTTTTATTATGCGCCAAAAAGTCCATAAACCGCGCTTTTTGTATCTCAAAATCGCCATTTATGCAATGCTTATGCGCACTTAAAAATCCCCGCGCGATGCGCACTTCATCGCCCAAAACTTCATCGCAAATAAAGCACGAATCTTCTAGCGATTTGCGCCCCTCATTTTCTAGCAAAAGCGCGTATAAATCCAGCAGTGCGCGATTTGGACTTTGTTTCCCCATAATCACTAACGCGCGATTTAGCAGCTCAAAATAAAAGTTTGAAATTTCCTCCGTGCCGTTTAAATGCTTATCCATTAGTCTCATAAAGCCCTGAAAATAGCGCATTTTGTGATAGTCATTTTCCCATTCAAAGCCTAGCTGCGAGATTGAGCGGAGGCGAGGCATAAAAATGCCGTTATACTCGACTTCAAAGTCGATTTTGCGCCCGATATTTATGATGCTGTGGCGAATCCCATAAAATCTATATAGCGTTAGAAAGTGGCTTGGCGTGATGATATTTACGATTATATCCTCATTTTTTAGCTTTCTAATCCCGCTTATGAATCCTTGCATAAATCTCCCCAAATTCAATATAATTTCACTTTTAACATTTTAGCATAACTAAAAAGGCGGACATTATGGAAAGATTCATTCAAGCGACATTAAATGCGGGTTTGCAAATCGCGCTAAATCTAAATTCTAACAAGGCAAATCTCTATGAAAAGCACTCGCGCGGGGCAGGTGGCGATATAAGTATCGGCGCGGACTTGCTAAGTGAGGGCATTTTAGTGGAGTGCTTAAGCGAATTTGGCAATATTGACAGCGAGGAAGTGGGATTTGTGGATAATAAAAAGGACTGCACCATTATCATTGACCCGCTTGATGGGAGCGATAATTTTCTATCACGCATTCCATATTACGGCGCGAGTGTGGCTTTGCGCGAAAAGGGCGCGGAGACTAGCGCAATAGGAATTATTATGAATTTTTGCAATCTAAGTGCGGTGGTGAGCTTTAAAGGGCAAAATTATTATGGTAATTTGGCAGGTGATTTTAAATCTTTTAGCACGAATCCGCCCACGAATCCGCCTAAATGTGGCATTTTTGAGGGCGCGTATCGTAATCCGCACATTTGCACCCTTTTAAATAAAAACAACATAAAATTCCGCTCTTTGGGCGCACTCGCGCTATCGCTTGGCTTGAGTGAATGCGTGAATTTTGTGCTTTTTGATGGCAAAAAGCGACATTATGACTTTGAGGCTGGATTTCTCATCGCAAAAAATCTCTACAAAATTGAGAATGAAAAATTAGTGCTTATAAGCAAAGATAAACAAATATTTGATAGAATTGCGGAATTTTTATTCTAAAAATCTCTATTTTTAGGAGGATAAAATGGCATTTTTCAAAAAAGGCAAAGTCGCCAAAGAGGGCGAAATCAAAGACAATCCGCAAGAAGTCCAAACGCAATGGATAAAGTGCAATCTCTGCGGTTCGCTAATGTATTACAAAGAAGTTTTGGCGCAAAATTCCGTCTGTCCCAAATGCAATTATCACTTTAGAATCTCCGCCAATGAGCGCATAAAATTGCTATTTGATGAAGGTAGCGTGAAAGAATTTGATAGGAATCTATCCCCCATTGACCCGCTAAATTTCGTGGATAAAAAGAGCTACAAACAGCGCGTGGAGGATTATTCCAAAAAAAGCGGTGGGAGAGAAAGCTCCGCTATTGCAATCGAAGCTAAAATCAACAAACTCCCCATTCAAGCCGTTATCTTTGACTTTGACTTTATGGGCGGAAGTTTGGCGTCTGTGGAGGGCGAAAAAATCGTCCGCGCCATAAATCGCGCATTAGCCAAAAAACAAGCATTAGTGATTTGTTCGGCAAGTGGCGGAGCGCGAATGCAGGAGAGCACATTTTCGCTAATGCAAATGGCAAAGACAAGCGCGGCATTAGAGCGACTAAGCCAAAACGGACTGCCTTACATTTCGATACTAACCGACCCGACAATGGGCGGGGTGAGCGCGAGTTTCGCATTTTTAGGCGATATAATCATCGCAGAACCCGGCGCAACAATCGGATTCGCAGGTGCTAGGGTTATCAAGCAAACCATCGGCGAGGATTTACCCAAAGGATTCCAAACGGCGGAATTTTTGCTTAAACACGGGCTAATTGATATGGTGGTGGCGCGAAGCGACTTGAAAAAGACTATTAGCGATTTATTAGGAATGCTTTTTTATGAAAATAAAAATCTACACGATAAGCAAAAAAGCTGATAGTTGCGAGGATTACATAAAAATGATAAAAGGCTTTGGCGTGGAAATGGAAGTGCTGAATCTCTCAAACGCAAAAATCCAAAACGCACAAAAAATAAGCGCGGAAATAGCGCAAAACGCCTATCAAAGCGAATTTGAAAAATATCTAAATGAAAATTCATTCGCGCTAGATTCGCACGGAAAAGAGGTGGATTCGCTTGGATTTAGTGAAATAATGCGCGATAAATTGGCGCGTGGCAAAAATAGCGTGAATTTTTTTGTGGGCGGGGCTTATGGATTCGGCGCAGATTTTTTAGCAAAAACTACGAATCTATCTTTAAGCAAACTCACTTTTAGCCACAAAATCGTGCCTTTGATTTTGTGTGAGCAAATTTATCGCGCATTTTGCATTATCAACAATCACCCATATCACAAGTAAGGAGGACATTTTGCGAAAAAGCGACATTGAGAGATTGGCACAGAAATTAGAAAATCTAAAATCCGCCACCATTAAAAATCTCCGTGCCACAAGCGAAAATATCCACAGCCTAAATTCGCTAAATCAAAGCGAGGAGGCAGAGCTTGGCAGTGTGATGAGTATCGCAAAGATTGATGAGAATCTCTTTAGTGCAAATAATAGCGAGTTAGCCGAGATTGAACGCGCACTAGAAAAAATCAAGCACGGCAAATACGGCAAATGCGAGATGTGCAAAGAGGACATTGACATTAAAAGGCTTGAGGCGAAGCCCTATGCGAGATTTTGCATAAAATGCCGAGAAATTTTTGAAAATAATTCTAATAAAAGGAGAGTGAGATGATTATAAAATATTATCCCGTTACGATTTTGATTTTAGGTGCGCTGGTGGGCTTTTATGTCTATACGCTAAGCGATGCGACATTTTTGTGGAGTGTGCCATTTACAAATAGCGCGTATGATATGCCCATAGCCGTGTATATTACGATGATAATTTATGCGGTGTTTTTGATAAGCCTAGTGTTTATTTTTACCGATAGAATGGGCATTTTTATCGAACATAGCGCAATCAAAGCGGACAAAAAGACGCTAATTAACAAAATCAAAAATAAAATCATTCAGCGAAGCGATGATAAGCTAAATCTAAAAACCGAGACTTTTAAAGACATAGGCAGTATCATTGATAGCCTTGACATTGCGCCAAAGCCACACGCGAGTTGCACTCACAATGACATAAAAAAGCTACTTGCAATGTATGAAAACCTCCAAAATGGCGAGGAAATCGATGTGCATAAGTTTAACATTCCGCAAACTAGCCCACTTTTTACGCTAAATGTCAAAAATAGCATTGCAAAAAACTACAAAAACGGACTGCCGATTCTAAAAAACAAAAATTATATTTACGAACTGAAAAAATGCGCGTTTTTGGCGTTGCTAAACAATGCGGATTCAAAGGAAATCGAAAAATATAAGGATAGCATAAGCTATGATAGAGAGATTAGCCTAGCGGTGTTTGATGCGTATTTGGCGGGTAAAATCGAGCTGAATCTAGCGGAGTTTTCAAATATCTGCAAAAACGCGAAATTCACCAAAGATGACTACTTGGCGTGTGCGAAAAATATGAAGCGCAAACATACGCCAAATGAGTGGATAAAACTATTTGAATATTTGGCAGACAACGATGACAGCGCGGAGGAGGCGTATTTGTTTGTGCTACTTGACTTGGAAATGCTTGCAGAGGCGAAAAATCGCCTAAAAGCACAGCCAAGCTATGAATATCTCAATGTCCGCGCATATTTGGACTTAAAAAGCGCAGGAAAATCCTACCCTACGGAGTTGTTTTTTACAAATTAAATTACTTTGGCGATTCGCGTAAATGCCCCTCGTCATTGCGAGGCATTGCAAATGCCGAAGCAATCTAAAAAACAAATTAAATCAAATGGATTGCCTCGCTCGTTACACTCACTCGCAATGACTGCTCACCACTCTGTCATTGCGAGACTTGCCTTTAGCAAGTCATAGCAATCCAAATAATAGCAAATCAAACAAATCGCAATAAAAACAATCGAAGTATTTTTGCGGTATGGCTTTTATATTTGTGCGAAATTGCATACCTAAAGACAAATTTAAACCCTACTTTAACTCTTTATCATAATCCACATTTGCCTTTGTGCCTACCATACGCGCTCGATTCGCATTAAAATCATCGCTAAAAACACTTCGCGCCGATTCGTAGCCATCGATTTTAAACCCTGCAATGTCAATTAGCGCGTGAATCAAATCATCTAGCATAAAGGGCTTTTTCGTGGCATTTGCGATTCGCACATAAACTTGCGGACGATTCGCCTTAAATTTATCGCTCACAAACACCACAAAAGGCACTTCTACCATAAAGCGCGTAATTTTATTGTCTAATCGCAACGAGCCTTCGCCCGTGTCCCACACATCATTTGCGTGGTCGCCGACATAAATTACAATGCTATCCTTGTCCACGAATCGCACAATAATCTCGCCTAGCACAAAATCCGTGTATAAAATGCTATTTGCATACTCCGCCAAATCCGCCTTGGCGCGTGGATTTTGCGTGTGGGCTATATCGCGCGGGGTAAATTTCGCAAAGTCTTTGGGGTAGCGATTGGCGTAATGGACATGCGAACCCATTAAATGCAGTGTAAGAAACAACGCGTTGTCTTTTTGCGATAAATCGGGGAGACTTGCCACTCGCTTCGTCAATAGACGCTCAGTCTTATTTCCTTGCTCGTGGCTTCGCAACCCCGATTTTTCATCAAAAATACTTCCGCGCGAATCTGTTTTTGATAAATTATGGTGATTCGCCGTCAAATTCGCGCTAGATTCAATCACACTATCCAAAATCGGCAATATCGCCCCATCAAAGCCCATCGTATCTAATCTTTTTCCAGCAATGCTATCCTCGCTCCATATTAGCTTATCAGCGCGAGAAAATATAGTCGTAGTCGCCTTGCTCCATAGGCTAAATCGCTCCTGATTTGAAATCACCACGCTTTTATATCCGCCTAGCCTCATCGCGTCAATTAGATTGAGGTATTCAAACCACTGCTTATTTGGATTGTCTTGATTTGCAAAAGTAAGTGCTTGTGAGAGCGACTCAAAAGTCGTAACCTGCGCGGAAATCACATTATCAAAGACAAAAAGATTACCACTATTTTGCGCTTTCATCGCGCTAAAAATAGGCGTATTTGGCAGAGCATAGCCATAGATTTGCATTAGATTTCGTTGAGTTGATTCGCCGATGACTAGGATAATATTTGGCTTATTTTGCGCCTTTGTGTGGGCAATATTTTTCACATACTCATCAAAATTCGCATTTATTTGCTCATATTCCTTCATCGCCCCAAGTATGGAGTTTGCCGCGCGTTTTGTCGAATCCACCGCGACATAAATCACATCGCTTTCTCTCTCATTATAAGGGCGAATCCTAAGGCAATGCACCAAAATTAGCGCGATAACCAAAGAACTAAAAATTATCCAAAAGATTTTGACGCGCTTTTTGGATTCGCCTAAATCGCCATTAAAGGATTCCCCCCCCCCCTATAAGAACGCGAATCGCCCTATCACCATAGCGATACACTGCGCCCAAAATGCAAAGAATGACGATTGCAGAAACGCAAAATTTCACGCTAAAATATTCGCCAAAAAATTCCTTTACTTCATTTGGGTCGCTTTGCAAGGCAACTCCAAGCAAATGCTCATTTAGCGTCCCACCAAAATTTAGCACCAAAAAGAGATTCACAAGCAATAAAAGGACGCTTACAATCACTACAAGCGCGACAAAGGATTTTTTTATGATTCGCCCCACATTTCCGCGCCCTAAAGGTAAATAATACACTACGCAAAATGCCAAAAAATAAGTGCAAAATAGCATTGTTTCGCGGAAAATTAGGCAATGCCACCAATGAAAATCAAAGAGTTTTGGGAGATTCGCAAATTGCGCTAGTAGGATAAAAATCGAATTTATCGCAAATAAAAGTGCAAAATGTTTGCAATAAAATGCGTCTTTGAAAAATGCCATTGTGTCGCTCCGATTCGATTAAATTTGTGGTGAATTTGCCAAAAAATCAAAGGCGCGATTTTAGCATAATTTACTAAAATAAATTGCGCTTTTAATTAAGCCACTTTTAAGCCACAAATCCACAAAGATTTAATCTTACAACCAAAAGCAATACGCCACTACCGCGATAATAACCGAGCAAAAGACATTTAGCCAAATCCCCGCTTTTAGCATTTGGCTTTGCTTGATATATCCTGTGCCAAAAACTATGGCATTTGGCGGTGTCGCCACAGGTAGCATAAACGCGCAACTTGCGCCTATGGCGATGATAAGGGCAAGTCCAAGCGGTGGTGCACCCAAAGATTCGGCGATTGATATAAATAATGGCACTAAAAGCGCGGCGGAGGCGGTATTTGAAGTAAATTCTGTCAAAAAGATGATAAATACCGACACGGCAAGTCCTATCAAAAATAAATGTCCGCCCTGCACTGCCTCTATGACGACATCTGCCATAACCTTACTCGCGCCTGAATCTTTCAAAATCGCACTTAGCGTAATGCCACCGCCAAAAAGCATTAGCACACCCCAATCGGTGTTTTCTTGCACTTTTTTCCAGCTCACCACGCGAAACGCGCACACCAAAACCGCCGCAAATATCGCAATCACGCTATCAAATGACGCCATTTTCTTTTCAAGTCCCAATAGATTTGAAAAGAAAGGATTGAGTTGTGCGCTAAATATCCAGCACACAGCGATAAAGGCAAAAATCCCCAAAGTGAGCCATTTTTCGTTATTCATTGCGATTTTGTCCTTTATGTCAATGTGGATTTTGTGGCTTAGATTCGGCTTAAAGACGAAATACAGCACAATCATCATTAGTGGCATAAATATGATGACGATAGGAATGCCGTATTTGAGCCACTCAGCAAAGGTAATGTGTAGATTCGCCGCGACTATGGCATTTGGCGGTGTGCCTACCAAAGTGCCGATACCGCCGATACTCGCGCTAAATGCTATGCCTAAAAGCACGAAAACATAAGTATTTGGGTGCTCTTTGAAGCTGATTTGTGAGAGCATACCGATTGCAAGGGGTAGCATCATCGCTGCGGTGGCGGTATTGCTCATCCACATTGATAAAAACGCCGTTGTAGAGAAAATATATACCACCGCAAGGGCAAAATTGCCCTTTGCAAGTAGCAAAATGCGCTGAGCGATGATTTTATCTAACTCTTGGTAGTGCATAGCCGCCGCAAGTGCGAATCCACCGAAAAACAAAAATATAGTCGGGTCAGAAAAGCCATATAGCGCGGCTTTGGTATTCATTAGCCCCGTAGCCACCGCTAAAATAGGTATGAGTATAGCCGTGATTGTCGTATGCAACGCCTCTGTAATCCAAAGCACCGCGATAAAAATCAGTATCGCTAAGCCTTGAGTAACCTTTGATTCAAAAGGCAGAGCGTAGAGCAAAATAAAAAATAGCACAATATCCGCAATCACAATAGCCGTTTTGGTAGAATTTGTCATTTTTTCCTCCTAAAATTTAAAATGTAGGATTATAGTGAAATATTGGCTATTTGCGGTATTTGCGAATGTGTCTTTGTGGCAATTTTACACAAAATTTACCAAAATACACGAAAAGTTGCGTATTTTATCGTGCGATTCGCTTAGCGTTTAGATTTAAATAAATCGCGCCATTTTTGTAGCGCAGATTCGCGTGAAAATCGCTCACTCACAATTCGTTTCGCCTCATTGCCAAATCTCACTCGCATAGTTTCATCGCGCATTAGGGCGATGAGTTTGGTAGCATAAGTTTCCAAATCATTATCAGCGATTAAAAATCCACTTTTATTATGCTCAATAATATCACTTGGTCCTGTGGCTATGTCAAAGGCAATGCAAGGTAAAGCATAGCTACTCGCCTCCGCCAAAACCATACCAAAGCCCTCAAAATGCGAAGTCATAGCGTAAATACTCGCCCCCAAATATTCGCGCTCAATGTCTTTGGTAAAAGGCTTTAGAATAACGGAATCTTGTAAATTTAGTGCGCGAATCTTAGATTGAATCTGCTCTTTTAAGACTCCATCGCCTACGATGATAAGTTGCCATTGGTTTAAGTTTGATTTGTCATTGCGAGATTTGCTTGCGAACCCTTCATCGCGTAGCGATTCGTGGCAATCTATTTTTTCATCATTACTTAAGCGAAACGCAGTGTAGCGAAGTATCCAAACAAAATAAATCTGCGCGTAAGCGCAACCACTAAAAGTTTTTGCTGCTTTTGGCTTTTGCCAAAAGTAGAATCCTCCCTACCTCGTTATTGCGAGGGCAACTTGTCGCCCGAAGCAATCCAAAAAATAAAAATCTTTAAGCAATTTTTTAGTGAATCAAAACTAGAATTGCAAAGTTATTTTGGAAAAAACTAAAAAAAGGCAAATTTTGAAATCAAATCAAAATAAAATCTTAAATTATGCAAATCACTTGAATCTACTCGCCCACGCACTTATTGGGGGGGGGGAAAAATACACCTCTTTATTTAACCCTTTGCCAAACCCACGAATCACACTCTAAAAATCCACGATATTTTTACAAATCTTACGCAATTTGTTTAATTTGCTTTTGTGCTATTGATTTTATTCATTGCCTTAAGTCGCTCGGTTTGGATTACCACGCCTTGCCAAAGGCAAGTCTCGCAATGACGATAAGTGGCAAGGATTCATATAAATTTAAATCGCGCGGTTTGGATACTTCGCTACGCATAAATGCTACGCTCAGTATGACGAAAATATGTGGATTGCCACGAAAATTCTATGAATTTGCAGGGTTCGTAAGCGAATCTCGCAAGGACGGAATCAAAAACCCCGTCATACTGAGCCTTTGCAAAAGGCGAAGTATTCATTTTAGCGACTTAAAACCCAAAGCGATTCGCGGACTTTACACGAATCTAAATAAGATTCGGCGTAGATTTGCTCATTTTGGATTGCTTTGGCGATTCGTTGAATTGCCTCGCAATGACGAGGTAGATAAATTCGTCATTGCAGGATTCACACAAATTGCATTTATATTGTCATTGCGAGGGCTTTGCCCGAAGCAATCCACACCTCACACCCCATTAAAGGAATCCAAATGCAAACTTAAATCTTAAATTTTCACGCATTTAGATTCGCGTGTGAAATAGCAAAGAATCTTTTTTAATGTTTAAGTAGGCGACAAAATAGAAAATATCTTACAAAGAACAAGGAGTAGAAAATGGTAACAGAATATAAAGCAAAAATGTATTTTAAGTGGAATAAAGGTAAACTGACAGGTGGAGCTATGTTTGCGATATTACTTGCAATTTCTTTTTTAGATAATAAGAGTTGGACTTTGGCAATTATGGCGGTTGTTGTAGCATTTGTTTTGATTAGTATAGTAATAATGATTCCATTTGATGCGGATATTGATGCTTCGTTTAGTAAATTAGCACAAATACATACAAAGGAATCGCTGGATAGGCTTGGGATAAATGAGAGCGATATTGTAAGAGAGCCACTGACAATTATTGGGGTCGGTAATTATAAACAAGCCAAAAAGGGTAGAGATAAATTATGGCGATTTAATCCTATGGTTGTCGAAGTGATACACTTTGGAAAAAATCAGTTGCTTACAAATACGGTTCAGCTGGATTTGCTTAATCAAAAAAATTATATAGGCAAAACTAATGAATTTTTTTATAAAGATATAAGCACAGTTAGTATCGAAGATATTGATATTAAAGATGACAATCTCGTTCGTGTGGCAAATAAGCGATTTCTTATCAAGGTTCACGGGCAAGTTGAGCTAAATACAGCAATCCAAAAGAATCAAGAAGCGACAGCAGAAGATGCAGTTAAGACGATTCGCAAAACGCTACGCGAGAAAAAGCAAGATTAGCAAGCAAAATATAGTAGCGGTTTTAGAAAAGGTTGTAATACAATCGCCCACGAAACCGCACTTAAAAATAACGGCTCAACTATTGCAATTTTGCCATTATAAAATGCCAAGTTAGCGCAAGAAATCGTGGCAACGATATTTTATCATTACAAACACAATTTGATGGAATCGCTAGAATTACCCCACGCCATCATTGTTTTGACAAATCTACGATTCGCCATAAATTTTTTATAGATTCATATCAAAAACTACAAAAACATATCGTATTTATAAAAATTTGTAGAAAATCGTAACATTTCACCAAAAATTTTTGCAAAATTTTAAAAAATACAATACGAATTTAAAAATTTATGTTATATTTTCACTTCCAAAATTAAATTTCAAAACAAAGGACAAAAAATGGCAAATTTAGAACATAACAATTTCAGTAGCGAGACACTCGCACTTCACGCGGCGTATAACTATGATTCACAGCGCACTTTGAGTGTGCCAATCTATCAAAGCACCGCTTATAGCTTTGAGACTATCGCTCAGGCGGCGGCGCGATTTGGTTTGCAAGAACTTGGCAATATTTACTCACGACTCACAAACCCAACGGTCGATGTCCTAGGACAGCGACTTGCGGCGGTTGAGGGCGGTGCGTTTGGCGTGGCGACTTCTAGCGGTAGCGCAGCACTTTTTTATACATTTGCGAATCTTGCGCAAAATGGGGATAATATCCTTTATGCAAATAAGATTTATGGTGGCACACAAACGCTTTTGGTGCATACTTTGAAGCGATTTGGCATTGAGGTGCGTGTCTTTGATGTGGATAATGTCGCAAGTATCGAGCCACTCATCGATGATAAAACCAAAGTGATTTTCTTTGAATCACTTTCAAACCCGCAAATCGCGATTCCAGACATTGAGGCGATTACCGCGATTGCCAAAAAGCACAAAATCATCACCGTGTGCGATAACACTGTGGCAACTCCGTTTTTATTCCGCCCATTTGAGCACGGCATTGACATTAGCGTATCAAGCCTTACAAAATATGTCAATGGACACGGCGCAGGGCTTGGTGGCGTAGCAGTAGAGCGTGATGGACTAAATGCGCTTATCAAAGATAATCCACGCTATCCAGCATTTAATACACCTGATGAAAGCTATCACGGGCTTGTGTATAGCTCTTTGCCACTGCCAAACTTTGGCATTCGGCTAATCACCGAGTGGCTACGCAATATCGGCGCGACACTTGCGCCACAAGTGGCGTGGATTCATTTGCAAGGGCTAGAAACGCTTGAGCTTCGCATTAAGCGACACAGCGATAGTGCGCTAAAAGTCGCAGAATTTTTGGAATCCCACCCCAAAGTTAGCAAAGTGGATTATCCCGGACTAAAATCAAGCCCATATAATGCGAAACTCAAAAAATACTTTGTAGATTCGCGTGCTAGTGGGCTTTTGAACTTTGAAGCGCAAAGCTATGATGCGGCTAAAAAAATCTGCGATACGCTTAAACTATACTCCATTACGGCAAATATCGGGGATTCCAAGTCGCTTGTCATTCACCCAGCTTCCACTACGCATTCGCAATTATCAGCTAAAGAGCTTGAATCCGCAGGTATTACGCCCACAGGTGTGCGCCTAAGCATAGGATTGGAAAATGTAGATGATTTGATTGCGGATTTGAAAAACGCTTTGGAGAAGTAGAATCAAAAGCAATTTTGGTGATTTTTTTTGTTGGTATGTTAGATTTGTAGGTTTGGATTGCTTCGGCGAATCTGCGATTCGCCTCGCAATGACGGCTGGGTAGTCTTGTAATGACGGAGTAATGATATATTCATCGTTGCGGGTGGGTTGTTGCCTGAAGTAATCCATACCAACTCGTCATTGCGAGTGAGTGAAACGAACGAAGCAATCCATAAATTTAAAATAGATTGCCACGATTTTGCTAACGCAAAATCTCGCAATGACGAAAAATTTTAATTTGACGCTAGATTCATAGTTGATTCGCAAAACCAATTTATAAGATTCACATTTAATTTATAGCTGATTCGCTTTAGCGTAATCACAATCCGCAAGGATTTGCGAGAGCGATAGCTCG
>JBNMKJ010000029.1:0-31102 GCA_050874285.1 Helicobacteraceae bacterium | reverse complement strand
TATGTTTTGATTTATATTTTGAGTGGAATCTAATTGCGGGGTGGATTTGCTATTTTCTTGGTTCTGCCCCCCCCCTAGTAGCCGAATCTGCCAAATCCGTCTGTGCTAAGGCTGGATTTGCAAACAAAAATGCAAGGCTAATAGCCATAGTCGAAATGTGCGTATTTGTGTAATTTTTCATCATCATACCTCCATAAAATTGAAATTGTAAAATACACAAGCGAAATATATCAAAAAAATACATTAAAAAATAAAGAGTTTGTGAAAATTTTATGAATAATGTGGGTGGAATTGTGTAGTTTGGGGGCTTTGTAAGTTTATTTTTTTGTTTTTTGTGGTTGCTTTGGATTTGGATACTTCGCTACACTGCGTTCCGCTCAGTATGACGGGAGGCTATGTTTGGGTTTCGCCCCCACCTCGTCATACTGAGGGCTTTAGCCCGAAGTATCCATTTTGGCGACTTATGAATCAAAAGCGAATCGCTTACTTTAGACGAATCTAAAATGCGAATCTATGTGTAAATTTTATCGATTCGCCTTTATATCATCGATTCCACCATATTTTAGATTCGCGCGATTTGGATACTTCGCGCTGTTGCGCTCAGTATGACGGCAGGTAAAAACAATCGCACTTTTTTAAAATACGATTCGCCCTTTATGTGTGTAAATATTTAGTTTTCCATTTCTTGCAAAGCCTATCAAAGTTATTCCTAACTTTAGGGCGGATTTGATTCCAAGTGCGGTGGTTGCGGAGCGTGAGATGACTAGCGGAATGCCACTCATTGCGCATTTTATCACCATTTCCATTGATAGGCGTCCGCTTACGATAAGCACCGCGCTACTTAAAGGCGCATTTGCCATAATCGCCTTGCCGATTGCCTTATCAAGCGCGTTGTGCCGTCCTATGTCCTCGCTTTCAAACACGCGATTTTCGCAAAAAATCATCACTTTATGCACACAACCTGTGAGGCTAAAAAGTTCGCTTTCTCTCTCAAACTGCGCGATTTTGTCGCATAAATCCGCGATATGAAAGCGCGTCTTTGAGCTAACAAACGCTTGTAAAATTTTGCCATCAAAATTCGCGCTCACGCCCACGCAGCAGCCTGAAGTGAGCGTTTTTTCGTGATATAAATTTGCGATATTATCCTCGTTTATTTTTGCCTCCATAAAGACGCTTAAGCCGTCCTTTGCGACTTTTATGGACTTTATGTCGCTATAAGATTCCACTACGCCCTCATTAAACAAAAAGCCCAAAATATGCGCGTCTTGGTCGCGCGGTAGGCACATTGTAGAGATGATTTTCGTGCCATTTAGATAAAAACTCACGCGCTCTTCTTTGATGATAAAATCCACTTCATCGCTAAAATCCGTGCATTGCGCCGATTTTGCGCCATTAAGATTCGTATCCACGCGAATCATCGGCACTTGCAAAACAAAATCGCTTGATTCGACAAAATTAGCCGAATCTAGCGCACAATCGATAGATTCGAGTGCAGATTCAAACGCAGATTCGATGATTTTGCCTGAATCGCGCCTAGATTCTACTTGCATTTTTGCATTCATAAGCCTAATGCCCCGCCACGCTCACACGCATCGAATCTAGCTTTCCGCCTTTTTTCAAATCCTCGTAATATAGGCTATGCAACATTGAGACTTCCTCTTCGCCCATATTGCCGTTGATGATAGATTCGAGCGCACCTTCAATCGCAAACGCCGCCATATAAATATGCGTGATTAGCATAGCCCAAAACGCAAATCCCATCACATTGTGAATCATCGCTGTTAAGCGCAGTGCGTTGATATTGGTGCATTGAAAAAACATTATCGCCCCTGTGATTACCATAACCGCACCGCCAAGTGTCGCTATCCAAAACCACATTTTTTGCCCTGCGTTGAACTTATGGGCTGGAATCACGCGATTGACTTTATCTAAATATCCGCCCATTATCGCAAACCACTTTATATCGTGCGTTTTTGGCAGACAATCTTTTGCCCACATAAAAAACATTAACGCGCCAAAAACCGCAAAAATCGGTGTGCAAAGCCCGTGCAAATCTCTTGCAAATCGCACGAGTGCGCCACCGCCCAAATATGCGCCAAACACCATCATAAGCCCCGTTACGCAAATGATAATGCAAGGCACAGCGGCAAACCAATGCACCAAAATATTATATTTGCTAAAGACTTTTAGCTTCGCGGTGTGATTGTAATGCCTTGCGCCGATGATTTTATAATGCCCCAAAAATGCCAGTGGCACAAATAAAATCACACATAAAAAAATAATGGCAAAATATTTTTCCTGCAAAATAGTGAATAACTCGCCTAAGCCATTCCACGCGCGAATCCCTGTGATTTTTTCGCCGTTTGTGAGCCTATCTGCGCTAAGCCCATTTCCAAGCAACACAGAGCCACTCACAATGCCTGAAGTCTGCGTATTTAGCCCCCAATTTTTGATTGCCTCAATTTGTTTGACACCATAAATATTTTTATTGTGTCCCAAATCTATCGTGTGAAAATCGCTATTATCCGCGTCTGCAAGGGCATTTATAGGCACAATAGCAAGGGCAAAAAAGCCCAAAATCACAGCAAAAGAAAATCTTTTTATAATCGTTTTCATCGCCTAACTCCACGAATAAATTTTAATCGCCGTAGGCTTTTTGCCACGAGTATGGAATCACAGGCGCACCACTGCCTTTATTTAGCACTCGTTCGCGGATTATGCCACTAACCTCATCGCTACCACCTGCCAAAAGTGCCTTTGTAGAGCACATAGCCGCACACGCTGGAACGCGCCCCTCTGCGATTCGATTTTGCCCATAAAGGCGCATTTCCTCATCGCTATGCGTTTCCTCTGGTCCTCCAGCGCAAAATGTGCATTTATCCATTGCACCGCGTGAGCCAAAGACATCGCTTTTTGGGAATTGTGGCGCACCAAAAGGACAAGCATAAAGGCAGTATCCGCAACCAATGCAAGTCTTTTTATCGTGCAAAACTATGCCGTCTGCGCGGATATAAAAGCAATCCACAGGGCAGACTTTCGCGCAAGGCGCGTCTGCGCAGTGCATACACGCTATTGAAATCGCCTTTTCCGCACCGACAATGCCCTCATTTAGCACGACAACGCGCCTACGATTCACGCCCACAGGCAAATGGTGCGCCTCTTTACAAGCCACATCACAGCCGTGGCAGTCGATACATCGACTCTCATCGCAGTAAAATTTTATCCGCGTGTGCGGAGATTCGTTTAGTCCAAACATTTCTTCATTCATAATTTTATCCTCCTTTTTTATGCTTTTTCGATTCGGCATAAACCGCATTTAGATTCAGGACAAGCCGTATTGTAGTCGAATCCATAGCTACTAACCATACTTGCTGATTCGCCAATGGCATAAGGCTCTGTGCCTTTTGGATAGAGTTTTAGGCGTGATTTGCCTTGGTCCATGCCAGAGAAATTTTGCGGTAGCCAAACGCTATTATAATCCACACGGCGCGAGATTTTCGCAGGAACTAAAATGCGCGTCTCCATTGTGCCATAAAGCCACACTAAATCGCCGTTTTTCACGCCTAACTCGGCGGCTTTATCAGGGTGAATCTCCACAAACATATCGCCCTCAACCTCCGCTAGATATTTCGCGCTTCTAGTCTCAGCACCCGTGCCCATGTGCGCTACCATTCGCCCAGATAACATATTGATAGGATATTCTTTCACCCAATCTTTTTCTTTTTGGCGTGAGCGATATTTGATATTTGCGCGGAAATGGTCTTTTTTGTCAGGGAAATTTGGATATTTATCCACCAAATCGCCCCTAAAAGAATGCAGTGGCTCTCTATGTAGCGGAATCTTATCATAATAATTCCACGCCACAGCCCTTGCCTTGCCATTACCATAAGGACAAAGCCCAGCTTCAAGTGCCTTTTCGGCAAGTATATTATTGCCAAAGCCAAATGTCGCGGTGTGTCCTTTTATCGCCTCTCTCTCAGCAGGTGTTAGTTTTACGCCTAGCGATTCGATATTTTCTGCCGTAACGGCTGGGTGTCCAAAGATTTTGGAGTTTGGTAATTTATGAGGGGAAAGCATAGATTTGCCTGTGGCTTGACTTTTTTCGCCCCAATTCACGCGGAATCCCATTCCACCTCGCATTACAGGAATGCTATCATCATAAAATACAGGCGTTCCGGGGTGCTTATCGCTCCAGCAGGGCCAAGGCAGTCCGTAATATTCGCCCTTAAATGGTCCTGTGCCTTCAAGCGTAACCTTATCAAACAAATGCCAATTTTCTTGGTGCGCTTTTAGTCGCTTCGCACTCATTCCTTGCAAACCAATAGAGCGAATAGATTGCGCCATTTCCGTTGTGGCGTCATCAGGCCATATAAATTTATCGCGCCCATCTTTTTTAGCATTTTCATAAAGTGCGCGTTGAAATTCCTCTAAGAATCCCATTCTTTTGGCAAAATCAAAGAGTATTTCCTCATCGGGGCGACATTCATACAATGGCTCGATAACTTGACTACGCCATTGATAGCTACGATTCGTTGCCGCCAAACAACCGCTAGTTTCCATTTGACTTGCCGCAGGTAGGCAGAAAACGCCATCGGGTCTATCTGTGTAGATTGCAAAGTCATTGACATAAGGGTCGATAAATACGACTAGCTCCATTTCATTTAGTGCCTTTTGGTGCAAGTGCAAAAGCGATGAAGTAGTCATTCCCGTGCCAATAACCACAAGTGCGCGAATCTTTGCGTTAGCGTTATTTGCGATATTTTCCGAATCGGTTAGATTAAATTTCCAAGTAGTAATGGCATAGCCAGTTTTTTCCATCATCTCTTTACTTGCAAAACGCCCTTTAAGCCACTCGTAATCCACATACCAATGCTTTGCAAAATGCCTCCAAGACGCCTCAGAGAGATTATAATAGCCGGGCAAAACATCTGGATTCGCGCCCATATCCGAGCTACCTTGCACATTATCGTGTCCGCGCAGGATATTTACACCTCCGCCGTTTTTGCCAATATTACCCAAAAACATTTGCAAAATGGGTATAATGCGCGTATTTGAGCTACCCACAGTGTGCTGTGTAAGCCCTTGATTCCAAATCACACAGGCAGGTTTTGCACTTGCTATTTCCTCAGCAATATGGCGAATCGAATCCGCAGGGATTCCCGTAATGTCCGCCACCACTTCAGGCGGAAACTTCATCGCCTCTTTGATGATTTCCTCATAGCCATCTACGCGCTCACGCAGATATTTTTCATCATAAAGTTTGCGTTTGATGATATGGTGCAAAAGCCCATAAGCAAAGGCAATGTCCGTGCCACTGCGGATTCGATGAAATTCATTGCATTTTGCAGCTGTCTTTGTAAATCGCGGGTCTACGCACACGAGCTTACAGCCTCGCTCTTTGGAGCGCAAAATATGCACCATTGAGACGGGGTGATTCACGGCAGGATTTGCCCCAATAATCAAAATATATTTTGAAAACATCATATCGCCAATGTGATTTGTCATTCCGCCATAGCCAAAGACATTTGCCACACCTGCGACAGTCGGCGAGTGGCACACGCGATTGCAGTGGTCAAGGTTGTTTGTGCCAAAAAATGCCAAAAATTTGCGGATATAATAGATTTGCTCATTTGAGCATTTGGCACTTCCTATCCACATAACCGCATCTGGTCCGCTTTCCTCGCGAATCTGCATTAGCTTTTTGCTGATTTTTGCCATTGAATCTTCCCAGCTAACGCGTTGCCATTGTCCGCCGACTTTTTCCACAGGATAGCGCAAACGCGTCTCACTTCGCGCCCTATCGATTAAGTCCGCGCCCTTGCAACAATGTCCGCCCAAAGAAATGGGGTGGTCTTGCGCGGGTTCTTGTCGCACCCACACGCCGTCTTTGACTTCGGCGATGATTCCACACCCCACCGAGCAGTGTGTGCATATCGTTTTCACGCGCTTAATGTCGGGGTATTTTTCCTTTAACTCGCTCTGCTTTGCTTTTCTAATCACACGATTGCCGTCATCTCCAAACGCTCCGCTAAGCCCAGCTACACCAGCTAGTGCGGAGAATTTCAAAAACGAACGCCGTGAGTTTGTTTTGATTTCACTCATTGTTATCTCCTCTTTTTAAATGTTTTTTTACTAACAACAAATTCTAGTATTTGCGGTTGCGCTTGTGGGTTTTTTGGCAAATTTTGAGTGTGAGACTAGACTTGATGTCTGCGAACACTCGAAATTTGCCAAATCCACGCAATGGTAACCCAAAGACGAATTTAATTCTACTTTGCTACTGCAAAGTAGGCTTGCCACGCTTTCGTATCTCCCCGATACAAAATCTCTTGCTTCTTACTCTTTCCCTTGATGACTTCCTCTTGCGCCACTTCTTTTTTGCCGCAACCGCTCATCGAGCCTACCGCCACTACCGCGCCTGTGAGAGCTGCCGCCTTGACAAAGCTCCTACGAGACGCAACGCTATTTGCTTTTGCCATTTCATCTCCTTTAAAAGCGAAATTTAAGAGTTTTGATACTCTTAAGCAAATCTTAAGTTTTTAAAACTTGCTTAAAAATATCAAATGCGATTCGCCAAAAGATTCGCTCATTTATATCCCTAAATTGCGCATATTTCCTCCTCTAATTTAATGAAACTCTTTAGCAAAACGCCCACTTTTTGATAGCAGGGCAAATCATCTCGATTGCTAAGTAAATCCGCGATTTTGGACGCCATATCGCGCAAAAGTTCGTTAAATACGGCATTTGCGCTTATGGATTCGCCAAAAGATTCGCTTGAATCGCCATTTGAATCGCTTAGCAAATATCTCATAAAAAGCAACAAAAATCCAAAATGTTCCTCGCTTTCTTTGAATCCATCTTTATTTAGGCGAAAGCGCGTTTTTCGCACAATTTCACGCGCCTTTAAAAGGCTAGTGCCGTTTAAACAGCCCTCATTGTAATGCGATAAATACAAAAAGATTTGTCCTTTTGGCAAATCTTTAAGCGTTTTATGCAGTTTTTCAAACGCCACCGCCTCGCTAGATTCGCCCTTAAAATCCTTTGAATCTTTATAATCCACTTCGGGTTTCGCGCCAAATGGAATATCAAAAGTCTGCGAATACTCGCGCTTTATGCTATCCAAATCCGTTTGCAAAATGTAGCGTTTTAGCGCGGAGAATGTCGCCAAATCCGCGCTATCAATGGGCGAAGTCGCCAAAATATCAATCTGCTTGGCAAATAAATCCTTGCGCGTGTCAAGCAATTCAAATAGAAAAAATCCCGCAAAAAAGTCATAATACAACGCTCTGGCTTGATTTAGCGCGGAATTTGATTGAATATTTGGCGCGGAATCTAACGCGACATTTGATTCGATACTCGGCGCAAACTGCAACGGCGCGTTTATAATCGCATTTTTGGGCTTTAAGACGCGCTTCATAGCCCACCCCTTTGCGTTTCCACCAAATTAGCGGAATTTTCAAACATAATCTTAACCTTGCATTTTTCGCAACATTCAATGCTTTTTAGCTTCGTGCTATCGCCCATAAATAGCGGTTGCAAAATGCCCTTAATCTTTTGAATGGATTTATTTGTAGCATAGATTTCGCCACACTCCACGCATTTAAAAGGCTCATCTTGTGCTAAAACGCGGTAATTTAGGAATTTTTCATTTAGCACAAATCCGCTAAAGTCCATCTCAATGCACTTCTCCGCGCAAGTATCCACGCAATATCCACACGCCGTGCAAAGAGATGGATTTAGCAAAAGCGTAAAGCTGTCTTTTGCGTTAATTAGGGCATTTGTATTGCACGATTCGACACAGGCATTGCAGAGTGTGCATTTATCGGCGATAATTTTCAAATCCGTATAGATTAAATTCGCGCTATTTTTTAACGCGCCAAAATCGCCCTCTTTGATGAGGAATCTAATGCGATTTGCGACAATCTCACGGCTAAACTCATCGCTTGAAATATCATAATGATAATGTGGAAGGCGCGTTTCTTTTGCGCTATGATTGACAAAATCAGCATTTTGATTCGCACCTAAATCCACCATAAACACCGCATTTTGCCCCACTACGCGACTATACAAGTCATTTACAAAATCCGCACATTCTTTTAAATGCGAATCAAAATTTTTATTTGAATCGCCCAAATCGCCCAAAATCACGCACACACGCCCACTTTCTTGCAAAATGCTTATCAAATAAGATTCATTTAACATATTTATGCTTGGCAAAATTAGCGGTGCTAATTCGTTTAAAAATTTGTCATTGCGAGGCGATTCGTGTGAATCGCCGAAGCAATCCACTAAATTTTCACAAAATCTCTTAAAATCCTTTTCACTCTCGCACACAACGGCGATTTTGCCCTTAAATAATTTTAGTGCTTTGTTTAGATTACTAAGTGTTGCATTGCTCTTTTGCATCGCGCCACTTGGGCAAACTGCCACACATTTACCGCACAACACACAATCAACTTGTGAGAAAACTAACTCGCGCTTTGCGTCATCGCTACTAATTGCCATAGTAGGACAAGCCGCCGCGCAGTCCGCGCAGTAGGAAAATTCCGTCTTATCTCTGTGAAAATATTGACATTTTTTCTCATCAAATAAAATTGTCTTCTCAAAGCTAAAGTCCCCAATCAGCGCGTCAATTTCGGCGCATAACGCGCTTTTGCTTTCATAGTCGCTCACAAAATGAACGCCCAGCTGTGGCTTTTTAGATTCGCCAAATGCGCTAAAAAATACGATTTGCGCAAATTTTGCGGTTCTTAAGTCGGTGGATTCGGTGTTTAAATCGCCTAGCGATTCGCCCACCTCCACGCGAAAATCGCCCAAACTTCCGCTATAATCCTTAATGCGCGAAATAATTGTTATAACATATTTATCACCATTAGCCTTAGCAAAATCCACCGCTAAATCGCCACTTCCCACGACTAGCAGGGAGTTATCCACGATTATATCATTTGAGTGATTCGCACCCAAAATCTGCGCCACTTGCCTTGTAAAATCCATATCTCTCACCTAAAATTCTTTTATATAAGCCGAATTTTAGGCGCAAAATGATTTTTTTATGATTAACAAGCCCTATTTTTAGTTATATAAAAAATTATATATCACAAAAAGTAACACTTGATTTTTAAGAAATATAGGCAAATTTCTTATTCTTTTTAGAGTTTATTGTCCTGCCTTTGCAAACAATATTTTTAATCTATTTTAATGGCTTTTGGCTCTACAAATGGCAAGTGTGCGCCGATAATTTGCGTCTTTGAATCGCCTTTTAGCGAATCTAAAAAGTTAATTCGCGCCTTTATTGCATCGCTTGGATTTTCATCGTATTTTATGGCAATTTTTGGACGCGCCATTTGAATGTCAAATGCGTGAATCAAATCCGCAATAAAGACTAACCTTTCATTGCCACTTGCGATTCCTATCATCGTATGTCCTGCTGTATGTCCGTAGGCTGGGATATTTGTGATTGTTAAATCGCTTTTATCTAGCCCAAGTGCGTTATTTAAAAGATTTTTATCATTAAAAAATGTCATTTTATCTTTAAAGGCAAGTAGCGCGGACTTTGCGCTGTCATTATCACTATTTATCCAAAAGTCATATTCATTTTTGTCAATTAGCATTGTGGCGTTGCTAAATTGATTTTTACCCTCATACAAAATCCCACCTATGTGGTCGATATGGGCGTGAGTGATGATTAAGTGCGTTATATCGCGTGGAGTAACGCCTAGCTTTTTTAACTGCGCTTGTAGAGTTGTCGCTGTATGTGGAAATCCAGTATCAACTAATGCCACAAAATCCTTATGTTTTAAAAGCATAATATTTTGATTATTTTGTGGAAGTTTCTTTGCCACTTTGGCGATGAATTTTTTATCGTCATTGTTATTTGGAATGAGTTTTTCCACAGGTGGCGTAGATTTAGCAAGCGAAATGATATGAATCTCTAAATCACTAATCTTTGTGCTATAAATCTCTGGCAATTTTTCATTTTGCCCCGCAAAAACCGCGCTAAGTGCAAATATTATCATCATAAAAAGTCGCATTTTTTATCCTTTGTAAAATCGAAATTTTTAAAAGCGAAATTCTAACGAATCTAACTTTTATAAAACTTATGATAGCATTTTGGCATTTAAACACAAAGGGGAAAAATATGTTTGATAAGATAAATGCTATCATTAAGGAAATCGAGGATAGTATGCAAGAGATTCAGATTTTGCTTGGAATGCACAAAATTAGCTTTGTGGATTATATGATGATAAAGCGCGGTAGTATGGACTATCCAGAGCATTTGGAAATGTGGAAATTAGAGCAGATTGACAATGAAGTGGCGAATCTAAAAGAGAAAATCAACGATTTAAACAAAGCCAAAAAGGAATTTTTGGTTTATTAAAGGCGCGGATTCGCCGTTGATTCGCTATTGATTCGGCAGGATTCGCAAGATTCGCTGATTTAGATTCGCGCGATTCGCACAAATGCGCTTTGTGCGCGTAAAAATTCACTTTACATAAGGAAAGCAAAATGTATAAAAGAATTCGCAAATATCTCTTTAAATTTGACCCAGAAAATATCCACGCAATCACAGAAAACGCGCTGATTTTGGCACAAGCCACGCCTTTTGTGCTAGAAAAATTAGCACTGCGCTTTTGTGTGGCTGATGAGAGGCTAAAAAGTCGCGTCTGCGGAATGGATTTTTACAATCCTATCGGACTTGCGGCAGGTTTTGATAAAAATGCCACGATGATGAAAGGCTTACTTGCGCTTGGATTTGGGCATCTTGAGCTTGGCACGATTACGCCAAAGCCACAAGATGGCAATCCAAAGCCTCGTCTTTTTCGCTATGTCGCCGAAAATAGCATTCAAAATGCGATGGGATTCAACAATGACGGCGCAGTGGCGATTTTGCGCCGTGTGAGTAGAAACTATCCTTTTGCCATTCCGCTAGGCATAAACATAGGCAAAAACAAAATCACAGAGCCTGAAAAAGCCCTATTTGACTACAAAAAACTCATCTCAAACTTTAAAAATGTCGGCGATTATTTCGCGGTAAATCTATCCTCGCCAAATACGCCACATTTGCGCGATTTGCAAAACGAAGAGTTCGTAAAGACGCTATTTAGCGAGATTGTTAAGCAAAGCAATAAGCCCATTTTCTTAAAAATTTCGCCTGATATGGCGGTGGATTCGATGCTTAGCGTGTGTGAATGCGCGATAAATAACGGCGCAAGTGGGATTATCGCCACAAATACGACTATTGACTACGCGCTTTTAAAGGGAGCGCGGGATTTTGGCGGACTTAGTGGCGAGGTGCTAAAGAAAAAATCGCGCGAAGTTTTTAGCATTTTGAGCGAAAATTTCTTTGGCAAAACCACGCTAATATCCGTAGGCGGGATAAATGACGCCGATGAGGCATATCATCGCATAAAGTTAGGTGCATCGCTGGTGCAAATTTTTAGTGCGATGATTTTTGAGGGACCCGCGCTTGTGAGCGAAATCAACAAGGGGATTTTAGCGCATTTAGAAGATGACGGATTTAAAAATATAAGCGAAGCGGTAGGCAAGGCGTTGCATTAACAATCACTTCGTTATCCCACAAGTTTTAATTTCAAATAATCGCGCCTTTACAGCCCCATTTTGTTTGGATTTAGTATATTATTCGGGTCAAATGCCCTTTTTATCGCGCGAAATAGATTCATCTCCGCCTCGCTAAATGCGAGTTTCATAAACGGAGCTTTGGAAATGCCTATGCCGTGCTCTCCGCTAAGCGTTCCGCCCAGCTCCACCGCCACTTTGAAAATCTCAGTAATCGCCTCATAGCCCTTTTTTACTTCATTTTCATCACTGCCATTTACCATTACATTTGTATGCACATTGCCGTCCCCCGTATGCCCAAAGCAAGGCGTTGTTACGCCATATCGCTTGGAAATCTCACCGATTCGCGCCAAAAGTTCAGGCAACGCAGAGCGCGGAACGGTTATGTCCTCATTTAGCTTTTTTGTGCCGTAAATATTGATACTTTGGCTCACATTGCGCCTAGCAAACCACAAATCCGCCTCCTGCGCCGAATCCTGCGCAACTTTAAATTCCGTGCAACCATTTTGCTTAAACACCTTCTCAATCTCGCCTAGCTGATAGGTTATATCTGCCTCTAGTGCGCCATCAACTTGCGTGATTAAAATCGCTCCAGCCTCAAGCGGTAAGCCTTTTTTAAACTTTTCCTCCACTGCGCGAATGCTTAGATTATCCAAAAATTCCATTGCTACGGGTTGAATCCCGCTTGACATTGTTTGATAAACCGCCTCCATCGCGCTATTTATGTCGCTAAAAATGCCTAGCGCGGTTTTTTTCAGCTTGGGCTTGGATAAAAGTTTTAGCGTGATTTCGGTAATCACCGCCAAACTCCCCTCACTTGCGATTAAAATCCCAGCGACATTGAATCCAGCCACATCTTTTATCGTCTTTTTACCTGCACGGATAATGTCGCCATTTGGCAATACAGCGCGGAGTGCAAGGACAAAATCCTTTGTAATGCCGTATTTTGCGGCTCTCATTCCACCTGCATTTTCGCTGACATTGCCACCGATTGTGCTGTATCCCTCACTTGCGGGGTCTGGCGGATAAAATAATCCTTGCGCCTCTACGGCGTCTTGCAAATGCTTGTTAATGACGGCAGGTTGCACACGGACGCACATATTTTTTTTGTCAATTTCTAAAATTTTATTGAAATATTTTTCCATTGCGAGAACCACACCGCCATTTTTAGGCAATGCGCCACCTGTGAATCCGCTCCCCGCGCCTCTTGGCGTAACGGAGATTTTATGCTCGTTGCAAAATTTTAGGATTTTGCTAACTTGCGCTTCATTGCGCGGAAACACCACGCAGTCAGGCTTGTATCGCTCCCTTGTGGCATCGTAGCAGTAGGCATTTAAATGCGCCTCATCATCGTAGTAATCATCGCTACCTACAATCTTTTTTAAGTCTTTAAATGTCATTTTTTACTCCGTTTTTGTGCTAGATTCGGCATTGGATTCGCCCAAATTTTTTGCATTTGTTGATTGAATCAGCCCCTCAAAATACGCAAAATATGGCTCAAATTTTTTCACACTAAAAATATCATCAATGGTCTCCTTGCTTATGCGCGTGAAAAACGGCGCAATCACACTTGAATCGCTCAAACTCAAAGGCGATGAATCCAAAATCTTAAAACTTTGGCAATTTAAAATTTCTAGCGATTTCTGCCCCGCCACAAAGACTAATCCTATATCAAACTTCGCACAAAATCGCCCAAAGTCCGCCACGCTTGGCATATTTTCGCCCTCTTTTGCCAAATATGTCGCAAAAATGTCGCTATGCAAAAAATCAATATCGCTAAATCTATCCACAATCGCCTGATACGCGCTTTGATTGGGTGCGATTAGCAATGCTTTGTCATATAAAATACGAAATGTGATTTTGTCATCTTGCGCCACTTTGCCGTGCGGTTTGGGCAAATATTTTTCGCGCATTTGGGTAAAATCGCTGATTTTCACTACCGCCACGCCGTCATTTATCGAATCTACCTGCGCATTGGCGATGATAAACTCATTGCCATTGACTTCACGGCTCACAATGCCGCTCTCGCCGACTTTTAAATCAAATGCTGGAATCTTTATGTTGCTAAAATCATCTTGGGCAGGAATTTTTAGGCTTATGATATTGCGCGACAAAGTGCTTGAATCCACCGCAAACAGCGCGTTTATAAGCCCAAAAATGCTCCAAAAAAATAGGCATTTTTTAAAATATTTCATATTGCAAATCCTTAAAAATAAAGTTGCTATTATAGCAAAAAAATTTATGGGCTTTAAAATGACAAAAAATTTAAAAAGCGATTTTCGTGCGATTGCTAGGGCGAATCTGCAAAATTTAAGCAAAGAAAAAGAGCGATTTAGAGACAAAAAAATAAATCTTTTGCTACAAAATCTTATAAAAAATGAGTTTGATTCGATGAAAAATCGCCAAATAAAAAGCTCGAATCTAAAGGCGATTCGTGCGATTCGCCAGATTCGCGCCAAAAAAGCCAAAGATTCGCGCGCAATTCGCCCAAAAACACCCAAAAATATTTTACTTTATGCGCCACTTAGTTTAGAAGTGAATATTTTTCCGCTAATTTTTCATTTAAAAAAGCAAAAAAATATTAAAATATTCACTCCATTTGTTTTTCAAAATGGTGAGTTTGCGCTTGAAAGGTTTAAAATCGTGCCATTTCGGCTACCTTTGGCGAAAAATAAATTTAATATTTATGAATCAAAAAATTCTAATTTTATAAATTTTAATAAGATTGACTTGGCAATCGTGCCTATTTTGGGCGTGGATTGCGCGTTTAGACGAGTTGGTTTTGGTAAGGGAATGTTTGATAGATTTTATGCTGGGCTCAAAATTAAGCCAAAGACAATTTTTGTAAGTCGAATCTTGCATTTTTCAAATACCAAAATCAGTGATTTTTATGACATTAAAGGCGATATTTTAGTCGCTGCAAGGGGCGATAAATATGATTTTCATAGCAGTTGGATTAAGCGTGGTAATTTCCGCCGTCCTTTCATTTGGCATAGCAAAGCGATTTTACACAAAAGAGCGCAATCTTTGCATAGAACAAGCGCGAATCAAAGCTAACGCCATAGAAAAAGAGGCAGAAATCAACTACCAAAATAATCAAATAAAATTAAAAGAGCAAGAAATTGAATTGCAAAAGCAGTATGAGAGAGAGGAGCGCAAATTACTCAAAGATTACGAGGAAAAGTCGCTAGAGCTAGAGAAAAAAGAGCTTGGCATAAAGCAACAATTTGAGCGAATCGATGAGGAAAAAAAGCACCTAGCACAGCAAAAAAACGCCATTATCAAATCGCAAATGGTGGTGGATTCGCTAAAAGAGCAGTATGAAAATAAGCGCGATGAGCTGATTTCCACGCTCACAAACTACACTTCGCTATCCAAAAACGAGGCAAAAGCAATGCTTTTAGGGGAGCTAGAGGACAATCTCAAAAAAGAAAAGGCGAATCTTATTCGCAAATACGAGCAGGAAGCCAAAGAGGACGCCGAGCGCAGGGCAAAATATGTCATCGCACTTGCCACTTCGCGCTACGCTGGGGAATACAGCGCGGAAAATCTCATAAATATCGTGCATTTGCCCGATGATGAGATGAAAGGGCGCATTATCGGCAAGGACGGGCGCAATATCCGCACATTAGAGATGATAACGGGCGTAGATGTGCTAATCGATGACACGCCAAATACGATAACGCTAAGCAGTTTTAATCTCTATCGCCGTGCAATCGCGCTAAAAACGCTAAATCTACTAATCGAGGACGGGCGGATTCACCCTGCGAAAATCGAGGAAATCTACCACAAATGCGAAAATGAAATGGAGCAAACGATTTTAAGCGAGGGCGAAAGTGTGGTGCTTGACTTGGGGCTTGGCTATGTGAGCGCGGAGCTAAAAAAGCTAATTGGTAAGATGAAATATCGCGCATCTTTTGGGCAAAATGCGTTGTCGCACTCTATCGAAGTGGCGCATTTATCGGGGCTAATCGCTAGTGAGCTAGATGGCGATGAGGCTTTGGCAAAACGCGCAGGGTTATTGCACGACATAGGCAAGTCGCTAACCCACGAAATGGGCGGGAATCATATCTCAATCGGCTATGATTTGGCGCGAAAATTCAAAGAGCACCCTGTGGTAATCAACGCGATTTTGGCTCATCACGGCAACGAGGAAGCAAAAAGTATCGAGGCGGCAGCCGTTTGCGCAGCGGACGCAATCTCTAGTGCGCGTCCGGGTGCTAGGCGCGAAGTGTTAGAGAATTTCTTAAAGAGGGTGCAGAGTTTGGAAAGTATCGCGCTAAAGGAACTTGGTGTGAAACAAGCCTACGCGATAAACGCTGGACGCGAGATTCGCGTAATCGTGCAGAGTGATAAGGTGAGCGATAGCGAATCTGTCGTCATCGCGCGAAATATCGCCAAAGAGATTGAGGCGACTTTGCAATATCCGGGCGAAATAAAAGTAAGCGTAATCCGCGAAATCCGCGCCACAGAATGGGCACGGTAGCGAGATAATTTGCAATATTTTGCTATTTGCGAAATTTTTCATAGAATTATGGCAATTAAAAAATAAAATCTCGTCATTGTGCGATATATCACAGATTTGCAAAAGTAATCTAAAAATAAATTTTGCACTACCTCGTCATTGCGAGGGCTCTGCCCGAAGCAATCTATTGTTATGTTCCTTGTAGATTCATAGATTGCTTTGAATCGCTTCGCGATTCTCGCAATGACGATATGGGAAATTTGTCATTGCGAGGCGTTTCAAACGCCGAAGCAATCTATTTTTTGCTTTATGTATTGCTTAGAATTGCGCTCTCTTGTTATGATAGCACAACAAAAATTATTACAAGATTCAACAACGCCCAATCAAAACAACCAAAAACATCAAAAATCGCCCTAAAATCTCCACACATATTGCAAAGTCAAAATATGTGAGACATTTTCAGGCTCATACATATTTCGCCAATACCCAGCATAATCCATAGCCCTTACACTTGGCGATGCGCCGATACTCCAAAACTCATACTTTAGCCCAAATGCGTTGATATTCCCACTACGCGTTTTGTAAGTCGCGCCAATATAGGCACTCGCGCCAAAGCCCTGCGTCTGCCTCACGCGCAAATCCTTGCTAAACTGCGACTTTGTCAGCTTTGAGTGATGATGCCCAAGAATAAAAAAATTATATCCGCCCATCACATTTAGCACCCAATCCGCGCTTAAAATCGCCTCGCCCTCGATTTGCAATGGGACATAGACATAGCCCTGCAGTCGCTCGATAGCGGTAAAATCGTTGCGATTGAAGTAATACCCTATCCCGCCTTGCAAATACAGCGTGGATACCATTCCTTTAAGCGACAGCAGGTTGAATCCGCCCTTTAACTCCAAATGATAAAAGCTATTTGTGTCAAACATTACGAGCCGTTCGCCGTTTTTCGCCTCGTTGCTCGTATCCAAAACTCCGCCCGTATATACGCCCACTGCGACATTTGCGTCTGCTATGAAGTCGAGTTTTCCGCCACCTTTGGCATAACCCAAATTTAGCCCCACATTCAAAAGCCCCATATCCATTCGCATTACGGATTTTCCGCGATTATCCGTCTCGCCGTAGTGGTAGTATCCTGCGCCGATTGCGATAGATTTGTAAAATCCGCTTTTTAGCAAGGGATTCGTGCGAATCGTGCCTAAAGTGCGCCTAAATCGCGGATTTGTCGAATCGCTTGAATCCCCACTCGAATCCTTGCTTAAATCCACCCGCGATTCGCCTAAAGTCGTAGATTCAGGCTCGATTATGATTTCATAATGCGTGTTTGAATCGCTTGATTCGCCCACTTCAGCGCACAAAGGCACAAAAAGCACGATTACAAGCCACAAGATTCGCTTCATTTTACATTCCTACGCCAAACTGCACTCCGCCATAGAGTGAGTGGCTTTTGGGATATTTGAAATTCGCCTCTGCGCCTTGATTCAAGCCATTTAGCGTGGCGTCTGGCTTTATGCTTACGCGTTTATCCTGCCCTGCGCCAGAGTTGTAGTAGGCACTCACAAGGCGCACGAATACAAACGCCCTATCGCCGATTTTGTAGCTTCCGCCTATGCCGACTTTTAGCCCCCACAAACGCGCCTCTGAAAGTATATCAGTTTGGCTTGTCTGCAAGTCCTCGCCACCGATATTTATCACACTAGCCCCGCCAAATCCGCGCACAAAGTAGTCAATCGCCCATTTTTGGCTAAGCGCACTTCTGCCCTCCACCTCAACAAAAAGATTCATATATCCAAGCAGCGTGGAGTAAGGCACATAAGTCGCCCAGTGCGAAAAAATCGCCACTTCAAATCCGCCATTTATGTATAGCGCGTTGTCCCACGCTTTGAATGCCGAGCTGATATTGTATCCACCCTTTAGCTCAAAGCCAAAATTTAGGGCGATTCCGCCACTAAAATCAAATCTGCTTAGTGGCTGTGTGCCGATTTGTTCCGCACCTATGGGATATGCGCCCTTTATGTCTAGCGGTCCTGCGCCTAAAGACGCGCCAAATTCTAGCTTGGCGTAATCGCGCCAATTCCACCCTAACGCGCCATTTACGGACATTACAACGCCATCTAGTTTTGTGTCCCCTGCCTTGTGATAGAGATAGTCCGCGCCTATGCCGATTCGCCCAATAAAGCCATTTTTGCGATAAAGCGTAAGCGGAGCTTGGGAATCGTTAATTTTGGCGGTGTTTGTGGATTTTTTGGCGATATAAATCGCGCTAGATTCGCGCTTTGAATCCGCAAAATCGCTTAAATCTGCCGAATCTTTTAAATCTATCAAATCGCCCGAATCCACCGCCAAATTTTCCGCATTTAGCGCACAGATTCCAAATGTCAAAGCCAAAATAAAGCGAATATAAATATTTAATATTTTTGTATTCATCTGCGCTATCACTTTGCCTTTTTGATTAGCTCGGCGATATTTTGGGCGATTATGGCGTGTCCGTCTTTGTTTGGGTGAATCTCATCGACTTTTAGGGAATGTTGCTTTAGGATTTGTGGCATTGCGCTTGATTCGAGCAAAACGCCCTCGCTTTCGCTAATGTCGTAATACACGCGCGATACGCCACCTGCAAGTCCGCCTAAAATGCCATCAGGGACGCCAAGTAGCACAACGCAAGAGGATTTTGCCTTTGCTTTTTGGACTATTGCCTTGATATTTTGCTCTGTGGTGGCTCTATCTAGCTTTCGCAAAAAGTCGTTGCCACCGATAGAGATGATAATCGCGCCTAAATTTTTGCCCTGCAATTCGCTATCGATTCGCGCTAAAAGTCCGCTACTGATTTCGCCATCGATGCCTAACTTAATCGCGCTTTTGCCTAAAATCTGCGGAACTTTTATGGCAAAGCTGTCATTTTCATCGACACCAAAGCCATTTGCAAGGCTGTCGCCAAGTGTGATGATATGTGTGCCATTTAGCGGACAAACGCCCTTTGGTGTGGAATCGCGCAGGATAAAAAATCCGCAAAGCGCGACTATGCCGATTATGACTAGGAATTTCAATCTTGTTGGTTTCTAAGGAATGTGGGATAGTCCATATCTTCATCATAGGCTGTAGGATAATTCCTAGTGCCACCAACCACATCTTTTAGATACCTTCCACTAACTAAAGTAATATTATTAGGGTCGCGTGGTTGGATTTTTTGGTGTTGTTCCACTTCCTGCTCTCTTGTCTGCAAGATTTCCTTTTCAAATCCTGTGATTACCAAAGTAACCTTAATTTGCATAGGCTCTAAGCTATCATCATACGACCAGCCGTGTTTGCAGTCAGCATTTTCATCAAGCTGCTGTTGCACGATATAACTAGCATCGGTAAGCCAAGATAGTGGATATTTTCTGCTTATAGTATAGTGGATAATCGCACCTTTTGCACCTTTAATGCTGATATTATCAAGCAGTGGCGATTCGATTGCCTCTTTGACTGCCTCTATAGCGGAATCTTCGCCGTCTTTTTCGCCGATACCGATAAGTCCTAGCCCTTTAAATTCCATAATGGTATTTAAATCCGCGAAGTCAATATTCATTCCGCCACCACTATCAGATAGTATGAATCCAGCCACGCCACGAACAGCTTGTGAAGCCACATTATCCACAAGTTTAAAGCTATCTTCAGCACTTAGCGTTTTATCGATGACGGATAACAATTTTTCATTAGGAATCACAATGATTGTATCAACTTTATCTTTTAGCTCTTTTAGCCCTGCTTCGGCGATTTGTGCGCGTTTATTCATTTCGTGTTTAAATGGCGTAGTAACTACCGCGATAGTAAGTGCGCCGATGTCTTTAGCTGCCTTAGCAACTATGGGCGTAGCGCCTGTGCCTGTGCCACCACCAAGCCCAGTAGCAATGAAAATGATATTAAATTCTTTTAGCTCATCTTTGATTGTCTCATAGCTTTCCTCAGCGCTTTTCTTGCCTTTATCTGGATTCATACCTGCACCAAAGCCTTGCGTAGTTTTCTCGCCAAGCAAAATCTTACTATGTGCGGTCGTGCTTTCTAGCGCTGTCGCATCGGTATTTAGCGCAATTAGTTTGATAGCCCTATGAACGCCGTGTCTTATAATGTGATTTATGGTATTGCAACCACCGCCACCTACGCCAACTACACCGATTCGCACTTCGTTTTTACTATACATTTCTTCTTTGAAAGTTACTTCCATTGTGTCTCCTTAAAATAATCTCTTAAGCCAATCTATCAATCTGTCAAAACCATTTCGTTTTCTTAGTGGGATTTGTGGCTCATCTTCTTTTTTACGCTTTATGTCATTCAAATCCTCTTTTTTGTCTATATCGGACAGATTTGTTTTTTTAAGAGATGGCGCTTTTTGTTTGGTTTTTATCTTAAGATTTGCATCTAACTCGTAGTTTGTAAATCTACCAGACGCATACAAAATAATTCCAATAGCAGTGGAAAAACAAGCATAGGGAATGCCCTTTTGTTCGCCTTTTTTGCGGATAATATCAAAAGATTCGTTGATTTCATTTGGCTCGGCGATTCGCACGGATAGATTCATAAATACTTTTTTTGATAAATCTTTTAGCCCTCGCATATATGCCATTCCACCTGTGATAGCTACACCTGCGCCAAGCGTATTTTTAAATCCGCTTTTAGCTAAAGAGTGCTCAATTTTTTGCAACATTTCAGAAACTCTGCTACAAACTATACCGTGCAAGATTTCATACTGCACCATACGCGAATCGCCATTTCGCATAGGGACATCATCTAATGTCGCTCCCTTCTCATCATCATCTAAGTCGCTTAATTTTGCGTGTTTGTTTTTGATATATTCAGCTATGTCAATAGTAGTGCTAAGCGCAGTGGCAATGTCATTTGTAATATTCCACGAACCAGCAGGTAAAAAGTCCTCATATTGCATAGAATTACCACGATGAATCATAAAGTTACAACTATCGCTACCCATATCAATGCAACACACGCCTAATTCTTTATCATCATCGCTTAGCACTGCAATCGAACTAGCATAAGCATTTAGCACCACTCCAGCTACCTCCACACCAGCGCTTTGGACGACTTTTTTAAGATTTGCCAAATCTGCCTTATGTGCATAAACTATACGCGTGGATACCTCTAATTGTGTGCCTATCATACCAAATGGGTCATCAATGGCTTCTCTATTATCTAACTTAAAAGAATACGGCAAAATATGCACTAATTCGTAATTGTTAGGAATCTCATTTCGTGCCGTCCAACCAACCTGCTGCATAACGCGATTGATTTCCTTTATGCTAATCTCACAACTTGTTGGTAGTCCAACCACCGCATTTAAACTATCACTTCTAGCACAATTACCAGAAATAGCGATAACAGCTTTAGACACCTCCACACCAGCCATTCTCTTTGCTTCATCTAGCGATTCTTTTAGCGCTTTTGAGGCTGCATCGATAGACTTTACCGCGCCTTTTTGTATGCCTTTTGACGGGGCGATTCCTACGCCTAAGATTCGTGGCTGTCCGCTTTGAATATCAGCGATTAGAGAGCATATCTTTGAACTGCCAATGTCAATGCCAAGAACTATCTGCTCCATTATCTTGTGTCCCCTTGCCTAAAGTTATTTACGACTTTGTATTGTTTGCTAAGAAAATCAAACACGGTTTGCTCTAAGATTCGCGATTTAAAGTCATTATAAACTTGCAAATTTTGGTTATTTTCTAGCATTTTTTGTTCCAAAACACTATATAAAAGCACCTTATTACCAAGTAGCACGAATCCATTTTTATTCGCAGAGCTAAAGATTTCTTTTAGCACTTGTTGCGTTTCAAGTGCGTTTAGCGATGGAATGAGGCGATTGCTCCCAAAACCAAAAAAGCCTATGTCGCTTCCTAAAAATACATTCTGCCGTTTTTTTGCCTCCGCAACTAGCGCGTCTCTTAATGCTTGTGGCGCGTAATCTCTCCGCACCTGCGCTTTTACCTTGCTAAAATCCTCTATGGCTTGTGGCATTTCTTTGATAATCTTTGCCACAAAATACACGCCATTATCCAAAATCGGCTCGATTCGTGTCTTTGATTTGCTTGTTGATAGTGCATTTACAAGCATAGGGTGCGAATCTTCGCTGATAGTTAAAACTTCGCCCTTTATTTTGGAATCGCGCAAAGCAATGCTAGACTCAAGCGCGTTGCGCTTTGCTTTCCACTCTACAAAGTCGCTTTTGACTTTGTCTTTGACTTGCGCAAATTCCGCGCGGACGCCGTCTTTTGTGTAGTTTTGCAAATTATCATCAAAGTATTTTTGCAAATCCGCCTCATTTGCCTCTACTTCATCGATTTTGTGGCTTATAAGCTCGACTTCAAAACTTTTTTTGCTTTTATAATTTTCCTTATTTTCCTCATAAAATTTCTTTAGCTTTTCCTCGCTAATATCCACGCGCACATCATTTGCGCCCAAAATTTGAATAGATAATCTATCTTGGAGATTCATCGCTACGGTTAGCACTTCGCGCTCTAGTGGCGTTACAATCGCAGGAAAAAGCTCTAGGATTTTTTGTATTAGCAAATCTCTGCGCGTTTTTTCCTCAAAATCAGTGGGCTTTAGGCGATTCGCACGGAGAATCTCTTTGTAGAGATTCGCATCAAAAACGCCGTCTTTTTTAAAGTCGTTAATCGTGCTAATCTCACGCGAAACTTCCTCATCGCTAATGCGAATCCCGCTATCTAGCGAAAAATTCTCTAACAAAGCCTTATTTATCAGCATTTGCAAGGCAAAATTTTCAAAGCCTAACGCCCTTGCTTGTTCCACATCAAGCGTAACGCCTGTATTTTGCTCGTAACGGCGAATCAGATTGCTATATTCTAAATTCAAATCATTTGCGCTAATGGCGACTTTGCCCACCTTTGCCACAGAATTGCTTGATGAGCTAAAGCTATACGCACCCCAGCCCACCATACCAGCGGCGATAAAGGCAATCGTGCTTATCCAAATGGTTATGATGAGATATTTTTTATGTTTTTGCATCCACGAAATCAAAAGACAATCCTTAAAAATTAAAGTATAATTTTGAAATTGTAACATACTTTTAGCGCATTTTTAAGGAAATTTACAAAGGATTTTAGAATGGATAAGCAATTTGTAGAAAATCTAATCGCGCAGGATTTGGCGCACATTTGGCATCCTTGCTCACAGATGAAAGAATGCGAAAACTTCCCCATAATGCCTATAAAGCGCGGCGAAGGCGTGTATCTTTATGATTTTTACGGCAATAAATATATCGATTGCATAAGCTCGTGGTGGGTGAATCTATTCGGGCATAATCACCCATATATCAGCCAAAAACTAAAAGAGCAAATCGATTTGGTGGAGCATATCATCTTTGCAGGATACACTTATGAGGGCATTGTGCGGTTTTCGGCGCGATTGATTGAGAAGTTACCAAAGGGCTTGGATAAGGTTTTTTACGCGGACAATGGCAGTAGCGCGATTGAAGTGGCACTAAAAATGAGTCATCATTTGGGAATCCTGCGTGGGAATCCAAAAAGCGCATTTTTATCACTAGAAAATTCCTATCACGGAGAGACGATTGGGGCTTTGAGCGTGGGCGATGTGGGGCTTTACAAGGCTACTTATAAAAATATTTTAATTAGCAATATTCAAGCACCTTTGCCTAGCGATTCAAGCGCGGAGGCGGTCAAATCCGCACTAAAGCGATTCGCCCAAATCATCGATGAAAACGAAATCTGTGCCTTTGTGCTAGAGCCACTCGTGCAGTGCGCTGGGGATATGCGAATGTATCCAAAAGAGTTTGTAAAAGGCGCGTGTGAGTTAGCAAGGACTAAAGGAATCTATGTAATTTTTGATGAAATCGCGGTGGGATTTGGGCGCAGTGGGGAAATGTTTGCGTTAGAAATCTGTGATTTTGTGCCAGATTTTTTGTGCTTGTCAAAGGGCATTACAGGCGGATATTTGCCACTCTCGGCGGTTGTGATGAGCGATGAGACTTATGGCGAATTTTTAGGCGATATAAATCGTGCGTTTCTGCACTCACACAGCTACACGGGCAATCCTTTGGCGATTGCGTGTGCGAATGCAGTGATGGATTTGTTTGAGCGCGAAAATGTGGTGGAGCGCAACCGCGCTTTGAGTGAGTATATTTGGGGGCGATTTTGTGAGCTAGGGGCGTTTGACTGCGTGGCGAATTTGCGCCATCAAGGTATGATTTTTGCCTTTGAGGTGGTGGGCGAGTTTAATCTCAAAGGGCGTTTTAGCCTTGAAGTGAGTAAATTAGCGTTGAGAGAGGGGCTAATCTTGCGTCCATTGGGGCAGAGCATTTACTTTATGCCACCTTATATCATTAGCAAAAATGAAGTGGATTTTGTGGTGGAAGGCATAAAAAATATTTTAAAGTCGCTTTAATATTTGTGATTGCAAGGGCGAATCGCGCGATTGTGCTGTCATTGCGAGGGCGAATCACCCACTTCGTCATTGCGAGAATTTGCGTTAGCAAATTCGTGGCAATCCAAAACAAATGGATTGCTTTGATTCGGCATTAGCCGAATCTTGCAATGACTAATGGGGTGCGATTTATACACAAAAAGTGATTCAACCGCGTTTAAAAGCTAAAAGTATATCGTGCCAAAACTCTAACATTTTGTCCTAGTTTATACTTTGCACTACTGCCAACATCATCGTTGTAAGGAATATCCATCAATAGTGTATTTAGAAATGGCACTCGCACGGCAACTTCTATGCCGTGATATTTGGCAATATTTGTGCGTAAGCCCACATTTAGCCACGCATCAAAGCCTGTGTATTTGAGCTTTGAGCCGAAAGATTCGACAAATCCAGCCTCCATATCTTTAAAATATTTGCCCTTAATCGTATTGCCACCAATTCCAAATCCTATAAATCCACCGAAATCCGCAATATCTGTAACTACGAAATTACCCAAGAAATCTACATTTACGCCGTAAGTGATTAGTGTAATGTCGCTTCTTTCAAAAATATCATTTCCAAACTCATCGCTACCGAATCCATATTGTTTGCTAAGATTGTGATGAATGTCTAAATTTGCGTAATATCGTAGTCCTAAATAGTCATTAAAGAATTGCTTGTAACCTACTACAAAGCCGTAGTCTATACCGCCATCATTGAATTTGTCATCAAAATTGCCTTCATCATTGTAGCCAGACATAGAAAGTTCCGTGCCTCCGCCACCAATGCCGATTCCTATGAATCCACCGCTTTCCTCAGCAAATGCGATATTTGCGCTACCAAGTAAGAATGCTAAGCTAAGAGCGATTTTAGGGAGTTTGTGAGAGTTTTTGAAGTTAGAGTGCGAATCTGCCTTTAATCTATTCTGCCCCCCCCCCTATTTGTGCCAAGTAATGAAGTGAAATTTTGTTGCATATTTATCTCCTTTTATTAAAATTTAAATTTTATAGATTCGCTTAAATCTGCAACGAAAAAGCGCGAATCTATAAGGCGAAATTGTAGCATAAAATTTGTGGGGATTTGGGTTTTTATTTTGGATTGCTTTGGCGAATCTGCGATTCGCCAAAGCAATGACGAGGTGTGGGCGTAGATTGCCACGATTCGAGCATTTGCCCGAATATCGCAATGACGAGTGGATATGATGTGGATTTGCACTTTCAAGTGCAAATTGCTTTAAAATATAATCCCAATACAAGTTGCTACGATTTTGCACACACTAGAAAAAAGATTTATTTTATGTCATTCTATACCATTAGAAAAAATTAGGTTAATTTTGTGTGTATAAAATATTCTAAAGTTACTTTGATAATTCAATAGTAAATTAAAAATAAATATTTTAAAAATTATTTTAGAATTTTTGGCTATAATTAACGGATTATAAATATGGAGTGCAATTATGAAAAGATTTGGTTTTACGATGATAGAGGTCGTATTTATCATAGTGATATTAGGAATCTTAGCTGCAGTGGCAGTGCCTAGAATGATTATGGGTAGAGAAGATGCGTGTTACGCGAAGCTCCGCACGGATTTATCCGAAGCCCAAAGCGAAATCACAAGAGAATATACAAAATTGTTTATGAAAGGTAGCGGACTGAGCGTCAAAAGTAAAGATTTTGAAAACATACTACAATCCACGATTGGTCAAAGCACTGGGACAGGTTGTCAATTTGTTGTCAATAGTGCTAGTGATATAAAAATGGTAGTAGGCTCAGGTAGCAAACAAAAAACACTAACCATAACAATAGAGCAAAAGAATCGCGATGGCAAAGATGACACAACGGTTCCTCCAAAAATCACTTGCGATGTAACTGATGAAATGTGCAAAAGACTAACAGGCAAGAAATAAATAGCAATTTTTGTGGTTTTTAGAGGTTGGCGCACTAAGTGCTAACTTTTAAAAATCTCACTGCCGATTCGCACCATATTTGCGCCGTTTGCAATCGCCACTTTATAATCGCTACTCATTCCCATTGACAAAATCTCCGCGCCGCATTCACGCAATGAATCAAAAATATCCTTTGTCTTTTTAAAGCAAATATCTTGCACTTTTATATCATTTGAATTTGTGGCAATCGTCATAATGCCTTTAAGACGGATATTCGGGCAAGAATCTTGGATTTGTAGATACGAATCCACCGCCGATTCAAGCCCAAAACCGCTCTTACTAGATTCGTGCGAACTATGAACCTCAAGCAAACAATTTAGAATCTGATTATTTGCCTCTAACCGCTTTTGCAACGCTTCTGCAAGTTTTAGTGAATCTAATGCCTGAAAAAGCGTGGGTTTTAAAGCCAAAAGCGCGTTTATTTTATTTTCTTGCAAAGTGCCGATAAAATGCCACTCAATGGGGAGATTTTCCGCGCCTTGCATTTTTGCCTTTAAATCTTGGACTTTGTTTTCGCCAAATGCCCTCTGCCCTGCGCTATAAAGCGCAGTAACCGCCTCTAGTGGCGCGTATTTTGACACTGCAACTAGCTTGATAATGTGATGAGCGGAATATTTTAGTCGCTCCGTTTCGATATTTTCCATTAAAATTCTAAGATTTTCCTGTAAAATTTCTTTCATTTTTGCGCCTCCGTTTTTAAAATTTGCCCTCTCAAAGATTCAAAGCCCACAAACGCCACCATTTAGGGCATTGTTTTGGTGGCGATTCGCGCTATGTCGTTGTAGATTCCAAGTGCCATTAGGCTTAAAAGCAACGCCCAGCCAAAGACGATTAGGCGGTATAGCACTTTTTCGCTTAATGGCTTTCGCGTTATCCACTCATATAGCGTGAAAATAATGTGTCCGCCATCTAACGCTGGGATAGGAAAAAGATTGAGTAGCCCTAAATTTATCGAAATAAGCGCGGTTATGCTAAAAAGCGCGACAAGTCCGTTTTGCGTGGCGTTTGAGATGATTTGCACAATGGCAATGGGACCGCCTAGCTCACTTGTCGGCACTATGCCTGTGATTAGCTTTTGGACGCTTAAGAGTATCATTTTACCCGCATACACCGTCTCATTCCACGCAAATGGGATAATCTCACTCCACTCATATTTCACCACTCCAATGTCGCCTTTTGCGCGGACACCGATAAAACTCTGCTTTATGCTCTCACCAAAAATATTTTTGGAATCTCTTACTTGTGGCGTTAGCGTAATCGTCCTCAACTCATTATCGCGCAAAAAACTTATATTTACCGCCTCAGTTTTATCGCCGACATAATCCGCAATATCACGCCAGATTTTGATATTTTTATCATCGATTTTTAGTATTTTATCGCCCTCTTTTAGCCCTGCTAATTGCGCGGGAGAATTTTCCATACTCGCCCCCACCACAGGCAAAAGCGTGGTGATTCCAACAAGTCCAATGTAAATGTAGAGCAAAAATGCTAACAGCAGATTCGCCCCGCTACCAGCAAATAATATGCAAATCTTTTGCCACGGAGCCTTTGTGGTATAGCTATCGGCGTCCTCGTTACGCGCCAATGGGTTTAAATCGTCCTGCCCTTTCATCTGCACATAGCCACCAAGTGGAATCGCCGAAATGGCGTATTCTGTGCCATTTACGCGTTTTACGAAAATCTTTTTGCCAAAGCCGATACTAAAAACTAGCACCTTTACGCCAAAAAGTCGCGCCACTAAAAAATGCCCCAGCTCGTGGAAAAAGATTAAAAATGAAAGCACCAAAATTGAAACTATTAGCCACATTTATTTGCCTTTTAAATTATTTTATGCGCAGATTCGGCGATTCTCGCGATTCACACGCTTTTATAGTATGCCCTCGTGTAATCATAGCCCGAATACAGCGTTACAAACACCGCAATCCACAGCAGCGCCTCGCCACCGGGAAATAAATCCGCTAGTAGAAATGCCACAGCTGTTATTTGAAAGCCTGTTTTGTATTTGCCTAGATTATTCGCAGCGACATTTTTGCCCTCACTTGCGGCGATTACGCGCAGTCCTGTAATAAAAAATTCTCTGCTTAAAATCAAAAATACCGCCCAAGGATTCGCTCGTTCAAGCAGCAAAAGCCCAATAAACGCGCCCAAAATCAGCATTTTATCCGCTAAAGGGTCAAAAACCTCGCCAAATTTGGACTTTACATTGTAGATTCGCGCGATATAGCCGTCAAAAAAGTCCGTGATAGAGGCGATACAAAAAATCAAACACGCCGTATAATTCACCCACGAAAAATCCACGAAACTAGGAAATGGGCGATACAAAATCACACAAAGCAACAAAAATGTAAGCAAGATTCTAAAAATAGTCAAAACATTAGGAATATTGCGCATATTTTTCTACGAATCTGCCTATTTTTACTTAAATGTTGTGCCACCGTCAATTACGATAGTCTGCCCTGTGAGCCACGAGCTTTGCGCCTCATCACATAGGAAATACACCGCACCTGCCAAGTCCTCAGGCGTTCCCATACGATTTAGCGGAGATTGTTCCTCGACTTTTGCCTTAACTTGCGCGTAGTCTGGGAATGCACGAAGTGCGTCTGTGTCAATAGGTCCGCCACTCACGGCATTTACGCGAATCTTAAATTCGCCTAATTCCTGCGCGGCGTATTTTACCATTGTCTCTACGGCGTTTTTGGAGTTGCCGTGTCCTGCGTAGTTTGGCATATACACAAGATTGCCCGTAGAGCTTAAGGAAACGATTGCGCCACCGCAAGATTCGCCATTTTCTAGGTTTTTTTGCATTCGTTTTGCTGCCTCTTGCGCCCCCACGACAAAGGCTAAAACGGTCGCTGTGTAGATATTATTTAATCCTCTGGGGCGTAGTCTCATAAATGGCGCGAATCCTCCCGCCACGCTTTTGCCATAAATGATTGCGTTAGATACGAAAAAATCCACGCGCCCAAAATCCGCATCGATTTTGGCAAAAAGCTCGGTATATTGCTCAGGCTCTAGCACATTTAGCGGATAAAACTTTGCTTTTATGCCGTATTTTTGCGCCACATCGTTTGCGATTTTTTGCGCCTCTTCCTCGTTGCGATTGTATGTGAAAGCCACATTCACGCCATTTTGCGCGAATTTATACAAAATCGCCTTGCCGATTCCCCTCGTAGCACCGCTTATTACAAGCACTTTATTTTTCATATTATTACTCATTGTTGCACCTCGTATTGTTTGATTATGTTTTCTAAATGCGTCAAATTTTCTTTTTTCATTTTGCTTAGTGGAAGCCTAAATTCGAGTGATTCGATGAATCCACAAAGCCACATTGCCGTTTTGATAGGAATGGGATTCGTCTCGCAAAATAGGGCTTTGTTGATTGCAAAAAGCTCGGCGTTTATGGCGCGAGATTTTTTAAAGTCTCCATTTTTTGCACTATTTACCAAATCCACGATTTTATTTGGCAGTAAATTGCCCGTTACGCTAATAATCCCCACGCCACCACTTGCCAAAATAGGATAGTTTATGGAATCCTCGCCACTTAAAATGTGAAAGTTTGGAATCCTAGCATTTAGCGCAACCACGCGCTCAATATCGCCACTAGCCTCTTTTACGCCATAAATATTTGGATTCGCATTAAAAAGTCGCTCCATAGTGGCAATATCGATATTAACGCCCGTGCGTGAGGGAATATTATAAAGTAGCACAGGAATGCTAATGGCATTTGCGATTTCTAAAAAATGCTGATAAAGCCCCTCCTGCGTGGGTTTATTATAATATGGCGCGACACATAAAATCGCGTCCGCTCCCGCACTCTGCGCGAATCGCGCTAACTCCACCGCCTCTTTTGTGGAATTACTACCCGCACCCGCCAAAACACGAACGCCCGTGCCTTTGCAAATGCTTACACACGCTTCAATGCACTCTTTATGTTCGCTGTGGCTTAAAGTCGTGGATTCGCCTGTCGTGCCGATAGGCACACAAGCGTCCATTTTGTGGCGAATCTGTCGCTTGATGATTTTCTCATAGCTTACAAAATCGATTTTATCATCTTTAAATGGCGTGATTAGCGCACTCATCGCGCCTATAACTTTTGTCATCATTTTTTCCTTAAAAATAGCGTTGTTGAATGCTCAGTGTTAAAATAGCGATTCGCCACCGCAATCAAATCTTTCGCCGTAATCTTATCGAAATTTTCCTCATATTCCAAAAGTGGCTTAATATTTCCACGCGCAAAGTAGCCACCATACAAAGACGCCACCGATGAGCTATTTTCTAGCCCATAGATGAAATCCGCCTTTATGTTGATTTTTGCCTTGTCAATGTCGCTTGGGGTAATTTTGCCTTGCTTTATCAAATCAAGCTGTTTTAGCAATGAATCTTGCAATGATTCAGCCCTAATGCCCTCATTTCCTGCTGCCATAAAGATAAAAAGCCCATCATCTTTTAGCTCCATATTGTAGCAATACACGCTTTGTGCGATTTGCTCTTTTGTAACCATATTTTGCGTTAAAATCGCGCTTTTGCCATTGCTTAAAATGTAGCTTAGCAAAGACAGCGCGATTTGGTCTTTATGCTCGAAATTTGGTATCTTAAACGCCAAAGCATAAATCTCTACTTCTTGATTTTCGCGCTTTATTTCTACGAATCGCTTATCCTCCTGCGGTGCTTCCTTTGTGCGAATC
>JBNMKJ010000028.1:0-34722 GCA_050874285.1 Helicobacteraceae bacterium | reverse complement strand
TATAAATAGAAATATAATTTTGGCACAAAATGATACAAATCAAAATGTGAATCCAAGCACTACGAATCCAAGCGCAGATTCCACCGAATCCAAAGCCGAATCCACGCGAATCCCACTCACTCACACTTATGACTTAGGACGAATCGAGCGCGTGGTAACCACAAGCCCCGATAGTAACACCACCGTATCTATTGTTACAAGCGAGGATATTGCAAGAGAGGGAGCGCAAAATGTCGCTGAGGCTTTGCGCCACACGCAAGGCGTCTTTATCCAATCTCCCTCAGGTCCGCGCGGTGAGCCGACTATCGGGATTCGCGGTTATAGCACCATACATATCGGGCTATTTGTCGATGGGATTCCCGTGCATTCCATTTATGATAGGCAGACGGATTGGGCGCAGTTTAGTAGCTTTGGCGTGAGCGAGATTTCCGTCTCCAAAGGCTACACTTCGCCACTCTATGGGGCAAATACGCTGGGTGGCTCTGTAAATGTCATCACTTCAAAGCCAAGCGATAAGCTAGAGATTTATGGTGGCTATACTTTTATCTCAAATAACGAGCATCGGCTAAAAGCCCAAGTAGGTAGCAATTTGGGGCAGTGGTATTTTCAAGTCGGCTATGATTTTACAAATCGCGATTCGCTAAATCTATCTAGTAATTTTAAGCCTACAACGGTTCAACCACACAATAAAAAGATAGGCTCAAACTACACAAACCACACGCTTCGCGCTAAAGTAGGATTCGAGCCAAATGCAAACCACGAGTATTCTCTAAACTTCATCTATCAAAAGGGCGAAAAGGGTGGCTTGATAGGCGCAAGTGGCACTACGCAAAATCTTTGGGAGTGGCCCCAATATGATAAAATCACCGCCTATATTTTGGGTAATTCGCGATTCAACGATATGGTATCGCTAAATACAAAGCTATATTATGATAGCTTTTATAATATTTTGAAAGTTGTAGGTGCTTGGAATGGCTCAAGTATTCAGCAGACAACTTGGGCGCAAAGTAGCATTAGCCCCGATAAGCCCTATACTTCAACCTACAATGACTACTCTTTAGGGCTTATTGAGACGGTGGATTTTACCTTTGGGGAAAATATCGACTTTAAATTTGGTGTAAATCTAAAGCAAGATACGCATAGAAATACTAATGAGCGGTGGAATACGAGCAATCAATTCGTAAAAGAAAAAGACGATTTGCGCGACATTACCACAAGCATTTTTGCAGAATATGCGCAACGAATCAGCTGGTTTAGATTCGCACTAAGTGGTAGCTATGATAGAAATGATATGATTAGAAAAGCTATGTTGTCAAATGTTAAGGGCGATAAACAAAAAGCAGCGCAGGGCTGGACTTTACAAGGAATCCTTTACTTTGATATTAACGACTTTTGGACTATCTATCTAAATGCGGGGAAAAAGTCTAAGATTCCTACACTTAAAGATAAATACTCTAGCACTTGGGGACGCAGAGTGCCAAACCCAAATCTCGCACCCGAATCTGCGATAAACTATGAAATCGGCACGACATTTGAATGGGAAGCGACTAAATTTAGCGCGGCGGTATTTTATAATAATTTGCGTGATATGATGATTTCTATTAGTATGCCAAATAATTCCTGCACTCAAGGCAATCGATGCACAAAACTAATCAACGCCAAAGAGGGCTATTCCTACGGCGTAGAAGTGGGGCTAAGTCAAGGATTCCTAGATGATAAAATCACGCTTGGCGCAAACTACACTTACGCAGAGCGCAAAACGACAAGCAAAGACGGCTCTAGCTATGGTAATGACGGCTCAAGGATTTTGGATTATCCAAATCATATCTTTAACTTTAGCTTTATGACTACACCTGTGAAATTCTTTGATATTATCGCATATTTAACTTATCAAAGTCCGCAGTGGGATGTGGATAGCAACAACAACTATGTGAAAAATAATCATATTTGGCTTGTGGATTTAAAAGTGAATTTGCGCCCGATTGAATCTGTGCCAGATTTTCAGCTATCACTAGGCGCGTATAATTTATTTGACAAAAACTACTACTACGGCAGCGACTACTATCAAGCAGGACGCCGAATCCTACTAGGCTTGGAATATAAATACTAACGCTTAATTGTTTGGAATCATAGCGATTCCAAACAACCCACAAATTTATGCTACAATACGCGAAAAATTCAAAAGGACAAGCAATGCTAATAAATGCAGTGATAGAGAAAGACGAAAACGGCTACTTTGCTTTTGTGCCTGAGCTAAAGGGTTGCGTAAGCGAGGGAGCGAGTTTTGAGGAAGCAAGGGCAAATATCAAAGAAGCCATTGAGCTATATTTGGAGAGCTTGGGGGAGCGCGAGATACAAAGCATTGCCACAAAAGAGGCGATGATAACGCCTATCGAGGTGGCATTTGGGCGATAAGCTACCAAAACTCACAGCAAAGGAAGCGGAAGTATTACTCTTGCAAAATGGCTTTGTCATCGATAGGCAAAAAGGTAGCCATAGAATCTATAAAAAAGACTCCAAGCGAATGGTTTTACCACACCATAGCGGAAAAATCTTGCACCCAAAGATTATCAAAGAATTGTTTGAAATTTTGAGCGAATAGAGTTGCGAAGCGATTAAAAGTAAACCACGAAATTTATATTTCCCCAAAAGATTCCTAAATTTTTCCCGCCACAAGCGAAATATTTTTAAAAATATTATATAATTTCGCATATATTTTATGGGGACGGATTTGAGAAAGCCAAATGCCAAAAAGATTTAAGATTTTGATATTGTTTGCGCTCACGCTCACGCTGATAGGCGCGTCTCTCATCGCGCTAACCATTGGCGAGATAGATATAGGTTTTGGCGATTCGCTTAGGCTGATTTTCGCGCCACAAGAAAGCACCCAAAACTACGAATCAAGCCTAATAAATGACATTCGCCTACCGCGAATCATCGCTGCCCTAGCCGTAGGGGCGAGTTTGGCTTTGAGTGGAAGCCTGTATCAAGGCATTATCGGCAATCCGCTTGTAAGCCCTAGCATTTTGGGCGTCCTAAATGGCGCGAGTTTTGGCGCGGCTTTGGGCATGATTTTGGGCTATGATATGCTTGGCGTGGAGATTTTGAGCTTTACATTTGGATTCCTTGCGATGTGTGTCGCGCTATTTTTAAGCTTTATTTTCGATAGGAATAAGGGCATTTTAATGCTGATTTTAGGCGGAATCATCGCGTCATCGTTTTTTGGCGCGGGAGTTTCATTCCTAAAAATTGTCGCTGACCCTTACAATACTTTGCCAAATATCACTTATTGGCTTTTAGGCTCACTAGCTTTTGTGAGCGATTTTCCGCTATTTGTGCTTTGCGTGGTGGCACTTTGTAGCATAGTGCTTTGCACTCTTTTGGCAAATTACATTGACATTTTGAATCTCGATAGCGATTCGGCAAGGACGCTTGGGGTTAGCGTGGTGGCAATGCGCTTATTTTTTATTGTCATTGCCACGCTACTAGCTAGTTGCAGTGTGGCTGTGGGCGGAATCATCGGGTGGATAGGGCTGGTAATCCCGCACATTTCGCGCCTAATCATCGGGGCAAATCACCGCTTTAGTGTGCTATTTGCATTTCTTTTTGGCGCATTGTTTTTGCTGATATGCGATTCATTAGCGCGTAGCGTGGCAAATACCGAAATACCGCTAGGCATCATCACCGCCGTGCTTGGAATCCCTATCTTTGTGGTGATTTTATTTTTTAATAAAAGTGCGAAAAATGTGTGAGTGAGGGCTTGAATCGTGCTTGAAATCAAAGATTTATCGCTTAGCTTAGGCAAAAAGCGCATTTTGTCAAATATCAATTTTTCGCTAAAAAATGGCGAAATTCTTTGTATTTTGGGCAAAAATGGCAGTGGCAAAAGTAGCCTTTTGAAGTGCATTTTAGGCATTTGGGAATATAGCGGGGCAGTGTGCGTAAATGGCGAAAATATCGCAAATCTTAGCCACAAGGCTCGTGCAAGACGACTAGCATATCTGCCACAAAGTTGCAATATCGCATTTCCTTTTAGCCTCTTTGAAGTCGTGCTTATGGGGCGATTCGCCAATGCGAATCTAGGATACTACAACAAAAACGATGAAGAAATCGCGCTAAAATCGCTAGAAATGCTAGGGCTTAGCGCACTAAAGGACGCAAAATTCTACAATCTATCAGGCGGACAAAAGCAGCTAGGGCTAATGGCAAGGGCTTTGGCACAGGAAGCTGAGATAATGATATTAGATGAGCCGATTTCCGCGCTTGATATGGGCGCGTGTGCGAAACTTTTGGGGCTAATAAAGTCGCTAAACAAAAGCGTGATTTTAACCTCGCACCGCCCCGAGCAGTGCTTTATCGCTCATAGTGTGTGCCTAATCAAAGAGGGCGAAATTTTGGCATTTGGCAAAGTCGATGAATGCCTAAATACGCGCAATATTGACGCGCTTTATGGCGTGGAGTCTGGCGCAATCGAGCTGCCCGATAAAAGCAAATATTTCTATGTCAAGTAACAAAATCGGCTTTTTAACCGCGCTTGGGCTTTATGTGCCTATCATTTTGGGCTTAGTGTGGATTGATTTAAAAGTAAATTTCGTGGGCGAAATGGGCGAATCCAAAGCCTTTAGCATACGACTAGATAATATCGCTGGTGATTTTGGAGGCGAATCTTTGGTGCAGAAAAAGGTGCAAAAAGTGGCTAAAAAACCGCACCCCGCGCCGTCATTGCAAGGCGATTTTGCAGAATCGCCAAAGCAATCTACTCCCGAATCTAGCGCAGATTCAAAGGTAGATTCAAAGGATTCGCACGAATCTAATGCCGAATCAAGCGATTCAAATAACGATTCGCGCGGTGGCGTGGCTTCACAAGCACAGCAATCTAGTGGCGAAAACGACCCATATTTTTTGGCAATCACGCGCATTATCAACAAATATCACGCCAAAGAGCCGATAAAAAATCTCTATGGTGTCGTGGGCGTGGCATTTAGCGTGAATGTGAGTGGCGAGGTGGAGGATTTGCGCGTGATTAGCTCAAGTGGCAGTGAAAGGCTTGATAGCACCGCATTGCGGACGATTCGCCGTGCTGCACGAAGTTTCCCACCACCCAAACGCACATATTACATAAAAACTAGATTGGTGTATAAAAAAGGCTAAAGCGCAAAAATTGCCTAGCGATGATGAGGTTTTGTTTGGATTGCTTCGGCGATAAATCGCCTCGCAATGACAAATCTTTTAAATTCAAGTGAAGCGCGGTATTAGCGCGATTCCTATTTCTCTTTGGCTTTCATAGCTTATGTGTCCATTTTTTGCGTGTTTTTCTACAAATTCGCGCACTTTTTGCGTATCTGCCACCGCGCCGTGCGCATCGATATTCCACACAACGCTATCAATCGCCCCCTCCACGCTATCAAAATCGTGCGTGAATCGCTGTGGCATATAGTAATGCTTGATGTTTTCCACACCCAGCTTTTTTAGCCAGATAAGCACATTTGGCAGTCCCACAGGTAGCTCTAGCCTCGCATTGTGGGCGCGTAAAATCTCATCGATAAAATCGCATTTGCGAATCCTCCCCCACCCCACATAGCAAAAATACTCGCTAAAAAGGCGCGTAGCCTTTAAAAATCCGTCCTCATTATTTAGCGCAGGGGTTAGCGAAGCAAGGGCAATGTCAAATGTCGAATCGCTTTTAAAGTCCTCCCACGCGCTACAAAGTGTAGTGATATTGTTTAAATTTAGCGTTTTTGCGTCCGTCTCTAAATTTTCAAGCATTTTTTGCGAAATATCCACCGCAAGGACGCTTTTTGCCTCTTTTGCCAAATGAAATGCGAATCGCCCATTTCCGCAACCTATATCAATCGCGCTTCTGCCCCGAAAATCCGCGCCATTTGTCCGCCAAAATTCCACAATCTCTATCGTATCATCGCTATCGCTCAAAAATCGCGGAAATGTCTTTGCCTTGCGCTCCCAAATGGCTTTGTTGTTTTGACTTGAATCTTTTTGCATTTGTTGCTCCCTTACTTTAAAATTTATGGATTGCTTTGGCGATTCGCACGAATCGCCTCGCAATGACGAATCAGCGGATTTTTCAATCTCCCGCGAAAGTCGCGTGAGAGACGAATTGCTTAGCACCTATTCACCGCTGATTCGCTTATAATCCTTATCGCTCAACTTCCGCAAAAATTTCGCAAAAAATTCCTGCGCCATTGCCTTTGCCTCGCTTTCGCTCAAAATATCGCTATGCACTTTTGCAAACGCGAACGGCACACCGATAGTTCGCATAACGCTAGGCGGACGCATCAGCCAATTACTAGGCGTGGAAGGCGCATAATAGACGCGCTTATTTTTAATCGCAGAGATATTTTGCCACTGCTTGGGTGGTTTGGTGCGGAGTTGCTTATAGAGCGCGATTTCACGCACGAAAATGACTTCTGGGTTTTCGCGCATTAGGATTTCAAAATTCACACTAGCAAAGTCTTTGCCACAATCTATGGCGTTAATTCCGCCGATTTGATATGCTAAATCGCCCTTGTCATCGTGCTTTCCGCATTGTGTATTTAGCCCATCAATCCCTTGTGCGAAGTAAATCTTTGGGCGATAGGTGATTTTCGCGCTTAAGTCAGCCATTTTTGCATTTGTGGCGTTGATAAAGTTAAGCAACTCATTTGCGCGATTTTCCACGCCCAAAGCCTCTCCGTAGGTTTTAATCGTCTCATTTAACTTCGTCTCATCAAACGCGCTCACCTCAATGGTGCGAATGCCAAATTTTTGATAGGAATCCAAAATCTTTTTGTCCGTGCCCTCGTTGAAAAAAATCACGGTTGGCTTCAACGCGACTAGCTTTTCAAAAATCGGCTCATTGCCCTTTTGCATACCGATGACGGGCAGTTTGGCGACATTTTCAGGCATAAATTCCTTATCCTCAGGGTAAGGTGCGTAATTTAGCCCTATCATTCCCTGCGGATAGAGAATTTCTAACAATGCCGTTAGTGGTGGCATCATCGCAAATGCCGTAATCTTTGAATCTGTGCTTTGATTCGCCCCTTGATTCGCGCGTTGTTTTGTCGAATCTGCATTTAGATTCGCAAGATTCACACCTAAAATCAGTGCGAAACAAAGGATTAGTTGCTTTAGATTTTTCATTTTTTGCTCCCATTTTGAAATGTATTTGGAATTATATAATATTATTTTGTGGTTTTGGGATACTTCTGCTTAAAAATGTGGTGGATAATGAACTCTTATTCTGTTGTGTCTTCGGTGTTTTCTAATATTTGGTTAATTGCATTAAAATCATCTATATTGTAGTCCAACAACCAAAAATACCCTATCTCGCGGTTTTGGCTGTATAATTCCACTTCGGCGACTATGTAGCTAAATTCCTGTCGCACTTTTTTCACGCGCCCCACGCCAAGCCCCTCAAAAAAGATATTATCAAGCCCGTTTGTGATGATTTCATCGCCCTCTTTGATTTCATTCCACGCGTTTATGTATTCCACGACTACTTTGCCGTTTATGTCGGTTTTTAGGATTCCTATGCTTTTGGATTCGCCGATATACACGCCGTAGCTGACTTTTGAATCGCCATTTAGGATACCTAGCAACAAGCCGTCTTTGTAAAATGCGATTCCAGCGGTGTAGCCGTCCTTTATAAGCCCAAAGATTTTATTGCCCTCTTTTAGCTTAGGGTCTAAATCCTCGCCTGTGAGCCATATACGCGAATACTGCCCCATATCCACAAACGAATACGCACGGACTAAAAATGTATCCACTTCGCGTGGCTTGATATTTGCGCCACTTAGCGTTCGCATTCGCGCTACTTCGGCTTTTAAATTTGCGATTTGTATGTCGCTGCGCTCTTTTTGCTCTTTCATATTTTTTAGATTTTCTAATTGCGTGGCTTGATTCGTGTAGTTTTCTAGCGAATCGCTAATGCTTGTTTTTAGATTGTAAATGCGAGTGCGAATCCCATCGCCAAAGGAAATGGCGTAGTTAAAAAGCCCTTTATTTATCTCTAGTAGCGATAAAACAAAGATTAAAATAATGCAAACCCAAAGGATTCTATTGCGTTTTTTTACCATTTATCGCTTTGAATCCTTTGATATTTGGCTATTCTTCATAGACTAGCTGACTTAAGAATGCGTCTTCCTCTAAAACCTTGCCTGTGCCTTTTGCCACGCTCAAAAGTGGCTCATCAGCGACATAAACGGGCAGTTTCACGGTCTCGCTTAAATATTTATCAAGTCCGCGAATCAAAGCTCCACCGCCTGTAAGCACAATGCCATTTTCCACAATGTCGCCTGATAAATCTGGTGGCATAACCTCTAGCACGGATTTTAGCACATCGACAATGTCGCGCAATGGCTCTTTTATCGCATCTCGTGCGTCCTCGCTAGTTAGCTCGATAGTATTTAGCAGTCCGCTTACTTGGTCGCGCCCTTTGACTTGCATAGTTAATGCCTGTTCGAGTGGGTAGGCGCAACCGATTTTTAGCTTGATTTCCTCGCCTGTGCGTTCGCCAATCAAAAGATTGTATTTTTTGCGGACATAATCCACAATCGCTTCGTCCATTTTGTCCCCTGCCACGCGAATGGATTTGCTAATCACAAGTCCGCCTAAGCTCACCACGCCGATTTCTGTGGTCCCACCGCCTATGTCGATTACTAAGCTACCTTGCGGGTCTTTGATGGGCAATCCCGCGCCGATTGCCGCTGCCATAGGCTCTTCGATAAGATAAACTTCACGCGCTCCCGCACTAGCGGCAGACTCTTTAACCGCCTTTCGCTCCACGCCTGTAAGCCCGTAAGGCACACACACTACGATTCGCGGACGGATAAATTTCTTGCGGTTGTGCGTCTTTTCGATAAAGTAGCGAATCATTCGCTCTGTCATATCAAAATCCGCGATGACGCCATTTCGCATAGGGCGAATCGCATCGATTCCATCTGGCGTTTTGCCCATCATTTCCTTTGCCTCTTTGCCGACTGCTAGGACTTTGCTACGCCCATATTTGTTGTTTTGCACTGCGACAATGCTAGGCTCATTTATGACTATGCCCTGCCCTCGCACCAAAACCACCGTATTTGCCGTCCCTAAGTCTATCGCAATGTCCTGCGAAAATATACCTATAATACTATCTAAAATCATCTCTCTCCTTTTTTATATAATTTTCTTTTTGCCTTTATTTTTGATGACTAGCGGTGCACCTTTGCCACTCACAAAATCGCTTGTAATGACTAATTTTGTGTTTGCGTAATCCTTAATATCAAACATTAAATCAACCATTAGCCCTTCCATAATCGCGCGTAACGCCCTAGCACCCGTTTTTCGCTCGATAGCTTTTTGCGCAATCACGCGCAGAGCCTTTTCCTCAAATTCTAGCGCGACATTATCTAGCGCGAAAATCTTTTGATATTGGCGAATGAGCGAGTTTTTGGGGCGGAGCAAAATATCTAGCATTGCCTCTTCGTTGATTTCATCAAGCGTAGCGACAATGTGGAGTCGCCCAATTAGCTCAGGAATCATTCCATAGCTCATCAAATCGCTTGAATCCACTAGGTGGAAGTAGTTTTCGTCATTGTTGATTGCCTTTTTCTCGGTGTTGAATCCAAGCATATTGCTACCCAAACGGCGTTTGATAATGTCATTTAGCCCATCAAATGCGCCACCGCAGATAAATAAAATATCCTCCGTGTTTATTGGCACAAACTCTTGGTGTGGGTGTTTGCGTCCGCCTTGTGGAGAGATATTTACTAGGCTACCCTCAATGATTTTTAAAAGTGCTTGTTGAACGCCCTCGCCACTGACATCTCTGGTAATAGAGCGATTTTCGCTCACTCTTGCGATTTTGTCAATTTCATCGATGAAAATTATGCCCTTTTGTGTGCGCTCGATATTATAATCGGTGGCTTGATAAAGGCGCGTGATGATATTTTCCACATCTTCGCCCACATATCCAGCCTGAGTTAAGCTCGTGGCATCAGAAATGGCAATCGGCACATCTAGGAATCGTGCGAAAGTCTGCGCCATAAGCGTTTTTCCGCTACCTGTGGGACCTAGCAATAAAATATTGGACTTTGCGATTTCCACATCATCAAAATCATCAAATTCGCCCACATTCGCCTCATCATTTAGCATTTTGTCTTTTTGTGCGATTCGCTTGTAGTGATTATAAACCGCCACAGATAGCAACTTTTTCGCCCTATCCTGCCCGATTACATAATCATCAAGCGCGGCTTTCAAATCCTTTGGCGAAATGTCATTAAAGTCAATGGTTTCTTGCCTCTCATCGAAATAAAGGCGATTTGGCATACTGCCTATATTGCCACTTAGTGCGCGAATCTGGTCTTCATTTGTGAAAATCGCCTCTATTTCTTTGTTTGAATAGCAGTTTTTGCAGATGAAAACGCCTTTTTTATAAAAAACAGGATTTTGATTCGAATCTGCGCAGTGGCACAAAAAGCACTCTTTTTTCATCTATTTCCTTTTAGTTTTCGTCATTTTCATTGTCTAATTCGCCTCGCACAAATGGGATTCCCCGCTTAGTGTTAATGATAAATTCGCATATTTTTTTAATGCTCTCAAATTCCGCCTTTTCTAGCAAATCTTGTGCCAATTCTCTTATGGGCGCAGAGCCAGAAAAAAGTAGCTTGTAAGTGCGTGAAATCGCATCGACTTCATCTCTCTCAAAAAGTTTGCGTAGGCGGTATTTGTTTAGTCCGCGAATCACGGCGTGATTCCCCTGTGCCATACAAAATGGCGGAATATCGCGCCCAAGCGCACTCGCCCCAGCTATCATCGCGCCATCGCCGATTGTAACAAATTGATGAATCCCCGTCATTCCGCCGATATTGACATCATTGCCGATTGTGATATGTCCGCCCAAAGTCGCGCAATTCGCCAAAATGCAATTATTACCGATGACGCAATCGTGCGCGATATGCACATAAGCCATAAAGAGATTATTATCGCCGATAATGGTTTTGCCACCGCCCCCAGCCGTTCCGGGACTAAACATTGTAAATTCGCGGATAAGATTATTTTTGCCGATGATTAGCTCTGTCTTTTCGCCCTTGTATTTTAAATCTTGTGGCTCATTACCCAAAGCAGCGTGTGAAAAAACCTTTGTGCCGTCCCCAATAGTCGTGTATCCGTCAATGATTGCGCCGTCATAAATCTTGCAATTTTTGCCGATTTTGACATTTTCGCCAATCACGCAAAAATTCCCAATCTCCGTGCCTTCGCCAATGTGTTTTGTCTTAATGATTGAATTTGTCATTTTTTAGCCTTTTTAATTTTTGCTTTTGCAATCGCGCCATAGATTCGCCCAAATCCGCCTTTGATTCGCCCGAATCTCGCCACAGAATTGCCATTTTTCGCCCTTAATCCGCAATCATCGCCTTTAGCTCCGCCTCTGCCACGAGTTTATCATCGACAAACGCCTTGCCGTCAATCACCCAAACCTTGCCTTTGTGCTTTAGCACTTCGATTTTATAGACTAGCTTATCGCCCGGCTTTACCATAGAGCGAAACTTCGCCCTATCGATACTCATAAAATACACTAAGCGTGAGCCGTCATTGACAGCGTCCATTCCAAAAGAGCTTTTAAAGGCTAGGATTCCGCCTGTTTGCGCCATACCCTCGATGATATAAACGCCCGGATAAATGGGACTCGCAGGAAAATGCCCCGCAAAAACAGGCTCATTAAAAGTGATATTTTTGTAGCCCTCGACATATTTGTCTAACTCTAAATGCGTGATTCTATCCACGAGCAAAATGGGGTATCTGTGTGGCAAAACTTTCATAATCTCTTCGACATTGATTGTCATTTCATTTGCGCTTTCTTGCATTGCACCGCCTTTAATGTAAAGTTTATCATTTAAAAGTCCGCGATTCTAGCATAAAATCCTTAAATTGTGGCTATTGGCACAAAAAAATGTGGAAATTTTGATTTTTGCACCTTTTTTAACGCCATATTTTTCAAAAAATCGCATTTATTTAAGCCAAGTTTCAACTTGGGGGGGGGTAAAATACATTTCTCTTTATGAGATATTTTAATATTAAGGAGTTCTTAGATGGACATTTTGACATTTTCTACAAGACAAAGCGGTGCGCTATGAATTTTATCAAGCATATATTTTCTGCGCTCACACCGAGCTTTTTGATTAGGAATTATTTTTTTGGTGGGATTATAGTGGCTGTTATGCTTTTGCTAATATGGAATAACAAAGTTAGTTTAGACAAACAGATTGCCATAACTGTTATATATACGATAAATTTAATATTTTATCCATTTGCTACTTTGATATATGATGAGATAAGAGATACGCTATTGGGTAACACAGTGCTTATTGCCGATGTTAAGATTATGCTTTTGGTAAAAGTTCTTATTAAAATACTTATACTTGGGTTTGCAGTGCCTATTGGCATAATAGGCATTATATACATTTGGTATCGCACTAAGGATAATGCGTAAAAATTTATTTTTAGATTCGCGCAAATGATAAGGCAAAGATTCGTCATTGCGAGTGAGTGCAACGAGCGAAGCAATCCAAAAATAAATTATAGATTACTAAAGAAACTGCGCTTTGCTTGTTTTGCCACGAATTGCTTCGCGATTCTCGCAACGATAATTCGCTCTCACCTCGTCATACTGAGGGCAATAGCGCGAAGTATCCATTTTAATGAATCGCGAATCTAAGGCGATTCGCTCACTTTGTGTGAATCTAAAGAATACTTATTTGATTTGCCTTTAAGCATTGCGATTTTTTATGATTTAAATTCACACGCTTTGGATACTTCGCGCTATTGCCCTCAGTATGACGAGGTGTGGCGTGGATTCACCCATATTGTAAATTCGCGCGATTTGGATTTTGCTACACTGCGTTTTGCTTAAGTAATGATTAGGTTTTGCTCTGTGGATTGCCTTGCCTTTGGCAAGGACTCGCAATGACAAGGCTAAACTTTCACAATCTCAAAAATATCTGCGTTTTGAAAAATCGCGTTAATATTTACCACCAAATCGCTTTGAATTGCTAAATCAAGCACAATTATAGGCTTTATACTATCACTTCCTAAAAGTTTGGCGCGTAAATGCAACTCATCATCGAATTTCGGCGGATTATAGCGCATAGCAAGGGCATTTTCGTAAGTCATTCCAAAGATTTTATTTACAGACTCCACACTCAAAAATAGCGCGTTATCGCTAAAGCCCACTTCAATTTTATTATCCCTAAAAATAATTTTATGCCACTTTACACCACGAATCTTTTGATTTTTCATCACTTTTGAATGCGCGAAAATGTAGGAATTTATCGCAATTTTTGCGCCATTTTCGCCTATCATTTTCACACTCCCTTGTAACAAACGCCACGCATTTATGGTATTTTTTTGCAAAATAAAAGGCTTATGGCTACGCTCATATTCCCACGCCTTGCGGAAAATTTCGCTATTATATTTCGCGCTACCTTTTAATGCCCTGCCACCGATTTCACTAAAAAGCTCTAGCGCAATGACATTTTTGCGCTCCCTTTGTTTTAGCAAGGCAAACTCACAGCCACAATAATTTTGGCGATAGAGATTCGCACTTTTTGCTAAATTGCTTTGAATCTGTGTGCCACCATTGCTACGAAAATCTACCGCGATAAATTCTAAATCGTATTTTCGCGCGATATTTTCGCCAAGCGTGAAAAGCTCATTTTGTGGCTTTAGCGGACTTGTGAGTAAAGTCGTGGTGATTTTGGATTCGCCTAAATTTAGCGCGACAAGCGCGGTTTTTACTAAGCGCGATTTAAAACACACAGCGCACCTCTCGCCTTTTTCTTCGGCGTTTTCTAATCCAGCGACTTCATCAAACCAGCTTACCAAATCATACTCGCCCTCGATGAGTGGAATTTTTAGCTTTTCGCAACTTCGGCGGACATCTTGCAATCGCAAATCGTATTCCTCGCGCGGGTGGATATTTGGGTTGTAAAAAAAGCCGATGAGGTTTTCGCTCGGATAGATTTTGCGTAGCTCTTGCAAAAAATAGTGGCTATCCACAGAGCAACAAATATGCACTAGCATTTCGCACCTTTGCAACTACGCGCGATTTTTGCTTTTAAAGTCGCCATTTTCGCGTCCTATTTTTTGTAGGCGTAAAATAAAAATGATACGATTCCCACCGCAAAAACCACGCCCAAAAATATAAACATAATATAATCTAAAATCATTTTCGCTCCGTTACATTTTATAAGGTTTCATATGAAACATTTATTTTTGATTCGCCAAATCCCGCCTATATTTTAGCTGTCCGCACGCCGCGTCAATATCCGCGCCCTTTGATTCGCGAATCGTAGCCATAATGCCCTTGCTTATCAAAAAGTCCGCAAAATTATTTGCAGATTCTATCGATGGACGCGCAAATTTTGAGCCACTAAAAGGATTAAACAAAATAATATTCACCTTTGCATTTATGCCATTTAGTAGTCGCACCAAAGCCCCAGCGTTCGCCAAATCATCGTTTATGTCCTTTATCATTAGATATTCAAACATTACGCGTTTGCGCGTATTTATAGGAAATCGCCTCACGCTCTCAATGATACTTTCAATATTATATGCCTTGTTTATCGGCATAAGTTTATTGCGCGATTCGTTGCTGACGGCGTGAAGTGAAATGGCGAGATTCACACCCAAGTCCAAATTACCCAGCGCGTCAATCATCGGCGAAATGCCACTTGTGGAAATCGTCTGCCGTTTTGGAGAAATAGACAGCCCGTCAATGTGGGCGATGATTTTGATTGCCTTTACCACGCACTCAAAATTATCCAGCGGTTCGCCCATACCCATATACACGATATTTACGCGCTTTTGCGGGGGAATCTCATTATCGCGTTTTATTGCCACAATTTGCTCGACAATCTCTCCAGCACTTAGATTGCGTTTAAAACCGCCCTCCGCCGTCTTGCAAAATCTGCACCCGATTTTGCACCCGATTTGTGAGCTAACGCAAATCGTCCATTTTTCACTAGCGACAATTTTGCCATTTTCATCGCTTTGCTTTTCGCGCATTTTTAGCAGGACAGATTCAAAGGTTTGGTTGTCATTTGTGCGAAAGAGATATTTTTTTGTGCCATCATCACTCTTTTGGATTGTCTCAATGTGTAAATTTTTCGCGCTAAAATTTTGGCTCAATTTTTGACGCAAATCTTTGGGAATATTTATCATCATATTAAAATCATTTTCGTAGTTGATATACAGCCACCGCCAAACTTGCTTTGCGCGAAATGACGGATTTAAAATCGCCTTTAGCTCATCAATGCTAAAATCAAAGATATTTTTTGTCATAAAATGCCTTTGCTTTGAATCGCTCGTGCATTAGATTCGAGTAATTTTTGCGCATCTTTGTGATTTGCCAAAAAATCATTGTGTGCGTTTTTGTCGCAATAATTTGTTACGCAAAAGATTCCAAGCGCGGGAATCTTAAAATAATCCGCCGTTTTTAGCACGGCAAAAAATTCCATATTTTCTAGGGCGATTCCAGCGCGAGACATTTTCTCCGCAAAAATCTCATCGGTGCAAATGTAATTGCTACTATTGACAATCGCGCGTGAAAAATTTTGCGAATCTAAAATCGCGCTAAGATTTGCATTTAGATTCGCGGTGGGATTCGCGCCAAGATTTCCGCCAAGATTCGCACTCGAATCTTTACCAAAATATTCGCCTTGATTTTGCAATGTTTCATATGAAACAATTTCAATTTTATTATCTAGTGGCGTGTAGGATTCGCCTAGCGCAAAAGATGATTCAATTTGCGTGGCGGAATTACTTGCGAAAATATCCATTAGCGCGATTTTCTTACTATACGCCCCAGCACTGCCGATAAAAATCAAAAATTTAGGATTTTCGCGCAAGATAAGCGCGGTTAGCTCGATACTAGATTCGACAAGTCCCACGCCAATATCTTTGGCAAAGCTAAAGTTTTCACCCCGCGCACAGATAAACATTTTCGCTTTCCTTTTAGATTTGCCCTAGATTCGCATAGGAATATTTTGCGTAGCCAAATACTGCTTTAGCGTAGGAATTGCAATCTCATTATAGTGAAAAATACTCGCCGCCAATGCCGCGTCCGCGCCACACAAATACGCTTCTTTGATATGCTCCATATTTCCTGCGCCACCACTTGCGATTAGCGGGATTTTCACATTTTCCGCGCTCCATTTTAACAGCTCCAAATCATAGCCGTTTTTTGTGCCGTCCGTATCCATACTCGTTAGCAAAATCTCACCTGCGCCCAAAGATTCCACGCGCTTTGCCCACTCAAAATAATCAATTTGCGTATTGATTCGTCCGCCGTTTATAAAGACGCTCCACGAATCTTTGCGTTGCGAATCTTTTTGTGCCGAATCTACCAAATTCCACCTTTTTACATCGATTGCCACCACGATACATTGAGAGCCAAATCGCTTTGCACTCTCTTCAATCAGCTGCGGATTTTTAATTGCAGCAGAATTTATGCTAACCTTATCGCACCCCGCATCAAGTAGATTATAAATATCATCTAAATTCCGCACACCACCACCCACGGTAAATGGGATAAAAATCTCTTTTGCCACCTTTTTTACCATATCGATGATAATGCCACGATTATCGCTACTTGCGGTAATATCCAAAAACACAATCTCATCTGCGCCCTTGTCATTATATGCCTTTGCGATTGCCACAGGGTCGCCCACATCTTGCAAATCCACAAAATTCACGCCCTTTACCACCGCGCCATTTTTCACATCAAGGCAGGGAATAATGCGAAACGCCAAATTGCTATTTTTACATTGTGTGTTAGATTCTTTTTGCGCCATATAAAATCCTTAAAATTTGCTTGATATTTTATCAAAAAAAAGATAAAATTCGCGCCAAATAATTTTTAATTCCTTGTGAATCTAAGGAGTGTTCTATAAAATCACATTCTAAATCTGTTGATTTTTGTGCGGATTCAAAAAGCAAAAAAAGAGATTCGGACAAAAACAAGGATTCAAAAGTTTTTAGAGCAAAAAAGCACTTTGGGCAAAATTTTTTAAAAGATGAATTTTATTTAAACCAAATCATCGAATCTGTTTCCAAATTGTATGACGCAATCGAGCTAAAGGCAAAATACAAGCCAAAGGTTGTGGAGATTGGAGTCGGCTTGGGTGATTTAAGTGCAAAGTTGCTAAATCATTTTGATTTGGTGGCTTATGAAATTGATAAGCAATTATGCGAACGATTTATGGAAAGATTCCCAAAAGGCAGATTTAGATTGCATAATATAGATGTTTTGGAGCTCGAATCTAAAAGCGGGTGGCTTTGTGATGAGCCATATATTTTGGTGTCGAATCTGCCCTATTATATCGCAACCAAAATCATCTTAAACGCGCTAAAAGACGATAAATGCGTAGGCTTGGTAGTGATGACGCAAAAAGAAGTCGCGGAGAAATTCTGCGCTTGTGTCGGCAAAAGTGAATTTTGCGCTTTGAGTGTTTTGACGCAGAGTTTAAGCGAATCGGTGCAAATTGTCGTAAATGTTCCGCCAAGCGCATTTATTCCACCGCCAAAGGTGGATTCGGCTGTTTTTTGCATAGAAAAAAATGGCGCAAAATGGAGCGCGGATTTTGAAAAAATGCTAAGATTTGCATTTTCCGCGCCACGAAAAAGAGCGATAAAAAATTTGGATTCGCTTGTGGATTCGGTAGGCGAAATCGCCGAAAATGGCGCAATGAGCGCGATTTTTAAATCTTTAGGAATCAATGAAAACGCAAGAGCGCATCAAATTAGCACAGAAAATTATCACCAAATTTTTATAAAAATACAGGAGAAAAACAATGGAAGAAAATAACGAAAATAGCGCGAAACCAAATTTTGGTGGCGCACAAGGCGAATCGCGAGGCGATTCAAACGAAACAAAACCCAAAAAATCCTTTTTTGGACGCTGGAAATCAAAAGATTTAGGCGAATCTAGTGGCGAATCAAAGGGCGATTTAGGTGAAGCTAAAAGCGGTGGCGAAGTGCGCGAATCTGGGCGCGAATCAACGCGCAAAAATTACAAGCCATATCATAGAAATGCAAATCGCGATTCGGCAAATGATTCAAGGCAGGATTCACGGCGCGATTTGGCGAATCGAAGCGATTCGCAACGAAATGACTCGCAAAGAGCGCAAAATCGTGGCACAAATCAGCGAAAGCCTTACAATAGGGCAGGGCGAGGCGATTCGCGGACGGATTTAAGAGCGGATTCGCGCAATCAAGATTCGAGGACAGATTCGCAAAATCGCGAATCGCGCGGATTTGACGCAAGGAATCGCGAATCAAATCATAATTTTAGGCACGATTCAAATCGTGATTCGATGAATTTTGGCGCAAACACAAATGCGAATCCCACCGAAATATTGCAGGACGGCATTAGTGGCGTGAGCGAGGGGCTAAATGAAAAGTCAAATTTGGGGCTACACAAGGATTTAAAAAAAGTCGTGGAGCTAAATAGCAAAAATCACAAATCCTCGCTAAACCCCCACTACAAGCTAGATTTAAACACAAAGGCAAAGATTCGCATTACGCCACTAGGCGGACTTGGCGAAATCGGCGGCAATATCACGGTCATTGAGAGCCAAAACTCCGCGATTATCGTAGATGCGGGTATGAGCTTCCCTGAGGCGGATATGCACGGCGTGGATATTTTAGTGCCAGATTTTAGCTATCTACACGCTATCAAGGACAAAATCGCGGGGCTTATCATCACTCACGCCCACGAAGACCACATAGGCGCAGTGCCACATTTATTTAAACAGCTACAATTCCCCATTTACGGCACTCCGTTGCCACTAGGAATGATTGGCAATAAGTTTGATGAATGTGGGCTAAAAAAATTCCGCTCGATGTTTCGTATTGTAGAAAAGCGCAAACCTATCAAAATAGGCGAATTTGAAGTAGAGTGGATTCATATCACGCACAGCGTAATTGATGCAAGTGCATTGGCGATTCGCACGGAGGCTGGGCTTATTTTCCATACGGGCGATTTTAAAATCGACCACACGCCTGTGGATAATTTCCCCACTGATTTGCATAGAATTGCATATTACGGAGAGCAGGGCGTTATGCTACTACTTAGCGATTCGACAAATTCGCACCGCGCAGGTTACACACCCAGCGAATCAAGCGTAGGACCATCATTTGAAAATGTCTTTAAAAACACGAATGATAGGATTATTATGAGCACTTTTAGCTCGAATATCCACCGCGTTTATCAAGCAATCGAGCACGGCATAAAGTTTAATCGCAAAGTGTGCGTAATCGGGCGTTCTATGGAGAAAAACTTGGAAATCGCGCGTCAGTTAGGCTATATCCATATCCCGCAAAATGTATTTATCGAGGCGCACGAGGTAGAGAAATACAGCGATAATGAAGTGCTTATCGTTACCACAGGTTCGCAGGGTGAGACTATGAGTGCGCTTTATCGAATGGCAACCGATGAGCATCGCCATATCAAAATCAAAGAGGGCGATACGATTATCCTAAGCGCAAAGCCCATACCGGGCAATGAGGGCAGTGTGTCAAAAGTCATAAATTTCCTTATGAAATCTGGCGCAAAAGTCGCATATCAAGACTTTAGCGAGATTCATGTAAGCGGACACGCCGCACAAGAAGAGCAAAAGCTAATGTTGCGCCTAATCAAGCCCAAGTTTTTCCTCCCTGTGCACGGCGAATACAACCATATCGCAAAGCACAAAGAGACGGCAATCAAATGTGGCGTTTTGGAGCGCAATATTTTGCTTATGGAGGACGGCGACCAAATCGAAGTCTGCCCTGCGTATATGAAAAAGGTTCGTAGCGTGAAAACGGGCAAACTTTTTGTGGATAATCAAGCAGATAAAATCGTGGATAATCTAACCATTTTAGATAGGCAAAAACTCGCAGAGGACGGGCTAATCGTCATCGCAATGCAAGTTAATAAATCCACGCTAAAATATGACGCAAAAATCCAAATAATGGGGCTTGATGATAGATTCTTTGCCAAAGAGCTAGAAAACGCCATAGAGCTGTATATCACAGGCGCGAAAGTCGATGGAATTGCCAAAAATTTAGAGGGCGGATTGAAACAGCATTTGCGGAAATTGGCGTTTAAGAAGTTTAAACGCTATCCTACGATTATTTTAAATATTTACTTTATTTAGGGGTGGCAATTTGTTCTGGGGTATGCGATTCGCGCCGTTTTCACACAAAACTGCGCTCAATAGACGATTAGTCTTATTTCGCTTGTTTCGCGTAAAAACGGCGCGAAGCCACACCGCCATTACTTCGATGGTTGCTTCGAGCTACCGCTCTCGCAAATCCTTGCGGATTGTGATTCGCGTTGCGAATCAGCTACGAATCAAGCGCAAAATTGCAATCTTTCGTCATTGCGGGGGTGAATCGCTACCATTTCGTCATACTGAGCGTAGCGAAGTATCCAAATCGTGCGAATCTAAAACAAATAACGAATCAATGACGCAAAAGCAAATAAGCGAATCACACAGATTCGCCAAAAATCAGCGAATCATTGGCGATTCACAAGTTGCTAAAATGGATTATTCATTTCACGGCTCACGCGTTTCGCTTAAGAATGACAAATCTTTAATTCCGTCATCACAAGGGCGAATCTGTGGATTCGCACGAAGCGTCTGTGCGAAGCACCGACCCACACTTGCAAATCCAAAATAGGAGGCAATATGAATCCAAAACAAGCAAATCCAAGCAATGCATCACAAATGCAATTTATTACGCTAAATAATGGCATAAAAATGCCTCGCATTGGCTTTGGCACTTGGCGGATTCGTGGGGTAGAATGCCAAAAATCCGTAGAGAACGCAATAAGCGTGGGCTATCGCCTCATTGACACTGCGCAAATTTATGCTAATGAGAGTGAAATCGGCAATGCCATAAAAGCTAGTGGAGTGGTGCGAGATGAGCTATTTATCACTACAAAACTTTCAAGTGATATGACTTATGACGAATCCTTAAAAGCGATAGATGAATCGCTTAGGCGAATTAGCATTGATAGCGTGGATTTAATGCTACTTCATAAGCCTTATACGCACCACAAAGAAATGTATCAAGCAATGGTAAAAGCCCATAAAGACGGCAAAATTAAGTCGCTTGGTATTTCAAATTTTACGCCTAGCCATTACAGCGAATTTATAAAAACTTGCGAGATAATTCCTGCGGTAAATCAAATGGAGACGCATTTATTTAATCAACAGCGCGAACTTTGCGCTATAATGCAAAAAAGTGGCACAAAGTTAGAGGCGTGGAGTCCGTTTGCCAAAGGCACAAAGAAATTTTTAGGTAATGAAGTGCTTGTAAGCGTGGCTAAAAAGCACGGCAAAACCCCAGCGCAAGTGGCTTTGCGCTTTTTGATTGAGCAAGATATTATTATAATCCCTAAAACTACAAAAATCGAGCGAATGCGCGAAAATATCGCGCTCTTTGATTTCGCGCTTGATAGTAGCGATAAAAATGCGTTATATGCGCTTGATAAAGGCAAGGATATGTATAGGTGGTTTGATTCAAAGATTATGGATTTTCTATTAAAGATTTTAGCCAAATATATGGGCTATAAATCCGCATAAATCGCAAAAAATATTAAATAGGGGGCAAAATGAATTTAGACTATAAAGCAATAGTTAGCGAAGTGCTAGAAATTGAGGGACACGCATTGCTAAAATCGCGCGGTAAAATAGACGCTAATGAGTGGGGCAAAATAGTGGATTTTATAATGCACTCAAATCGCCTAATCGTGCTTGGCGTGGGCAAAAGCGGACATATCGGCGCGAAAATCGCCGCCACGCTTTCAAGCACGGGGACGCCAAGCCTTTTTATCCACCCCACAGAGGCTATGCACGGCGATTTGGGCTCGATTCAAAGAGATGACGCGGTTTTGGCGATTAGTTATAGTGGCGAGAGCGAGGAACTCATCAATCTTATGCCCCACCTGCGCCGTTTGTCGCGCGGAATCATCACTATGACGCAAAACGCCCAAAGCTCCATTTCTAGCAAGGGCGACTTTTTTATCGACATTAGCGTGGAGCGTGAGGCTTGTCCGCTAAATGTTGCGCCCACGACTTCCACCACGCTAAGCCTTGCGCTAGGCGATGCGCTAAGCGTGTGCCTGATGAAAGCTAGGGGCTTTGAACGCGCGGACTTTGCGAGTTTTCACCCCGGAGGCAGTTTGGGAAAACGGCTCTTTGTGAAGATTAGCGATTTAATGCAAAGGCAAAATCTACCCATAATCGACAAAAGCACGAATCTGCGTGAGGCGATAATGGCGATGAGTGAGGGCAAACTAGGCTCTGCGCTGATTGCGGAGGACAATAAACTTTTGGCGATTTTGAGCGATGGGGACTTGCGCCGTGCGATGATACGCGATGATTTTAGCTTGGAGGCAAGGGCAATCGACTTTGCCACGCAAAATCCAAAAGTCTGCAAAGACGCGCAAATCCTCGCTTATGACGCGCTAAAAATAATCGAGGATTCAAAGATACAAATGCTAGTGGTTGTGAGCGAGGATATGGAGATTTGCGGAGTGTTGCATATTCATAAGCTAATAGAGGCGGGAATCAAGTAGTTTGGCAATTTGTTCTGGGGTATGCAATTTCGCACTTATGGAAATTTTTGGGCGTTCGCAGACAATCAGTCTAGTCTCACGCACAAAAATTTTCATAAATACAAAAGCCATACCGCCATTACTTCGATAGTTGATTCGAGCTACCGCTCTCGCAAATCCTTACGGATTGTGATTTGCGTTGCGAATCTAAAGACAAAACAATCCGTCATTGCGAGGCGTTGCAAACGCCGAAGCAATCCACAAAAATTAACACTTATATTGCTTTGATTGTCTAGCAAAAACCTTGTAATAACTAATTTTTAGTAAAATAGCGCGAATTTTTTAGTGTGAATCCATAATCAATGTGGTAAAATCTTACATTTTAAGGAAAAACAAATGGAAATCGATAGCAACCTAAAGACTTTTTTAAATAGCAAAAATAGCGCGATTTTGTATGGCGAATTTTTCTCTAAAAAACTTTTGCTTTTGGGAGGCGGAGGCGCGTTTGCCTTTGAGGATAGCGGTATTTTTGAGTTTAGGGGCGATAATTTTGTGGAGATTCACATTGCGGATTTCGCAGGGAGGCTAAAGGCGCAAATCGATGAAGTGCGGGGCAATTTGGTGCATTATCAAAGTCTAATTGAGCGCAAGGAAAATGCCGTCCTAAAGGGCAAAAGCGTGGAGCGATTTTTTCAAAAGTCCTTTGTGCTAAAGCAAAAGCTAAATAAAAGCCTCAATTTCTGCACACAATGCAACGAATCGCTGAATCTACTCGCAAACGAGCAGAATTTTTTAAAGAAAAATATTCGCATTCACATTTTTGCCACCAAAATGCTAGAAAAATCCGCCAAAGAGCTAATCGCAAGGCTAGATGGGCTTTATACGCTTATTAGCTCTATCAAAAACGAGCGACTAAACCAAAATATCTATGTGCTAAGCATAATCTCCACCATTGTCCTGCCACTCAACCTAATCGTGGGCTTTTTTGGAATGAATACGGGCGGACTTTTCTTACAAAATAATCAATATGGAACACTTATCGCGCTAGGCATTATAATCGCCATTTTTGCGCTGGGTGGGCTGTATTATCGTCTCAAAACAAAGCAGGATTTGACAATCGATAGCGACTTTGGTAAGCGAAAATAGCAAAGCCATAGAGCCACTAGCAGTCAAATTACTAGGAATTTTTTAAGATATATTTAAGAATAATTATCATAGTATTGCGTTTTCATTTTAAAAATTTCAATTAAAAAGGACAAAAAATATGAAAAGCAATAGAATGATGAAAAATACGGCATTGAGCGTGGCGTTAGGGTTAGCGTTAGGAATCGTAGGCGCAAATGCGGACGAGGGCGATTCAAACGCGGTAGCGGAGCATTTTAAGAAAAATTACTCTTATGCTGCGCAAGTCGGGGCGCAATATACGCAGGGCTATTATGGCGAGGGCGAAAGCAAAAACAACTTCCAGAGCCTCTATGCGTATTTGGGCTTTGAGGGCGTGGAGTTTGAGCGATTGCGATTCGGGCTAAACCTAATGGGTAGCGTAAAGCTAGGCAAATCTCGCGCGGTTTATGACCAAGATATTAGAGCAAATGCGATTTTATATCAAGGATTCATCGGCTACACAAGCGAATATTTCGATTTGAGTGCTGGGCGCGAGGAGCTAGATTTGGAATGGGTAAATGACTATGTCGAGGGTGCGCGATTTGCGATAAAGATTCCACAAGGCGCGACTACGATAAACGCATATTGGTTCTATCGTCAAGCCGTTGCGGATAATAACGAAATTTCGCAGTTTGAGGACGGCAAAGTCGGGCATACTATCATTGCGGGTATCGAAAATAACTCGTGGGAGCCTTTGGCGATTGAGGCGTATTTCGTAAATGTCGATAGCGCGACTAAATATGCCGCCGAAGAGCCACTGCCTAGCTTTAATGGCGCGTGGGTAGGTGCGAATCTATCCTTTGGTAGCGAAGATTCGGTGCTGTCAAATACAAGCGTAAAATACACTTATTTGCATAGCAAAATGGCGGATTGGCTAGATGCGCATTTCTTACAAGTAGAGGAGGATTTGCTTTTCAGCCTCGCCGAATCACATAGTTTAGGGCTTAAAGTCGGCGTTATGAAAGTCTTTAATAAAAAGTCAGACTTAGAAAACGGCGTTGTTCCGCTTAATGCGCTAGGCGACCAAAGACCGCTAGATAAGGGCGATGAATATTTATATAATTCAAACGCGCTTACGGCTTATGTGGGGCTAGGATATAATTTCGCGGATTACTTTGGATTAGAGTTAATCTATGGCAACACAAGCGGAATCAACGGCAATATTAACGGCGGAGCAGCAAAAGAAAAGCCTCTTAACGCAGTTGAGCTAAATGTCTCTGGCGGATATGAGGGCTTGGAAGCTGGAATCTCATATACAAAACTAATAAATACCGCTAGTGGCGAATCAAAGATAAATAGAGATTATTTTGAGGCATTTGTAGCGTATAATTTTTAAGCGATGAATCGCAATCGCGCCTTTTGCTTTAAAAAAGCGCGATTCAATAAAATTAAACTTTGGAGTGAAAAAATGAGATTAGTAAAATTTTTTAGCATTTTTGTGCTTGGAATCGCCCTAAATCTCGCCTTTGGCGCGGAAAAAGATTTTGAGGGCGATGTGAAAAATATCCGTGAGATGCTTGATAAAAGCGTGGTGGAGTATAAGAGTGGCGATAATTTAGCCGCTAAGAAACTCGCAGAGGACGCTTATTTTCGGCATTTTGAAAATATCGAGGGTCATATCGGGCGCAATATGGGTAAAAAAGCATTTCTAATGGAGCGAAAATTTACTAATCTCCGCAAACTATATCAAAATAAGGCGGACTTAGAGCGCATAGAGGCGTTAATCGCAGGGCTTTATTTTGATATAGATGAGGTGATTCCTGTGCTAAAAGGTGGCGTTCGCTTGGTGGCGGAAGTGAGCGATACGACTTATGACAAGGCAAAAGCGGAGGCGGATTCGATAAAAGCGGACGCACAAAGAAGCGCGGAGGCAGACGCAATGTTTGCAGCGTTGATGGGGGAAGATTCAAGCGAATCTAAAAGCGATTCAAAAGATTCAGGCGAATCCGCCGAATCTACTAGCGATTCAAGTCAAAGCATAGTCGCCACTATCGGCGCACAAGGCAGTGCGGAATTTCAACAAGCCGCAGGGCTAAATCCAAAGCTATATTTCATCTACGAAAATATTAGCGCGAAGTTAGATATTGCCGCGATGAAGTTTCAAAAGGGCGATTTTGAGGGCGCGGCGAATCTCATTGAGGACGCGCAATTTAATGATTATCGCAACACAAAGTTAGAAGTCGCTATCAACAAAAGCAACGCAAAGGGCAATAAGATTCAGCAAAATATGCGCCAAATCGTGCGTGAGATTCGCGAAAAATCTATCAATGAAAAGCGACTGCGCGAGGAAATCACGGAATTAAGCGATGAGCTATTTGACATTTTGCTAGGCATTGAGGATAGTGAAATCGCGCTCGTGCAGGTTGAGGGCTTTGATGAGAGCGCGAATACAAAAGATTACGCCAAAGTGGCTGATGATATAAAAATCGCGCTAAATAATATCATCGAATCTTACGGCGACAAAGGCTCTAGCGCGTTAATCGACAATCTCCAAAGCGTGTATTTGGATATTTTTGAAGGTAGCGGAATGGAAAATAAGATTGGCGCGATGAATGCGGATTTGAAAATGAAAATCGAGGCGCAATTCACGCGTGGCGTGGCACTTATCAAGGCAGACGCGCCCAAAGAGGAATTGCAACAGGCGTTTGATTCGCTAAATGCGCTGATTGTGAGTTCGCTTGATTTTATACAGGATTCAAGCGTGTGGTTTTTGTTTATCTCAGCTCTTAGCATTATCTTACGCGAGGGCTTAGAGGCAATGTTAATTGTCGTTGCAATCGTGGCATACTTAATCCAAAGCGGCAATCAATCCCGCACAAATATTGTGTATTCCGCGCTTGGCGTGGGCGTATTTTTGAGCTTTATCACGGCGTTTGCGGTGTATTATTTCTTTAGAGAATACGCAGGGCAGTTTAGAGAATTGCTAGAGGGCGTTACAATGCTAATAGCAGTCGCCTTGCTACTATATGTGGGCTTTTGGTTGCTATCTAAGGCAAACAAATGGAATGAGTTTATCAAATCCAGCGCGAAAGAGGCGATTACCAAAGGTTCGAGCTACGCGCTTTGGTGGTGCGTATTTTTGGCAGTTTATCGCGAGGGCGCAGAAACCGTGCTATTTTATCAAGCCTTACTATTTGATTCAAAGACTTCGGCGGACTTTAGCGCGGTAATTGGCGGATTAGCCTTAGGGTGCGCGATTTTGGTGGCACTATACTTGCTAATCAAGCGCGGTGCGGTTAGGATTCCTATAAAGTTATTTTTCCAAGTAACTTCAATCATCATTTTCCTAATGTGCTTTAGCTTCACAGGCAAGGGCATAGGCGAACTAATCGAGGGCAAAATCCTAACGCCTACGCTCATTCCCTATCAATTTGACGCAATATCGTGGGCTGGGCTTTATCCATATTATGAGAGCCTAGTCGCACAGCTAATAATTGCGATTCTTATCGTGTGTGGTGTGATTGCCACAAATGCAATCAGCAAAAAATCACCAAAAACAGGAGGTGCAAATGCAAAAAACTAATCGTTTTTGAGTGATTTTAAATTTTAAAAAATGAAAGGATAAAATATGTTGAAAAAAGTAGTTTTTGGATTGGCTTTAAGCTCGGCAGTCGTTTTTGCAGCGGAAGTGCCTATTGGTGAGAGCCAAGAGAAAAATGGTATGGAAATCGCGGCGGTTTATTTGCAACCTATCGAAATGGAGCCTAGAGGCATCGATTTGGCTGCGTCAAAGGCGGATATTCACTTAGAGGCGGATATTCACGCGACAAAAGGCAACAAAAATGGCTTTGCAGAGGGCGATTGGATTCCTTATTTGACTATCGCATATAAGATTACAAATTTGGATACCAAAAAGTCTAAAACAGGCAAATTTATGCCTATGGTCGCTGATGACGGCGCACACTACGGCGCGAATATCGCTATGGAAAAGGACGGATTCAAAGCGGGGAATTACGAATTAGTGTATTTGATTGAAAGCCCTGAAAAGCAAGGATTCGGACGCCATGTCGATAAGGAAACAGGCGTAGGCAAGTGGTTTGAGCCGTTTAATGTGAAATATACATTTAAATATACAGGCGCACCAAAGCCTTAAGCAATTCGTCTCTTGCGTAATCTTCGCGGGAGTTTGAAAAATCCGCACTCAATAGACACCAAGTCTTATTTTCGTGCGGATTTTTCGGCACAACCCACGAATCTTACACAAGATACTAGAATTGCGGAACGCGTGGAATGTGTCGATTCGTCATTGCGAGGCGTTGCAAACGCCGAAGCAATCCACGAATCAATCGCGCGTAGCGCAACCGAATCTCGCCCGATTCGTGGTGCAAAAAATCGGATTCAAGGTTGCAGTAGTGCAACCGCCGATTTTTTGCTAGAAGCGGAATCAGCGAGGCACTCCCCTAAAAGCGAAAAAGCGGCAGCTTTTTGGCGCGTAGGGGAGCGGGGTGGGGGTGCAGCCCTTTTTGCGAAAAGAAAGAATGCGATTTTAATGGGTGCAAGAATCGTATGATATTTTGTCGAATCATAAATGATTGAGACAGCGATAAAAATTAAAATTTTAGGATTATAAATGTCCATCTATTTTGTTTATTTTTTTGCGATATTAGTGCCACTTGGTTTTTTAGGCGCAGTTTTTTTGGATAGTGCGAATCTAACAGCGCAATCCACGCCAAATCTGCAATCTACCACACGAAAGATTGCGCCTAAAAATCTTATCGCTTCCATTATCGTAGGCGCGGTTTTTGCCTACATAGCGCACTTTATCGCCACTAAAAATCTCCAAAATGATAATTTAGTATTTGCCACAAATATTATTTTAGCACTTAGCATTTTTGCGTTAATCGCACTTTATTTTGCCCCAAAAATCGCAAAGATTCCACTGCTAAAAGAGAGCGTTTTCGCGCTTACTACGCTTGGATTTTTTGTCCGCTATTTAAATGAAAGTGTGGATTTTAAACTTTTTGGTGCGGAAATCTTAGATTCGCTCACCATAAATTCTATCGCACTAACTCTTCTTGCGCTATTTGCGTGTATTTTGGTATTTTATTTGGTGCGAATCTTAAAATATATCACGCCCAAATTAGCCCTAGCGTTTAGCTTTGCTGTGGCGATTTTATCTATAAATCCCATTGTAGCGGACATTTGCCTAGCCTTAGTGCGGAAAAATATCCTCCCAAGCACCGAATCGCTGCTTAGCTATATCGCTAAAAGCCTATATTACGCGTTTTTGAACCCATATATTTTTATGGCATTTGTGCTTATTGTAGGCATTGTAAGTTTGCGAAAAATCCCGCGTGAGATTCACAAAAATGCCCTTTTTGATTTAAACTATCGCAAACAAAATGCCACCAAAATTTTTATTATGCAAAAATTTGTGCTAAATATTTTCCTTTGTGTCGTAAGCGTGGGCATTTTGCTATATTATGATTTATATGCCTCAAAGCCCATTGTGATTGATAAGCCTGTGGTTGTTGATGAGCCAAAGAGCGGGATTTTTGAGTTTAATGCCGAAATGCTGAATGACAATAAACTCCATAGATTCGCCTATATTAACGATGAGGGCAAAGAGATTCGCTTCTTTTTGCTAAATAAATTTGAGGATAGAATCTCACCTGCGGTGGCGTTTGATGCGTGTGCGCTGTGTGGCGATATGGGCTATATTAAAAAAGGCGGAGAGCTAATTTGTATCGCGTGTAATGTGCGGATTTTTCTGCCATCTGTGGGGAAATTTGGCGGTTGCAATCCTATACCGCTAGAATTTACAAACGACAATGGCGTCATTAAAATCAAACTTAGCGATGTGCTTGGCGGTGCGAATTACTTTAGCAAAGTCGTTAGCAAGGAAGTGATAGACCCCGTAAATGGCGCGAAATTGCTAAACATAGAGGCGATTTATCGCTATGAATTTAATGGGAAAACATATTTTTTTAGCACACAAGAAAATTACGAGGCATTCACAAAAGAGCCTGAAAAGTATGCGCCAAGCGAGACAAGCGCACTTTACATAATCCAAAAATATCATAGTGAGAGTTAAAAAATGACATTACAAATCATTAGAAAATCTATTGGCGGGAGCAGGTTTCAAAAGATTTTAGCCCTTGTAACAATCATCGCAAGTTCATTGCTTATTAGCTGTATGCTAAATATCACGCTAGGAATCGGCAATCAAATAGCCAAAGATTTGCGTAGCTATGGGAGCAATATCGTGGTGTTGCCTAAGGGAGCGGTTTTGAGCGTGGAAGTAGGCGATGAGATTTACTCGCCCCTGCAGAGTGAGAGCTATTTGGAGGAATCTAAGTTGCACTTGATAAAGGAAATTTTTTGGAGGAATAATATTACCGCGTTTGCGCCATTTTTGGATTCAAAGGTTTTGGTAAAAAATTCGTCTTTGGGTGCATCTTGCGGAGATTTGGCAAATTTCGAGTGTTCGCAGACAGCAAGTCTAGCCTCACACTCAAAATTTGCCAAAAACGCCACAACCTCCACCGCAAATACTAGAATTGATTCGGATTCAAATGCCACCGAATCGTCATTGCGAGAATCGCGAAGCGATTCGTGGCAATCCACAAAAAACACCGAACCGCTCCCCGATTTATCGCAAAAAGACAACGCGCAAATTATTTTTACGGGCACTTATTTTGACAAAATTATCGGCGTCCAAGATGAGCCAGAATTCAGCACAGGCATAAAAATGCTATATCACGCGTGGAGCATTGATGGCGAGTGGATTAGTGATGATTCGCTAGATTCTGTGCTTGTGGGAAGTGAGTTTGCAAAAAGGGCAAATATTCAAAAAGGCGATATTTTGGAGTTAAATTCAGTCGATTCAAGCACCGAATCTAGCGCGATTCAAACGCGAATCTATAAGGTAAAGGTAAGCGGAATCTTATCAAATAGTGGCATTTATGACAATCGAATCGTAGGCTCTTTGGCACTAGCGCAAAAATTGCTAGGCAAGGACGATATTTTCGCTCGTGCTGAAGTATCCGCCTTTACGATTCCAGAAAACACCCTTAGCTACAAGGCTAGGCGCAATATAGATAGCCTAAATGCCGTAGAATTCGACACTTGGTATTGTAGCGCGTTTGCTAGTTCGATTGCCTACCAAATCGAGGAGGATTTCAAAGGCACAAGCGCGAAAGCGCAAATCAAAGTAAGCGATGCGGAAAGTTCCATAGTCCGCAAGATTCAAGGGCTTATGGGCGTAACAAGCATAATCTGCCTACTTGTCTCAAGCGTGGGAATCGGCGCACTTTTAAGCGCGGAATTTCAGCGCAGACGCAAGGAAATCGGGCTTATGAAAGTGCTTGGCGCAAATATTTGGCAAATCTATGTGATTTTCGCGGGGGAATCCTGCGTCATAGCCATTGTGGGCGCAATCATCGGCTTTTTTGGCGGTGTAGGCGTGGCAGAGCTAATCTCTATAAGCATTTTTGCGCACACACTGCCGATTTCGTGGATTGCACTGCCTTTATCAATCGTATTTGCGCTATTTATCTCGCTTTGCGGTTCGCTATTTTTGCTAAAAAATATCAACGCACTTCTACCTGCGCAAGTGCTTTATGGACGATAGGGAGGGGGCAAATGAATAATAACGCAAATTTTTTCTACAAAAGCATTTTTAATTCTCTGCGCGTGTCTTATGCGCGTGTGGGTGTGATTGTGGTGTCGCTTTTTATCGGCGCGTGTGTGTCTAGCGCGTTTTTAAATATGTCGCTTGATATTGAATCAAAGCTATCAAATGAGCTAAAAGTCTATGGCGCAAATTTCATTATCTCCCCAGCGCACGGGCAAAATCACATAGATTCGCAAGTCTATGAAAGAAAAATCGCTATGATTCCAAAGGACAAGCTAAAAGCCGCCGCGCCCTTTGTGTATGGCTTTTTTAGTCTTGGCAATAACTCGGCAATCGTGGCAGGTGTGGATTTTGGCGCGTTAAAAAGTGTGTTTCCTTTTATTGAAGTGCGCGAGGGGCATTTTGGCAATAGTGTGTTTGATGAAAACAGCGTGTTTGTGGGCGTTAGCTTGGCAAAGGCGTTTGAGATAAAGGCGGGTAGCCAAATCACGCTGACAAATCCAAAGAGCCTAGATAGCGTGGATTTGGAGGTTAAGGGGATTATTTCTAGTGGAGATGAGTTTGATGGGATTGTGTTTGCGCCGATTAAGGTCGTCCAAAATTTAGTGGCAGATTCAAGTGGCAATTCGTCTCTTACGCAATCTTCGCGGGAGCTTGAAAAATCCTCAATCGATAGGCAACAAGCCTTATCTCATTCGGATTTTTCGGCGCAACCCACGAATCTCGTGCAAGATACTAGAATTGCTGAATCTAAAAAAGCCACCGAATCGTCATTGCGAGGCGTTGCAAACGCCGAAGCAATCCAAAAAAATAATAATGTGGATTGCCACGACTTGACAAAGTCAAGTCTCGCAATGACAGAAAATAGCGTAAATTGCGTGGAATCTAGCAATGACAGCACAAAATCACAAAAAGACAATCGCGCTACGAGTTTTATTCACTACGCAAAACTAATATTATATGGTAACTTTAGCGAAGTCGCGCAAATCGGTGCGAATCTAAGCGATGATTTGGTGAGCGCAAAGCCCATAGCGCAGGTGTCAATCAGCGAGGGCATAGTGCTAGGCAAAATCAAAGCCCTAATGCTCTTAATCTGCCTAATCATCTTGCTTATCGCAAGTTTGAGCGTAAATACGAGCCTTAGCTCTATCATTTTTGCGCGAAAAAAGGAAGTCGCCCTGCATTTGAGCTTAGGCGCGAAAAAGGCGCAAATCGCCAAACTCTTTGGCGCAGAAGTGCTAATCCTAGCATTAGTCTCTAGCGTGGTAGGTGCGCTGTGTGGGTATTTATTAGCGAATCTGCTTGGATTTATCATTTTTAATTCAAGCGTTTCATTTAGGATTTTAAGCGTGGTGGGTGCGGTTGCAATCACGCTTATTTCAGCCTTTTTGGCGAGTTTTTACCCCATAAAAAAGGCGTTAAACATAAATATCATCAAAAATCTAAAGGGAGAATAATATGGTTTTAGAATTGCAAAATATCAGCAAATCTTTTGGTAGTGTAAATGCGCTAAAAAGCGTGAATCTATCCGTAGCAAAGGGCGATTGGGTTAGCATTATGGGACCTAGCGGAAGTGGCAAATCCACGCTTTTAAATATCATCGCATTGCTTGATGAGCCTACAAGAGGGGATTATAAGCTACTTGGCAAATCTATGAGAGATTTGAGCGAGGAGGAGAAAATCATTATCCGCAGAGAAAAAATCGGGCTGATTTTCCAGCAATTCCATTTGATTCCCTACCTTAGCGCACTTGAGAATGTAATGTTAGCGCAGTTTTATCACTCCGCCATTGATGAGGAGGACGCCAAAGCCGCGCTTGAAAAGGTGGGCTTAGGGCATCGAATCTCGCATTTACCTAGTGAGCTAAGCGGTGGTGAACAGCAAAGGCTTTGTATTGCGCGTTCTTTTATCAATAACCCCGATATTTTACTCGCAGATGAGCCTACGGGAAATTTGGACGGCGAAAATGAAAAAATCGTGCTAGAGGCATTTTGCAAGTTGCGCGATGAGGGCAAAACCATTATCCTAATCACGCACAACCCTGAGCTAGGCGAATACGGCAATAAAAAGCTATTTTTAAGGCACGGAGAAATGGCTTGAGGCGGTGCTTTAAAAGCGTGATTTTGGTGGCATTTGCGCTTTTTATTGTCGCCTGTGATGGCGATAAATACGCCACGCTAAATGAAGTCGCCCCAGAAATTGCGGTAATGGACTTGGAAGGTAAAAGCGTGAATCTAGCTGATTTTAGCGGAAAGGCTGTCGCGCTAGTGTTTTACAAAAATGGCTGTGAAGCCTGTGTTGGCGTAATACCAGCCCTTGATAGCTACGCAAAAAGCGCGAATCTCACCGCCATAGCGATAAATACGAGCAACACAAAAGAGGAAATTTTGGAGTTTTTGGAGGAAACGCCCTTGCCAAATACGCTTATTTTGCGCGATTCGCTGGGGCTTAGCGCGAAGCGATTTATCATCAATATGACGCCTACGATTATTTTGCTTGATAGGGCGCACATTATGCGTGGTAAAATTGTGGGCGCGAGTGATTTTCGCAAGGTGGAGGCGCAGATAAAGGAAATGCTTGGTGCTTAGGTGGCTGTGGTTTTGCGCTTTTGCGCTTATGCTATGTGGGTGCTTGGAAAGCAAAGCGGAATTTAACGCGATAAATTTGGGGAAAGTGAATGCGATTTATGAGAATGGAGCATTGCGAATCATATCTATCGAACCCACACCCCAATCGTCATTGCGAGATTCCACGCAACGCGTGGAATCGTGGCAATCCATAAAAAATCAAAAAGACAACGCGCCATTCGTGCTATTTTTCTTTACGACTTCGTGTGGCGTCTGCAAAGCCCAAATCCCCATTCTACAAGAACTCGCAACTGAATCTGCAAGTAGTGGCGCACGAATCTACGCCATTGTAGGCAATGTGCCAAATGCGCAAAAAGCGTGGCAATACGCGCAAAGCAACGCCATTTCATTGCCACTTTTTTATGAAAGCGAGGCAAAGCGATTTTTCAGCCAAATCGTAGGTGGCGTGAAAGGCGTCCCCGCAATCGTAGTATTCGACAAAGAGGGCAGGGTAAAGGAGCGATTTATAGGGCTGACCCCTAAAAGTGTCCTAAAAAGCGCAATGTAAGGGCGCGATTGTCTTTTTGACGCTTTTGCGGGATTCATCACGCTCAACTATTCGATGAACCATTAGTTCTATCTCATAGTTTCGCGCTCGAAAACCCGCAAAATCGCCTAAAAATACTTCCGCGCACAAGTCGCGCTTAAGGCAAATGAAGCGTTGCGTGTCGCCCCTAGCGTTATGCGTAAAATGTCGGCGAAAACGGATTTGCGCTTTTTGTGTATTCAGGCAAAGGAAAACAGCCTTACGCAATGGACGCAAAATGACGGCATTT
>JBNMKJ010000027.1:0-34937 GCA_050874285.1 Helicobacteraceae bacterium | reverse complement strand
GCAATCACAGCCAAATCCCTTTTCAAATCACTGATATTTTTATCAATCAAACTTTTTTTGCCAAAATGCTGATTTTTAGGCTTGATATAATCAATCTCGCATTTCTCTAGCAACTCTTTTAATCGCGGTGTCAAGTCCTCTACGATTATTAGATATAGCTTTAGCATTTCTTTATTTTTGGTGATGAATCGCTCTAATTCATCAATGTCATTATCCTTTGATATGAAAAAAACTTGTAAATTATACTGCTGAATCTTGGGCATCGTTGCTATCTATAATCTCCTTTGCGTTATTTATAATGTCATTGATATTTGTTTTTAGCCACCTGCTATCCATCCACTCATTTGCCACGCTGGGGACGCCTTGCAGTAGCATACTAAAATGCAAATGGTCGCCAAATGCAAGTCCGCTCGCTCCGCTCTTTGCGATAATATCGCCTTTTTTCACAAAATCGCCCTCTTTGACAAAGGATTCGCTTAAATGCGCATAAAGACTTGCCACGCCGTATCCGTGCTCGATAATCACAGCATTGCCGTGAATCCCCATTTCCTCGCTAAGCACCACTACGCCGTCATTTGACGCAGTAATTGGCATATTTTTAAATCCCGCCAAATCCACGCCCAAATGGTAAGATTCCCCAGCCTCTGCGCGATTAAAGCTAAATTTACGATAATCGCCAAAAAGCCCCACCACTCGCGCACTGCCTGTGGGCTTAAACACCTCAAATCCGCCGATTTCTCGCTCAGCGTTTAAAATCTTATTTTCGATTATGCGCGAATCTTTAGCGCGAAAACCCTCATTGACATAGCGGAATTTTGCGATTTCGTCCTCGAAGCTATCCAAAGCGCGGATATTTTCATTTTCAATCATCTCTGTGATTTTGCCATCGATAAAATTTTGCTTTAGCGGAATGTTGCTTACGCGATAGTTGCGATTATAGCGCATAAAATTTATGCTAAATCGCCTCGCATTCCCTGCCTTATCTTGGGCGATAATCGCGCCATTAAAGTTTGGATTATGAATGTGCCACGGAATGATTCCTATGTAATAATTAGGCTTGTAAAATGGAAACGCCACAAAACTTTGAAAGCCATTTGTAAGCGAAATATTCGCCAAAGCATCGTCATTTGCGTAAAAAATCACCGCAGCCGCGCCACCTTTTATGATAACATTGCTCATTTGGATAATATTTACTTGCGGAAGTTGCGTGTCTATCGTCATTTCAAGCGTTTTGACACTTTTATTTCCCATAAAAAAGCTATAATTGCTCGAATCCCGCGCAGTGATTGTGTATGTGAGTTTGTCGCCATTTTTGATATTCATCTTTGGAATGGGGAGGTTGAATCGCACCTCTTTTTTGCCCCCCGCCTTGCGATTTAGCAAAATCTTTTCGCCATCTTTGCCAACAAGCGCGACTTCATAATTAGCAATCCCGCTCTCATCGCTTAAAACTATGGGAATGTCCCATTTTAGGTTATAGTAGCTCATATTGGGTGTCTCAATATTGGGTGGGATTCGCTCAAACTTTGGCGAAGTCGCCACAAACCACCACCCCCAAGAAAACAAAATCACTACTACAAAAAACGCAATATTGCCCTTAATAAACCTTTTTACAAACTTTTTTGAATTTGCCATTTTGATTATTTCCGTTTTTTAAAATTTTTGCGTATTGTATGAAATTTTATTTTAAAATTATATTTGGAATGCAAACTAATGATGCAATTTTAAATTAAGAATAATCACGCAATCCAAATCTTTAAGCGATTCACTGCTAAAATCGCGCAATTTTTTTTGAATCAAGGGCAAAAAATGTATGATTTAACCATAGCCGAAGAAGAGCTAAAAAACAAAGTCGCAACGGACTTTTTTGGCGATTTTGACAGCACAGAGCGACCAAATAATATCGACTTTGTAGTCGCGCAAAAATACACGCTCACGCAAAACAATCAATCAAACGAAAAGCAATATTTGCTTTGGGCGGAAGCAAAGCGTGGGAATAAAAGCGACATTATCGAATCTTTTATCCAGCTAATCCTCACAATCGGCAAGGCAAAATTACACGATTCGCATATCCCGCCACAATTTTTAGGCGCATTTGACGCGGAAAAATTCGCATTTGTGGAGTTTAGCGAAGTGGCGCATATTTTTAGCCAAAATGATTTTAATTGGAGCGTTACGCCTAGCAACCACGATTCAAAAGAATTTAAGCAGCTTTACGCGCTAATTGGCGAGGTGCTAGAAAATGAAAATTTGCTTTTTAGCTACGATTCGCAAGATGATGAATTGCGCGAATTTATCGAGCAAAATTTCGAATCTGAATCGCAAGGCACACAAAAAATCAAAATCAACAAAAACAACTTTTTTGGCATTTATCTTAAATGGCTTGATTGCGTGAAGCCCACCATTAGCGTGGATTGGGAGGCGGAAAAGCCAGAGATTTTGGATTCGGATTTTTATTTGGCGGATTTGCTAAGTCGCAATAATTCCACCACAGAGATTTATCAAAACCTGCGAATCCTCTTGCAAAGCGATTATTACGAGGTTAAGTTGGAGAGGCGTGGCAGACATTTGAACTTTACGAAATTTAGCTTTAAGGATTCGCAAAGGGCGCATAGGGACTTTTGGAGCATTTATGAGCGTCCGCCCAAAGAGGAATTTTGGGATTATATCATTGAACGCCGTGATTTACTCGTGCCACAAGATATTAGAGAGCGCAAGGGCGCGTTTTTCACGCCACAAATTTGGGTGCAAAAGGCGCAGGAATATTTAGCCGAATCGCTAGGCGAAAATTGGCAAGATGAATATTATATTTGGGATTGTGCCGCAGGGACGGGCAATCTACTAGCTGGGCTAATAAATGCGCGAAATATTTATGCCTCCACGATTGATAGGGCAGATGTTGATGTAATGCAAGAGCGAAGGCTAAATGGCGCGAATCTGCTAGAAACGCATATTTTTCAATTTGACTTTCTAAATGATTGCTTTTTTGATAAAGTCGATGAAAAAAGTGGCAAAATTTTGGTGGAATCAAAATTGCCAAAATCCTTGCAAGAAATCATCAAAAACGAGCCACAAAAATTAGTGATTTTTATAAATCCGCCGTATGCGGAAGCAGCCACAAAAAGAACTATTGCTCATACAGGACAAAATAAAGATGGTGTTTCAAATACAACCCAAGTTTATAAACAATATTCACCACTAATAGGCACGGCAACTAGAGAGCTTTTTGCTCAATTTTTTATACGAATCTACAAAGAGATTCCAAATTGTATATTAGGTAGTTTTAGCACATTAAAATACATTAACGCACAATATTATAATAAATTCAAAAAGGAATTTAAAGCAAAATTTTTAAAAGGATTCATCATTCCTGCTTGGACTTTTGATAATGTTAAGGGCGATTTTCCTATCGGCTTTTTGGTGTGGAATTTGGGAGAAAAAATAGATATTAAAAAATGTAAAGTGGATATTTTTAATGAAAACAATAAAAAGATTGGCAAAAAAAGTTTTTATAATATCCCTAAAAATAAATATATTATTGATTGGCTAAAAAACTTTCACGATAAACAAGGCGAAAAACTTGTTTATTTGCGAATGCAAGGCACAGATATGCAACATAATAATGGCATTTTTATTGCAAATGATTTATCGCCCAACGACTTCAAAAAGCATCTTTTTAGCATAATCACAAAATACAATCTTATTCCATTTTGCGTGTATTTTGCCGTGCGACACGCCATTAGGGCGTCTTGGATAAACGATAGAGACCAATTTTTATATCCTAAAAATAAGTGGCGATTCGATAAAGAATTTCATAATAATTGCCTTGCATTTACGCTATTTCACAATCAAAACCGCATAAGCGCGAGTGAGGGCACAAATCATTTTATCCCATTTAGCGAAGTGGAGGTGGGCGCAAAAGGGCGATTTGAGAGTGATTTTATGGTGCGATTCATCAATGGCAAGGTAAAAAATGGCGAGTTAGATGATTGCTTTATTCCAAGCCAAAAAATCGCATTTTCCAAAGAGGCAGAGGCGGTTTTTGGCGCGGGATTAGAAATTTGGCGATATTATCACAAATGCGCCAAAAATAGCGATTCCTACCTAAATGACGCAAGTTTATACGACATAAAAGAGTTTTTTCAAGGGCGTGGCGAATCTATCAATGGCAAAAAAGGCAAGATGAACGCCAAAAGCACCGATTCGCATTATAATGACTTAATTGCGCTTTTGCGAATCGCCTTGCAAAATCTAGCCGACAAAATCACCCCAAAAATTTATGAATATGAATTTTTAAGAGAGTGAAATTTTGCTAGATTCATAAGCGAATCTCTAATCCACGCGTAATTTACATAAACACTGTCTATGTATTAAAAATAAAAAACAATTAAGGAATCCTTTTTGCTTATATTTGTCAAAAATGCCAAAAATGGCAGTTTTATGCAAGATTTTTACCTTAAGGACAGCGATGAATCCCTTTAGCGAAGCCAAAAATGTGTTTTTAGAAAAAGTCGATACGATGGATTATATTGACTTGGATATTAACATTTCCGCACGGCATCGCATAGAGCAACTCATCGCCAAAGTGCCTTTTCAAATCGTTATTTTGACAGGTAAGCCCGGAGTGGGCAAAAGCTATCTTATAAAGCAACTCGAGCAAAGCGTCCCAAATGATAGATTGCATATTCAGCTATTTCCGTTTTTATCGCTAAATGGCTTTTTGGCGCAGTTGCATTTGAAATTTTTACCGCGAATCAAAATCCACAAAAATATGACGCGCGATGAGTTTTTTAAGTCTTTTAGCGAAAATCTTAAACGCGAGGAATTAAGCCCCACCATTATCATCGATGAAGTCCAGCTTTATGGCGATAAGGAATTAGAAGTGATTAGAATGCTAAGCGATTGTCGCGTGTTTCGCTTTATTTTGGTAACCCACGCATTGCAACATAAAGAAGTCCTAAATGAGAGCTATTTCACTTCGCGCATTTGGGATAAGGTGGTGATTCGCGAACTTGATGTGCAAAATATCCGCCTTTTTGTAACCCAAAAGCTAAACAAAGTCAATATGAACGCCGTTGCGAGGCTGTTTAAGGATTGGCATTATAAATTCATCTACAAGCAGACGCGCGGGAATCTGCGCCTAATCACAAGAATGTGCTTTTTGCTATTTGACTTGTGTGAGCATTATTACAGCATTGAGCCGACACTCTTTAATAAGGGTGAGATTCCCAAAAAAATCATAGAGATGTCAGCCATAGAATTAGGGAGTTTAGATGTGTAGGCAAATGAGAGGAAAAATCAGGTTGCTTTTTAGTTACCTAAGCATTTTAGTCATAGGGATTTTGATATATTTATTTGTGCTTTTTATCGCAGATAAACATAGAAAAGAAAAAGAGTTGAGGGCAGATTCATCGCTAAATGCGCCCACAATCGCACCTGCGATTAGCAACGAATCTAGCGAATCTTTAGTGGCAAATAATGACGAATCAAGTGGCAAATCCATCGTGGCAAATAATGCCGAATCGCCAAGCGTTGCAGATAAGGAATCGCTAAATGAATTGCCTAATGAAATCAATGTCGCTATAAATACGATTGATTCGCCAAGTGTGCCTACTAGCGCGGTGGATTCAGGCGCGTTTCCGCGTGATTTTGTGGTGGCTACAAAAGTTTTGCGAATCCGCACTGCGCCAAGCACGGATTCGGAAGTAATCAAGCTATTTAAAGAGGGCGCGGTGATTCGCATTAGTCGCGTTGAAGGCAAATGGGCGCAGTTAGAAAACGGCGGGTGGGCGTATCTATCGCTTTTAAAAGAGCGGTAAAAAGCGCGTTTTACGCGGTTATAAGCGATTTGCAAAAACGCAAAAACTAAAGGGCGCAAAATGAAGCTATACGCCGTCTTTGGCAATCCTATCTCACACTCCAAGTCGCCCTACTTGCATAATTTCACATTTGAAAAGCTAGGCATTGATGCGCGATATGTACGCTATAAGCTAGATGACGCGAAGCATTTTAGAGAGCTATTTTTTGAGCTAGGCTTAAGCGGGGCAAATATCACCGTGCCTTTTAAGGAAATATTGCTTGAATCCTGCGATGAAGTGGTAGGAATCGCGCAAAAAATCGGCGCGATAAATACGATTGTAAGGCGCGGGGAGCGACTTTTGGGACATAACACAGACGCATTTGGATTTTATCGCAATATAGAGCGCGAAAAGCTAAAAACCGCGCTAATCATCGGCGCAGGTGGCAGTGCAAAGGCGATTGCAGTGATTTTAAAAGAGCGCGGAATTAGCGTTTGCGTAATAAATCGTAGCGAAAAACGGCTAGAATTTTTTAGACAAAATGGCTTTGAATGCGCGGAATTTGGGGAATTTTATGGGCGATTTAAGGGCAAATCTAGCGTGAATCGCGTGGATTTTGTGGCGAATCGTGGATATGTGGAGGCAAATCGCACGAGTTTTGGTGCGAATCGTAGCGCTAATCCGCAATATGATTTGATTATCAATGCCACCTCATCATCGATAAGCGATGAATTGCCCTTAGATTCGGCGATTTTGGGCGAACTTTTTAAAAGCGCGAAAATCGCCTTTGACTTAATGTATGGTAAAAAATGCCCCTTTTTAGAACTCGCCAAAAAATGCGGTGGCAAACGCGGGGGCAAAAAATGCGCGATTCGCACCATTGATGGCGCAAATATGCTACTTTACCAAGCCATCGAAGCCTCAAGCCTTTTTTTAGACAAACCATTTTCCACAATCGCAAAGGCAATGACTCCAGCGTGGGATTAGCCATATTGTTTTTTAATTGCAAAATTGCACTATAATCTCTTTTGCGCGGTTTTTGATTTCATCTTTGCTAATTTCTATGCAATTTATTTCATCTTTGTCAAATAAATTTCTTATATTTTTATGTAGCGTGAGATTGAATCTTTTAGCGATTAAATCAAGTGCGGTTTTTTCATCGACATTATTTAGATTCATATCCTTAAACGCACTATTTTTTGCTAATGCTTTGCAAATCGTAGGGGCAAATTTGCACCACTCAGCGGTGGAGCATACAATAATTTTGCGTTTGCTGTCTAACTTTTTGGCAGCTAAGATTCCATTTGCGGTGTGTGGGTCGATGATAATATTTGCATTTGCATAATGAGCGATAATATCTAGGACGCTTTCATCATCAAAGCTAAATGCGCCAAAAATTTCTTGTATTTTTTGCAATTCACTTTGGCTTAATTTATAGCATTTTTTGTTTTCCAAATCATTCATCAAATCTTTTGTCCGATTCGCGTCAAATAGCGCAAAAAGCACCCGCTCGACATTGGAGCTTTTTAAAATATCCATAGCGGGGGAATTTGTCTTAATAAGCGTCCGCTTTGAAATGTCATAGATTCCTTGCGTGATGAGGTTTTCTAAGACATCGTTTGCATTTGTGGCAATGATGATTTTGCTAATCGGCACACCCATAAGTTTAGCATAAAATGCCCCAAGTGCATTGCCAAAATTTCCACTAGGCACGACAATATCAAAGCTCTCACCCTCTGCAATCGCGCCTGAATCACGCAAGAAAATATAGCTATGAATGTGATAGATGATTTGAAATGCGATTCGCCCAAAATTCACGGAATTACTCGCCGATAAATGCAAGTTTTTTGTATTTAAAAAGGCACGAAAATCCGCGTCATTTAGCAAATTTTTAAGCGCGTTTTGCGTGTCATCAAAATTGCCTTTGACTTCCAAAATAGCCACATTTTTAGCGTCAATAGTAGTCATTTGAAGCCTTTGCACCGAGCTTGTGCCGTCCTTTGGAAACATACAGATTCCAAAAACATTGGGCTTATTTTTGATTGCCTCTAGTGTGGCTGGACCTGTATCGCCACTTGTAGCCGTTAGTATCAAATATCTTTTATTTTGCTTTTTTGATAAATCACAAAGCAAGGCACCAAAAGGTTGCATTGCCATATCTTTAAAAGCGCGTGTAGGACCTGTGAAAAGATTTTGCAAAAAGATATTTGAATCAATTTTTGTATAACTTAATGGTAGATTTTTATTATCAAAATTCTTATAAGATTCTAGGCTAATGGCACTTGTATCAATGCCAAGCGCATTAAAAATATAAGTTATTAGCTCGTTGTAATTTAGATTTTTGATTGCCTCCAAATCTATTTTTGGTAGCGATTCTAAGCTCCAAAGTCCGCCAAAACTCGCCTCTGGGTTTAACACCGCGCTAAAAAAATCGCTTCTTACGCCCCGCACTCCGTCATTTCCCCTTGTTTCTACTAATATTTTGCTATTTTGCATTTTTGCCTCCGTTGTTATTTTGTTTAGAATCGCGCCTGATTCGTGGATTTTTTTGTGGATTGCCACGAATCGCTTCGCGATTCTCGCAATGACGAATCGTGCGCAATTCATTGCTTTTCAAAAACTCCCTAACTTTTTTATATTCCTTTTTGTCTAAAAAGCGACTTTTCCCGCTAGGAAGCGCGTTTAGATTTACAAAGCCAAAACTCACGCGACATAAATCAAGGACACTCAGCCCAAAATGCGCGAAAAACCTACGCAATTCCCTATTTTGCCCCTCGCTTATGCCGACTTTGACTTTAGTCCAGCTTTTGCTCTCTTTCACAATCTCAAAAAAATCAAATTGCGCGAAATCCATTCCCATAATCTTGCTATTTTTATGCCCTCCAGCCCTTGCGTCTGCCACACTCAAGCCATTTTGCGCCGCCTCTAAAATGCGTGGCGTTATTTTGCCATCGACTTTGACATTGTAGATTCGAGTGAGTTTGCTTTGTGCCAAAGCAGTGGCGATTTTCACGCTATCGCTTAGCACCAAAAGCCCACTACTCGCAAAGTCCAGCCTCCCCACAGGCACAAAATGCCGATATTTCGCCTCTAGCGAATCATAAATCACGCGCCTCCCACGCGAATCCCTTTTGCTGACTAACTCGCCTTTTGGCTTGTGGTAGGCGATTATGGTGTATTGAATCTGAGGCTTAATCTCACGCGAATCGATAAAAACTCTGTCTTTTTCGCCTACTTTGTCGCTTAAAAGCGCGACTTTGCGGTTGATTTTCACTTTGCCTTGCTTTATGAGTTCGTCCGCCTCTCTGCGCGAAAACTTCGTGTTGTGCGATAAAAATTGATTGATTCTCACGCGATAGACTTCACTTGATTTTTGAAATTGCCGTTAATTTTCAGCGTGGTTGCCATTTTATAAGTGCCGTTATTATCGCTCACCTCAAAGACAAGCCGTTCATCGCCACTATTTTCCATAGCAAGACTTTGTATCGCCTTTAGTTGCGCATAAGTGATATTGCAAGGCAAAGATAGCGTGTAGTCGATGATATTTGCGCTTGATTCACCCACATTAAACGCGCTATTGCTAAAAGATTCGCCAAAAGATTCGGCATTTGAATCGCTTGAATTACTAGATTCGTCTTTAAATTTTGGCTTTACTTTTTGATTTTTTGCTTCATCAAGGCTTACCACGCTACTTAGGCGCAGTGAAATGCTCTCATCTTTATTTTCCCCAGCTTGGCAGACAAGACATAGCGGAACGCCCTGCGCGGCGTTTTCAATAATGGGCAAATCCTTTTCAAACACGCTAATCCACACATTGCCGATTTTATCCACCACCAGCACTTCGGCGTAGCGCGTCCCTTTTTTGCTAATGTGGCTTTTTATGTCCTTGATGACGCCAATAATCAGCAACCGCGACCTATCCTCAAGGCTTTGAATCTGTGAGCTAAACACCACGCCTTTAATGCCTTTGATTTTATCGTTGTATTCATCAAGCGGATTGCCACTCATAAAGATTCCTAGCGTCTCATACTCAAAGTCTAACAATTCATTTTTGCTATATTCCTCCAAAGGCGTCATCTCAAGCCTTATGACGCTTTCCTCCACAAAAAGCGCGTTTGAAGTGTCATAGCCTGAATTTTCGCGCACTTTGTCCGCCATCAAGTCTAAATTTGCCACAAGTGTGCGCACAGAATAGCCCAAATTATTCAAAGAGCCAGATTTCGATAGCGAATCTAATGCCTTTTTGTTGATGACTTTTGAATCCATTTTGCTTAAAAATTCTTCTATATTGCTAAATTTTCCGCCCTCGCATTCGCTTCGCGCCTTAATGATATTTTCGATAGGTTTTTCGCCTATGCCCTTAATCGCGCTAAATCCAAAGATGATTTTCTTAAAGCCATTTATTTCCACCACGCTAAAATCGCGCATAGAGTGATTGATATGCGGTGGCAATACTTCGATGCCCATACTGCGACATTCATCAATGTATTTGTTGATATTATCAGGCTTGTTTTTCTCGCTAGTTAGCAAAGCTGCCATAAATTCGTGGCGATAATAAGTCTTTAAATATGCCGTTTGAAAGGTTACAAACGCATAAGCAGCGGAGTGAGATTTGTTGAATCCATACTCGGCAAATTTGACGATTAGCTCCCAAAGCGATTCGCATTTTTTTCGCGCGAATCCTTTTTTCTCCGCGCCATTTAGGAATTTCTCTTTATTTTCCTCCATAGTTTTGGCGTCTTTTTTACCCATAGCACGGCGAATTAAATCCGATTCGCCAAGCGAAAATCCACCGATTACTTGCACAATTTGCATAACTTGCTCTTGGTAAATTATCGCGCCATAAGTGTTTTCTAAAATGGGCTTTAGCTCATCAAAAATATACTCGATTTTTTGGCGTCCGTGCTTTCTTGCGCTAAATTCATCAATCGTTCCCATAGGTCCGGGACGAAATAGCGCAATCATCGCCAAAATATCCTCAAAGTTGCTTGGCTTTAGGATTCGCGCCGCAGCTTGCATTCCATCAGATTCAATTTGAAACATACCCACCGTGCTGCCGTTTTGAATCTCCTCATAGATATTTTTGTCGCTCAAATCGACATTGTTAAAATCAATCTTTTTGCCTATAATCTCAAGCGTCTTTTGAATCACACTTAGCGTTTTTAACCCCAAAAAGTCAAATTTTATAAGATTTACTTTCTCTAAAAATTCCTTTGTGTTAGCGTATTGCGTAACGATTTTATCACCGATTTTACAAAGGGGAATCTTATGCCATAACTCATCGCTGTCAATTACGATTCCCGCGGCGTGTGTGCCGATATTGCGCTTTTGATTTTCCAAAATCAAGCTCATATCCCACACTTCTTTTATCGCTTTGTCGCTATTTATGACATCGCGGATTCGTGGCTCTTTTTCATACGCGCCTTTTTTGTCCTCAATGTCGGTTATGCCCGTTTGTAGGCGAATCTTTAGTGGCTCTTTGGGAATTAGCTTTACAAATTCATCTGCCTTTTTATACTCCATATCAAATACACGCGCCACATCGCGAATCACAGATTTTGCCGACATAGTGTTAAATGTCGCTACATGGGCGACATTAAATTTGCCGTATTTTTCCACCACATATTTGATGATTTCTTCTCGCCTCTCTTGGCAAAAGTCCATATCAATATCAGGCATACTTACGCGCTCTGGATTCAAAAATCGCTCAAAAAGTAGCGAGTGTTTTATCGGGTCAATGTCTGTGATTTCCAAGCAAAACGCCACCAAACTACCCGCCGCACTGCCTCGCCCCGGACCTACGGGAATCTTGCGCTCTTTTGCCTCTCTCACAAAATCCCACACAATCAGCATATATCCGCAAAATTTCATCTTTGCGATGATTTGCATTTCGTGCTCTAATCGCTCTTTGTAAATGTCGTGCTTAGATTCATCAATCGACTTTAGGCGGTTTTCTAGCCCCTCTTTGCATTTATGGCGGAAATATTCCTCATCATTTTGGCACTCTAACCCATCGCGCTTGGCGTATTCGCGCGTGAATTTAAATATCGGTGGCACGGGCGGTGAGTAGGGAATGATGACTTCGCCTTTGTCGTTTTTAACTTCGATGCTTTTTAAGTCAATGATGAGATTGCATTTATCGGCGATTTCTTGGGTGTTTGCGATGACTTCGGGTATGTCGGCAAAAATGCGCCTCATTTCATCAGCAGATTTCACATAAAATTCATTGACAGAGTGCTTTAGGCGGTTTGAATCTTGGAGCTTTTTGCCTGTGGATACGCACATTAGCACTTCTTGGCTAAAGGCGTGTTGCTTTTGCGTGTAATGCGCGTCATTTGTGGCGATGAGTTTGATTCCGCACTCACGCGATAGAGCAATCACTTTTTCATCGATGAATCGTTGCTCAGCAATGCCGTGTCGCATAATCTCTATGTAAAAATCCTCGCCAAAAATGTCCTTATATTCGAGTGCCACCGCCTTTGCTTGTTCATAACCTTTGGCATTGACATTTTTTTTGCCTATGGTGTTTAGGTGGTAATTCACCTCGCCTTGCAAACACGCCGATGAGCAAATAAGCCCTTCGCTTCGTTCTTTTAAAATCGCCTTGTTGATTCGTGGTTTGCGATAAAAGCCCTCCAAACACGCCATAGAGCTAAGATACATTAGATTTTTGTAGCCCACTTCGTTTTTGGCAAAAAGGCAGAGATGAAAATAGGGCATTTGCGGGTCTTTGGAATCTAGTGATTCGCCGTTGTGGATATAAGTCTCAATGCCGATTATGGGCTTTATGCCCTCTTTTAGCATTGTTACATAAAATTCAGGGACACCGTGCATAACGCCGTGGTCGGTAATCGCCACCGAAGTCATACCAAAGGCTTTTAATTGCTTGGCGAGTTTAGGAATCTGATTTGCGCCATCTAAAAGCGAATATTCGGTATGTAAATGCAGGTGCGTAAAATTGCTCATTTTGGCTGTCCTTAGTGTAAAAATGTATTTTAAAACGGCTTAATTTAATGCGCGGATTCTAATGTAAAGTGCTTTAAATTTATATAAAGCCATTTTTAATTCGTATTTTATTGCATTTAATATATTTTTAATTTATAATTGCGACCTTTAAAATTTTAACTACGAAAAGGATTATATATGGAAAAGCGGAGAGAATTTTTAGCAAATTCAGCAAAATTAGGCGCGGTGGCATTGCTAGGCACAAGCGGGATTATGAGCCTTAGCTTTGGTGCAGAAAGCAAAACAAAAGCTACAAAAAAAGGCGGTGCTAACACACCAACAATGGAATTTACAACGCTAAATAACGGCATAAAAATGCCAATTTTAGGTTTTGGCACTTCTAGGTTAAAAGGAGAGGAAGGACAAGCAGCGATACTTCAGGCTATCAAAGTAGGTTACCGACTAATCGATACAGCGCAAATGTATGGAAATGAAGAGCAAGTCGGCAATGCCGTAGCGGAATCAGGCGTCAAACGCGATGAATTTTTTATTACCACCAAACTTTCAAGTGATATGGATTATGATGAGACACTAAAAAGTTTTGAGGTTTCACTAAAAAAATTAAAAACGGATTTTGTGGATTTATTACTCATTCATAGTAATTACAGCAAATCAAGGGAAATGTATAAAGCAATGGAAAAACTCCACAAAGATGGGCGCGTAAAATCGCTTGGTATTTCAAACTTTAATGCAGAAGTCTTTGGTGAGTTTATAAAAGGTTGTGAAATAATCCCAGCGGTAAATCAATGTCAAACACATATATTTCATCAGCAAAAGTCATTGCGCGAAGCGATGAAAAAATCTGGCACTAAATTAGAATCGTGGAGTCCATTTGTAATGGGGAAAAATGATTTTTTCAACAATCCCACACTTGCAAAAATCGCCAAAAAACACAAAAAATCTGTAGCACAAGTAGCGCTAAGATTCCTAATAGAGCAGGATATAATTGTAATTCCAAAAAGTGCGAAGTTGGAGCGACAACAAGAAAACTTCAATATATTTGACTTCAAACTTGATAAAAACGATATAAAAACGCTAACTGCAATGGATACAGGCAAATCACAATTTGATTGGGATAAATAAGCATTATACTACAAGATTCCACGCGCTTTGCGTGGAATCATAGCAATTTAAAATCACAAAACACTAAAAATAGATTTTAATGATTAAGAAGTAGATTGTTTTGTGTGCGATTTTTGTGAATCACACGCAATGCGAGTTATTCACAAATAAATCATTTTAATTTATCTTAAATGGATTTTCCACCACATTTTTTGTATCCACGATATAGGGGATTAGTGCCATTTGTCGCGCTCTTTTGATTGCCACCTCAACGCGCTCCTGCCATTTTTTGGTATTGCCTGTCAAACGGCGTGGCATAATCTTATATCGCTCACTTAGCGAATATTTCAGCATATCAATGTCTTTGTAATCGATAAATTCGATTTTCGCCTCGCTGTACTTGCAATGTCGTTTTGAGTATTTTTTGCGTTCATTCATTTTATTTGTCCTCTCTTATTTATTAAAATGGTATTTCATCATCAATGTCAATCTCTGGCACATTTTTACTGCCACTAGATTCGCCATATCCGCCACTATTGCCCTGCGCGTAATTTTGCGATGCGCCCGAATCGCTCTGCGCGTTATTATAACCGCCACCATATCCGCTTGAATCGCCTTGATTTGCTCTGCCTAGCATTTGCATTGATTCGGCGGTAACGGTGTGTTTACTACGCTTTTGCCCACTTGCCTCAGTCCAAGTTTCATATCTTAGTCGCCCCTCGATTAAAACTTGTGAGCCTTTTTTAAGATATTGATTTGCGATTTCTGCCGTGCGCCCAAATAAATTCACATCGACAAAGCAGGTTTCCTCTGCGCTACTGCCGTCTTGCTTTTTATATTTGCGATTACTTGCTAAGCCGATTGTAGCCACTGCAGAGCCACTTGGCAAGTATTTTAGCTCGACATCGCGCGTTAAATTGCCTACGATAATGACTTTGTTAAACATATCCGCGCCTTTTAGGATTCGCTGGATTCGCCACTAGATTCGGCTGATTTGTTTGAATCTGCATTTGATTCATCTAAATCCGCGCTTGATTCGCTATCTTTCTTTTTTGCCTTTGGCTCGACATATTTACCATTTGCCTTATCCACCAAAACGCCCCAATTTTTCTGCTCGGTTTTAGTCCTGTAATTTATCACAATAAAGCGAATCACCTCTTCATTGATACGATAATTGCGCTCTAACTCCGCGACAAGCGAACCTTCCGCCTTAAAATAAATGACGAAATAATATCCGCGTTTGCATTTTTTGATTTCATAAGCCAAATTGCGAATCCCCATATCAATGGTAGCCTCGATACTCGCGCCATTATTTAGTAGCACAGATTTGAAAAAATCAATCTTTGCGTTTGTCTCTTCTTGCGTTAGTGTGGGTTTTAAGATAAACATAGTTTCGTAGTATCGCATTTTCTCTCCTTTTAGATTCCGCCTTAAATCTCTGCGATTAGCCCCTAAACTGCGATGAATCGCAAGGGGCGTTTATGATTTAAAGCAAGGTTTTTGAATTAAAAAAGCGGAATTTTATCTTATAATTGCTTGGAGTTTTATTAAATTTGCAAAAGAATTTTTGTCTTTGCCACTTATGGCATTCACGCGCCATTCATTAAGCAAGGCGAAAATGCCCAAATACTGCGCCTCGCGGAATTTGATAGCAAAGTTTGCGTATTTTTGCTCGATTTGCTTTGGCAGGGCGTATTTTAGGATTTTTGTCGAATCTACGCGCCCATTTGCCTTGATATAGGCAAAAAATTGAAATAATCGATAAAAATACCCCTGCAGAGCGCGAATCAAATCCATATCATTTAGCCCTTCCTCTTCGATTTTGCTTAAAATTTTCACAAAATCGCCCCGAATCAGCATAGATTCGCAGAGTTCCTCAATACTTTTTGCACTCAAACTATACGACAATTTATCCACGACTTCATTATCGATAATGCCCGTAAATAGCGCGAATTTTTGCAATTCATTAGCGCAAATGCTTATATTTTGATTTTGCATTTCATAAAGATACATTAGCGTGGAATCGGCGATTTTTAGGCTATATTTCGTGGCAAAATCGCGCAAAATCGCGGTGGCTTCGTTTTGTGTGGGATTAAAAAAGCGGACGCTCACAAAATCCTTGCTATTAAAAAGCGCACTCAAAGCCTTTGCATTGCGCCCATATTCAGGCGAATCATCGCTATAAAATTCGATGATGAGGTAATTATTTGGGTTGTGCTTTAAAATATTAAGGAATTTTGAAATATCTTTTTTGGTGGATTCTTTAATTTTATTTAATTTTACAAACACAATGGTAGAGTTTGAAAATAGCGACTGCTGGGATAAAATCTCAATGATTGTAGTGGCATTATATTCCTCAAAATAAAGCGAAAAAATATCCACTTCGCCTTTTTCTTTTATAAGATTTTTGATTTTTGTGGCGTAAAAATCAATAAAAAAATCACACTCACCCCAAAGCAAAATCGCCTTTGGAGTGGCTAATTTCAGCAGTGAATCAAAGTCTTTTTTATACATTTTTTTATTTCGCCTTTGTGTGAGGTTACATTATTTTGCTAAATTTAGGTGGTGCGCTTGTTAGCAACCATTTGAAATGATTTTGCTCGATATTGAGCACACTTTGCCCCTCCATTTGTTGCCTTGTAATCCAATGAATATCATCATCTTTTATCTGTGAAATATCCACAAATGCTACTTGCCCGTTGAAAATATCAAAATGAATGACAAGCGTTTGAATGTCCGAATCCCCATAAACTACCCTTGCTTCGCGCACTTTGTGTTCTTTTATGTCATTTACTCCTTGAAATCCGCTTTGCACTTCTATGCGCCACTTCGCATTTAAATTTTGAATCTCCAAATCAGCCTTTGGCGTGCGCTTAAATGTATCAAGCGAGGAAAAATCGTCCTCGCCTATGCTTTGTATCACGCTTGGCGATACTTCAAAAATATCAGCTATCGCGCTTTTGAAATACTCCAAAATCAAATATCCACGAATCCAGCTAAAATATACTTCCTCTTTTCGTCTGCCTTGATTGTTGAGTTTATTAAGGATTTGATTGTTTTTAAGCATACAATACGCGCTAAAAAGTTTATCCTGCAAAAATGCCTCTATATCACAAGGCTTATAATACACGCTATTTAGCCTATCAAAAATCTCACAAAGTCTAGTATTAAGCAACTCAATATAATTAAAATCTATATTTGCGACAATATCTTTTGCACTTAAAAATTCTCTAAATTTCGCCTGTGAGCCAAAGCCCAAAGCGTTGCGATAGTCTTTAAAATCATTTGTGCTAAACATTATAAAACCTCGTTGAAATAATCCTCATTAAAATACTCCTGCACGGCTTTTGCCAAAGCTATGCTTACAAGCGGTGGCACGGCATTGCCGATTTGTAGCCTTTTGGCACTCTCACTTCCCGCAAACACAAAATCATCAGGGAAACTCTGCAATCTCGCCCCCTCTCTAATACTTAGCGCACGCGAATCTCGCGGGTGGATACAGCGCGAACTACTTGGCGTAGCAAAATTACGCGTTATGGTGGGGGCAGGCTCGTTCCACCACATTTTTGCATAGGTATTTGTATAGCCAGATTTAGGGCGAATATGTGGTGGTAAGTCATCTTTGCATTGCCCGTCTTTAAGTGTTTGCATTATTTTGATGAGATTTGGATTGTTTTTGGGACTTGAATGCTCACATAGATTTTTATTCTTTCGCACAAAGCGCAAAAATTCATTATTTGGCTCGTGCAAAAAGCCCTTTTTATCGCCATTTTCACCACTTGCGATAATTGGCAAATCACTTATTGCATTTGAAAGCGTGATAAAGTATTTATGCGTGGGCTTTGGAAAGATAAAATCTTTTTTACAAAAATCATTTAAGATTCCCACCACAAAAACCCGCTCACGAATCTGAGGCACACCAAAATGCGCGGCATTTAGGATTTGATGATAAATCGTGTAGCCCAAATTTTCAAATTCCGCGCAAATCTGCTTAAAAAGCTCCCTCTTTTGCATAGAGAGTAGCCCCACCACATTTTCAAAAATAAATGCCTTTGGCTGCAATGCGCCTAAAATCCGTATATATTCCTCAAACAAACGCGCCCTTTTGTCCATTTTTCGTTTGCCAAGCGTGGAGTAGCTTTGACAAGGAGGACCACCTAAGAGAATATCGATTTTGCCGTATTTTTGTAACGCATTGTGGCTAAATTCTGCTATATCGCCTTGCAAGATTTTTGCACCTTTGTGATTGAGCGAGTATGAGCAAAGTGCGTCCTTGTCTATGTCGATAGCAAATACAATGTCAAAAAAATCGCTTTTGGCAAAGCCATAGCTTAGCCCACCAGCCCCGCAAAAAATATCCGCGACTCTTAGGGGGATTTGTAGATTTTTGGCATAAATTTTAATATTTGCTTGGGCACTCACTTAATAAACCCTAAATATCCAAATTTTTGACTTCCTTAGCGTGGGCTTGGATAAAGTTTCTGCGCGGTTCGACTTCGCTTCCCATAAATAGGCGAATCTTTTCCTCACTCTCGTCCTCATCGCCGATTTGGACGCGTAATAATGTGCGATTTTCCTTTGTCATCGTGGTTTCCCAAAGTTGCTCTGGATTCATCTCGCCTAAGCCTTTGTAGCGTTGTATTGTCGCGCCTTTTTTCGCGCTATTTTCGATTTCCTCTAAAAACTCAATCAAATCCCTATTTTCTAGGAATCCAAGCTCCCTCTCCACAATCCTTTGATAGATTTTTTGCGCGTCTATAAAATACTTATCATCAAACAAATCATAGCTAATTTTTAGCTCACTAAGCCCTGATTTCGTCTGCACATAGAGCATAATATTTGATTGATTTTGCATTTTGTTTAAAATATTGCAATTAGATTCGCGCAAAAACGCCTCCACACGCGCACTTAAATCCTCTAAACTCAAACTTCGCAAATCCTCATTTTCGATAAAAAAGCGCAAAATATTGCTAGAAAAATACAGCTTTTCAAGTCGCTTTAAAATCGCGCGGTAATTAGAGATATTTTTCAAAATGTCAATTAGCTCGACATTGCCGATTCCCTCAAAGTTAAAATTTTCAATGCCATTTTCGATGAGAAATGAGCTTAGGTGCTTTTCATCTTTGAGATAAACCGCTTTTTTGCCTTTTTTAAAAAGATATAGCGGTGGCTGGGCGATATAAATATGCCCATTGTCGATTAGCGGACGCAAATACTTATAAAAAAATGTCAAAAGAAGCGTCTGTATGTGGCTACCATCGACATCTGCGTCCGTCATTAAGATGATTTTGTGGTAGCGGAGCTTTGCTAAGTCAAATTCATTGTCGATTCCACAGCCAAAGGCGGTAATCATATTGATAATTTCATCGGTTTTTAGGATTTTGTTGATATTGCTTTTTTCAACATTTAGAATCTTTCCGCGCAGTGGCAAAATCGCTTGGTAAGCCCTATCTCTGCCTGTTTTCGCGCTACCACCAGCCGAATCGCCCTCAACCAAAAAGATTTCAGAGATTGTAGGGTCTTTACTTTGGCAGTCCGCTAGTTTGCCCGGTAATGTGCCAAAGCTATTTACTTCCTTGCGTGTGAGTTCTCGCGCCCTTTTTGCCGCCTCGCGCCCTTTTGCCGCTAAAAGTGCCTTTTGTATAATCGCCTTTGCGTCATTAGGATTTTCCTCGAAAAATTTAGAGATTTTTTCATAAGTCAGCCGTTGAACGATATTTCGCACAAATGAATTGCCGAGCTTTCCTTTTGTCTGCCCCTCAAATTGCGGGTCCATAACTCGCGCAGAAACCACCGCCACAAGCCCCTCACGCACATCATCACCTTGAATCTTTGAATCTTTTTCCTTGCTGTTTAGGTTAATATAATTCATAATCGCGCGGCTTAGCCCCATTCTAAACCCAGCCTCGTGCGTTCCGCCCTCAATGGTGCGGATATTATTCACAAAACTAAGCAGTTTTTCGCTATAAGAGTTATTATAAGCTAGGGCAATGTCAATCTCTACTTCGTTGCCTTTTTCGCCGTCTTTGTCGCTAAAAAAGATTACTTGTGAGATTAACTCGCCGTTATTTAAATCCTCGACAAATTGCTTTAATCCGCCCTCAAAGTGGAATCTTTCAACGCGCCCAGCGATTTCATCAACAAAATTTATTTCAATATTTTTATTTAAATACGCCATTTCTTTGAATCGATTACATAAAATCTCGCTGTCAAATGTCGTAATCTCCATAATCTTATCATCAGGAAAAAATTCAATAATCGTGCCGTTTTTATCCGTGTCGCCTATAATATCAAGTGGTGTTTGGGGAATCCCTTCGGTAAACTCTTGGCGATAGATTTTATTATTTTTGTGGATTGTCATAATGAGCTTTTTGCTTAAAGCATTTACTACGCTAACACCTACGCCGTGAAGCCCACCAGAGACTTTATAAGTGTCTTTGTCAAATTTTCCTCCAGCGTGAAGCACGGTTAGCACCACTGTTGCGGCGGGTAAGTTTTCGCCCTCGTGCATATCAACGGGGATTCCTCGTCCATTATCCTCGACAATAACGCTACCAGCCTTTGTGAGAGTGATATTGATTTTAGAACAAAATCCAGCCATCGCCTCATCAATGGAATTATCCACGACTTCATAGACCATATGATGAAGCCCGTTAATATTCGTATCGCCGATATACATTCCGGGGCGTTTTCTAACCGCCTCTAAACCCTTTAAAACCTTGATATTTTTTGAGCTATATTCATTCATTTTGTGTGAATCCTTTGTTTTTATGTGAATCTTGGCAAATATTACGCCGAATCTAATCCAAAATAGGCATAAATGTCAGCAAGAAATTATCGCTTTTTAGCGTTGATGCGGAATGCAAATTCTCATTTATACCAAATTCAAATGTTTGCGTGTTGATATGGGCGACAAAGTCCAAAATATGCTTAGAATTTACGGTTATTGAAAATGTCTCATCGCCTAGCTTTTCGATGAATTCTTTGTTTAGCTCTTTGTCTAAGTCAATTTCAGCGGTTGCCTCATAATCTTTTTCGCTAAATACAACTTCAAAGAAAATATTTTCTTTGCTAAAAGTAAGACGCGCTATAAACCAAACAGAATTGATAATTTTTAACGCCTCAATGATTTTATCTTTGTCAATATGGACGCGGTATTTTATATCTTTGGGAATCACCTTTTCATAGTCGATAAAGTTGCCATTTGGAATCTTAGTCCAAAATGTGAATTTATCATTTTCAATGATGATATTTTTGTCGTTGAAATAGATATTTGAAACCTCGTTAAAGAGCTTTTGCACTTCCATAATCGCCTTTTTGGGGAACATAAAATTCATTTTATCCACGCTTTGGCTATCAAAGCTGATTACTTCAAGCCGTTTTGTGTCGGTGGCTACGAAATTAAATTTATATTCTTTAATGTCAATTAGCGCGTTGCGGTATTCTGTGCGTGGATTATTGATTTCAATGACGGGGATAAGCCTTTTTAGCGAATCAATTAGGTTTTTTGAATCGATATTTAGCTTTGAGTTTTGATAATTCTCTGGAAAATCTGGGAAATTATCGCCTATGAAACTTGGCAATTTGATAATGGATTTGCCTTGCTTAATCTCTAATTTCTCGCCTTTTTCCTCGCCGTAATCTTTCTTTTCTAGCGTGATATTCTCATCTTTTAGGCTTTTTAGCGAATCTAGGAATTTTTTGCCATTTACTGCTAGATTGCCATCGCCCTCCGCGCTCTCGCATTCAACTTTGGCTATGATTCCTATCTCATAATCTGTCGCTTTTAGCGTAAGCTCACCATTTTTGACTTGTAATAAAATACAAGCGGTGATTTGACTAGCATCGCGTTTTTCTATGAATGCCTGAACGCTGCTGACTATGGATTCAATGGTGCTTTTGTTTATTATGATTTTCATTTTTTTGCTCCTTTTGCTTTGAAATTCCCATAAATATAAAAATATTTTAGTAATCTTAGTAGAGATGTGAATTATGTGAAAAAGCTCACTTTAAGCCCATCTCATAAGAAATACTTTGTTTTTAAAGTCTGGGAAAAATTATGGTTGATATTGTGGCATAATTTTGCTTTTTTATTTTTTAATTTCCTTAACTTTTGATTCGATTTCGGCAATTTTTTTCTTTAAGTCGTTATTTTCATTCACTTCGCTTTGAATCTTCTTAATCGCCTTGCTTATGGTGCTGTGGTCTTTCATATCTAGGATTTTGGCGAGTTCTGCCATAGAGTTTGATGAGACATTGCGCCCTAAGTAAATCACAACCTTTCGCGCCAAATTTATATCTTTCGTGCGCTTTTTGCTTTTGATTTCGCTTGGCTTTAGATTCATAACTCTAGCGGTAGTTTCAATAATGTCCTCAAGCGTAACTTTGGGGTTATTATTGCGCTTTATGTCGCCTACGACATTTTTTACCAAATCAAGCGTAAGCTCTTGGCTCATAATAGTGGCAAATGAGTTAATGGTAGTTAGGATTCCCTCAATCATTCGCACATTACTGCCCGTATTTATGGCGATATGCTCTATCATCTCGTCATCTAAATTGATAAAATTTAGCTCACATTTTTGCTTGATAATGTCCTTTTTTAGCTCCACTTCAAGCGGATTTATGTGGGAGACTATGCCTGATTCAAAGCGCGATTTTAGTCGCTCCTCGATTCCGCTAAGCTCTTTTATGGGTTTATCGGAGGTTAGGACGATTTGAGATTTATTGTCCTTTAAAATATTAAATGTGTGAAAAAATTCCTCTTGCACCTTTGGCTTTCCGCTAAAGAATTGAATATCATCGATGAGTAAATAATCGCATTTGCGGTATTTTTCGCGGAATCGCTCCATAGATTTATTATTTAAATGCGTCATATAGTCGTTTAAAAATTCCTCGCTTGTGATTAAAATCACATTTTTGTGTGGCGCGTTGAAATTGCCGATAGCATTTAGCAAGTGCGTTTTGCCTACGCCCGTATTTCCGCTGATAAAGAGCGGATTATAATTCACACCTTGCTCTTTTGCCACGATTCGCGATAGATTAAACGGATATTCATTTGATTTGCTGACTTTGAATGTCTCAAAGGTGTAGCTTGGGTTTAGCACGGAATTTTTGATTAAAATCTTAGTGTGAAAATTTGGCATTTGGCTTTGATTCGCCCCTTCGCTTGTCTTTAAAATCAGCCGAATCTCTGGCTTAATGTCTGTATGAATCTCAAAAAGCGATGAAATTTTGTTAATATAATTTGTTTTTATCCAATTTAGGACAAAAATATTATCCACTTCTAGCACTTTTAGGTTTGAATCAGATTTTTCTTCATTAAATCTAATATTTTTAATATAGCGGTTAAAGTCCCTGCTACTTAGCTTTTTTTCCAAATCTTTTAAAATAATTTCCCAAATCATTACTTCAACTCCCAAAATTTCGTGTAAAATTCTATGTGAAATTTATGTGAAAACATAGTGAATTCTATGTGAAAATATGTGAATTTGAAATTATAATATAAAATTTTTAAAGGCAGATTATGAATATCTTAGGCATCGACCCGGGCACGAAAAACTGCGGATACGCCGTCATTTGCGGAGAAAAAAATAAATTGTGCCTTTTAGAGGCTGGGTTAATAAAAATGAAAGAATCTAAACTTCAATACCAAATCGCGGAATTTAATGAGGGCATAAATATCGTGCTAAGCAATCACAAAGTCGATTCGGTGGCGATTGAGGATATTTTCTATGCCTACAATCCAAAATCCGTCATCAAACTCGCGCAATTTCGTGGCGCGATTAGTTGTAAGATTATCCAAGAGTTAGGCAATTTCGCCGAATACACACCCCTGCAAGTCAAAAAAACGCTCACAGGCAACGGCAAGGCGGACAAAACCCAAGTGGCATTTATGGTAAAAAAGATTTTGGGAATTACGAAGGAAATAAAACCACTAGATATTACGGATGCGATAGCCATAGCGATAACGCATTATTATAATATCCGCCATCAATTTGTTCTGGGGTAATCATTTAGATTATTTTGGCACAAAATTTCGTTCGATGGACGCCAAGTCCTATCTCACTCATTTCGCACCAAAATAATCTAAAGCACTACCGCCATTACTTCGATTGTGATTCGCGTTGTGAATCAGCTACGAATCTAAAATATTCCGTCATTGCGAGGCGTTGCAAACGCCGAAGCAATCCATCACTTTTCGTCATACTGAGCGCGACAGCGCGAAGTATCCAAACCACGCGAATCTAAATTAAACTCGAATCAACAACCTAAAATATTAAAACATTCCACCACCCACGAATTTTTGCGTTTTAAGAATTTCTTAAGGGGGGGGTAAATATAATTTCGCTAGTCTTTTTTAGACTTAAATTTATTTAAAAAAGGAGCATAAATGCTAAGTAAAATATTAAAATTTAGCCTGTGTGGCGCGTTTGTAGCGGTTTTTATAAATGGGTGTGGATTTTTTGGCGGAGATGATTCATCACTGCCACCATATCAGCCAAAACAGCTTGAATCCCAAGCAAAAAGCATCACGGTTGCTAATAACACGCCATATAATTGCAAAATTTTAGGCGAAGTAGAGGGCAAAGACTACGCCACAGGCAAAAGTGGCGCGACAAAGGAATCTGTCCGCGAGGGCGCAATCAATGACTTACGCAACCAAGCCTCAAATGTCGTAGGCAAGGGTAAAAGAGCAATGGTGGCAATCACAAGAGAAGTCTCTGAGTGCGAATCCACCGTGGGCTTTAGGACAAAAACTTCCGATTGTAGCAGACTACCCGAAGGCGCGACAAATCCAAAGCCCATTTCTTATCGCATATCCGCCCAAGTCTTTGACTGCGGAAACAAATAGCGCGAAATAAACGCAAAAATTTTTGCTTTTAGATTCGGCTATTTCTTTGAATCTTTAGCCAAATCCGCGCTAGATTCGCTAGATTCGCTCGAATCTATCGAATCCACCGCGCTAGATTCGTCCAAATCTTTGGCACATTTATAGACTTCGCCCAAAATCACAAACTCATACCCGCCCCACGAATCATTCCAGCTTTTTTCCTCGCCCAAAATGTGTATCGTATCACCACCTAATTTCGCCGACTTTGTCCGCAAATCGTTTTCCGCGCTTTGTTTAAATCCGCTATCGCTCATCGCGCCCGAAGTGTCTATGACTTGTCCGCTTTCATTGCCAAGCATAGCACAATCAAGTGGCTTTTTGTTAACTAGCACAATCCTTTGCGCCTCCGCTGACAGCTCCCCAGCACAGCCTATAAACGCGATTCCTATGATTTCATAAAAAACTAAAAATAATATTTGTTTCATAATTACCGCCTTTTTTAAAAATAGCCACGATTTTATCGAAAATTTTCCTAAAAATCGCCTTGAATCGCCAATTTACACATTATCTTATGCCACGCCAAAGTGTTGCCTAAAAAAGGTCTTTTGCCACTCAAACTTTTATCATTGCAATGAAATTCGATGATTTGCATCGAATCACTAATCTTATAAACGCGCTTTTCTATTTGTGTGGGGGCTAGATTATCATTGTGGTGGATATTTATGATGATTAGTTTTTGGCGCGATTCCCCCCCCCAATTTGTAAAGAGCATTTGCATTTTGCACCCAAAATTTGATATTTTTTTCACACTAATTTGCCTTGAAATCACCAAAGCCACACTTTGTGAATCTAAAATCTTATCTTTCATTCGTAGAAATCGCCTTTTACTTTGCGCCCTAAAAGTCGGCAAAAATTCCTCTAACGCGACATTTTTAGGAAATGCGTGAATACTTATCATTCCAACATTGCTCTTTGAAACCACATTTCGCTCTTTACCATTCCCCTCACCACTATCATAACACTCCGCAAAAAAGTCGCTAAACTCCACACTAAAGCACCTATACGCCTCATCTAACGAGTAGTTCATCATCCAATCAAGTGGGCTTGATAATTTTCGTAGTCCATATTCGCGTAAGTGCAAGGCAGGTTTGAACGCTTCGCCTACACTTATAAAAATGTTCGCCTTTATTATGTCGTGCGAATCTAACATTTGGTGTGCGTGGCGATATAATTTAAAAGGCAAATTTCGCACACTACGGCGTAATTTCGCACTTGGAATTACCGCAGACACAATCCTAAATATCGCAAGTAATATTGTCAAACTAAGTGGATAATTTCTCATTTATACCTCCCTTATATCCAAAATCTGTGCGTCTATTTTATTAAAAAAATCGCGCTTTATGTGGTATGTGATTTGCACATTTTGCCCTACAAAATTTTGCGTGTTATTAAACAAAATCGCGCTTAGATTCGCGCCCTTAAAGTGCAATTTTTGGTGCGAATCTTTGATAATTTTGGTGCGTTCAACCACCGCATTTGAGACAAAAGCCACCTTTTCATTGCCATTGCCATAAGGCTCAAAAGATTCCAAAATTTCTAAAATCTCCATATTTATTTCGCGCAAATCCGCCTCTATGGTGCTATTTTGCGCCTCTTTTGCCTCAAAAATGAGTGATTTTTCAAGCGCGTCTATAAAGGATTCCAAATGCTCTTTTTTTAGGCTTAAGCCCACTGCACCGCTATGTCCGCCGAATCCTAGCAAATATTCGCCCACGCATTGCAACGAGGCGATGAGATGGACGCCGTTTTTTGCGCGTCCTGAGCCTTTTAATTCGCCCTCTTTTGCGTTGAAACAAAACGCGCTTTTGTCGAATCGCTCGGCTAATCGCGCCGCCACAATGCCTACTACTCCCTCATTCCACGAGCCTACGGCGTAAACGATATTTTCACGCACGACAACGCATTCTAAAGATTCCGCGAAAACCTCGCTTGTTACGCGCTTTCGCCGTTCGTTTGTGGTTTTTAGCAAGTCTAAAAGCGTTCGTGCGTTTTTAAAATCTTTGGCGCGTAAAAATTTAAATGCTAATCTCGCGTTTTTCACGCGTCCTGCGGAGTTTAAAAGCGGTGCTATGCTAAAGGCTATACTTTGTGAATCTATGATTTTTGTTGCGCTATCTTTGAATCGCTCTCCAAATTCCTCTCTTAAAAGCGCGAAAATGCCCTTTTTAGCGGTATTTATGCGCTTTAGCCCTAGCTTATAAAGTGTGCGATTTAGCGAGGTTAGGGGCATAATGTCGCTTATGATTGCAAGTGCTAGAAACGGCGTGAAATCCAGCAAATCCACGCTTTTGGCGCGTAAAATCCCGCGTTTTTCGCACTCTATTTTGATTCCCGCGCAAAGATACCACGCCACGACCGCTCCGCAAATGTCTTTTTGCAAAAAATTGCATTTGCGCTGATTTGGGTTGATAATGATTCGCGCCTTTGGCAAAATCTCCGTGCCGTCTTTTATTAAAGGCTTGTGGTGGTCGGTGATGATAAGCGTTTTGCCCTCATTCGCGCAATATTCGCCCACTTCAAAGGCACTAATGCCATTATCCACGGTGATAAAAATATCTGCATTGTAGATTCGCACCATTCGCGTGGATATTCCATAGCCATCGGTGAATCGATTTGGGATTTTAATGATGAAATTTTGGTAGCCAATTTGCTTGAAAAACGCCTCCATTATGCAAGAACTCGCCACACCATCGACATCATAATCGCCGATTACGGCAATGCGCTTGTTTGAGGCAATCGCGCTAACTATGATTTCACTAGCCTCCGCCACACCGCTCATAGTGCTAGGGTGCGGGATATTTTTGGATTCTAGCTCGTTTAGATTGCGGGATTCAAAAATGCGCTTGATTTGGCTTTTAAGACTATCCATTTTTAGCGCGTTTTAGCTGTTTCATTTGCTTTATAAACTCTAAAATTATGGGGCTTGGATTTTGCAATTTGGAAGTAAATTCAGGGTGAAACTGCACGGCGACAAACCAAGCGTGATTTTTTAGCTCGATTGTCTCAATTAAACCATTAGATTCGCCACTGATGATTAGCCCATTTTGCTCGAAAATCTCGTGGTATTTGACATTTGCCTCATAGCGGTGGCGGTGTCGCTCTTTAATGACGCTACTATTATACGCGCTGTGAATTTTTGTGCCAGATTTAAGGTTGCAAGGATATTCACCAAGTCGCATCGTGCCACCCATAGGGGAATTGTGCGTTCTAACTTGATTTTTGCCATTTTGGTCGATAAAATCCTCGATTAGATAAATGATAGGCTCTTTTGTATCTTTTTCAAACTCCGTGCTATTGGCAGATTCAAGCCCTAAGACATTCCTAGCAAATTCAATTAGTGCAAGTTGCATTCCTAAGCATATCCCTAAAAATGGAATATTATGCGTCCTAGCAAATTCTATGGCTAAAATCTTGCCATCGATTCCGCGTTCTCCAAAGCCACCGGGCACTAAAATGCCATCAATATCGCGCATTATTTCATCAATATTGTCTGAATCTAATAGCGAACTATCAATCCACTTAATGTTAATTTTCGTGTCCGTGTGCGCCCCGCTGTGTGTGAGTGCCTCGATTAGCGATTTGTAAGATTCCTTTAAATCCAAGTATTTGCCGACAAATGCGATTTGAATCTCGCTTTTTGGCGCGATAATGCGACTGACAAGCGAGTCCCAATTTTGCATTTTTGGCTCAAAGGGCGGAATATTAAAATACCGCGCGATAGGCGATAAAATGCCCTCTTTCATTAGATTTAGTGGCACTTGATAAATGCTCTGCGCGTCCTCCACGACAATCACGCAGTCATTATCCACATCGCACGACATTGATAGCTTTTGCTTTAAATCATTTGACAACGCCTTTTCGCAACGCGCCAAAATGATTTGCGGAGAGATTCCTATACGGCGCAATTCTTGGACAGAATGCTGAGTGGGTTTTGTTTTTAGCTCACCAGCGGCTTTTATTAAAGGAATTAGCGTTACATGAATGCTAATTACGCGCTGATTTCCTAGCTCGTGCTTTAGCTGACGCATCGCCTCTAAGTAGGGCATTCCCTCAATATCGCCCACCGTCCCGCCAAGCTCGACAATCAAAAACTCGCTGTTTTTTCCAGCGGATTTGATTCGCTCTTTTATCTCATCAACGATATGCGGAACGATTTGAATCGTTTTGCCTAAATAAAAGCCACTGCGCTCTTTTTCAATCACGGATAGATAAATCTGCCCTGTGGTGAAATTATGTTTCGCGCTTAGATTTATGTCTAAAAATCGCTCATAATGCCCCAAATCCAAATCCGTCTCCGCGCCGTCATAAGTTACAAAAACCTCGCCGTGCTCTAGCGGACTCATCGTGCCGGGGTCGATATTTATGTAGGGGTCGATTTTGAGAATGGAAACCTTGTGATTTGCGTGCTTTATCAGCGTGGCAATGGAGGACGCGGAAATGCCCTTGCCAAGAGAGCTAAGCACTCCGCCTGTAACAAAAATATATTTAGGTTGCATCGAATCTAGCGTTGAGGGCGTGGCTATTTGCCTTGATTTTTCTTAAACTCTAGCACCATCGCGTAGGCTTCGTCTTTTAAGCGTAATTTCTGCTTTTTCATCGTGTCAAGCTCGAATTCATCGACATACTCGCCACCACCTGCTTCTACTTCTTTGATTCTGTCATCTAGCTCGTTGTGCTCCTCAAAAATCCTTGCGAAATGTGGATTTTGCGCCTTTAGTTGCGCGATTTCGTCTCTATATTCGTGTAGCATAGTTCTCCTTTGAAATAAAATTTTGGAATTATACTTTGATAAGTTTAAAGTAAATTTAGGATTTTAGATTTTTGTGAATCGTATTGTAATGACAAAGTTTTTTGGATTACTTCGTGCGAATCTACGATTTGCCCTCGCAATGACGAATCTTTTTAATTTAAGCGAAGCGCGGAAGTATCTTGAGTGGATTTCGTGGGTTGTGCAGTTGCGAACGAGGAAATAAGACTTGTTGTCTATTGACGAAGTGAGCAACAAATCTCCCGCGAAATCCACCAAGAGACAATCGCGCTTATTTTTATTCTTTGTCGTCCTTATAGATTATATACGGCACATTGCTTTTTTGTGCGTTGCGTAGTGCGTTTATGGCGCAATTTAGGCTATCCTCCGCGCCTCGCTCTGGCTTTAGCTTGGCGATTCCTATGTTTAAATCTAAGTGAATCTCTCTCTTATCCAAAAAGACATTTGTATTTTTCATTAGGTCAATCAACCGCTCACTTGCCTTTTGTGTGCTAAATAAATCCGAGTGCTTTAGTAGCATACCAAAAATGCCATTCCCCACATAGCCGATTATATCGCTACGGCGCGAGGTTTTTAGCAAAAGTTTGGCGACTGTTTTCATCACAATAAGCGCGGTGGTTTGGTCGTTTTGCAAATAGCGCGTAACGCCAAGCGGTAGCGACATCATTATGATTGTGCTTGTGTGGGCGAATTTTTCTACCATTTTTTGCTCATTTTGCACGAGATAAATGTAGTAGCGTTTATTGTAGGTATTGAATTTGGAGTCATACATTGTATTTGTATTGATATTTTCCAAAATTTTGCAGGATTTTTGATAGAGAATCTTTAGCTGATTGATTTGCGAATCAATTTGGTGCTGTATGTCTTTGGTGTCTTGAATGTATCGTGCGGTGTTTGGATTTTCGCCCTCTTCTAGCTCTAGCGACCATTTTTTTTCAATGTCATTCATAATCACCAAATTTTTGTAAATCGCCGAAGTGCTTTTCATAATGTCGCGCGTATTTGCAAACGCCGAGTGAATGCTTTTCTCAAAAGTAATATTGCGCTCATCATCGCTATGGTCATCGGCGGATTCCATAAGCGCGTGGATTTTCTTTTGAAACTCAATGTCTTTGGTGTTTAAAAGTGTCTCAAAGTAGGTTTGGTAGTTTAGCGGAAGTGGCGCAACCTGCTTGGATAAAAGCGTCTTAAACACTTCCGTAGAAAAATTCTCAATGCTTACGCCTTGCGCGTGTGTATCCGTAGGGGGCGATTCGCCTATGGATTCGCCTGAATTGGCAGGTGTATCGCTTTGCAAAATCTCATCAATATCGCTTTCGTTTTTTTGTAATCTAATCATCGTTGTAATCCACTAAAAAATTCACTTTAAACTCTTGCCTAACACATCGTCAATTATACCATAATCTTTTGCTTCTTTCGCACTCATAAAAAAGTCTCTATCCGTGTCGGCTTGAATCTTTTTGATACTTTGTGCGGTGTTTTTCGCCAAAATCTTATTTAGCTCGTTTTTAAGATATAAAATCTCTTTTGCTTGAATCTCAATATCACTCGCCTGTCCTTTCGCCCCGCCTAGTGGCTGATGAATCATAATCCTAGCATTGGGCAGAGCATATCGTTTGCCTTTTGTGCCACTGCTTAAGAGAAATGCGCCCATTGACGCCGCCTGTCCTATGCAAATGGTGGAAATATCTGGCTTAATGTAATTCATCGTATCATAAATGCTTAAACCGCTGGTAATCACGCCACCGGGCGAATTTATATAGACAAAAATGTCTTTTTGCGGGTCTTCCGCCTCTAAAAATAGCAACTGCGCGATAATCGAACTTGCCATAATGTCATCAATCTCGCCACTTAAGATTACCACTCTGTCTTTTAAAAGGCGGGAGTAAATGTCGTAGCTGCGTTCGCCCCTGCTGGTTCTTTCGATTACATAAGGGATATAATTCATTATATTTTCACCTATTCTTTTTCTTTTGAATCTTTTGCTTTAGATTCGCGCTTTTTAGGCTTTGAATCCTTTGAATCTTTAGATTCGGCTTTAGATTCGCCCGAATCTTTCGCGCCTTTAGCCGAATCCGCCTTTGAATCCTTTGAATCCGCGCCTAATTTCGCCTCTAAAATGTGATTCAAAACTTTATTTTCTAAAATCGTCATTTTTATCGCGGGAAACATATTATTTTGCTCGTAATATTCCATCAAATCTTTGGGATTGCCACCGCGCATTAGTGCCTCATAGTAGAGCATTTGATACAGCTCATTGTCGCTAACGGCGATATTGTGCGCCTTTGAGTAGGAATCCACGATAAAAGTTAGCCTAACGCTTTTTTCCGCCTCGCCTCTAAAAGATTCGCGTTTTGCTTTTGCCTTTTCTCTATCGCTTTGCAATTCTTTTAGTTCGTCCTCTTTTAGCCTTTGCAGGGCGTTTCTAAAGATTATATCCATTTCTTGCTCGATGATATTTTCAGGCAAATCAAATGCGATATTTGCGATGAGATTATCCACAAGCGCGGGTTTTGCCTCGTTAAAGATTTCGTTTTTTGCCTCGCTTTCAAGTTGCGTCCTTACAAATGCCTCCAAATCCTCTAACTTCGCCTCCGCGTTGTCCGATAAAACCCTTTTTGCTAAATCATCATCGATTTTCGCATTTTCGCGCTTTTTCACGGCATTGACTTTAATCTTAAATTCCACTTTTTTGTCCGCCAAATGCGCGGCATAATCTTTAGGAAAAGTGAGATTTAGGCTTTTTTCATCGCCTTTTTTAAGCCCGACTAATCCGTCCTCAAAGCCCTCGATGAAACTTTTAGAGCCGATTTCTAAATCATAGCCTTTCGCGCTTCCGCCTTCAAATGCGCTTCCATCGATGAATCCCTCAAAGTCGATATTTGCCACATCGCCATTTTCGATTTTTTTATCTATCTCAATTAGCTCTCCGCCATTTTTAGCAAAGACTTCTAATCGCTCATTTATGTCCTTTTTGGCGATATTTTTTAGCTTTAGATTTGGCACTTGTTTGTCTAAATCATTGAGAGAAAATGTCGGCATAATGCCTAATTTCGCCTCAAATTCGATTGCGCCGTCATCTTTAATGTCAAATTTACTAAAAATCGCCGTGCCGATAATGCTATTTTGCGCAATCTTTTCCGCCTCTAAACTCGCTTTTATGCACTCATTTAACGCCTCATTTTGCGAATCTTGCGTGATTTGCTCTTTGTAGCGCGATTGCACTACTGATAAAGGCACTTTGCCTTTGCGAAAGCCGTCAATTTTTACATTTTTGCTTAATTTTTGCGCGATTTTTGCGCGTTTAGCATTGATTGAATCCGCGCTAATGCTATCTTTAATCACCACATTCGCGCTATTTTTCTTTTCTACACTCATTAAATCTACCTTTTAAATGAAATTTGCCTAAAAATAAGTTGTTATTTTATCACAATTCTATCTATAATTTCAAAGTTACTTTAATTTTTAGGATTTTTAAATGCCCCTATCAAAACTCAAAGAAAAATTGCAAAGCGGAATGGATTTATCGCCATATTTTGGGGAAATCGTGCAAATCAACGAGGATATTATCAAAGCAAGTGGTTTGCGGACTTCTATCGGCGATATTGTCAGCGTAAAGGGCGCGGAGAGCAATATTAGTGGCATTGTTAGCGCGATAGATGTGGATAGCTTTTCGATTATTCCATTTACTTCCACGCACGGCTATAAAATCGGCGATAAGGTTTTTGTCAGCCAAAAAGGGCTAAAAATCGGCGTGGGCGATTCGCTTTTGGGGCGAATCGTGGATACTTTTGCAAATCCTATCGATGACAAAGGCGAGATAAAAAAAGATGAGTTTGTGCCTATTATCAACGCCCCGATTCGCGCGATGAATCGCGATTCGATTGATGAGGTTTTTAGCGTGGGGATTAAAAGCATTGACGGGCTTTTGACTTGTGGGAAGGGGCAGAAAATGGGGATTTTCGCAGGAAGTGGCGTGGGAAAATCCACGCTTATGGGAATGATAGTGCGCGGTAGCAAAGCCCCCATAAAAGTCATCGCGCTCATCGGGGAGCGCGGACGCGAAGTGCCAGAATTTGTCTATAATATTTTGGGAGGCGATTTGGAAAACACAATCATTGTCGTGGCAACTAGCGATGATTCGGCATTTATGCGCAAATATAGCGCATTTACTGCGATGACGATAGCGGAATATTTCAAAAACAAAGGCAATGATGTGCTTTTCATTATGGATTCAATCACTAGATTCGCCCAAGCACAGCGCGAAATCGGGCTATTTTTAGGCGAATCTCCAGCAAGTAAAGGCTATCCGCCCTCCGTATTTAGCCTTTTGCCACAGATTATGGAACGAGCAGGAAAAGAAAAGGGCAAAGGCTCAATCACGGCGTTTTTTACGATTCTAGTCGAGGGCGATGACTTGGGCGACCCCATTGCCGACCAAAGTCGTAGCATTTTGGACGGGCATATCGTGCTTTCGCGCGATTTAAGCGAAAATGGAATCTACCCGCCTATCGATATTCTTAGCTCCACTTCGCGCGTGATGACAAAGGATTTAGTCAGCGAAAAGCACCTAGAAAACGCCAAAAAATTCCGCAAAAATTACTCACTGCTAAAGAAAAATGAGATTTTAATACGAATCGGCTCATATCAAAAAGGCAGCGACAGAGAGCTGGATTTCGCCATCGACAAAAGGGCGCAAATGGATAAATTTTTGGCACAGGATTACAGCGACTTAATGGATTTTGATAGCACTTACAAGCAATTAAGTGAGATTTTTGGGTAGGGTGTAGTTAGAGACGCTACTTTGTCATTGCGAGGGAGCGAAGCGACCGAAGCAATCCACAAAATCCAAAATTTATTAAGAAAATATTAGCTCTTTATATATTTTTTTATATATATGTGCTACAATGCGTTTGCTATTTTAAAAAATGAAAATTTACCAAAAGGAGGCAACGATGAAAAATAGCACAGCAAATAGTAGAGCAAAAGTTAGCCTTGCGTTAGCGATGGCGTTATGCGTTCTAGGGGGGGGGGAATAGCCTATTAGCTAGTGAATCTAAAGGCGATTTAACCACAAAAGCGATAGATTCAAATAATTTAAGCGCGAATCATAGCAACGATTCAATAGATTCGACTGCGAATCTACACAGCAATTTAGCAGATTCAACTCAAAATCTTAGCAACGATTCAATAGATTCAACCCAAAATATAAATAGAAATATAATTTTGGCACAAAATGATACAAATCAAAATGTGAATCCAAGCACTACGAAAAATATAAATAGAAATATAATTTTGGCACAAAATGATACAAATCAAAATGTGAATCCAAGCACTACGAATCCAAGCGCAGATTCCACCGAATCCAAAGCCGAATCCACGCGAATCCCACTCACTCACACTTATGACTTAG
>JBNMKJ010000026.1:0-35229 GCA_050874285.1 Helicobacteraceae bacterium | reverse complement strand
TATATATATATATATATATATATATATATTGTAAGACTCTCGCACTTTACGCGTTAAATCATACTTTTTTATTTAAGAATCCGCATAGATTTGGCAATTACGATTCATATAATTTAGATTTGTGTGGCTTGGATACTTCGCTACGCATAAATGCTACGCTCAGTATGACGAATCGCCCCCACGCCGTCATACTGAACGAATCTAATCTACACTCCGTCATACTGAGGGCAATAGCCCGAAGTATCCATTTTAGCGATTCGCGAATCACGCTTGATTCGCTCACTTTAGGCGAATCTAAAAGTAATTTTGGATTGCTTCGGCGTTTGCAACGCCTCGCAATGACGAATCTATCTACCCTGTCATTGCGAGAATTGCAAAGCAATTCGTGGCAATCCACTCCCCACACCACTTTTAAAGGAATCAAAATGCAAACTTAAAGTATAAATTTTCACGCATTAGATTCGCGTGGTTAAGAGTGGTAAAAAATCGTGGCGGTAAAGATAAAAAAGTAAAGCCCACAAAGGGCAAAAAAATAAACAAAAAGGAGTCAAAAATGACAAAATTACTTAAAGTATGTGTGCTAGGGTTTATGGCACTTGGATTCGTGGCGTGTGATGAAGTGAGCGCAGTAGTAGATAGCGCGAGTAAGGCGGTGGATACAGCTACCAAAGAGGGTAAGAAAATTGCCCAAGCATTAAGCATAGAGCAACCCTTGCTAGGCGTAGATTTTGATAATAACTACAAAGCGCATCTATATATTCAATCTCAAGATAATAATACCATTATCGAGGATATTATCATCAATCGCGGAAATTGTGCGGTGATAAAGTATAAGAGAGATATTGATATGGCAAGTGCATATAGAGAATTATATCCCGATAGGTCTGGTGGTATTTATTTTAATGAATCGGTAAAAACCAAAAATGGCGAATTTATTACCGCCAATAATTTTATTACTTCTAAGACATTTAATACACTTGATTCAGATTCGCAATCTATATATGTGGCACTATATCCTATAAAACTCGCATATAGCAAGAAATTTAAGCCGACTTATAATTGCTCAATCAACGACATTATCGAAGTAGAAATCATCGTAAATGGTGGTGGTAGCATAGTCTATAAGCCAAAAGAGCTAATGTTATTTTAAGGGGCGAACTATGCAAAGAGAGAAAGCTAAAATCTTTAGCGATAGCGAATCTACCCGCGCATTAAAGTTTGCAAATGAGCTGTGGGGCAAGATTGTCGATGATGAGCTATTCTCACGGCAAAAGAATGATATTTGCGACTATGTGCTATATCTTTTTAATAAATATGATTCGGCGCACTTTTTGGATTCGCTCTCAAATGCGGAAAATGAGCGATTGCTAAAAACTACGGCAAGTAAAATTAAAGCGAGTAAGAAAAATATTTCGGTGAAGTTTATGAATGAAGCTGAATATAGGCAAGTTTTCATTGACTTTCTTAACTCGATAAATGATAAAAATAGGCGGATTGTTAAAGAGATTCGCCCCAAAGATGAAAACAAAGAGCCTTATTTGGAGTTTATCATTGAAAATAATGTCTTAAAGGATATGTTAGAGGCGAAGCTAAAGCGTTGTGTGGGCGATACATTCACATACACGCTAAATAGCGAAAAGTTAGAATTATCCTACGAATCATTTATAACAATGATAAAAAAGGAAATGGAAGTGTTAGGCAAGGCAAGTGAATATCAATCGGCGATAGAACCGCTAGAGAGTAAATATGATATTAACAAGCTAGAGGATTGGGTAAAAGCGGGGATTAAAGCTATAAAAGATTATGTCCCGCTTATAGTGGAATTATTGCTAAAATGAAAGGATAAAAAATGACAAAAATTGTAATGCAAAAAATGGGTAAAATCGTGGCGGTAAGTGTGATGAGTGCGATAGTGAGCGTATCGTTTAATGGGTGTTGGTTTTTTGGCTCTAGCACGGGTGAAATACAAGCCGAATCGTGCAATGGCGAAGGTGTAGTAACGATAAGAGAACGAGTTGAGGAAAATGGTAAATATGTCAATACAATGGCTAAAGGCGAATGCAAAAATGGCTTAAAAGAGGGTTTATGGAAATATTATGACGCAAATAATAGTAGTAGGTTCATACAAGAGGTTACTTTCGCAAGTGGCATACGAAATGGTGTTACTAAAAAAGATACCACAGAATACTATATCAATGGTAAAGTGGTAGGTGAAATAAAAGATAGATATTTGTATCTATATGAGGAAAATAGTCGGTATGTAACAAGGTATCGAAAATATAATATTTATGCAATTACTAACAAACTTAGAGATGAGCATAATGAAAGAGTAAAAAAAATAGAATGGGGAAATATGCAAATAGAAGAAGAAAATAAGCAAATGCAACGGGAAGCAAATGTAAAATACGAGGAAGCAAAGGCAAAGGCACAAGAAATAGCTAAACAACGCGCCGAATCTAAAGTAAAAAAGCCCACAATGCAAGAGGTTAAAAAATCAAAAAGCGTTATGGATACTTATAGAGCAAAGCTCCAAGCCCAAGTGGAAAAGGAATTGCAAATCGAACTAAGCAAAATCCAAGCACCACAAGCCATACAAAAGCAAACCATAGAGATTCCACCATACAAAGAGCCAAAATTAGATACTTATGAGGAAATCTTAGCCTTTGTCAAGGATAAAAAATATACTTTTGAGGAAAAGATTGTTGATGGTTTTGATTATATTAATATAGATGCTAGGAATGAGAGGCGTTGGCAAGAAATTGAAAGTAGCCAAGATTCAGATGGCAAGAACTTTGAGAGTGAAATTAAAGCTATGAGCCGATATGGTGCTAGTAAATATGAGAGAACTATTTGTAGGATTGCAAATGGCAATTATAACGGAAAAGGTTGTTGGGAAGTAAAAAAGAATTATAAGTGGTTGCTAGAAAAAAGCATATTTAAAGATAAAATAAACGCTATTTTGCCCAATGACTAGCTGTTAGATTCGTGGGCGGATTGTGTTTTTGTGCGCTAGATTCACGCGAATTTTGCGTGAATCTAAAATCTTATCATCATTGCGAGGCGATTCAACGAATCGCCGAAGCAATCCACTTTTTATTTTGTTTGGATTGCTTCGGCGTTTATAACGCCTCGCAATGACAAAAAAGCGTGTGGATTGCCACGATTCGGTATTCGCCGAATCTTGCAATGACGCAAAAAGGCGTGTGGATTGCTTCGCAGAATCTAAAGGCAAGTCTCACAATGACGGGATAGGGCAGATTCGTCATACTGAGCCTTTAAAAAAGGCGAAGTATCCAAATCTAGCAAATCAATAAACCATAAATTCGTCCAAAGTGAGCGAATCGCCTTTGATTTATGAATCGCTAAAATGGATACTTCGGGCTAAAGCCCTCAGTATGACGAAAGGTTACGAATCTATATTAAAAGTTTTTGCTACTTTTTGCTTTCGCAAAAAGTAGAGTCCTCCCTAACACCATAAACTTTAATTCACCAAGCGAGGTTGTTTTGATTCGCTTTTGGGACATTGATTCGCTTATAATTTGAATTCGCGTGATTTGGATACTTCGCTACGCTCAGTATGACGGAGTTTATGCCTTTATGGATTGCTTTGGCGTTTGGCAACGCCTCGCAATGACGGATTGTTTTGACTTTAGATTTGCAACACGAATCACAATCGAAGTAATGGCGTATTTTTAGGATTCAAAGCGACTTGCGCGGAAGTATTTTAGGCGATTTCGTGGGTTTTCGAGCGCAAGGCGAGGAAATAAGACTTGAAGTCTATGCTATTTCGCTATCGCTCGTAGATTCTTGCGAATTGACGAGCCGAGCGCGATGAATCCCGCGAAATCGCCTAAAAGACAACGCGCCCTTACAAAAACTGACGCATACTTAAATAACTATTCAACGCACTTATATACGCCTTCGCCGTTGCGCTCATCGTGTCAATATCCAGCCCGTGCCCAATTAGCGCGTTTTTATGTGGCTCAAACTCCACTTTTACCACCACCTTTGCAAGCGCGTCTTTGCCGCTCGTTACGCTCTCCACGCGGTATTCTTTAAGGTTGCCCTTAATTCCGCTAATCCTATCTACGCTTTTTAGCACACTATCCACCGCGCCGTTGCCTAGCGCACTATCGCTCATTTCCGCGCCGTCTTTTGTCATACTCATAGCAGCGCAAAATTTACCCGCGCTACACGCGCTAACTTGGAGCATATTTAGGCTAAAAATCTGCGGGATTCCGCGCTCTCTCTCACCCAAAATCTCTCTTACATCATCATCAAAGACTTCTTTTTTGCTATCGCACAGCACCTTAAACTTCGCAAACGCGCTCTCAATCTCATCATCGCTTAGCGTGAATCCAAGCGATTTCGCCTTGTTTTTAAAGGCAGCGCGTCCTGAGTGTTTGCCTAGCACAAGGTTTGAATCCTGCTCTATGCCTATGTCGGCTGGATTGATGATTTCGTATGTTTCTCTGTGCTTTAAAATGCCATCTTGGTGGATTCCGCTCTCGTGCGCAAAGGCGTTTTTGCCGACAATGGCTTTATTTGGCTGAGGGCGAATCCCTGTAATGTCGCTAATTAGCTTACTTGTGGGGCAGATTTCTTTTGTGTTAATATTGATTCCTAGCCCTTTAAATAAATCTTTGCGCGTTTTTATAATCATCGCAATTTCCTCTAGCGCGGTGTTTCCAGCGCGTTCGCCTAGTCCATTTACCGCGCATTCCACTTGCCTTGCGCCGTTTTTGATTGCCTCGATACTATTTGCCACCGCGAGTCCTAAGTCATTGTGGCAGTGCGTGGAGAGAATCGCCTTATTTTTGGTAACCTTATAGATTTCGCTAAAAATCTCTGCGATTTCGTTAGGCAAACGATAGCCCACGGTGTCGGGTATATTGATTGTCCCTGCGCCCACTTCCAAAACCGCGCTAATGATTTCTTTTAAAAAGCCTATGTCGCTTCGACAGGCGTCTTCGCAGGAAAATTCCACATCGCTAACTAGGCTTTTGGCGTAGGCTACCGATTCAACGGCGCGTTTGATGACTGCCTCTGGCTTCATTTTTAGCTTGTATTCCATATGAATGGGGCTTGTGGCGATAAAGGTGTGAATCCGCTTGATTTTGGCAGGTTTGATTGCATCTGCGGCTGCTTTTATGTCGCCCTCAATCGCCCTTGCCAAAGAGCAAACGCAGGATTTTTTGACTTTTTGGGCGATTTTATGAATCGCCTCAAAATCACCGGGGCTACTTGCGGCAAATCCAGCCTCGATAATATCCACGCCTAATTTTTCTAATTGCAAAGCAATGCGAATCTTTTCCTCGATATTCATAGACGCCCCGGGGCTTTGCTCCCCGTCTCTTAAAGTCGTATCAAAAATTTTTATTTCATTCATTTATTGTCCTTTATTTTGCGCTTTAAAAGCACTTTTGCGATAAAAACATAAGCATATCGCAAGATTCCATACACTATATACGCGCTAATTCCGCTAAAAATGCCCTCAATGGGGCGGATAAACAGCACCGATAAAATCACAATTAAGATTATCATCTTAAAGAGATTCCAGCGGATATGCTTAAAATTTGGATAGCGGATATTGCTAACCATTAAAATCCCCACGATAAATGCGATGACTAAGAGCCAAAAATTATGCGTGGATAGGACATTGTAACGCTTTTCTAAAATTAGCATCGTTACCACAAAAATCGCCGCAGACGGAATGGGTAATCCTATAAAAAAATGGCTAGTTTCGTTGCCTGTGATAATATTAAATCGCGCTAGGCGAATCGCCCCAAATACCACAAAAAGACAGCTTACCACAAGTCCGAATCGCCCATAATTATGCCCAAAGGCAACATAAATCAAAATCGCAGGTGCGCACCCAAATGCCACCAAATCGCACAGCGAATCAAACTCCACGCCAAACTTTGAAGCGGTATTTGTGATTCGCGCCACGCGCCCATCTAGCCCGTCCAAAATCATAGATATGATGACAAGCCAGCAAGCAAACTCAATGCGCCCATTTATTGCATAAATAATGCTAGAGACGCCCAAAAACGCACTTGCCGCCGTAAAAAGATTTGGCACTATGTAAAGAGGATTTATTTTCATTGCTTTGCTCCCCATAAAAATTTGCGCTATTTTACTATAAATATTATTTTTTACAATTTTATTGGAGTTTGCCTAGCAGACTTTCCCCAGCAAAGACATTATCGCCCCTTTGCGCCAAAAGTTTGCAAGGCTTATGAATCTCAAGCAATAAATATCCGTATTTCATAAATCCTAATCTATCGCCTACAAGGACGGAATCTTGTGGCGTTGAATCGCCTGAATCTCGCGTGGATTCGCCTTTTATTTCGCTTGATTTTGGTGTCGAATCTAGCGCGTAAATATTTGCCTTATTCCACGCTTCTGGCAAAAGCGTAATGCTAAAAATAGCCTCATTGCCACAAAATCCGCTAACTTTGTGCTTGGTATTTAGAATCTTTTGGAGATTTTTATCGCTTTTAATAAAAAGCCCGAATCGAAACGCGCTTTTTATGCGCGTGATTCGCGCTGGAACGCGAAAGATTCCATTATCAAAAATATTTATTTTTACCAAAATGCTAGTTGTCGAATCTTTTGTAGAAATATCTTTGATAATCCCATCACAAGGGGCAATTAGCGCGTCATTACCGCGATAAATTGCGATTCGCTCGGTATTGCGAAAGATAAAGGCGCAAAAAATCGCGCAAATAAAGGCAAATAACGCCAAAAACTCAAAATGCAAAAATATAAACAAAAGCATTAAAATAAAGCAAAATCCCACAGGTTTGAATCCCTCACGCGCGATGATTTGCGTGGTGGTTTGCAATTCTTTTGGCTTATTCATTTTTTGCCCTTTGTGGTGGTTTTTGTCATTTTGCTTTTAAGATTCATCTTCGATTTTGCGCTTTACTAGGCGCGATTCTAAGCCATTTTCTTTTTCAAAATTCGCCAAAATATCCCGCACACGCGCCCCGTCAATGACTTCTTTTTCAAACAATTCTTTTACCATAATCTCAATGGCGTCCTTATAGTCGCTAAGCGTTTGCTTCACGGCGTTGTAGCGGTTTTCAAGCGTGGTTTTAATGTGCGTATCCATAGCCTCTGCTGTTTTTTCGCTAAACTCACGCGCAGAGCCGAATCCACCGCCCAAAAACGCATTTCGTGGCTTTTCTAGCACCATTAGTCCGCTAACTTCGCTCATTCCATAATAGCTCACCATTGCCTTTAAAATGTCCGTAGCGCGTTCTAAATCGTTACTCGCGCCCGTTGAAATCTCACCCAAAAACACTTCCTCCGCCGCGCGTCCGCCAAGCAACACATCGACTTCCGCCATAAGCTCGTGCTTTTGCATAAGGTAGCGGTTTTCCTCAGGCGTGTGTAGCGTATATCCAAGCGCAGCCATACCGCGCGGAATGATAGATACTTTGCTTACAGGGTGCGAACCTTCCGTCATCTCCGCCACCACCGCGTGTCCGCTCTCGTGGTAAGCTACGATTTTTTTCTCTTTTGGCGAAATGCGCCGTGATTTTTTCTCTAACCCCGCGATACTGCGCTCAACCGCCTCTCTAAAGTGGCTTTGGCTGACTTCTTGCTTATTTGCGCGTCCAGCGAGTAGCGCGGCTTCGTTAATGATATTTGCCAAATCTGCCCCAGCTAGTCCCGCTGTTAGCTTTGCAATCTCTTGTAAATCCACATCTCGCGCTAATTTCACGCTTTTAATATGCACTTTTAGGATTTCTACGCGCCCATTAAAATCTGGCTTATCCACAAGCACCTGCCTATCGAATCGCCCCGGGCGCAAAAGCGCAGGGTCAAGCACTTCGGGGCGGTTTGTCGCTGCTAAAACAATCACAGGCGATGAATCTGAGCTAAAGCCGTCCATTTCAGCCAAAAGCTGATTTAGCGTTTGCTCCCTTTCATCATTGCCACTTATCATACCACCTGCGGCGCGTGATTTACCAATCGCGTCAATTTCATCGATAAAGATTATGCTTGGCGCATCTTTCTTTGCCATTTCAAACAAATCCCTCACGCGACTTGCTCCAAGCCCCACAAACATTTCAATAAAGCTACTTCCGCTCATCGAAAAAAACGGCACATTTGCCTCACCTGCGACAGCTTTGGCAAGTAGCGTTTTTCCCGTCCCGGGCGGTCCCACGAGTAGCACACCTTTTGGAATCTTCGCGCCCACCGCAGAATATCTATCGGGGTATTTTAAAAAATCCACGATTTCGACTACTTCCTCTTTTGCCTCTTTATTTCCAGCCATATCATCGAATCGCACTTTGGGCTTTTCGGCATTGACAAGCCTTTTTGCGCCTCCCATTCCAAAGATTCCATTGCCCATATTGCGTTGCATTCGCCCCGCGATAAACATCCAAAGTCCTAAAATGATAAACACAGGCAAAAGCCACCCTAGCAAGTCAGTAAACCAATTTGATTCGCTAAAGCCAGAATACGGAATTTTGTTGCTATCTAGCAGCGGAACTAACGAGCTGTCATTGACTTTGCGGACATTGTAGGTTACGCGCTGTCCGTTTTGCTCACCCACTGCGCGGATTATCGTCTGTCCTATGCTAACTTGCGTGATTTCCTTAGCCTCGATTTTTTGCTTCAAATCATAATAGCTAATGCTTTGAATGCTACTATTGCTAAATAGCGAATCGCCCGAGCCACCGCCAGAAAACGACTTAAAAAGCATAATTGCCGCGATTGTAAAAATCGCAAAGATTAACAGCGGATTCCCACCGATAGGCGAGTTTGGCTTGTTTGGTTGATTTGGGTTATTTTGATTCATATCTTTCCTTTTTTACATTTTTCATTTTTAAGATTCGCGCTTTTTAAAAGCGAAATTTACTATAAAAATGTCAATTTTTTTGCAATATGGCGCAAATCCACTCATCGCTTTGGCGAATCGCTAGTGGCGTAAAGTCGCTAAATCGCGCCAAAACTTCATCTTTATAAATATCTAAAATGCCAGATAGCACCGCGATTCCACCGCGCTTTAGGTGCGAATCGATATTGCTTTTTTGCTCAATTAGCACGGAGGCGATAATATTTGCGATGATAATGTCGTAAATGTCGTCTTTTGCGCCCTTTTTAGCGATTCTATCAGCGATACCGCCTTGCCAAATGTGCGAAATTGTAGCATTATTATTGTTAAAATTTTTCTTTGATTCGACAATGGCAAGTTCATCAATATCGCACAAATCCACCACCGCGCCTAATTTTTCCGCACAAAGAGCCAAAATGCCACTTCCACAGCCAAAATCTAGTAATTTTTTGTTTTTTAGCGAATCTTGCGCGTGGAGGGCTTGAATCGCCTCGATGCACATAAAAGTAGAGGCGTGGTGTCCAGTGCCGAAAGCTAAGGAGGGCTCTAAAAGAATATTTATCGTGGCAAATTCGTCTTGTGGTGGCAATTCGCGCTTGGGTGCATCTTGCATAGATTTGCCAAATTTCGAGTGTTCGCGGACGCCTAGTCCAGTCTCACACTCGAAATTTGGCAAAAACTCCGCAACCTCCACCGCAATCCCTTCGATTGTTTGCTTGGGTAGATTCGTAGAATCGCGTGAATTACTTATGGATTTGTCATTGCGAGATTCGGCGAATGTTGAATCGTGGCAATCCACCCTATCGTCATTCTGAGCGCGATAGCGCGAAGAATCCATTTTAGCGACTTGTGAATCGCCTACGATTCGCTGATTTTGGGCGAATTTGCGTGATTCATTGATTCGCTTTTGGGTCATTGCGCTTTGCATTGCATTAGATTCGCGTGATTTGGATACTTCGCTACGCTCAGTATGACGAAAAGGCGTAGATTCGCCTCGCAATGACGAATCGGTGGCGTTTGAATCACTCGAATCGCTGTTTGATTCCACGCGCTCCGCAATTCTAGTATCTTGCGCGAGATTCGTGGGTTGCGCCGAAAAATCCGAATGAGATAAGACTAATGGTCTATCGAATGAGGATTTTTCAAGCTCCCGCGAAGATTGCGTAAGAGACGAATTGCCTCTCTCCCACGGCGGGTAGATATAGAATCTCCCGCATCTCAACGGCTTTATTGATTTTCTATACTCCGCTATCCAATCCCTATTTTGCTTGATTTCTATCGTGCGTGTCGTTGTAATTTGCGTTTTCCAAATCTCGCTTAGATTCGCGCTCAAATCCTCTATATGCGCCAAAAGCGTATCTACAAACGCCCTATCCTTGCTTGTGCGAATGATAATCTTTGCGCCCTCTATTTCCACCGCCTCTTGTGTGAAATCCACAATCGCACTTGTATAAATATCTTGTAATTGCTTTGCCAACTCCGAATCTAACAAATCTAGCGAATCTAGCGCAATGCAAACCTCATAATACGAATCGCCCATTATTCGCTATTGTCCGTCATTTACGCCCAAAACTACCTCTAATTTTTCTTTTAGCACCTGTGGCGTGAAAGGTTTAACGATATAGTTATTCACACCAGCCTTTAGCGCGGTAATCACCTCTGCTTTTCCGCCCTCTGTGGTTACCATAATGATAGGAATATCCGTAAATCGCCCATCAGCGCGGACTTTTTTCACTAAATCCAAGCCATTCATTTCAGGCATATTCCAGTCTGTAATTAGCACCTTTATCCCCTCAACGGAATCCATAATTTCCCACGCTTGAAGTCCGTGCTCAGCCTCTAAAATGTCCTCATATCCTAGTCTTTGGAGTGTATTTTTGATGATTCGGCGCATCGTGGAGCTATCATCAACGACAAGCAATTTCAAATTATTCTCCTTATTTTCAACTCAAATAAAATAAATAAAATATGAAATAATATCATAATTTTTGCCTATATTTTTTAAAAGTTTGCGCTAAATCGATTTTTCCTTCATAAAATGCCTTGCCAACGATAACTCCGCTAATGCCATTTTGTGCCAAAATATCGATTTCCTCCGCGCTCTCAAATCCGCCACTTGCGATTGTAGGAATCCCGCTCACTCTAGCAATCTCTTTGCTAAAATTCACATTCACGCCGCTAAGCATTCCATCGCGCGAAATATCCGTGCAAATTATCGCACGAATCTCAGTATTTTTAAATTTTTTTGCAAAATCCACCGCATTTTCCGTGCTATCCTCCGCCCAGCCATTCACGCTAACCTTGCCATTTTTGGCGTCAATACCAATAGCGATAGGATAGATTCGCGCCATTTCTAGCGCAAAATTTGGGTTTTTTAGCGCAACAGAGCCTAAAATCACGCGCTCAACGCCCAAATCCACATATTTTTTTATGGTTTTTTCATCGCGGATTCCGCCACCTAGCTCTATTTTTAAATTGCAAGATTCGCGGATTTTTTGGATTTGCACTAAATTTTTAGGCGCACCCAAAAATGCGCCGTCCAAATCCACGATATGTAGCCACTCTGCGCCCATTTCCTCGAATCTTTTGGCAAATTCGCAAGGCTCTCCATAAACTTTGCAGTTTTGCATTTCGCCTTTGGTTAGGCGCACGGCATTGCCGTCTTTTAAGTCGATTGCTGGAATGATTTGCATTTTGCCTCCGTCATTTTAAATTTATGAAATTTTCTAGTATTTTTAGCCCGATATTTGCACTTTTTTCAGGGTGGGGTTGAATGCCAAAAATATTATCTTTTTGCACAATCGCGCTAAATCTCACGCCATAATCGCAAGTGGCGATAGTATCAATGGAATCGCGATTTTTCACATAAAAACTATGCACGAAATATAAAAATGCGCCATTTGGAATGCCCTTTAGCAGAGGCGATTCGCGCGTAATTTCAATGCGATTCCACCCCATTTGCGGGATTTTTAGGCTTTCACTCTCAAATTTTACAACTTCGCCTTTGATTAAGCCAAGCCCCTCAAACTCGCCAAATTCGTAGCTTTTATCAAGCATTAGTTGCATTCCAAGACAGATTCCAAGCAAATATTTTCCGCGTTTGGCAAAATCTTTTATGGATTCGCTAAGTGCATTTTGATTCAAATGTGTCATCGCATCGCCAAATGCCCCCACACCGGGCAAAATCAGCTTATCAAATTTTGATACTTCGCTAGGATTTGAGATGATTTGCGCCTCCGCTCCAAGCGCATTTATGGCGTTTTTCACGCTACTAAGATTGCCAATGTTGTAATTTAAGATTGCGATTTTCAACTCGCGCCTCCGCGTCAAAAAGTGTGCTAAAAATTCCGCGAAATTCTAACAAATTTTTGGATAATTTTATCATTTGCTTCTACCATATCGCTGATTGCAAATTTAAGTGCAAATTTTGCTAAAATGTCGCCAAAAAATATCAAAAATCAAAAAGGTGCAAATATGGGGAAAATAGATTTTTTTACCACTGCGCTAAGCAATATAAATGTGATTTTTTACCTTGTGGCTTATCTTATCGGGGCGATTCCTTTTGGATATATCATCGTGCGGTGGGGTTATAAAATCGATTTGCTAAATATCGGCAGTGGCTCGATTGGCGCGACAAATGTGTATCGTGCGCTAAAAGACATAACGCCAAAAGCAAAATATCTATCGATTTTAACGATTTTGCTAGATTCGACAAAGGGGCTTTTAGTCGTGCTGGTGGCAAAACTCGCGGGACTTAGCTTTGAGACGCAGTGGGCTGTGGCGATTCTCTCTGTGCTGGGGCATTGCTTTAGCCCATATTTGGGCTTTAATGGTGGCAAAGGCGTGGCAACTACAATCGGCTCAGTAATTTTGCTCGTGCCATTTGAAGGCTCACTCGGGCTTTTGGCGTGGTTCATAGTCGGCAAGGTTTTCAAAGTCAGCTCATTATCATCGCTGATTGGCGTAAGCGTGGGGATTTTGACGACATTTATCACGCCTTATATTGGACTGCCTGACAACATTTCCATTATGGCGCAAATCGGCACACACACGCCACTTGTGCTATTGCTAATCCTTATTATCTACACGCACATTCCAAATATAATGCGCCTAATCCGCCACGAAGAAGGGAAAATTTTATAGTGAAGTTTGGGATTGCGATAAATGATTTACGCGCTAATGCAATCATAGGAATCTTGCCCACCGAGCGGACAAAAGCGCAAAAAATCGCGGTGGATTTGGAGGCGGTTTATGAGATTGTGCGCGCAGAATCGCTTGAATCTGTGGATTGCCACGATTCCACGCGTTGCGTGGAATCTCGCAATGACGAGTGGGACGATTTGTGCGATTCGACACGCGATTCGTGCGAATCTATCGTAGATTACGGCATTTTGCGCGAAATAATTTTGGATTCATTTAAACAAAATAAATTTTTTTATTTAGAAAGCGCGTTAGTGGCGATTCAACGCGCGATTTTAGAGCGATTTCCGCAAATTTTGGAGTTAGATTTGAATGTCAAAAAGTTAGAGATTTTTAGCGATTGCATTCCAAAAGTGCGCCTATCGTGGCAAAAAGGCGAAAAATTACAAGGCTTGGATTGCTTCGGCAATTCGTGCGAATCGCCTCGCAATGACGGCAATGGAAATATAAAATGATTGAATCAAATATTCAAAATACCACCGCAAATATCGCGCTAAAGGGCGAATTTAGCAAGTTTATTGCCAAAAGCGACATTGAATCTTTGCAGAACCTAGCCCAAAATAGCGCGATTCAAAGCTACAATTTAAACCTTGATAATATCACAAATTTTGATTCGACATTTCTTATTTTTCTCTATCAGTATAGGCAAAATCTCACAAAGCGGGGGTGCAAAATCGCATTTATCGCAAATAGCGACAAGGCAAAGCGCGTTTTAGAGCTACTAAAGGAAATCGAAATCAAAGAAAGCACCATAAAGCGCGTCAAAAAAGAGGATATTTTTACCAAAAGTAGCAGAGAGATTGGAATGCTACTTTATGGCTGGAGCGCGACATTTGTGGAGTTTTTGAATTTCGTGGGGATTTTGATTTATTTTGTGTGCCTATCGCTACTAAATCCGCGTAAGATTCGCTTTCGCGCGATAAACTATCACATTTTTCATAGTGTGATTACCGCAATGCCTGTCATTTTTATCGTGTCTTTTGTCGTGGGTGGCGTGATTGCATATCAGGGGGCGGCGACTTTGGCGCGTATGGGCTTTGTGGAGCTAAGCGTTGAGATGACAGCAAAACTAACTTTGCGCGAGATTGGACCATTTGTCGTGGCGATGATTGTCGCTGGGCGCAGTGCGAGTGCCTACACGGCGCAAATTGGCGTTATGAAAATGACTGAAGAGATTGACGCGATGAAAACAATGCAACTAAATTTGATGAATTTCATCGTTTTGCCGCGATTTTACGCGCTTGTGTTTAGCTTTCCGCTAATGGTGTTTTTATCGGATTTGGTTAGCATTTTTGGCTGTATGGTGTTTTTGCATTTTGGATTTGACATAGGATTTAGCGACTATATCGCGCAGTTAAAAAGCTCAGTGGGAATGAATAGCTTTTGGACGGGCATTATCAAAGCTCCATTTTATGCTGGTGTGATTGTGGTGATTGGGTGTTTTATTGGCTTTCGCGTGGGGGATAATACGCAAAGCGTGGGCGAGAAAACGACTACTAGCGTGGTGTGTGCGCTTTTTGGCGTGATTATCATAAATGCGCTATTTTCGCTTATCTTTACGGAGCTGCGATTCTAATGGAGGCGAATCTTATGCAAAGCACGGCGCAAAACACAAAAAATATCATCGAAGTGCGCAATCTCTACACAAAATATAAGGACAGATTCATACAAGAAAATGTGAGCTTTTCGGTGAGAGAGGCGGAGATTTTTGGCATTTTGGGCGGAAGTGGAAGCGGAAAATCCACGCTTTTAAGCACGATGATTTGCCTAAAACGCCCAGAAAAAGGGCAGATTCGCATATTTGGCGAGGATATTTGGAGCGATTCGCACACAAATCTGCGTGATATGCGCCAAAATCTGCGCAATCTTAGTCTAAAAAGCAATGCGACAAAAGCCACGAATCCACGCGATAGGATTTTAAAGCGATGTGGCGTTTTATTTCAATTTGGTGCGCTGTTTTCGAGCCTAAGTGTGCTTGATAATGTCGGCATAATGCTAGAGGAATATAGCAATTATCCAAAAAGCGTCATTGATGAAATCGCGCAATATTACCTAAATATCGTGGGTTTGCCACAATATGTCAAAGATATGTTTCCTTATGAGCTAAGCGGGGGAATGAAAAAGCGCGTGGGACTCGCTCGTGCGTTAGTATTTGCGCCTGAGATTTTATTCCTAGATGAGCCTACAAGTGGGCTTGACCCGCAAAGTGCGGAAAATTTTGATAAACTTATCATAAGATTGCGCGATGAATTTAAGCTAACAATCATTATGGTTACGCACGATTTGGATTCGATTAAAGACGCTACGGATAGATTCATATTGCTTGATAGCGGAAAAATCATATTTGAGGGCAGTTTAGAGGAGTTTCGCTTAAGTGAGAGCGCGAATCTAAATACGCTATTAAAATCAAAGAGAGGAGAGAGACTATGGAGAGAGGAGTGAATTACATTTTCATCGGCGCGTGTTTTATGCTGTCTTTGATTGGATTTGTGGTGTTTATATTTTGGTTTGGCGAGAGCGGATTTTTCAAAGATGAAGTGCGAATCTATAAGAGCTACACAAAACGCCCACTCGCGATAAAGGCAGATAGCCTAATCAAATACAAAGGCATAAATGTAGGGCGTGTGCAAAGCATAAATTTCAAAGATAGCAATTTTGAGGAAATCGAAATTACGCTTGAGATTCGCAAGGATTTGCCTGTGAAAAAAGATTCGCTTGTGCGCGTGGAGCAAAGCGGGATTTTGGGTGCGAGTTTTTTAGCCCTAATCCAAAATGACAAAAGCAACGAATTTATCGATGATAATAGCGAGGCGATTTTGCGAATCCACAGCGATTCGGCGTTGTCGCAGGTAATGGAGAGCATACCAAATATCACGGGGAAAGTGGATTACTTGCTTGATAATGCCAATGAAATGCTAAGCGAGGATAATGCCAAAAATGTCGCTATGATTTTGGTATCCATAAATGAGGCGATGAAAAATATCAATGTTTTGGCACAAAGCCTAAGCCGAAATAGCGCAGACATTGAGAAAATCATCGCAAATGTCAGCAAAATCGCCCAAAGCACCGAGCAAATCACCACTGCCGTAAATGCCAAAGTCGCGCAAGGCGAGTATGATTTGCGTAGCACGATAATGCCGACTTTAATGTCGATAGAACGCGCGATGGGCGAGTTTGAGGAATTTGCCAAAAACGCAAATGTCGTAATGCAAAACCTCGAATCAAACCCATACAACACCATTTTTGGTTATAGAGAGGAAAAGAAATGAGAAAGTTTTTAAGTTTTGGAATCGTGTGCCTTGTGGGCGCATTTTTTAGCGCGTGTGTGGATATAAACCTAAAAAGCGAAATGCCCAATTTAGACTACTACAAGTTAGATAATATCGCCACAAACAACGAATCTTGTGGCGCATACACAATGCTAGGATTGCAAAAGCTAGACATTCCACGCGCAATGGCTGGAAAAAACATATTGTATTTAAATGGTAATGTGATTCGCAATGTCAAAGGCATAAGCCTAAATGAAAACCTAGGCGATGAACTCGAATCAATGATAATCAAAAACTTCGCAAACCACTGCATAAAGGCAATCACGCCACCTTTTAGCGGAATAAATTTAGAGCAATTTTTGCGCGTAAAACTCATAGATTTTATGGCGATAGAGGACTACGACAATGCGGATTTAGAGATTCGCGCTAAAATCGGCGAATCTAAGCATATTGCAAAGGTTAGCTTTATGTTTGTGCTACACCAAAACGGCGCGATTTTGCAAAGTGGCATAATCACAGAGTATAGCGCGATTAGCGACTTTAGCGGAGAGCAGATTTTTAACGCACTGCAAGATTCAAGCAAAAAGGCGATAGAGCGATTAACGGATAAAATCATTCCAAAATAATGCTGTGAAAAATTGTGTAAAATCGCACGATTCATACGAAATCTAAGGCGAATTGTGTGAAATCAAATATACAATTTTAATTTACGCGCAATTCAAAGTCGCGAATCCACGCCTAAATAATTTTTTAAGCTATAATTTCACGCAAATTTTAATGACATTTAGCAAAAGGACACCAAATGATTATCACACGCTTTGCGCCCAGCCCTACGGGATTTTTGCATATCGGTGGCTTACGAACGGCACTTTTTAACTATCTCTATGCTAAGGCAAATGGTGGCAAATTTTTACTGCGAATCGAGGACACAGACTTATCGCGCAACAGCGAAGAGGCGGTGGGCGCGATTTTAGAGGCGTTTAAATGGGTGGGATTAGACTATGACAACGAAGTCGTATTTCAATCCAAGCGATTTGATATTTACGCCAAATACGCAAATGAGCTATTAGAAAGCGGAAAAGCCTATCGTTGCTATATGACAAAGGACGAGCTAGATTCCGAGCGACAAAAGGCACAAGAACAGGGCAAAGTCTATCGCTATGACAATCGCTACCGCGATTTTAGCGGGACGCCACCTAGCGATATTTCGCCCGTGATTCGTATCAAAGCACCGCTTAGCGGGGAGATTTGCTTTTATGACGCAATCAAAGGTGAAGTGCGAATCAATGCCAAAGAAGTCGATGATTATATCATTATGCGAAGCGATGGGACGCCGACTTATAATTTTGTGGTGGCGATTGATGACGCGCTAATGGGGGTTAGCGATGTGATTCGGGGCGATGACCACCTTAGCAACACGCCAAAGCAGGTGATTATCTATGACGCGCTTGGAATGAATGTGCCAAAATTCTGCCACATACCGATGATTTTGAATGAAAAAGGGCACAAGCTAAGCAAAAGAGACGGCGCGATGAATGTGATGGATTACAAGGATATGGGGATTTTGCCTGAGGCGTTGTTAAACTTTTTGCTACGACTTGGCTTTAGCCACAATGACAAAGAGATTTTTAGCCTTTGCGAAATGGTGGAGCTGTTTAATTTAGGTGCGCTTAGCCACTCGCCCTCAGCCTACAATCTCACTAAACTTTTTTGGCTAAATAATCACTACATTAAAGAATGCGAGGATTCGCGCTTAGCGGAGATTTTAAGGGATAATTTTGGGGATTTGGCGAGTTTGGATTCGCTGTCTTCGCCTAAAAAAGCGGTGCTTTTTGCCGAAATCAAACCGCGCGTAGAGACTTTGAGCGCATTTGCTGAAATGATAGGCGCGGTGTTACAATCGCCCAAAAATTACGATGAAAAAATGATAAAAAAATGTGATTTAAGCGCGGATTTTGGCGCGATATTAGAGCGCGTGGATTTTGGTAGCGTGGAGCGCGTGGCAGATTGCCTTCATAAAATCGCAGAAACCACATTAAAACCTTTGGGACTAGGAATCGGCAAACTTATGATGAGTCTTCGCCTAATAATGCTAGGAAAAAGCGGAGGAATCGGCGTCAATGAAACGCTATTTATCATCGGCAAAGACGAGGCAAAAAGGCGCTTAGAAGCATTCAAAAAGCACTTTGGCTAATTTGTCGCGAAATGACTATTCTTTTCCACAGAGCAGTGAAAATCGGCGATAATGTCGTGGCGATTCGCGCTATTTACGCGCTTAAGTGCCTTTTCCCAAATGCGAATCTCATCGTTACCACCAATCATATCGGGGCGAATCTCTACGCAAATCTGCCATTTATCGACACTCTGTTAGATTTAGAGACGAATCCTCACGCGATTTATGAGCTAGATTCGATTGATTATTTCATCATCACGCACCGCACGAGCGAAAATATCGCCTTTGCCAAAAGCACAAATGCTCGTAGGATTATTATCCGTGCGCATCTGCATTCGCTTTACTCGCCTCGCTTTATCAATGACTTTAATTTTAGCGTTAAATCTCGCCCCGAGAGCGCGAATCTACTGCGCCTAGCGCGACTAATAAATAGGCGAATCTTTGATAGTGGCATAAAAAGCGTGGATTTTAGCAAAGCAAAGATAGGATTCGCGCGTGAAAATAGCGATTTTGTGGAGCGATTTTTAGCTAATAGGGGGGGGGCAGAATGACAAAAATGCAGCACGATTCGCTAATAAAAATCGCAAAATCATCGGCGTCAATTTCTTTGGCTCTGGCGGAGTGGCGCATTTGAGTATGAAAGCGTGGCGTGAGATTGCGATGGATTTGGCGCGTGAATTTAGCGCATATAATTTTGTCATTTTGTCCGCGCCTACGCAGAATATAGAGCCATTTAGTGTGCCAAATGTGCGAATCTTTGTAAATAACGCGGATTTGCTGAATTTGGTAGCGATGATAGCGCGATTTTCCGCGCTAATTAGCGTGGATACGGGCAGTGTGCATATCGCTGATAATTTGCAGATTCCCACGCTTGGCATTTACACGCGCAAAATGGCAAAGCGGTGGCGTGGCGGAACTTATGGTGGGGCATTCGCGCAATTTATAATGCCAAATGATAAAGATGAAATGCGCGACAAACGCGCTATGTTAGACTTTTTAATGGCGAATCTATCTCAAATAATGTGCTACGAATTTTGACATATTATCCATTATGTTGCCACCTTTGCGGATTCCAAGTCCGCAGGATTCATAAGCAAAAAAGACATTTGGCTGATAAAATGCGCCGTTATTGCTATTTAGCTCGTAAAATTCTTGATAAAGTGGCTTGTAGTTGCCGTATTCGCCACCATTTGAATCGACAACCGCGCCGTTAGAATCGATAATCTCCACATTTGCGCCTTCCCTTCCAAATGAGACTTTTTTGACTTGCTTTTTGCCTTGTAAAGGCTCGTAGCTACATTCAAGCAAAAGCGGGTGATTTGAAAATAAATCCCACAAAATTTTTAGCATTCGTTTGCTTTGAAAAAGTAGCGTGTAGGCGGGGTTTAGAAAAATCGTATTTTTGTTTGCTATCATTTTGTTGATTAGCATTGCGAGTTCAGGCTCATCAATGCTGATAATCTCCCACGGCAGCAGTTTAAAAAGAAATTCGTATTGCGAATCGCCGTAAAACGCGCCATTATTTTCATCAAAGCCAACTTCATCAATGTAACAAAATTCCGTCCTTAGCCCCGCATTTTTCGCGCACTCAAGCAAAAATCTAGTGGTGCGCTCTTCCTCAGCATTGCCACGAATGCTTGAAAATAACACGCCCCAGCCCTCATATAACTCATCAAACTTTGATAAATCCCCGCCCAGCGTAATCATTCGCTTAAAATTATCGCTAATGCAATCAAAAATATCATTGAATTGCGAATCGGCGTCCATTTTATTATGCTTTAGCAACGCCCATTGAATTAACGCGGATTCGTAAAGCAATGTGGGCGTGTCGGCGTTAAATTCTAGCAATTTTATGGGCTTTCCATCGAATCCACCCGCAAAGTCAAATCGCCCATAAATATGCCAATGCACTTCATTTTCCCAGCTTTGTTTTATCGTATCCACAAGCATTGTGGGAATATCTAGCTCAAAAAAGAGATTATTTTTGATGACAAATTCTCCAGCCTCCACAAACATATCATAAAGCTCGTTTCCTGCGTTGTAAAACGCCTCTGCCTCCGCTTTGCTAATCTCTACCGCCTCATTTGCGATATAGGGCGTGTTATCGGCGTCTGTGTGCCACTCCAAGCCGATATTTTCTAGCGCGTCCTTATCTAGTGGCTTTAAATCAATAATTTTCATTTATAAATCTCCTATAAGTTTTTGTGCGTTTTTATAATCTGCCTCCGTGTCGATGCCTATGGATTTTGTGCTAACTTTTGTCATAAAGATTTCCTTTCTATGCCACAAGGCGCGGAGTTGCTCTAGCTTTTCAATAGACTCCAAAGGCGATTTTGGCAAAGCGCAAAACTCCGCCAAACTCCACGCAAAAAAGCCATAGATTCCTATGTGTCCGTTGTATATGGGCGAATCGGCGTGATTCGTGCCTTGATTCGATAGATTCGCCGAATCCTCGCGCTTAAAAGGTATCACACTGCGCGAAAAATAAAGCGCGAAATTATCATTGCTTAGCACGACTTTGACGAGGTTTGAATCCACCGCGTCATCTTTGCTTATCTCTTTGTAGCAACTCGCCATAAAATGCGTGTGGCGCATTGAATCATTTAGCGATTCGACTATTCCTTCCTCTAAAAATGGCTCATCGCCTTGCAAATTTATTACAATCTCATTGCGTGGCAAATCTAGCGTCCTAGCCACTTCCGCGCATCTATCCGTGCCACTTGAATGCAGCGGCGAAGTCAAAATCGCGTGAATCTTATGTGCTTTGCAAACCTCTAAAATCGCCTCATCATCACAGGCTACGACTGTGTCATCGATTTTTTCGGCGTTTTGTGCGGTGCGGACGATAAGCGGGACTCCGCCAAGTGGGAGTAAAAGTTTATTTGGCAATCGCGTGGATTGCAGTCTGGCTGGGATTATTATCATAGTGTTGCCTTTAAAAAAGTTGTTATAAAAAAAGCGACATTCTAGCGATTTTTAGCCCAAATTTAGATTAACAAAAAGCCTTTAAGGTAAGATTTTTTATTTTAAGCTATAATTTCCGCGCTTTTTACAAAAATCTACAAGCAAAAGGATTGTTTTGGATAGTTCGCCGAGTCAGTTGCTAATGATAATATTGGCATTGTTTTTTGTCGCGTTGAATGGGTTTTTTGTCTTATCGGAGTTTGCCATTGTTAAGGTGCGCCGCTCGAAATTAGAAGAGTTAGCAAAGAAAAACAAGGCAAACGCGAAACTTTCACTTAAAATCACAAAGTCTTTAGATACTTATTTGTCCGCCACACAGCTAGGAATCACGCTTTCATCACTAGCACTTGGGTGGCTTGGCGAACCAGCCATTGCAAAGGTGCTGTATAAGGCATTTGGTGGCTTTTTTGGGGATAATACGATTTTGTTGCATTCGGTGAGCTTTGTCATCGCATTTACAATCATCACATTTTTACATATCGTATTTGGTGAGCTTGTGCCAAAGTCCATAGCCATTGCAAAAGCGGAGCAATCCACGCTTTTTGTGGCGCGTCCGCTGTATTTGTTTCGCAATGTGTTTTTCCCCGTAATAAAGAGCTTTGAGATGATGAGCGGATTTTTCTTGCGTAAAATCGGCATTGACGCCACGAGTGAAAGCGAAAATGCCCATAGTGATGAGGAAATCAAAATCATCATAGGGGAGAGCCTAAAGGGCGGGTATTTGGATAGCATTGAGAGTGAGATTCTAAAAAATGCCGTTGATTTTAGCGACACTACGGCAAAAGAGATTATGACGCCACGCAAGGATATTGTGTGCCTTTTTGATGACAACTCGTATGAGGAAAATATCCAAATCGTGCGCGATACGAATCATACGCGCTATCCTTACTGCAAAGAGGGTAAAGACAATGTGGTGGGTATGATTCACATACGCGATTTGCTCCAAGCCACCATTAGCGAGGATAATAAGCGCGATTTGTCAAAACTCGTGAGGGAGCTAATCATCGTGCCTGAATCTAGCTCGATTTCTAATGTGCTAATGAAAATGAATAAACAGCAGATTCACACCGCGCTAGTGGTCGATGAATACGGCGGAACGGCTGGATTACTCACAATGGAAGATATTATTGAAGAAATTATGGGCGATATTTCCGATGAGCACGATAAAAAAATCGAGGATATTAAAGAAATCGATTCGCACACTTACGAAGTCGATGGAATGCTAGATTTAGACACGATAGGAGAGCAGATTCATATCGCATTTGACGATGATATAGAGCAGGTTACTATCGGCGGATATGTGTTTAACCTGCTTGGCAAAGAGCCACTTGTAGGGGATAGCGTGGTTGATGGCGACTTTGCTTATGAAATCCTAGAAATTGATGGAATGCGAATCAAAAAGCTAAAAATCACAAGGTTAAAAGATGAGGAAGTCGGAGACAATAGCGATGAATGACAAAAGCATAATTATCACATTTAAGTAGTATTCAATGCCTTTTGATTTTAAAAAAGCATTCAAAGAGCTTTACGCCCCAAAAACCACGCCCGAAATCATCAAAATTCCGCCTATGCACTTTGTGGCGGTGCGTGGCAAAGGCAATCCAAACGATGAAAAAGGCGCATACAAAGAAGCCATAGAGATTTTATACACACTTAGTTACGCGCTGAAAATGAGCTACAAAAGCGACTATAAAATTACGGGCTTTTATGAATATGTCGTGCCACCATTGGAGGGCTTTTGGTGGCAAGAGGGAGTGATGGGCGTTGATTATGCCAAAAAGGAGGATTTTTGCTTTATCAGCCTCATTCGCTTACCTGATTTTATCACGCCAAAGGACTTTGAGTGGGCGAAAGCGCAAGTGGGCAAAAAGAAAGATTTGCCCTTTGAAAAGGCTGAGTTTTTACGCTATGATGAGGGGCTTTGTGTGCAGTGTTTGCATTTGGGTTCTTATGATGATGAACCAGTGAGTTTGGCAAAAATGCAAGAATTTATCGGCGCAAAAAGCTACGCCATAGACATTAGCGACACGCGCTTTCACCACGAAATTTATCTTAGCGACCCAAGAAAATGCGAACTTTCTAATCTCAAAACGATTTTACGCGTGCCGATAAAGGAAATTTAAGAGATTAAATTCTTAGTTTTGCTTAAAAGAAAAAATCGCGTGATTAAGAGATTATGAAGTGGCGGATAGTAAATAAAATCATTACGATTCGAGTGTGAATCGTAATGATTTGCGCTTGATTCTGCGCGAATCACGGCAGATTCGCACTTAGATTCGCCGATTCGCGCCACTGATTCGCGCAAATCATAAATACGGATTCGCACGAATCTAAAAAGTTATTTCTCACTAACGCCAATCATCACAGAAGTTGCCTTGATAATCGCACAGGCTTTTTTGCCCTCTTTTAGCTTTAGCTCTTTTACCGCATCAAGTGAGATTGTCGCGCTTATTACATTGCCACCGCCAATATCTAGCTTGACAATCGCATTTACCGCGCCTTTTTCGATAGCAATCACTTTGCCTTTTAGCTGATTTCTTGCACTTATTTTCATCGTTTTCTCCTTTAAGTTTTTCTAAATGCGCCCATTATGTTAGCAAAATTTTATTTATTTTTTGCTTTTTTGTCGCTATTTTTGCGTTTTTCGCGCGATTTACCTTCTTTGGATTTTCCTGCGATGATGAATCGCAAAGCATTTAGCTTAATGAATCCCTCCGCGTCTTTTTGGTTAAACACCGCGTCTTCCTCAAATGTGCTGTATGCGACATTGAAAAGCGAATTTTTAGACTCGCGCCCCAAAATGATAACATTGCCTTTGTATAGCTCGATTCGCACGACACCGCTTACATTTCTTTGCGTCCTATCGATGAGTGCTTGGAGTGCCTCTCGCTCTGGGCTAAACCAATATCCGCTATAAATCAAACTCGCATATTGTGGCATTACGCTATCTTTTAAATGCGCTTCTTCCCTATCTAGCGTGAGAGATTCGATTGCGCGGTGGGCTTTTAGGTAGATTGTCCCGCCGGGCGTTTCATAGCAACCGCGCGATTTCATTCCCACATAGCGATTTTCCACTAAGTCTAATCGCCCGATTCCGTGCTTTGCGCCAAGTTTATTTAGCGTATCCCAAAATTTCGCAGGGCTTAGTTTTTTGCCATTTATAGCAACGCCATCGCCGTTTTCAAACTCTACTTCGATGATTTCGCTTTTATTGGGGGCGTCTTTTGGATTCACACACCACCGCCACATAGATTCCTCTGGTGCGGCGTTTGGATTTTCTAGCACAAGCCCCTCATAGCTGATATGCAAGAGATTCGCGTCCATTGAATAGGGCGATTTATTTTTCTTTTTCTCAATTTGTATGCCTTTTTCACTTGCATATTTTAGCAATTTCTCACGGCTATTTAAGTCCCACTCTCTCCACGGCGCAATGACTTTGATATTGGGATTTAGCGCGTAAGCCCCTAGCTCGAATCGCACTTGGTCATTGCCCTTGCCTGTAGCGCCGTGCGAGATTGCATCAGCGTTTGTTTTCTTAGCGATTTCTACCAAATGTTTTGTAATCAGCGGACGCGCAATGCTCGTGCCAAGCAAATATTCGCCCTCATAAATCGCATTTGCGCGAAACATAGGAAAGACAAAATCCCTCACAAATTCCTCTCTCAAGTCTTTTATGAAAATATTATCCTTTTTGATTCCCAAGCTCAACGCCTTTTTTCGCGCAGATTCGATTTCCTCGCCTTGCCCTATGTCTGCGGTAAAAGTAACAACTTCGCAGTTATAATTGTCCCCCAGCCATTTTAAAATCACGCTCGTATCAAGTCCGCCGCTGTAGGCTAAAACCACTTTTTTAATGCTTTTTTTATTTGCCATTTTTTACTCCATAAATTTAAAATGCGTGATTCTAGCAAATTTTTATGCGAAATCTGCAAAAATCAAAGGCAAAAATCACAATATTTTTTGTATAATTGCGAAATTTTAATTTATGGAAGCGACAAATGATAGAAAATTTAGCCAAAATTGACCAAATAACAAGTCTGCATAAAAATAACGAACTGCAATTACTTTGCTTTAAGTTAGATAAAGACGGCGATTTATACGCGACAAATGTCTTTAAGATTCGCGAGGTAATCAAATACGAGGGCGACATAACCAAAATCAGCTATGATAAATGCTCGTTGCTTGAGGGGCTAATCACGATTCGCAATCTCACCATTCCGCTTGTGGATTTGAAAAAGTGGTTTTACTACGATGTGCATAACAAAACCAAAGATATTTCCACGCGAATCATCAAAAATGAGAGCTTTAATGGCGACATTATAATGATTTGTGAGTTTTCGCGCTGGACAATCGGTGTGCGAATCTATGAGGCAGATAGGATTCTAAACAAAAAATGGACAGAAATCGAGCAAAACAGCGGAATCGTAGGCAGCTCAAATAACAACAAACTTGTGGGGCGAACGCGCTATTATGACGGGAATTTGGTGCAAATCGTGGATATTGAAAAAATGCTTGTCGATGTATTTCCGTGGATTGATGAAGAAAAAGAGGAAGAGCTAAAACGCGTTAGAAAAATGCAAAGTCAAAAAACCATTCTAATCGCCGATGACAGCCCTGTGGTGCTAAAAACTATGCAGTTGATTTTGGATAAACTCGGCGTCCAGCATAATGACTTTATCAACGGCAAAAAGTTGTTAGATTATCTATTTGATGAGGATACGGACATTTCCACCATTGGTATGATAATCACAGACTTGGAAATGCCAGAGACTTCGGGCTTTGAGGTTATCAAGCAAGTGAAAAATAATCCAAATTTTTCGCATTTGCCTGTGGTGGTGAATTCATCGATGAGTGGCAGTAGCAACGAGGATATGGCTATGTCGCTAGGTGCGAATGAATTTATCTCTAAGTCAAATCCGCTAGAAGTCGAGGCTTGTGTAAATAAATATATGCGTGATTAGGGGCGAATTTAGATTCGCTTTTTTAAGATTCGTGGGATTCGCGCTTTTTGGATTCGCTAGATTCGCGTGTGGCGTGGTGAATCATTTAAATTTTAGGGGTTAAAATGCAAAAAAGATTATTTATGAAATATAGCAATTTTGCCGTATTTTTGGCGTGTGTGGGCGTATTTTTTGCATTTTTTGACGCAAATAAAATTAGCACAAATATTTTGGATTTGTTTCCAAAGGTGGAGCAAAGGGAGCTTATCGATATTCACTTGGAGTTAGCTTCGCAAAATGAGCTTTTAATTGCGATTCCTAATGGCAATTCGTCTCTTACTGAATCTAAAAGCGACAAGCGCGGAAGTATTTTTGATGAGAAATCGGGGTTGCGTAGCCACGAGCAAGGAAATAGGACTGAGCGTCCATTGACGAAGCGAGTGGCAAGTCTCCCCGATTTATCACAAAAAGACGACAACGCGATTCTAAAAACGCTTGAATCGCTTGATAAAGTTACCGCTATCACACACCTAAAAGATAATATTTACTTAATCAATTTCTCCAAAGATACAAGCGTAGAGGATTTTTACGAGGATTTTAAGGACGCGATTGACAAGGCAAATGACGCAAAAAATATCCGCTATTTTTCCTCCGACATTTTGCGCGTAGAAAATAGCAACGCCATTTTTAGCGATGTCAATGTCATTATGGCAAGTTCGATTACATTTTTAGTCATTATGTATTTATTTATTTTGCGAATCCCATTTTTGTCGCTAAATACCTTGCTGACGATTATTTCGGCGAATCTACTTGGCATTACCGCTTTAACACAAATCTATGATAATGTCAATATTATGGCATTAGAATTTGGCGTGGCGATTGGGAATCTCGCTATTGATTATATGCTACACCACCACTTTTTCCGCCATTATATGCACAATTTTGCGTTTAATAAATCCGTATTTTATGGATTCATCACTAGCTTTATAGGATTTTTTATCTGCCTTTTTATTCCATTTCCGCTTTTGGCGCAACTATCCTTATATGCGATGATTTGTCTGCTTATCTCATATCTTAGCTTTGGACTTTTATATCAATTTATCGGCTTTAAAAAACCCATTTTTTATCGCAAACTACGGCGATTCCGCCGTCCAAAAGTTAGCAGTAGGATTATTGCTGTGATTGCGATTTTGGCACTTGCTGTAAGCGCGATGAATTTAGAGTTAGATTATGATTTGGAGCGATTAGATTACCAAAATAAGGCGCGATTAGCGGATAAAGATTATTTTAAAGACGCGCTTGGGGAGAGTAATGAGATTTTAATCTTTAGCGATTCGCGCGATGATTTGCAAAGCAAAGCCTTTGAAATCGCACAAAAAACTAACATAAAAAGCGATATTCGCAATCTTTCTATTGTCGAGCACAACGGCAAATTTTATAGTAGCATTAGCGTGGGAAGTGTAGATTCAATCAAAGATTTGCCTTTTGTCGAATCGCGCAGTATTGAGGAGCTAAGCAATGAAATCACAAGTGGCATTTACAAGCCTATGCTCTTAATCTTAGCTATCGTCATCTCATCGATGATTGCAATCGTGCTTTTAATCACGCGCTCAATCACAAGCCTAGTGTATATCATCGCGCCACTCGCTGCGATTTTCTTGTATTTTTTGACTATCAAAGTTAATATTATGCACCTTTTTTCACTGCTAATTGTTGTCGTGTCATCGATTGATTATGGCATTTATGTGAAAAAAGAGGGCGAAAATATCAAAACGCTCCACGCCATAATTTTCTCTGCGCTTACGACAATAGCAGGATTTGGATTCCTATCATTTAGTAAGATTTTGGCACTAAAATCTTTTGGTATTACGATTATCATCGGGCTTGGCGTGATTTTGTTTTTGCTATTATTTCAAAGACGAAGTGCGTTTATAAAAGCAAAAAAATGATATTTTTTTTAACATAAATTTTCTAACAAAAGGACAAAAAATGCTTCAAACCATAAATCTAGCGATGCGCTACCCTACCAAAAAACTCTTTGAAAATGTCAATCTTAAACTAGATGTCGGCAAACGCTACGGGCTTATCGGCGCAAATGGTGCGGGAAAATCCACGCTTTTAAAGATTTTAAGTGGCGAGGCGGAATCTAGTAGCGGAGAAGTGGTAATCGTGCCAAATGCAAGGCTTGGTGTGCTAAAACAAGACCAATACGCTTATGAAAATTTAAGCCTAAAAGACGCCGTGCTTATCGGCAATAAGCGACTGTATGACGCGCTAAAGCGTAAAGAGTGGCTGTATGAAAACGGCGATTTAAGCGATGAAAAAGTCAATAACGAGCTAGGCGATTTGGAGATGATTTGCGCGGAGGAAGACCCTACCTATGAGTGCGAAGTGGTGATTGAAAAGATTTTAGAAGACTTGGGATTCCCCGCAAACACGCACGGGAATCTTATGAGTAGCCTTACAGGCGGGGATAAGTTTAAGATTTTACTTGCCCAAGTGCTCTTTCCAAAGCCAGAGATTTTGTTGCTAGATGAGCCCACAAACAACCTTGATTTGCCATCAATTTCGTGGCTAGAAAACAATCTCAAGCATTACGAGGGCGTGATTGTCGTTATCAGCCACGATAGGCACTTTTTAAATTCTATTTGCACACATATTTTGGATATGGATTTTGGCGGTGTGCGCGAATTTAGCGGGAATTATGATGATTGGTATATCGCTAGCACGGTCATTGCCAAGCAGCAAGAGGCAGAGCGCAATAAAAAGCTAAAAGAAAAAGAGGAGCTAGAAAACTTTATCGCGCGTTTTTCAGCCAATGCGAGTAAAGCAAAACAAGCCACCAGTCGACAAAAGCAGCTTGAAAAGCTAGATATTTCCGCGCTCAAAGTCAGCTCACGGCGCGACCCAAGCATAGTCTTTAAGCCTAATCGCACCATAGGCAACGAAGCCCTAGAATGCGCTGGGATTTCAAAAAGTTACGGGGATAAAAAAGTGCTAGAAAATGTCAGCTTAAAAATTTTGCCAAATGACAAAATCGCGCTAATCGGACCAAATGGCGTGGGCAAAAGCACTTTGTTGCAAATCTTAGTCGAAGTCCTAAATCCAGATTCAGGAAGCGTAAAATGGGGCGCGACCATAGAGCGCGGGTATTTTCCGCAAAATGTGAGCGAGGAAATAAAGGGCGAAGAGACACTATTTGAGTGGCTAAGGGCGTTTGATAAGAAAAAAGAATCAGGCGAAATCCGCAATGCTTTGGGGCGAATGCTTTTCTCAGGCGAGGAGCAAGAAAAGCAGGTAAGCAAACTTAGCGGGGGCGAAAAGCACCGAATGGTGCTAAGTCGGCTAATGCTTGAGGGCGGAAATTTCCTCGTGCTAGATGAGCCTACGAATCACTTGGACTTGGAATCCATAATCGCGCTTGGCGAGGCGTTGTATAAATTTGGCGGGAATGTAATATGCGTAAGCCACGACAGAGAGCTAATCGATGCCTACGCAAACCGCATAATTGAGCTAGTGCCACAATTTAGCACGGAGGGGGCGAATCTCCCCGCACAAATCATCGACTTTCGCGGAAGCTATGAGGAGTATTTGGAATCAAAAGGTGCGTAGAGGAAAACTATGTTAAGAAGCCTACATACTATAACAATTATTAGTGATTATTTGAGAAACAAAAATAAGCTAAAAACCGAAGCGTCAAGCATTGATGATATTTATAATTTTTTTATTTATTTGCAATGTAATAAAAATAAATTCTACACGCTTTATATTTATAATTATCTTTTTAATTTTATTAGTAGCAATGAAGTGGCAAAGCGTAAAACAAGTGCGCGAGTTTTTGAGGATTTACTTGCTATTATGTGTAATGCAAAGGTTGCAGACGATTCGATTCGTCAAAATATCATATACGCAGTGCCAAATCTCAAAGATTCCGTGATGGATTTAGTCAATCAATTTGATTATAAATTGCATAAATCTTATGTGGATTATTTTGCGAATCAAAACTCAAAGCGCGATATTTTGGCAGATTTGGAAAATCTCTTTAAATATTTTGATAAAAATTTTAAGGAACTTGTTTGAAACCTAGCGTGATAAGTTTATTTAGTGGCTGTGGTGGGCTTGACTTGGGCTTTATTAGGGCTGGTTTCGACATAGTTTTTGCAAACGACATTGACAAAGAGGCTTGTGAGAGTTATAGAAAAAATATCGGCTCTCATATCGTTTGCAAGGATATTTACACGCTAAGTGCAGATGAGATTCCAAGTGCTGATATTTTAATCGGTGGATTTCCTTGTCTTGGATTCACCATAGCAAATGGTAAAAATAGGGATTTAAACTCGCATTACAATGCGCTTTACTTGGAATATGCTAGGGTTTTAAAAGTAAAGCAACCAAAATATTTTTTGGTAGAAAATGTGGCTGGGATTCAAAGTGGTAAGGGATTCAAAGAGAATTTTTATGAGAAAATTTTGCCGACTTTTCAAAATTGCGGATATGTAGTCAAATACAGCATTTTAAATGCTAGTGATTTTGGTGTGCCACAAAATCGCAAAAGGGTTATCATCATCGGGCAAAGAAATGATATAAACAAAGGCATAGATTTTCCAAAGCCTCTGCCACAAAAGCCAAAAACATTGCGAGACGCAATCGGCGACTTGCCACTAGATTATGATGAAAATATTCCAAATCACACGGGCAGTCGTCATAAAATCAAAATCACAGGATACATAGGCAATCGCATTTTAAGCTGGGATAAACCTGCCCCCACAATCACAGGGCGCGGAAGTCGTGGCGGTGGAGCTGTAATCCACCCGCACCCAAATTTGCATAGGCGTTTAAGTGTGCGCGAATGTGCGCGAATCCAAAGTTTTTCTGATGATTTTATATTTTGCGGTAGCAATGGAGCGGCTTATGCACAAATAGGCAACGCTGTCCCACCGCTAATGAGCTACTTTATCGCAAATGAATTTAAAAAGGCGTTTGAAGTAGTGCAACTAAAAGAGGCACAGTAAATGCGGTGCTATGAGGAGTATTTGAAATCAAAAGGTGCGCAGAAAAGTATTTATGGGGGAAATTTATGTCGCATTTAGATAGGACTCAAACGATAAATTTAGGCTCTTTTTATACGCCCAAAAATGTTGTAAATCTCGCTTATAAAATGCTTGAATCACGGCTTAATTTGAGTAAGTATTTATTGCTTGATAGTGCTTGTGGTAGTGGGGATTTTTTTATCAAAGATTATAAATATTTGGGCGTTGATATTGATAAAGTGGCATTGCAAAATGTGCCTACACACATTAAAACTATCCACACAAACGCACTTAGCAATGTCTCTCGAAGTGCGTTTGGCATAAGTGAAAAACAGCCACTAATAATCATCGGTAATCCACCATATAATGACAAAACTTCGCTAATAAAAAACACCATAAAAACGCATATATGCGACATTGATAAAAATCTCTCTTGTAGGGATTTAGGCATAGCGTTTTTGCGCTCTTATGTGGTGTTGCACCCAGATTTTGTGTGTGTCTTGCACCCGCTATCGTATTTGATTAAGCGCACAAATTTCAACGCCCTCTCTCATTTCAAAGAGTGCTACCGCCTTATTGATAGCCTTATTATTAGCTCAGAGATTTTCGCGCCAAAATCAAGCACATTTTTTCCTATCATCATCGCACTATATGAGAGAAACGCGCAGGGTATGGATTTTAGCTTTATCCAAAACTATGATTTCAAAGTGGATAATGGAGGCACAATTCGCCTAAGTCGTTTTGATTTTATTACAAATTATGTTTGCAAATATCCCAATCCAAAAGATACACGCAAAGAGGTGGCTTATTTTCATACTTTGCGCGATATTAACGCCCTAAAGCGCAATAAAACCTTTTTGCCAAGCCCTACGAATCACAGCATTCGCGTATTTAGCGAGAATTTGGCGTATTATTACTACATTCATCACTTCAAATATTTTGCACATAAATTGCCTTATTATTTTGGTAATTTAGATATTTTTATCGATAATAAGGCGTTTTTAGAGGTTTTAGATAATTTTTTGCAATTAGACAAAAATGCGGTTATAGAGGATTATTTTGAGAAATTATTTAAGGATTTTGTGCGATGAAATATGAATTTCCGCTTAGCAAGGCGATGGGTAAGATTCGCATAAAAGAGCGATTGACATTTGGTGATTATGGTAAGGCTGTGCCTCCCACACAGACGATAATCACACACAAGCACTACATAGAGTGGCAGATTGGCTATGACAAAGTCGTGTCAAAGAGTGAAAATTATCACTTCATCGGTGCAAATGGCAAGGCAAAGCAGATTTATGAACTAAGCGAATTTTTGGCTTATGCGTTGCAAAGTGGCATAATCACAAAAGATGAGGTTGCGTCTTTGAAAGATTCCATACAAAACAATAATGTCTTTATCGATGAGATAGCGCAAATCACGCGGACACATTTTGTGCAAGAGTGTATTGCAGATATAGATTTTCTAAAATCAAATGTGAGCTACCCGCTACTTGTGCATAAATTTAGCGACAAAGATATGATTTGTGAAATTATCGTGCGAGAAAAGCAATTTGCGGTTGGCACTATGCCTATGCTGTATTTTTGCGTGGCGTTAGGGGCGTTGAGAGATAAAAACAATGACACATTTATCGGGCGAGTGGTGCAAAGTGGCGAGAGCGGGTTTTTAGAAATTAGCGATAAAAATATAGCTATTTTTATGCAAATGTTTAGGATTTTTGGGCTATTAAGCAAATCTCACAAGCACGATTGCTTGGCGATATTGGAGTATTTGGAATCTAAAGGCGAGTGATTGTTTATTGTGATTTTAAACTTTTCTTTATACTCTTTTTATCGATGCCCATTTTGGTGTAGAAAAGTGCGACAACTTCCTCGCGCGTTTTGACTTCAATCATTTGCTCTTTTTTTAATGTCCATTTATAACCCGAGCCTGTGCCACGCTCACCTTGATTGTGTAACTTGCTAAAATCAATTTCATCTATTTTTTCAAGTCGCATATATAAATTATCTGGTGCAATACCAATAAAGCATATAAAATCACAATTTGAAGTATTTTTAATACACATCATTTGAAATTTATCATTCACATCAAGGCTAGAGGTTTTTACCTCAACTTTAATATCGTTAATCTTTATGTCCCAATCGCCTTGGTCGCCGTCCTGATAGGCAAGTGAGATATTGCGCTCTTTGCTAAAAATATCACGCAACAATCGCTCCCCAAAGCTACCTCGCTTATCGATTTGCAAGTGGCGAATCCGCGCGTATTTGCTCGTGCTTTTCCACTTAGAAGTGGCATTTACCTCACGCTCTATCTCGCTAAATACGGCATTTGCAATCTCTAAAATATCCATTTACAATAGCCCCTTATCATAAAATCCCTTATCGATTAACGCCTCCTCAATTAGCGAAGTGCGGAGATTCAAGCTAGAATTTGTGCCTAAGAAACTAATCTTTACCCAATCAATCGATTTCAAAGCCTCTCTTACTCGCACCCTTACACTCTCATCATTTGGCAAAATCACAATGCCATAGCCACGCCTATGTGGGAGCGATTCAAAGTCCTCATATATTTTCATTTGTGGCTTTCCGCTAGAGTGAAAGCAAGTGCTAGGCAAGTATAAGTCGCATTTATAGAGCATTGCTTTATTTCTCGTGCTTGAGCTTGTCCCGCCATCGCTTAGCGAGTAGATTTTGATATAGTCTTTGCAGGTTTTGGGTGGATTTGGAGCGATATTTAGGGTTTTATTTTCTAGCAGTTTTTTATGCGCCCAGATTTGAAAGAGTGTCGCCACCTCCACGCTTTTGCCATTTGGATACACAAAGCTATTTAATGGAAGTTTTTCGCTATGGACAAGAATAAAATCTTTGACGCGTTTTTTAGGGCTACCTTTGCCATCGCTTTCAAAAAGTGGCGGGAGGATAAACGCCACAAAATCCGCATAGCTTCCATCGCCAAAATCTCTAGAATGATTGATAAAGCGCAATGCCAAATTCCCGCGCAGTCCAAAAGGTGGATTGCCTAGCACAATGTATTTTTTGGATTCGCTACCAAATTCACTTGGCATAAATCCCAAAAAATTCTCACACAAAATTTCATCATTTTTGTATTCCAAATCAATCCCGATTCGCGAATCCTTTGGCATTAGCTCATAAAAGCTCAAATCCCCACAACTAGGCTCGATAAAGGTGTATTTTGCAGAATCAATTTTATGAATCTCTAGGAACTTCATAAACGAGCTAAAACAATATTTTGCTACTTCTTTTTTGGTAAAAAATTCATTATGCGAGCGAAAATCTATCTTTTGTAAGTCATATTTATTGCCTAGCAAAAAGTTTAAATCATAGAGATATTCATTTGGAATCTTGTTTGTCGCCTCCCACCGCTTCAAAGTGCCTGTGTGGAGGAAAAGTTTTTGTGCGATGATTTCAAGCGAATGCTCTAAGCGAAGTTCATTATAGACTGCGGTGGCTGTGATAGTCTGAGCCGTGCTAGTCGCTGTCGCAGTCATTTTACCCCTTTTTACGAAAATCTGTGAAATTATAGCTAAAAAGTTAAAAAACTATTCCAATCCCACAAGGCAAATTTTAGTAGAATTTTAACTTATTTGGATTCACAAAGGAAAGCAAATAAAATCTTTAGATTTGCTAACCCTCCCCTTTTTATCTCGCACAAAAATTCATTTTGCGTAGTTTCCACAAAGAAATCATAGCCATCGCCATAAAGCCTAGCGTCCGTGATTTTGCCATTTTGTAAAATCTCAATGTCGTTGTAATTATGCAAAAAATATAATTCCGCTTC
>JBNMKJ010000025.1:0-36339 GCA_050874285.1 Helicobacteraceae bacterium | reverse complement strand
TCGCTAAACTCGCTCATCATTTCATCGCTAAGCTCACTTGCCTTTTTCGCGCTACATTCTCTTAAAATCCTAGCCTCTCTCGCACTCAAACTATCCTCTACCATTCCTATAAATGTGTATCTCATCATTTTTTCTCCTTTTAATGTTAAATTTACTCGCTATCTCTATATAGCTCAAATAATGGTTGCCCTAAAAAGTCCTTGATGACTCCTATGACAACTCCACACATAGCCTCAAAATCCGCGATAGTTTGCTCATAGCTATCGCCTAAGATTTGCCGAATCTCACGCATTTTTTTAGCATTGCTCATTTCATCAGCCCACGCTATATTGCGGATTTTCGTGTAGTCGTCCTCATCTTCGTCATCGTCCTTATAGCTATCCATATCCAAATTGTAGATGAATTTCCACCACTGCTCTACGACTTTCATTTGATTGCCCGTGAGTTCGTTTCGTAGCACCGCTTTTAACACAATATCATCAAATGCAAGTGCCACAAACACAATTCCAATGGATAGATTTTCATCGCTCTTATCAAAATGCTTTATGTCATCTAGCTCATCATCACTAAACTTCTCTTTGATAAGTGCCACAAAGCAATCCGCAAAGTTAAACTTATCTAGCGCATTGCATATAGGCTCTTTTGCCTTTGTCTCTAGTGCGATATATTCCGCACTATCCGCCTCACTCAAATCCGAATCGCTATTTGCTAACGCACATAGCCTCGCATAGTCATTGCCTGTTAGATGATATTTCGCAATGTCGTGCAAAATCTCTCCTAGCGGATTTTCCACTTCATCATCATCGTCATCAAACGAATCGTTCATCGCATCATAGAGCTTTTTTACTCCATATAGCGCAACGCCACCCACTCCCAATTTAGTAGCTAATCCTAGCTTAACCACAATAGGTATGGTCGGCACAATAATGGGTAATGCCATTTTTTCTCCTTTAGTATGAAAATATAGTTTAGAGTCATTGCGGACTATGATTTGCCTTGAATCGCCCTTAGATTCGTGCTTTGAATCGATTTGATTTGGATTTGTGGGTGAATCGTAAGCGAATCGTGCGAATTTGCGCCGAATCATCATTATGAAAATGGATTGCTTTGGCATTTGCAACACCTCGCCCCACCTCATCATACTGAGCGTAGCATTGCGTAGCGAAGTATCCAAAGCACACAACTTAAAGCAATGAATAAAATCAATGATATAAGAGTGAATCAAAGCAATCGCATTTAGATTTGCACAAAGTCCGCGAATCGCTTTTGATTTTAAGTCGCTAAAGTGGATACCTCGAGCTATTGCCCTCAGTATGACGGCGTGGAGTAGATTCGCACTTCGTGTGGTTTTATTTTGTTTGGATTGCCACGATTCAGCTTTGTCGAATCTCGCAATGACGAATTGTGCGGATTTTATTTTATTTGGATTGCCTGTAGATTCGCTTGATTTGCTTAAGTCAATGCGCGAATTATTTTCATTTAAAAGGGTGTAATTCCCCCCCCCTCAAGAGTGTGGGTGTGCGAATCCACCGCGCTATGCGCGACAAAGATTTGTGCGATATGTGAATTATGCGCTTTTTGTGTCATCGCCACTGCCTTTTTTATAATGTATTTCCGCCAAAAATATGCTAAAAATTTTAACGAATTTTTATTTAAGGATTCGCTATAAAATCTACGCATTTTTAAGCCCCGTGATTATTAGCGTAACTTTGAGCTGACTTGGCTTTAGCGTATTATCCCAAGTCCAGCCTACCTTACAAAATGCGTCCTCATCTAGTTGCTGTTGCACAATCGCATTTGCCATTGCCATTTCTTGCGATGGATAATTTTCATTTATCGTGTAGTGGATAATCGCACACTTTGCGCCCATAGTCTTAGTGCTATCAAATAAAGGCGATTGCATTGCCTCTTTTATCGCATTTGCAGCCGAATCTTCGCCGTCTTTTTCACCTACACCGATGAATCCTAAGCCTTTAGATTCCATAGCAATCTTTAAATCCGCTAAATCAATATTTAATCCACCATTATTGTCTGACACCATATTAGCCAAACTACACACCGCTTGAGCTATGACATTATCTAAAAATGTAAGGCTATCTTTCAAACCCATTGACTTATCCATAATAGATAGCAACTTTTCATTTGGAAGCACAAAAAAGCTATCCACCACATTTTTAATCTCAGCTAATCCATTTTGGGCGATTTGCTCTCGCATTTTGCCCTCAATCTCAAATGGCGTAGTAACCACCGCAATAGTTAATGCGCCGATTTCTTTGGCGATTTTAGCAACTATGGGCGTAGCACCTGTGCCTGTGCCACCACCAAGCCCAGCTATGATTAGCACGATATTTGAATCTTGCAATGCGTCTTTAATCATTTCATAACTTTCCTCCGCACTTTTTCTGCCTATATCTGTGTCCATACCTGCGCCAAATCCTTGTGTAATCTTTTCGCCAAGCTGAATCTTAATATACGCCTTAATATTTTGCAACGCCTTTGTGTCTGTGTTTAGCGCGATGAGTTTGACTATGCTAGGGACTCCTTGCTCATATATGCAATCTATCGTATTGCCACCACCGCCACCTACGCCTACTACGGCAATTTTCACTTCGCTTGTGATGCGTAAATCCTCGATTTTTACTTCCATTGTTTCTCTCCTTTTTATTGTTGAAATATAAAAACAATGAAATTTTAAAAAATAAAATGGACAACTTTTTGTCCTTTTGGGTAGAAATTGGGTTGTGTGTTAAATTTTATGAATCACTTGGATTCCAAAGATTATGCTTATAAATGCTTAAAATTACGATAGATTCGGGCGTAACTTTAAACACCACAACATAGCCTTTGTAAATCATATCACGCACATTTTCATCATTAAGTAGCTGATTTTTGCGAAAGCTATAAGGCATTTGCGGGATTTTGTGGATTTTTGTGTAAATCTCATAATAAAATTTTCTCGCTGCATTTACGCTATGCGTAGAGATAAAACCTACAATCTTGCTAAGTTTTGTCTCAAACTCTTGAGTTATGATGATATTCATTTTCTAAGCTATCTAAATATTTATTCATTCGCTCGTGCATCTCTTCAATGCTATAAAGCACCGCTTCACCACTCTCATATTCTTTAAGTATGCGCTCCAAATCCTCTTTTGCCTCTAAGTAATCCAAAGGCTCTTTGATGATTTGTAAGTCGTGCTTTTTTGATTGCAAGGTTTGCAATGTCTCAAGCACTTCGTTATCTGCGTTGTGTAGTGTGATTGTCATTGTTTGTCCTTTAGTGAATTTTGCGTATTGTAGCATAAATTTAGATAGGTTTTTATTTGTGGATTGCTTTGGGCAACGCCTCGTAATGACGGCAATTTTTCTTAAAATAAATTAGGAACGCATTTTGCTTGAATCGCTCCAAAAATCTCACACAAAGGAATTTAGATGAGTTTTAGGATAAACACCAATATTTCGGCGTTAAATGCGCATACAATCGGGGTGCAAAATAATCGTAGCATTCACAATTCGCTAGAAAAGCTAAGTAGCGGTTTGCGACTAAATAAAGCCGCCGATGACGCCTCTGGTATGGCGATTGCGGATTCGCTGCGCTCTCAAAGCGAGAGCTTGGGACAGGCTGTCCGTAACGCAAATGACGCTATTGGTATGATTCAAATCGCAGATAAGGCAATGGATGAGCAACTAAAAATCCTTGACACCATAAAAGTAAAGGCGATTCAAGCAGCGCAAGATGGGCAAAGCACCGAATCTAGACGCGCCTTGCAAAGCGACATTCGGCGACTTTTGGAGGAGCTTGATAATATCGCAAATACCACGAGTTTCAACGGAATGCAAATGCTATCTGGCTCATTTTCAAACAAAGAATTTCAAATCGGCGATTACTCAAACACCACCGTTAAGGCATCTATCGGTCCTACAAGTAGTGATAAAATCGGGCATATTCGCCTAGAGAGCTCTAGCTTTAATGGCGATGGTATGGAGCCAGAAAACGGCAAGGACAATCTCACCGAAGTCGCGCTAAATATGGTGCAAGTCGATGGAATCAATAGCTTTGAGCTAGAAACCGTTAAGATTTCTCACTCCGCAGGGACGGGAATCGGCGTCCTAGCGGAAGTCATCAACAAAAACTCTAACACTTTAGGCGTCCGCGCGGCGTATAATGTAATGGCGACAGGCTCTAGCGCGGTGCTTTCAGGCACGATTCGCGGACTTACGATAAACGGCACACAAATTGGCAATGTCAATGATGTGCGCAAAAACGACAACGATGGACGGCTAATCAACGCGATAAATTCCGTCAAAGAGGACACAGGCGTGGAGGCATTTACCGACATTACAGGGCGACTAAACCTGCGCAGTATGGACGGACGCGCCATTAGCATTAAAACGATAGAAGGGCACGAAGTCTTTGGCGGTGGGAACTTTGTGGGAATCGATGGCGACAGCCACGCGATTGTGGGGCGATTGACACTCATACGCACGGACGCAAGGGATATTATCGTCTCTGGCGTGAATTACAGCCACATAGGATTTCACTCCGAGCAAGGAATTGCCGAATACACCGTGAATCTCCGTGCCGTGCGTGGAATCTTTGACGCAAATATCGCCTCCGCCTCAGGCGCAAATGCAAACATAGCCCAAGCGCAACTAAATATAAACGGCATAGGAGCGGGTGTTACAAGCCTAAAAGGCGCAATGGTGGTTATGGATATGGCGGAATCAGCTAGGATTCAGCTTGATAAAATCCGCGCAGACATAGGCTCAGTGCAGATTCAGCTAGTCTCTACGATAAATAATGTCTCTGTTACGCAGGTAAATGTCAAAGCCGCCGAATCGCTTATCCGCGATGTGGATTTCGCAGCGGAGAGCGCGACATTTAGTAAGCATAATGTTTTGGCGCAAAGCGGAAGTTTTGCGATGGCACAGGCGAATTTAGTGCAACAAAATGTGCTACGACTATTGCAATAAACACCTAAATTCGTCTTGTGGCGATAAATCGGGGAGACTTGCCACTCGCTTCGTCAATAGACGATTAGTCTTATTTCCTCGCTCGTGGCTACGCAACCCCGATTTCTCGCTCACAATACTAGAATTTGCTGGTTATTCTTTTGACGCAGAATTTGGGGCAATATGACCATTTGGGAGAAAAATTTAAGTGCGCTTTCGCAAGTAGATTCAGCCCTATATCAAAAACTGCGCCAAATATCGCCAAATACGGACTTTGAAGTCTTTATCGGTAAGGATTCGGCAGACATAAATATCGTGGATAAAAAGCGCGAATCTCTGCTTTTTGTCGCTAATAGCGTTGAGGCAACCACAAAAATCTTTGAATCTCTCGCGCCTTACGCGCTTTATCCTTATCTTTACTTTTTTGGATTCGGCAATGGTGTGCTTTATAAAATGCTCTTTGCGAATCCCGCTCATAAGCGTATCATCGTATTTGAGCCACATTTAGAAATCGTTTTTATCGTGCTAAATTTGGTGGATTTTAGTAGCGAGATTGCGGAGCGAAAGCTAGTGATTTTTGAGGCTAGTAGCGCGACAACGGAGAATTTATTTCCATTTTTTAGCCAAAATCGCAACGCCCTAATGCACGGCAAACTTTACAATCTCCACATTTTTAACGAATATTATGACAATTTTTTGAGCCAAGCAGGGCAAATCAACAAAATTTTAATCGGCATTATCGAGCATAGCGTGGCATCTTTGGGTAATGACAGCAAGGACGCCATTACGGGCATAAAGCATCATATCGCAAATTTGCCACTAATGCTAAAAAATCCTACGCTTTATGAGCTAATAAGAAAAGCGAAAAACACCTCCCACGCGGTGATTGTATCCACAGGTCCAAGCCTAAATAAGCAATTACCGCTACTAAAAAAAATACAAGATTTTGTAACGATTTTTTGTGTCGATGCGTCTTTTCCTATTTTATGTGAAAATGGTATCAAGCCAGACATTGTGCTATCAATGGAGCGCGTGGAGCTTACGGCGAAATTTTACGAGGTGGTGGAATCGCGCTTTTTTGAGGGCGTAATCTTTGAAATCACCTCTATTGCGCATAAAAAGCTACTTGACGAGATTGTCAAAAAAGGCGGAATCTTGCAAATATCCGAGCGTCCATTTGGCTACACGAGCTACTTTGGACTTGAAGAGTATGGCTATGTCGGCATTGGAATGAGCGCGGCAAATATGGCTTACGAGCTGGTGGTGCATAGCGGATTTGAGATTTGTATTTTTATCGGGCAGGATTTGGCTTTCGCAAAGGACGGCAAAAGCCACAGCAAAGGCGCGGTTTATGGCGAAAATGAGCTAAGTGGGAAGCCAAAGATTTTGGTGGAGCAATACGGCGGAGGCGGATTTGTCGAATCCACGCAGGTTTGGGAAATGTTTTTGAAATTTTTTGCGCGAGATATTTTTGAGACAAAAGATAGGATTCGCGCAATCAACGCTACTGAGGGCGGTGCTAGGATTCCCCATACTATTGAAATGCCCTTTGAAAAGGCATTGCGTGGCATAGATGGAAGCAAAAAAAAGGCGCAAATTACCTTAGAATATCCTAGCGAAAGTGAAATTAGCGAAAATCTTAAAAAAGCGCGTAAAAAAGTGCAAGAAATTTTAAAATACGGCAATGACAAAAAAGCAAAAATAGAGGCGTTATTTTTGAGTGTGGCGGAGCTTTGCGATGAATTAGAGCGACTAAATAAAGAGCAAAAATTAAAAGAAATTGACTTTAAAAAAGTCGATTTATTGCTTGAAAAAATCGAAAAAATCAAAGGGCTTTTTAACTCGAATAAATTTTTGCAAATCTTTAATGAAGCCACGCAGAGCTACATTTTTCACCAAGAAATGGAGCTAACCAAAATCACCACAAAAATCACAAATGATGAGATGAGCCAAAAAGCAAAAAAATTAGAGTGGCTTTTTGCGCATAAAACTTGGCTATTTTCACTGGCGGGGTGTATAGACGCGGTGTTATATTGCGTGAAAGAAAGCTATGATTCGTGGCAATTTACACACTCAAAAGATTTATTGTAGATTGCTTCAACTTGTTTTAAAAAGTCTCGCGATAACAAGGCAATGAATTTCATCATTGCGAGGCGATTTATCGCAGAAGCAATCCACTTTAATAACTTGAAATCAAATGTGATTCTTTTGGATTACCACACCTTAACAAAGTCAAGTCTCGCAATGACGATAGGCAACAAGGATTCATATATAATCGCCATTTTTTGGCGAATCTTACAGCACCTTTGGTAGCGTGATTCCGTGCTGTTTTTGGTATTTGCCATTTTTATCTTTGTAGCTAACCGCGCATTCCTCATCGCCACTTATGAAAAGCACTTGGGCGATGCCCTCATTTGAGTATATTTTGGCAGGAAGTGGCGTTGTGTTGCTAATTTCGATAGTGATATAGCCCTCAAATTCTGGCTCAAAGGGCGTTACATTGACGATGATTCCACACCTTGCGTAAGTGCTTTTCCCTAGACATATCGCCAAAACATCGCGCGGAATCTTAAAGTATTCTATCGTCCGCGCTAGTGCGAAAGAATTGGGTGGCACGATACAAATATCGCCCTTATGCTCCACCACATTGCGCGATTCAAAGTTCTTTGGGTCAACTATTGTCGCATTTACATTGGTAAAAATTTTATACTCATCAGCCACCCGAATATCGTATCCATAGCTACTTACACCATAGCTAATCACGCCTTTACGCAGACTTGTCGCTTCAAATGGACTTATCATTCCGTGCTTTAGCGACATTTCCTCAATCCATTTATCAGATTTTAATCCCATTTTAATAACCTTTTAAATTTTTTGTGTTATTATACAAAATTTTTAAATCTTAACACAAAGGGGATTTTATGAATATACAAGAAATTAAGAAACTTTTAGAGATGTTTGACGCTTCCGAATCTGTGAAGCTAAAGCTCACAAACGAGGGCTTTGAGATTTCGCTTGAGAAAACAGCGGCGAAAACGCCCAAAGTCATCGCGCCTAGCGCGGTGAATCTTGCGAATCCACAGCCGATTCAAAGCGTAGCACAAAGCGCAGATACCGCACCAAGTGGCGAATCTGCCCCAGCAAAAAGCGAATCTGCGCCCACCGCGCCCAAATCCACCGCAAACACCGAAAAAATCACTTCGCCAATGGTAGGCACTTTTTATCGTGCGCCATCGCCTGATTCCGCGCCGTATGTGAATGTCGGCGACAAAGTCAAAAAAGGACAGACAATCGCAATCATCGAGGCGATGAAGATTATGAATGAAATCGAGGCGGAGTTTGATTGCAAAATCGTTGAGATTGTCCCAAATGACGCGCAAAGCGTGGAATTTGACGCGGTTTTATTTGTCGTTGAAAAATTGTGATTTTAGGCAAAAACTATGAAAGAGTTAAAACGAATCCTAGTTGCAAATCGCGGTGAAATCGCACTCCGCGCGATTCGCACGATACAGGATATGGGCAAAGAAGCGGTTGTGATTTACTCCACAGCGGACAAAGATGTGCATTATTTAGATGTCGCTGATGTCAAAGTCTGCATAGGCGGGGCAAAATCAAGCGAAAGTTACCTAAATATTCCAGCGATTATGACGGTGGTGGAGCTGTTTAAAATCGATGCGATTTTTCCGGGCTATGGGTTTTTGAGCGAAAATCAAAACTTTGTAGAGATTTGCGAAAATCACAATATCACATTTATTGGTCCAAGCCAAGCGGTGATGGCACTAATGAGCGATAAAAGCAAGGCAAAAGATGTGATGAGAGAAGCGGGAATCCCCGTGATTGAGGGCAGTAACGGCGCGATTAAGGATTACAAAGACGCACAAAAAATCGCCAAAAAAATCGGCTATCCTGTCATCATCAAAGCTGCCGCAGGTGGTGGCGGACGCGGAATGCGGATAGTGGAGAGCGAAGAGAGCCTGAAAAACGCCATTTTAGCTGCCGAATCTGAAGCCGTGAGTGCATTTGGCGATGGCTCGATTTATATGGAAAAATTCATCAAAAATCCAAAGCACATTGAAGTGCAGGTTTTGGCGGACAAAAAGGGCAATGTGATTCATATCGGTGAGCGCGATTGCTCTGCGCAAAGGCGACAGCAAAAGCTAATCGAAGAATCCCCCGCAGTCGTGCTAAGCGATGAAGTCCGTGCGAATCTGCTTGAAACCGCCGTCCGCGCGGCAAAATATATCAAGTATGAAGGCGCAGGAACTTTTGAATTTTTGCTGGATAACAACAAAAAAGACTTTTACTTTATGGAGATGAATACGCGCCTCCAAGTCGAGCACACCGTTAGCGAAATGGTAAGTAGCCTTGATTTAATCGAGCTAATGATAAATGTCGCAGAGGGCAAATCGTTGCCCAAACAAAGCGACATTAAGCTAAAAGGGCATTCCATCGAGTGCCGAATCACAGCAGAAGACCCCGAGAAATTCTATCCCTGCCCCGGTAAAATCACAGAGTGGATTTCGCCCGGTGGTGGCAATGTGAGGCTTGATACTCACGCATACAACGGCTATGTCGTGCCTATGTTTTATGATTCAATGATTGGTAAGCTCGTAGTTTGGGCGGAAAGCCGCGAAAAAGCCATTGTGCGAATGAAACGGGCTTTGAAAGAGTTTAAAATCGGCGGAATCAAAACGACAATCCCATTTCACATAAAAATGATGGATAATGAGGACTTTAAAAAATCGCTAATCCACACTAAATATTTGGAACAAAAAATGCTTTAAACTGCCTTAAATACCACATTTAAGGCGGCTTAAAATGAAAGTAGATAGCCAAAGCACCGCGCTTAGTGAGCGAGTGAGCGAACGGCGCAATAACAATTTAGATTCGCTAGAGCAAATTTTGCAAGATTCGCGCTTAGATTCAAAAAAAGCGCGTGAGAGTGTGAGCGAGTGGCGCATTACAAATAACGGCTACTCCGCACTTCCCCAAAAAGAGCTAAATAATAACATAGGAATCCTCCAAATCGCCAGACGAGCATTGTCAAATATCCTAAATAACAGCCATATCACGCTAGATGAGGTTCATAGAGAGATAAATAACGCGCAGTTTTTGGGTAGTAAGATTTTTAGCGATTCGATGATTTTAAGCAGTGGCAGTGGCGAAGTGCTATTTGATGCGAATCGAATCCTAAATATTTTGCCAAATGATGAGCGCGATTTGTATATTTTCAAAAAAGCGTTGAAAAATGAGGTGGATTTTATCTCAAACTCTTTGCAAAGCCTACAAAGCGCGAATCTAGGCGCGAATCAAGCCACAGAGCAACCTGAAAATATCAAAGATTATCTCACAAGTAACGCAAGTCTTTTTGCCCACGCGCACAACACTGCAGGGCTAGTCTCTAGGATTGACGCGTTGCTTGTGTGAATCGTGGCTTAAAATTTTTAGCGAATCTATGGGCGAAACTTGCCATTATCCTAATGTGCGACTTTAAGCGATGATTCCCTATTCTACGCAGTGCATTGATGAGGACGATATTCGCGCCGTTGTGAGTGCGCTAAAGGGCGATTTGATTACGCAAGGAAGCAAAGTTGATGAGTTTGAACAAAAAATCGCGGACTTTGTGGGCGCAAAATATGCCGTTACGCTTAATTCCGCCACTTCCGCGCTAAATGTCGCCTATAAAATCATAAAATGCGATTTGGCGAATCGTTCACAAAATGGCGCGATTCACGCAGATTCACGCGATTCGCAGGGCGAAATCGAATTTCTAACAACCCCGCTGACATTTTGCGCTACGGCAAATATGATGATAGAAAACGGCATTACGCCACGCTTTTGCGATATTGATTGCTTAGGCAATATTGATATAAATAAATTGCAAATTTCGCCACAAACTCGCGCAATAGTTAGCGTAGATTACGCAGGAAATAGCGTGGAGGCAGAGATTATCGCCCAAATTTGTAAAGAAAATAATTTGTATTTTATCAGCGATAGTTCGCATTCCTTTGGCGGTGCGCTAAATGGGCGCAAAATCGGCGCGTTTGCGGATATGAGCATTTTTAGTTTTCACGCGGTAAAGCCTATTACCACCATTGAAGGTGGCGCGATTACCACAAATAACGAGCGATTTTACAAAATGGCAAGATTGCTCCGCTCTCATTGCATAGAAAAAACGGAGCTTTGGGATAGTGAGATTGTCTCGCCCTCCGTCATTGCGAGAGAGCAAGGCGACCGAAGCAATCCAAACTACCCCCTCCGTCATTCTGAGCTTTCGCAAGAAAGCGAAGAATCCACGAATCGCAAAATAAATGTTTTGGATTCTTCGCTACACGCTATGCGTTCCGCTCAGAATGACGAATATTTTATCGGGCATAATTTTCGCCTAAGCGATATAGCCGCAAGTCTTGGCATTTCACAGCTTAGCAAAATCGATTCTTTTCTTAGCAAACGCACCAAAATCGCGCGAATCTACGACAAGGCATTTAGTGGCGAATCCAAATTCCGCACCCTAAAAATTCCGCGCCATATTGATTCGACTTATCATTTGTATCCTATTTTGCTAGATTCCGCGCTTTTTAAGCATAAAAAAGCCATATTTCGCGCACTTTTAGAGGCAGGTCTCGGCGTCCAAGTGCATTACAAGCCACTTTATAAATTTGCACCATATAAAAACCACGCGCCTTTGCCAAGCGTAGAGCATTTTTACAACGCCGAAATCTCCATTCCCTGTCATCAAAAAATGAGCGAAAATGACGCGGATTTCGTCATCACTACGCTAAAAAATGTGCTAAAGAAATTTTAAGATTCGCGCATTAGAATCCGCGAAAATCGCTTTTTAATGGAGAAATCAATGCAACCAAAGATTTTTTGGCTAAATATCATATTTTTAGTCGCGCTCACGCTAAATCTCCGCGCCCCTATCACTTCGCTAGGACCCATTATCGAGCCTATCAAAAACGCATACGATATAAATTCCGCGCTCGGTGGGCTTTTGACTTCGTTGCCACTTATCGCATTTGGCAGTGTGAGCTTTTTGGTGGCGTATTTTTCGCCCATTCGCGCGATAGTCGTGGGCATTGTGCTTATCATCGTGGGCGAAATCTATCGTAGCTTTGGTGGCAGTGTGGGGCTATTTGTAGGAATGGCGTTGCTAGGCAGTGGCATAGCCATTGCCAATGTGCTATTGCCTAGCTTTGTCAAAGAAAAATTTCCGCGCAAAATCGCCTTTATGATGGGCGTATATAGCCTCGTGCTAAATATATCGGGCATTTTTGGGATTTTACTCGCATTGCCACTTTTATCACTGCTAGGTTTGCAATATTCGCTAATAGTGTGGCTACCTTTCGCGCTAATCGCCTTTATCATCTACATACCGCAAATGAAAAACGGCAGACTTTTGCGCGTGGTAAAAAAGCCACAAAATCCTATCAATGTTTTCACACAAATTAGCGCGTGGAAAATCACGGCATTTATGGGAACGCAGAGTTTTATAGCTTATGCAATGTTTGCGTGGCTCGCACTTATCGTAAGCGAAAAGGGCTATGGAAGCGAATTTGGCGCAAATATCTTGCTTTTGACCCAAGCTATCGCCGTGCCTGTGGGCTTTATAGGACCTGTGATTTTGGGCAAGCTTAGAAATGCTTACCGAGCGGTGTATATGGCGTGCTTGTGCGGGCTGTATGTGGTGGGATTCGCCACTCTTTTATGGTGGGAATCTATGCTTGGCGTGATTATCGGCGCGATTTGCATAGGAATCCCTATGGGAGGCGTCTTTGCAATCGCATTGCTATTTATCTCTACCAAAAGTGCCACTTTGCAAATCGCCTCCAAACTATCCGCTATGGCGCAAGGCTTTGGCTACCTCATCGCTAGTTTTGCGCCCTTTGTCATAGGGCTTTTGCACGATTATTTTGAGGATTTTACCCAAGCGTTATACTTGCTATTATTTATGGGCGTAGTTGTAAGCATTTTAGGGCTTATCACATATAGAGCAAAGGCGATAGAGTGAATCCTCACAATCAAAATTTGCAAGGATTCACAGCGCACTTTTAAAATTTTAATATTTCAAAAAATACTCCGCGATTTTTTTATTGTCATTTGTCTTTGTAAGGGCTAACATTAAGAGTATCCTTGCTTTTTGCGGGTTTAAATCCTCTGCGGATATGAATCCTAGCTTTTTGTCCTCATCGCTAACTGAGACAAAGCCAGATTTCACGCGCGAACTTACCGCCACTTTTAGCCCTTGTTTGAGTAAATCTTTTAGCACTTCTTTTTGCGCGGTATGAATGCTTCCAGCCCCGCTACCTGCGACTACTATGCCTTTTGTGCCGTTTTCAAAAAGAGCCTTTGCCGCAACGCCAGAGCCGTCATTTGCGTAAGTGTAGAGTATATCGACTTTGGGTAGGCTTTTTAGCTTTGAGATATCAAATTCCGCTTTTTTGGTGTGCGCTTTTAGATTTGCATTTTCAAAAAACACTTTGCCATCGACTATGTAGCCCAAATTCCCAAAGTCAAAGGCACTTATATTGAGCGTGTGCGTTTTTTGCACGCCTCTTGCGCCCAAAATCTTATCATTCATTGCCACCATTACACCTTTGCCTTTGGCGTTTGGATTCGCCGCTAATGCTACGGCGTTGTAGAGATTTTTAGGACCATCGGCACTCATCGCAGTGGCAGGGCGCATAGCTCCCACTAGCACTACGGGCTTGTCGCTTTTTAGCACGAGGTTTAAGAAAAACGCCGTTTCCTCCATAGTGTCCGTGCCGTGCGTGATGACTATGCCATCGACTTTGCTTAAAAGCTCGTTGCAACGCTTGGCGAGTTTGAGCCAAACTTCATCAGTCATATTTGCGCTATCCATATTTGCGATTTGTTCGCCACTAATATCAGCCAAATTTTTTAGCTCAGGCACGGCTTTTATCAATGCCTCCACGCCCAAAACGCCCACAGCGTAGCCTGTGGTGGCTAGTTCGCTATCAGCACTTCCTGCTATCGTGCCACCTGTGGCTAAAATCGCCACCTTTGGCTTTGCCTCCGCCATACTCACTCCTAACGCCAAAATGGCGACTACGTAAAGTAAAAATTTCCGCATATTGTAATCCTTTAAGATAAATTTGCGCTTTAAAAACGCAAATGCGAGTATATAACAATTTTACTTGATTATGCTTTTTTAAATAGCTAAATCGCTTTTTTAGGCGAATCCTAGCGATTTTAAAAAAAAGTGATTTATAAATATTTTAATCCCACGCTACACGCGATTATGACGGCGATGAGTGCGATTTTGGCGACACTTTTGCTTTCATTAAATAGCAAAATCCCCACAATTACGCCTCCACCAGCTCCGATTCCTGTCCATATCGCATAAGCCACGCCCATAGAGATTCCGCGCATTGATAGCGAAAGTAGCGATAGGCTTAGCACAAAAAGCCCAGCGATTAGCAAAATGTAGCGATTTTTGCCACTTGTTGCGTAATTTTTCATTGCAATCACGCCAAAGATTTCCATTAGCCCAGCGCACAGCAAAAATACCCAGCTCATCGCGCACCACCTTTGGAATCAAGCACTTTATCAAGCGCATTATCGATTTTCAAATCACTTGCAATTTGCTCCACCAAAGCCTCATCACTCAACGCTCCGTCCTCTTTTTGCGAGATAAATTTTAGAGCAATGACAGCGCATAAAAGCACCGCAATTAGCGCGACTTTCAGCGCGGAAAATGGCTCACCAAAGATTAAAATTTCACTAGCCACCACACCAGCCGTGCCAATGCCGACAAACACGCTATAAGCGATACTGACTTCTAGCACTTTACACGCCAAAATCATCGCGCCAAAGGAAAACGCGATTCCAAGCGCGGTTAGCGCGTATAGCAGGGGCGAATCGGCGTGTTTTAGCCCACTCACCCAAAAGCACTCCACGATTCCCCCAAGCACGACTAATCCCCACGCAAAATTTGTGAGATTCACATTATTTTGCTTTAGCCTTTTGGCGAATCTGCGCCGTTTTATGCGCATTTTGGTAATGCTATTTATGTGCATAAATTCTCCACGATTTAAATTTGGGGCGGAACTTTAGCGAATCATAATAAGCAATGTCAATAAATTGCAGACTTCACAAAAATCCACAATCACTCTAAAAAATATCACAAATCCGCGCTTATAAATTGACACAAACTACAAACAATGGCAAAATATTGAATTTATTTTACGCACAAAGGATTGATTTTTAATGCGGATTGTTGAGTTTGACTTTTATTTTACGCTCGTGTGTATGGTTGCGGTGCTGATTTTGGGGCGATTTATCATTAGCAAATTTAAATTTTTGCGTGATTATAATATCCCTGAACCTGTGGTGGGCGGACTGATTGCGGCGGTGGCGATTTTTTGCCTGTATCAATTTGTGCAAATTGAATTTAAGTTTGATGGCTCACTAAAAGACCCGCTAATGTTAGCATTTTTCACTTCTGTGGGGCTTAGCGCGGATTTTGCCTCGCTTAAAAAAGGCGGAAAATTGCTTGGAATCTTTTTGGTTTTTGTATGCGGATTGCTAGTCTTGCAAAATATCATCGGCGTTTGCGTATCCTCTGCTATGGGCGTGAATCCGCTAATCGGGCTACTTGGTGGCTCAATTACAATGAGTGGCGGACACGGCACAGGCGCGGCGTGGGCGGATATTTTCAAAGGTGCGCCTTATAATTTCAGCCCAGCTACCGAAGTGGCAATGGCGTGTGCGACTTTTGGGCTTGTAATGGGCGGAATTATCGGCGGTCCTGTGGCGCGATTCCTAATCAAACGCTATAATCTAAAAACGCCCGGCAAAGAGCATAACAACGACAATCCGCACGGCTTTGAAGCCCCAGCCAAAGAGCGACTAATCACTGCTACAAGTTTTATGGAATCCCTAGCTTTAATCGCCATTTGCCTACTCATCGGCAATCTCTTAAAAGGCTTTGAAACCGCCCACATAGAAAAGCTAAATTTGCCCACCTTTGTGTATTGCCTATTTTGTGGCGTGATTTTGCGAAATGTCCTAAGTGCGCTAAAGATTCACCAAGTCTTTGATAGAGAAGTCTCTGTCATAGGCAATGTCAGCCTATCGCTATTCTTAGCTTTTGCGATGATGACGATAAATCTATGGCAGTTAGTCGCACTAGCATTGCCTATGGTGGTAATATTAAGCATTCAAGCTATCACAATGGCGTTGTATGCGATATTTGTAACATTTAGATTCTGTGGCAAAGACTATGACGCAGCGGTTTTGGCGGCTGGACATTGCGGATTTGGCTTGGGTGCGACACCTACGGCTATGGTAAATATGCAAACGGTTACTTCGCACTATGGACCTAGCCATATCGCATTTATCATCGTGCCACTCACAGGCGCATTTTTCATCGACATAATAAACGCGCTTGTGATAAAAGGAACGCTAGGAATAATGTTTTAATGGCATAATTATTGCGTAATTTTAAAATATTTGTGTATAATTGTGCCTTTAATTTTTAAATCTCAAAGGAATCCCTTGAATCTACTTGCTTTGCTTTTGCTTTGTGTGATTTTTACTACAAATCTCCACGCCTACCTAGACCCCGGCACAGGTTCGCTTTTGCTAAGCTCGATTGTGGCGATTTTTGCGTCATTTATTTATTTTTTTAAAAATCTATTTTATAAAGTCGTTAGTCTTTCCCCAAAATCACTAAAATTATCTCTCACTAAATTGGGGGGGGGGGGAATCGCCCTACCCTAAAGCACTCTAATCAAAATCTTTGTTTAATTTCTTTTGATGATTTAGATTTACAAGATTCGCCTAAAAATCTTTCTAAAAATTCAAATGATTCACTTAACGATTCTACACTAGATTCCACTACTTCACTTAATTCTATTGTCTTTTATTGCGAGGGACGACAATATTATAATACTTTTAAGCCTATTTTAGACGCGCTTGATTACCTAAAGCACCCATATACTTATCTTACAAGCGATGAGGGCGACCCTGCATTAAAGCGCGAGGGCAATAATTTTAGCATTAAAGAATTTATCGGTGTTGGTAACTCTGCCTACACACGCCTAAATTTCCTAAAAGCTGATATTTGCGTCCTTACCACACCTAGCCTACAAGTGCTTCAAATTAAGCGCAGCAAAGCTGTTCGGCATTATTGCCATATCGTGCATTCGCTTACGCCTATGACTTATCGCGCGTTTGGGGTGGATTATTTTGATTCGGTGTTTGTGGCAAATGAGATTCAAGGTAATTTTGTGCGCCAAATCGAAAAAGTTCACGAAGTTAAACGCAAATATATCGCAATTACGGGGCTAACTTATTTAGATGAGTTAGCAAATTTACGCGAATCTATAAAAGATAATGATTCTACACAGGGCACAAAATCAAATAACTCCATCATTCTAAGCGAAGCACTTGTGCGAAGCGAAGAATCCAAAAATAAAAATAAAAAATTTATGGATTCTTCGGTTGCTTCGCGCCCTCAGAATGACAATGTTGTAAATCCCACCATTCTACTTGCTCCATCTTGGGGGCAATGAATCGCTTCTCTTTAAACACGGCGCAGATTTATTAAAAAATCTCATCACAACGCCATTTCATATCATTATCCGCCCACACCCACAAAGCCTAATCCGTGAAGTTGAAGCACAAAATATCGCTTCTTTAAAAAAGCAATTCCAAAGTCCGCATATAGAGTGGGATATAGGCACACCCAATGTTATTGCCTTTAGCAAAGCGGATTTAATGATTAGTGATTTTTCTAGTGTGATATTTGATTTTGTGTGTTTGGAGGGTAAGCCCGTGCTGACGCTTGATTTTACCTTTGATAGCGCAGGATATGATTTGGCAGATATTTATAATGAGAATAATATAAATGAATTTTGGACTTTTAAAGCACTAAATCAAATCGGTGGCAAAATAAGCCAAAGCGATTTTCCACAAATTAAATCCATTATCGAATCCGCGCTTAATTCAAGTGCAAATAAAGACGCACTAAATAATATAAAATCAACGCTTTGGCGATTCCCACACAAAGGAGGACTTAATAGCGCACTAGAATTGCTAAAAATCCGCCAATTTTTAATCGAATCCACCCTTGATAACGCTCTTTTAGCACAAAGAGATAATCTACAACGCGCCATTGCAACGCTCACACAACAATCACAAAAGGACAAATATGCCATTTAATCTAATAGAAATCTTATATTATATCTTTATTTTTCCACTTCAAAGTGTGTTAGGATTCGCACTTGAATTGCTATTTGGTGCGATTAAATCTTATGGCTTAAGCATTATTTTCTTAAGTCTCATCATAAATCTAATCTTATTAAAATTAAGCAAAATTGCCGAAGCAAAAGCACATAATATAAATGCGTTAAAGGCGCGTTGCGATAGTAAAATCGCTGAATTTAAGCGCGTATTTAAAGGCGCGGAGTTACAAAGCTATATTCGCACTCTTTATAAGCAACGACATTATCACCCTATTTTTGCGCTTGGTGCGCTTGGTGGCTTAGCATTGCAAGTGCCGTTTTTTATTGCGATTTTATTTTTATTACAAGATTTAGAAGAGATTAAGGGCGAATCATTCCTTTGGATTAGCGATTTAAGTGCGCCTGATAGTGTGGGTGGTGTGCATCTTTTGCCCATTTTAATGACAATCATTTCGCTTATAAATGTGTGGATTGTAGCAAAAGATAGTGGCGCGAGGATTCAAGGAATCATCATTGCGCTAATATTTTTAGTGCTACTTTATAATATGCCAAGTGCGTTAGTGCTATATTGGACGACAAATATGGTGTTTGCGTTGTGCAATTCGCTCTTGGGTATGCGATTTCGCAATATTTTTCGTCATACTGAGCGTAGCGAAGTATCCAAATCGCGCGAATCTAAAATAAACAACGAATCAATAACCCAAAAGCGAATATGCGAATCGCACAAATTCACTCAAAGTCAGTATATCGCAAATGATTCGCAAGTCGCTAAAATAAATTCTTCGCTTTCTACAAAAGCTAATAATGACAATAATATTAAAACGCAACTCGCCTCTTTTTTCATTCTCCGCAAACCCCTAAAAATCACCGTGATTACACTTACCGCGATTTTAGCAATTTTGCTATGCGCGACATTTTCGCTAATGATTTATGCCAAAGATAATGTCCAAACTGCCCCATTATCGTTTGATTGGGATAATAAAGCGCGGATTGGCTTTGAAAAATGGGACTTTTTGCTTCGCTCAAAGAGTATAGCACAAGTCAAACTTGTGGATATTGCGTGGGATAAGGCAATCGATTCAAGCAACATAAAGATTATTAGCAATGCAAAGCGATTTGTCTATTTTGAGAGTGAGAAGGCGTTTGACTTAGAAAAAGGCACGAATCTAGGCACTATTACATACGCTATGGATTTTACACCTTTGTTAAAGCATATTTTGTTTTATTATGCTGTAATTTTGGGTACATTGCTTGATATTTACTTGTTAATTTGTTGTTGTTACAAATATCGAGATTCCATAGAAACCAACTTACAAACCTACCGCAAAATTTCACACTACACAATTCTTTGCATTGCCTTTCTTATTTGTGTTTTTACGCCTTATCAGCTTTACAACACAGATATTACGCAATTTGATTCCACGCAAACCTACTCTACCCTATCCGCGCTATTTGGGGCATTTATGCTAGTTAGCTTTGTGGTAATTTATGCAATTAGCTTTATCCCAAAGCGATTTTCTAATTTCACGGCATTTGTCTTAAGCCTTGTTTTATTTAATGGAATCGTATATAGTTTTGTGCTAGTGGGCGATTATGGTCTAATAGATAGATTTATTTTTCAAAAAACACCATTTACAAATTCAGAATCGCAATCAAAATCTAGCATAATATTTATCATTGTCTTTTTTTGTAGTATGGCATTTATTTCATTGTTATATAAAAGATTGATTTATATATGGCAGATTGTCTTGCTAACGCTTGTTATTGTTACTAGTGCAACTATTTTCCAAATTATAGGGAAGCAATTAGATTTTATCAAAATAGCACAAGAATCGCAAAACGATTCTAAGCAATCTATGCCCATTGTGTCATTGCGAGGAAGCGAAGCTGACGAAGCAATCCACAAATCAAACATAGATTGCCACGACTTAACTTCGTCAAGTCTCGCAATGACGGAAAATAGCGATTGTGCACAATCTCACAATGACAACGCGAGAGGCGATTCTAACAACACGATAAAACCGCCTTATGAAAACGAACTTTTTTCATATTCAAAGACACAGAAAAATATCGTAGTTCTAGTGCTTGATATGTTTAGCGGTTCACATACGCCTTACATTTTAGAACAATTTTCACATCTTAAAGAACAATTAGATGGTTTTATATTATTTCCAAACACTATCACCACTGCAAATGGCACAATACAAACTATTGCTACATTAATCGGCGGTGAACAGTATGCTATTTATAATATAAATAAAAACCTAGCACGAAGCGTAGATAAAGCATTTATTGATATTGGTAGCAATTTTGCAAACAATGGATTTAATGTAGGACTTATAGCGTGGACACAAAATGGCACTTCAAACATTGAAAATACAATAGCAAATAACAATGTCTTTACAATGGATATGCACAATACTTTCTTATTTACAAATTTTGTGAATTATTATTATGACAACGGTGGGGTTGTTTTTAACAATGCTGTAAAAACGAATAGTGCTTTTATTGAAATAGAATTAGCACAGTTGGTTAATTTTGGACTTTTTAAGTTTTTACCAGAATTTTTCTTAGACCAAAAATCTATAAAAATGGTAAGTGGTTAATTAAAATTGATGGGAGATATTCAAATACATTTGCTTCTATAAATTATAGTGCAAGTTTTTATGCATTATCTAAAATAGTCAATACAAAATCAACTAATCCAACCTTTAAGTTTTTTCACTCACAAATGACGCATTTGCCTTATGGAATGTATTTTAATAACAATAAATGCGAGTTTTTTAGTGATAAAAGTGCGTGGAATGATTATCCACATAAAGACTATATGACTTACCCAGATAATACATTAAAATCTATAATGTATCAACATTATGATACAGAAGTATGTGCTCTAAAATATTTGTCAGATTATATTGCTTTACTTAAAAAAGAAGGAATTTATGATAATACGCAAATTTTTGTAGTAAGCGACCACGCAGGACAAGATAGTATAAATATGCCCATAAATAATAATGTTGATACATTATTATTTAAAGATTTTGGTGCAAAAGGCACATTAAAAATAGACAATCGTCTTATGGCAAATTATGATATTTCTAGCATCTTTTGTGAAAATCTTAAAGGTGGCTGTCCGAATGTGCCAAAAAATATCTTAAAAAATTACCATACGAATCGTGAAATTATTCACGCACTAACACTATTTAAAGACAAATATGGATATTTGGTCACCAAAGCCTACAAAGTGCGTGGCAATATCTATGATGAGAAAAATTGGGTGGATATTAGCGATTCCAAATATGGTATTGTAAATATGACAAAATAAAGGACTAAAATGGATATAAACTACTGGCAAAACTACTACCAAACACATTTAAACACGAAAGAGCAACAGCAAAGCAACTTTGCGTCATTTTGTGTAGAGCGATTTTTCAAATCTGGTGCGAATCTTATAGAGCTAGGCTGTGGCAATGGACGCGATAGCATATATTTTGCCAAAAATGGCATTCACACACTAGGCATTGACCAATGCGAAAATATCATTGACTTTTTAAATAAACATTACGGCACAGACAATCTAGCGTTTCAAAGTGGAGATTTTACCGCACTGCCAAATGCAAAAGAAAAGTTTGATATTGTGTATTCGCGCTTTACGCTCCACTCTATCAATGCAAAGCAACAAGATAATCTTTTTGCGTGGATAGGGGCGAATCTAAAGCGCAATGGAATCTTAGCCATAGAATGCAGAGGATACAAAAACTCACTTTATAGACTTGGCGTAATGGTAGAGAAAGACGCCTTTATCTACGAAAATCATTATAGACGATTTGTGGATTTTGAGAGTTTATGCGAGACTTTGGGCAAGGATTATGAGATTTTGTTTGCCAAAGAGGACAGAGGCTTTGCGCCATTTAATGGTGAAGATGACTACTTTTTCCGCGTAGTTGGCATCGCACGCAACGAGAGAGAGAGTAAAAGAGCGCGACCAAGCCTTATACATCTTTGTCATTCTCATCAAGCTAGATTCTAGCGAGCTAGGAGTATCCTATGCCGCGTAATCCTAGCAACACAAAAAGCCCCGTAAATACAAAAAGCACCGCAAAATCCACCCCAAAATCAAAAGTCGTCTATGTCGCTATGAGCGCGGATTTAATCCACCCCGGACATATCAATATCCTAAAAATCGCCAAGCGACACGCCGATGAGATAAATGGCGAAGTAGTCGTAGGGCTACTCACAGATAGAGCCATCGCTTCTTACAAACGCCTCCCTTATATGAACTACGACCAGCGCAAAGCCGTGCTAGAGTCTATCGCTCTCATCGATAGGGTAATCCCCCAAGACACGCTAAGCTATGAGGGTAATATCCGCGCCCTAAAACCAGCCTTTGTCATACACGGCGATGATTGGCAAAGTGGCGCACAAGTCAAAACCCGCCAAAATGTGCTTGACACATTATCCGAGCTAGGCTGTGGGAAGCTTGTTGAGCCAAGCTATACAGAGGGAATTAGCTCTACGCAACTAAACGCAAACGCTAGGGCAATAGGCATAAGCACCAATGCTAGACTTTCGCTCCTGCGCCGTCTCATAAACGCCAAAGCACCTTTGCGATTCATAGAAACGCACTCGGCTATTTCCGCGCTCATCGCTCAAAACGCCTCCACCAATCACAATGGCACGAAAATCGAGTTTGACGGATTTTGGAGTAGTTCGCTTACAGATTCCACAAGTCGCGGTAAGCCAGACATTGAAGCGGTGGAATTGCAAAGTCGGCTAAACACGATAAATGAAATCTTTGAGGTAACTTCTAAGCCACTTATCTATGATGCCGACACGGGCGGGAAAGTCGAGCATTTTGCTTTCACGGTGCGAAGCCTAGAGCGCACGGGCGTGAGTGCGTGTATCATCGAGGATAAGACAGGGCTTAAGAAAAACTCGCTTCTAGGCAATGATGTCGCCCAAACCCAAGATAGCATTGAAGACTTTTGCGACAAAATCCGCGCAGGAAAAGAAGCACAAATCACAAGTGATTTTATGATTATCGCGCGGATTGAGAGTTTGATTTTAGATAAAGGCTTGCAAGACGCGCTTAATAGGGCATTTTCTTATGTCGAGGCGGGAGCTGATGGCATAATGATACACTCTCGCCACAAAGACCCAAAAGAGATTTTGGACTTCATAAGCGCGTTTCGCGCTAAAGATTCGCTTACCCCTATCGTAGTCGTGCCTACGAGCTTCAATGAAATCACCGCGCGTGAGTTAGGCAAAGCTGGGGCAAATATCATCATTTATGCAAATCACTTGCTTAGGGCTAGTTTCATAGCGATGAAGCAAGTCGCACAAGGGATTTTAGAAAATGACAGAAGTGCGGAAATAGAGGGGCAATGTATGAGTGTCAAAGAGATTTTATCCCTAATCCCGGGCACGATATAGCGCAAATAAATTCCCCCTCCCCTGCGGAGGGGGCTAGGGGGGGGGGTTTTCGTCATTGCGAGACGAAGCAAGTTCGTCATTGCGAGAATCGCGAAGCGATTCGTGGCAATCCACCACGCCGTCATTGCGAGATTTTGTGTCAGCAAAATCGTGGCAATCTATTTTATGGATTGCTTCGGCTTCGCCTCGCAATGACGAAAATACCCCACAAGCGCGAACTTGTAAAACTAAGAAACTTTAAAATTTAAAGGAATGTAAAATGACAAACAAAATCATAATCTTTGGTGCTGGCAACTGCGGACGCCTCATCGCACAAAATCTACTGAAAGAGGGCAAACAAATCCTTTGCTTTATCGACAATGACCCGCTAAAAGCTGGTGGCGAAATCAAGCTAGAATCTAATGGGGGGGGGAACACATTTGAGTGCCTATCCTATTAAATCAGGTGCGGATTTAGAGCAATGCGCGGATTTTGACTCTGTGATTATCGGCACTTTCACAGGATTTTATGAAATCCGCGCTCAACTTGAATCTATGGGCATCGCGCGTGAGAAAATCGATGTAAGCCATATCGAGCTAAGTGTCCGCGCTAGAGAGGCGTTTTTGGCGGATTTTGCTAGTGAGGCAAAACGGGCAAATCTAAGTGGTAATGTCGCCGAGCTAGGCGTGTATCGAGGGGATTTCGCACGGCGGATAAATGAAGCCTTTAGCGATAAGAAGCTGTATTTATTTGACACTTTTGAGGGCTTTTGGGACAAAGACTTAGCCCAAGATAAAGATGGCGCAATGGGCGCAAGTCTAGGCAAAAAGCACTTCTCAAACACAAGCGTAGAGCTCGTGCTAGGCAAAATGCCCTATCCCAAAAATTGCATTATCAAAAAGGGCTGGTTTCCACAAAGTAGCGTGGGTGTGGAGAATGAGCGATTTTGCTTTGTGAATTTGGACGCGGATTTGTATGAGCCGATTTTGGCGGGGCTAGAGTTTTTTTATCCCAAAATGGTAAGCGGAGGCGTGATTTTAATCCACGAGTATTTTTCCTCTGGCTATGTGGGCGTGAGGGAAGCTGTGGGAGAATTTATGACTAACCGTGGCTTAAAAGCGTGGCAAAAGCTCCCAATCGGGGATAATCTAAGCATAGCCATTATTAAAACTTAAAAATTTATAAAGCGCGTATTTTCTGGAATCTAGATTCTAGAAATTGCGGGGCGAACTAAAAAAAAATAAAGGAAAAGAAATGCAAACAGAGGCTTTTGGAGCGGAGCTAAAGAGGCGCGGATTTTGTGATTTTGTGGGTGTGCCGTGTAGCTATCTCGCACCGCTAATAAATTGGGCGATAAATGAGAATGTGTTTGTTATGGCGAATAATGAGGGGGAGGCAGTGGCAATCGCAAGCGGAGTGAGCCTTGTTAGTTACAATTCGTCTTTGGGTAATCATTGCATAGATTTGCTAGATTTTGAGAGCTCGCAGACGCCCAAGTCTAGCTCACTCCCAAAATCTAGCAAAAACTCCACAAGCACCACCGCAAATACTAGAATTGTAGAATCTACAAATTCGTCATTGCGAGGCGAAGCAAACACAGATTCTGCCACCTCGTCATTGCGAGAATCGCGAAGCGATTCGTGGCAATCCACAAGCGATTCGCGCGGAAGTATTTTGGAGATAAAATCGGGGTTTTGCGAAACGAGCAACGAGATAGGACAGATAGTCCATCGAGGAAGCGAGTTGAAGCAATCCACGATTTTAGCCCAAAAAGACAACGCGCACCGTTACGGCGTGGTGCTAATGCAAAACAGCGGACTTTCTAACGCCCTAAGCCCCCTTACAAGCCTCAACCACACCTTTGAAATTCCCATACTTGGCTTTGTATCCCTGCGTGGTGAGCCAAATCAAGCTGGGCAAAACACTGATGAGCCACAGCACGAGTTGCTAGGCAAAATCACCGATAAATTGCTCCAAACTTGCGATATAGAATGCGCATTTTTGGATTCGCGCTTTGAAGTGGCGTGCGAGCAGTTGGCAAAAGCGCAAAAGGTGCTAGAATCAAATAAAAGTTTCTTTTTCATCGTGCGAAATAGTTGCTTTGAAAAAGTCGCCCTCACAAATAATCCGCTAGACAATCCGTCATTGCGAGGGAGCAATGCGACCGAAGCAATCCATAAAAATCTTGTGGATTGCCACGACTTGACTTCGTCAAGTCTCGCAAAACAAGGCGAAGCTGAAGTTTCTTTAGTAATGACAGAAAAAGTAGGCGATTCACGCGGAAGTATTTTTAGGCGATTTTGTGGGTTTTCAAGCGTGAGGCGAGGAAATAGGACTGATTCGTCCATTGACGAAGCCGAGCGCGAAGAATCCCGCAAAATCGTCAAAAAAACAAACGCACAAAAAGACAACGCACCAAAACCAACGCGACTACAAGCATTGCAAATCATTCAAAATATCGGCACAAACTGCGCCCTACTCGCCACCACAGGCAAATGCGGACGCGAGCTCTACGAGCTAGATGACAAGCCAAATCAGCTCTATATGGTGGGCTCTATGGGCTGTGTAAGTGCGCTAGGGCTAGGTGTCGCGCTAAAATCGCGCAAAAAAGTCATCGCTATTGACGGCGATAGTGCGCTGCTTATGCGACTTGGCACGCTAAGTGGCAATGCCTATTATGCAAATGTCGCAAACAAGGGCAATTTTTGTCATATCTTGCTAGATAATCAAAGCCACGATAGCACGGGCGGGCAGTTTAATCTCTCGCCCTTTGTGGATTTTGTAGCTATCGCAAAATCGTGTGGCTACGCGGTGGCAAGGGGCGCGAAAGATTTAAGCGAGTTTAGCGAAATCTTGCGTGAGTTTGTGAGCGCAGAAAGTGGCGGAGCGTGGTTTGTCTATCTCGTAATCGCTAAAGGAAGCAAAAAAGACTTAGGACGCCCCAAAATCACGCCAAAGCAAGTGGCACAGCGATTTAGCGCGTGGCTAAATGAGGACTAGCAAAAAATGAAATTTAAGTATTACAATCCCGTGAAGATTCACTTTAGTGTGGATTTTGCAGAGGCGTTAAAACATATCGCACAACGCGAAAAGAACATCTTGCTTGTAACCACAAAAAGGTGGCGAAAGCAGGAGGGTAAAATCGAGCAAATTTTAGGCAAGAAATTAGTGCAGATTATCGATGAAATCACGCCAAATCCTGACATTAAGCATTTGCAAAATCTAGCGCAAAATATGAGCGATTTTGATTGCATTGTGGCGTTTGGGGGAGGGAGTGTGGTTGATAGCGCGAAGTTTTTTAGCTTTGGCAATTCGTCTTTGGGTAATCATTTGGGTAATCCCTCCACCTCGCTTCACTGCGGCGCACACTCAAGTGCGCCTCATTCGCAAGGCGAAGGGATTACCCAAAGCACCACCGCAAATACTAGAATTGTGGAATCTAGCAACGCCACTTCGTCATTGCGAGGCGAAGCCGAAGCAATCCATAAAATAGATTGCCACGAATCGCTTCGCGATTCTCGCAATGACGAAATGAAATCTACACACGCCTTGCGCGGAAGTATTTTTAGGCGATTTTGTGGGTTTTCAAGCGCGAGGCGAGGAAATAGGACTGATTCGTCCATTGACGAAGCTGAGCGCGAAGAATCCCGCAAAATCGTCAAAAAGACAAACGCGCAAAAGCCCATTTACGCCTTTCCCACCACTTCAGGCACTAGCAGTGAGCTAACCCACTGGGCGACGGTGTGGGACAATGAAGCCTTTATTAAGCACTCTTTAAGCGATGAGATTCTCTACCCCAAAGAAGCGTTTTATGACCCGAGACTGACTTTGAGTGTTCCACGCGAGATTACCATACACACGGCACTTGACGCGCTAAGCCACAGCTTTGAATCCATTTGGAACAACAACGCAAATCCTATCTCCACGCACCACGCCCTATGCGCCATAGAGATTATCCTGCGCGACTTGCCCTCTTTGGCGGAAAACATCCATTCACTAGAGTTGCGAACAAGCATAATGCAGGCAAGTATGCACGCTGGACTTGCCTTTAGCAATACCCAAACCGCCCTAGCACACGCGCTAAGCTATCCGCTCACAATGCGATTTGACACGCCACACGGGCTTGCGTGTAGCTTTAGTCTGCCTTTGCTTTTGGATTGCCTGCCAAAAAATTCAAATGCTTACGCGCTTTTATCGCCATTTAGGGCGCGACTTTTGGAAGTCTTTGATACGCTAGAGATTTCGCCAAATCCAAAAGACTATGGGCTAGATTCTGCCTTTATCGATGAAATATTTGCCACCCTAAACGCTCGGGCAAAAAATGGGATTTTTGACATTGAGCGCGTGAGAGAATATTTATTAAAAAAACTTATGACACAATAAAAAGCTAAATATATCAAAATTGCCTATTTTTATCATCAATTTCGCGCTAAACCAGCATTTTATCGCAATATTATGCTCTACCAAAGCCGTAATAATTTTTGAATCCCTGCTTGATTTGCGATTTTTAGTGCTAATAAATTTAATATTTTGCTAACTACACAAAGGATTTTATTTGGGAGTTTTTTATGATTCTCATTTGAGTGCAGATAATAGATTAAGAAACATTTTAACACCCATATACTACAATCCGCAAATTTTTTTCCAAAGGTAGCTTATGGACATAATCGCGCAAATTCCTTATATCCTAATTGGCGTCATTGCGGGTATCACTTCGGGGCTTTTTGGCATTGGTGGCGGTATGATTATCGTGCCTTTTGGGCTTATGCTTGGCATTTCGTCTCATCACGCGGTGGCAATGAGCGTGGTGCAGATGATTTTTAGCTCGATTTTTGGCTCTTATCTCAACTACAAAAAGCGCAATCTAAATGTCAAAGACGGGTTATTTGTGGGATTCGGCGGACTTTTGGGGGCAAGTTTTAGCGGAATTATCGTAAATCTTTTTTCAGACACACTGCTAACTGCCATATTTTTGGGCGTTAGTGTGCTATTTTTTATCAAGTATTTCTTTGGCGCAAAAAAAAGTGTCGTAGTGGCAAGGAATCGCACGAATCTCCAAAAGCGTGTGATTTTGGTAGGCTCTGGCGCGGTGGTGGGCGTCTTTGCCATATCGCTTGGAATCGGTGGCGGTGTGCAACTCGCAGCGATTTTGGGCTTTATGCTTGGCTATGACAGCAAACAAGTAGTGCGAATCTCCCTATTTTACATACTTTTTGCGAGTATCGCTGGGACAATGTCCTTTGTGCGCGAGGGCGTGATTGATAGTGGCGTGATTCATAACGGCATAATGGTGGGAATCGGCTCTTTGGTGGGTGTTTTCATCGGCACAAAAATTATGGAAAAAATCAAAATCAGCTCACACCGAATCGCAATGCTATGCGTGTATGCGCTATCGATTGTGCTAACAAGCATAACTTTGCTTCGCAAAATGGGGATTTTGGAGTAAATAAACAGCAAATTAACACAATAAAAATGCGCCTGATATGCGTTTTATTGGTATAACAAATATTGTGCTTTAAAATAAATCAGTTTTTAAAAATTCATATCCATCGCTAATTTTGGCACACCCATTTGTAAAATCAATATCTTTGAGATATAAAACTTGTCCTTTTTCGTTTATATAAGTTTTATTCTTTTGAGGAATGCCTAGTTTGGGATAAAGGCAAAGATTTTTGGGTGATATTTGGGAATATTCTAAATCGTTATTATGATAACGCAATTTGTAATATTCTAAAAGAAACAAAATAAATAATTGGGAAGATTCTATTTGTAACATAGCCTCTTTTTGTGAATCTTCGCAAATACTTGATTTAATCTCGCAATAAAAAATCTCCAACCCATTATCTTTTGAATTTAAAAATACTATAAAATCACAGGATTTATCTGTATTTGGCGAGTTGTTTTGAAATAAGTTAGCAATAGTGTAGTTTTTCTTTAAATCATCTGTATTATCTTGTTTTAAAATCAAAATATCATCTTGGTTTTTAAAGGTAAATTGGATTTCTTTTATTGTGCTTTGCTCTTTAGTTTCCTTGATGATAAAGCAATTACTGCGCTTATTTTGTGGCTCAACCTTTAAATCTTTATGGATTGCATTGCGAAAATCTTTCAACGCTTTATTTGTCATATTTTTTCTCTTTTAAAATTTCCTCAAAAATTAAACCTTGATTCTTATTTTGTGAATCTATAGGTTCATCAAATGAATTCATAAAAATCCCCTGCCTAGAATCTACTTTTATTGGTATTAAAGTATTTTTACTGCGAATTCTATCAGCCATATATGCTTTTACTTTATTTGATTCTAGCTGATATTCTTTGGTATAGCCCTTTTTGTTAAATTTGCCTATCTGTTCACTAGAAAGATTGTTTAGCATTATACAATTACTGATTTCACGCACTATATAGTCGCTATGGGTTGTGATAAAAACTTTAATCCCAGCATTTACAAGCAAAGCAATCAATCTTCCCATTAAAATTTGATTTTTAGGGTGCAAATTCAACTCTGGCTCATCTATCATCAAAATATCACCTTTTTGCGCAATATTGAGAATGTAATAATTAAGCATTAGCAAAGAACGGACAGAGCTAGAAGCTATTTCTATGCCATAAGATTTTCTTGAACCTTTTGGTTGAAACAAAACTCCAACATCTGTTGCTCTATATTTTCCGCCAACAAGTTGCCCTAAAGATTTGATAATCATAGTGTATAAGTCACTGTTATATTGTTGAAAAATACTATTTTTTTTAGATTTTTGCCTTAAATTCCTAATGAATTTAATATTATCTCTAACAGGTTTTGGATATAATTGTTCTCGCTCAGAAGCATCATCAATGTCAAATATATCAACTTCCTTATCTTGGATTATCTTTTTTATCATTTCCATTTGTGCTATTTTGTTAAAATCTAATTCTTGTTGAAATATTGATGCGCCTGTTCGTTCAACACTCAATATAAAATTTTGTGGTAAGATAATTGTTAGTATAGAATCAAATAATATCACAGTATAGTGCTCTATCGCATCTCTAATTTGATAAAGGTCTTTTTGTCTGATTTCCAAACCATCACTATACACAATATGGTCAAAGTTTGCTTTATATCTTGTATTTAAGCTTACTTCTTCCGATTCTAAATAATTTTTTATAGCATTTTTTATAGATTCGACAGATACATTAAAACTACAATCAAACGATGAGTTGCCAAAATCATCTTCTTTACCAGCCATAAATTCAGCTAACTTATATTGTTTATACGATTTTGTTTTATTTTTGATATATGTTTCTAATTCTTCTTTTAATTCTGTATAAGTCCATCTTTTTTTCTTAACTTGTCTTTTACTATTATTGCTATTTATAATTTTGCTACCAAATCTAAAAAATGGTATCCCTCGTATGCTTCTCATAAAATCCAAATATCCATATAGACTATAAGTTGCATAAGTTTTGCCTGTGTTGTTTTCACCACAAATGATAGTTAAATTACCCACTTCAAATTCAGCTTCATCAAGCATACCGACATTTTTTAAGCTGACTTTCATAACAATTCCTCCTAATGATAAAGCGTTATTGTAGCATATTCTTGTTGCGTGGTAGTAGAGTATAAGATTTGATTTTAAATTTAAGCAGTTTTTCGCGCTTTGTGTGATTTTTGCAAAAGTGGCGAATCGTAAAGCAATTTCGCCAAAATAGGATTCGCCACTAGATTCGCCCATTTATGCCGAATCTAGCGCGAATCTAAAGCAAATAAGCCTATTTTTCTCCGCAGTCAAAGACTTGCGCTTGGATTGTGTATGAGGTTAGGACGGCGTTTTTCACGCTTTTGGGTAGGCTAAAGGCGCAATTCACGCTTCGCCTAGTGCCATTTATCGTGCCTTCGCAGAGGACTTCCTCTTTTGTGATAAATATCATCACTCGTTTGCCCTCACCTGCGATATAAGACGCCTCATTTCGCAAGTCATTCAACGCGCTTGTCCTTAGCAGCTCTTTTGTAACGCCACTTTTATCTAACGCATTATCCTTGCCCTCCGCTTCGCCTAAGACTTTGCAGTTATAAGGGCTATCTTTGACAATGCTAATGCCCTTTGCCCGTGCCTCTAGCTGTTTTGGCTCAAATGGTGGCTTTGGCGGTTGCTCTGCTTGTGCTTCTGTTTTGGCGGGTTCTGGCGTTTGGATAACTCCACAGCCCACCATAAAAACCACCACAAGCGCACCAAATGCGCCAAATCGTAGCCAATTTAGCGCACTAGAAATTGCACTCATAGACTTCGCCATAAACTTTTAGAATGCTTACATCGCTTATGTCTGGCTCTCTTTCTTTGCAAGGTGCTTCGTATTTGCCACAGCCCCACTCTTCTTTTGCGATATATGCCACAAGTCGTTTGTTGCCGCCTTTACTAGCACCTACTTGCTGTAAGAAAGCGGCGTTATTTACCATATCGTTTTTTGCGCTTTCTTTTAGCTGTCCTATTGTCGCATCTGTCTTGCCTTTACGCGCTACACCTTGCTTTTCGCCTACTAGCATACAGCCCATAGGTTTGCTTTGTGAGTATGACATTTGATGTCCTTCTGGAGTTAGCTCCGTTCCCACAAATGGTTTAGCACACGCCGCGAATACCAATGCTAATGCGCCTAACGCGCCGAATTTTAAGATTTTACTTAGCATTAAATCTCCTTTTTTTGAAAATAAATTTAGTCTAAAAAGACGAGTGAAATTATTCCTGCCCCCCCCCTTAAGGATTTCTTAAATGCTAAAGAAAATGTCAAAATTTTGCATAGAAATGCAAAATATGTGTAGATTTGGAATCGTTTTTGGATTATTTTGGGCGAATCTGCGATTCGCTTTTTGGGCATTGATTCGACTATAAATTAGATTCGCGCGGTTTGGATACTTCGGGCTAAAGCCCTCAGTATGACGAGGTAAGGGAGGACTCTACTTTTTGCGAAAGCAAAACGAAGCAAAAACTTTAATAAGGTTTTTGATTTGATTTTTTCTTAGATTCGTGCAAAGCACGAATCTACAATCGAAGTAATGGCGGTGTGGCTTTTGTAGTTTTTTGGAATTTTTGGGGTTGAGACTAGACTTAGCGTCTGCGAAACCCCGAAAATTCCAAAATCTACGAAATTGCATACCCCAGAACAAATTGCCACGCTTTTTTATTTCATTGTGATTGTATTCAGCCCATTATTTTGTAACACTAAGATTCTCTTAATCTTCCCACTATACTGCTTCATCGCGCTATTAAAATCACTTACGGAATTGATTTTTATATCCTCAATCTGCGTGATTATGTCGCCACTTTCAAATCCAGCCTTTGCCGCCACGCTTTGCTCTGCCACTTCGCTTATGATGACACCGCTAAAATCACTTGGAATCTGATACCTTTGGCGCATTTCGCGTGAGAGATTTTCCACGACAAGTCCGCTATTTTGCGCATTTTGTGCGCCTTTGTTTCCGCTTTTTGCCCCAGCGTCTGCTACTTCGCTTTTTTCGGTGTATTTATCTAGCTTGATTTTTGTCTTATATTCTTTTTTGTCGCGGATATAGCGCACTTCCACGACTTCATTGGGCGGAAATGAACCGATAGTGTTTTTTAGCTCACTCGCGCTATTTATGGGCTTGTTATTTACCGCGATGATTAAATCCCACACTTTTAGCCCAGCCTTCGCCGCCGCGCTAGATTTATCCACGCTCACTAGCACCGCGCCACTTTTGCCATTGTAAAGATTCGCCAAATTTTCCGTAATGTCTTGGATTCCCACGCCTAGGAATCCGCGCTCAATGCTGCCTTTTTCAATAAGCGTTTTTGTGATTTTTTTCACCATATCGGAGGGAATCGCGAATCCTATGCCGTGATTGCCCCCTGTGCGTGAGAGAATCGCCGTGTTGATGCCGATAAGCGCACCACGCGAATCTACTAACGCACCGCCAGAATTGCCCGGATTTATGGACGCGTCTGTTTGGATAAAGTTTTCATAGTCATTTATGCCCATATTTGTTTTATCAAGCGCGGAGATTATGCCCTGCGTAACGGATTCGCCTACGCCAAAAGGATTGCCTATGGCAAAGACGACATCGCCTACCATTAGCTCGTTGCTATTGCCGATTTTGGCGTAGGGCAAGTTGTTTTGAGCGATTTTGATAACCGCCAAATCGCTTCTAGGGTCTTTGCCGATGATTTTTGCCTCATATTCTTTTTTGGGGCTATTTGGGAGTGAGACTAAAATCTTATCTGCGCCGTCAATTACATGGTTGTTTGTAACGATATAGCCATCTTTGCTGATAATCACGCCACTGCCAAGACTGCGCTCCACTCTGTCTTTTGGTGCGTTGCGATATATGTCGCCAAAAAACTGCTGAAAAAACGGGTCATTAAACATAGGGTGATTTAGGACATTTTGGCTTACTTTTTTCTGCGTGGAGATATTTACAACGCTCTTTTTTATCTCGCTAATGGCGTCATTATATGAGTGAATCACGCCGTTATTGCCACTTGGATTTTGCCGTTTGGTAACGCTTGGCATTTCCTCAAAAGTAAATGCTGATAGCAGATTCGCGCCACTAAAAAGCGTGAAAAATACAAAAGCTAAAGTTCTCATTTGCGATTCCTTAAAATTTATGTTTAGATTTGTCAAAAATCTCGCAATTATATACGAATCTAATTAAATCCGCGCCTCAAATTCGCACATTTTTTCTTAACACTTTTTAGTCGCTACCACCTTAACGAATCTACAAATTTCACAAATAATTCACAATGATTTTATTACAATTACGCATTTTATTTTTTCAAACAAGGGGAGCAAAATGAATGCTACAACGCTAAATTTACTACTACTATGGAGTGGCAAAATTCCGCTAAATTGCGAGGAAAATCTAAAGGCTAAGTTAGAAAAATTAAGCGCAGATAGTGTGAGTGCGCTAGAAAAGCTACCGCTAAAAAATCCAAATATCGCCCTAGTGCTTTGCATAGTGCTAGGTGCGTTTGGCGCGGAGGATTTCTATCGCAATCGCCACAAATTAGGCGCGTTTAAATTGATTTTTAGCACAATCGTGTGGTGTGTGTTATTTGCGTGGTATGTGCTTGTGGAGGAATTTGACTATCCGCTTTATGCGCAAGGTGCGATAATGGGCGTGGTGATATTTGCGATATGGGCGATTTTGGCGATAGTTTGGGTGGCAATAAATTTGCTAAATGTCAGCGAATCCGTCAAAAACGACAACCTAAAAACCATCGAAAAATACTTGGATATGGCGAGTTAAAGCAATATTCTACGACTAGACTAAAGGCATTTTGTTATATTTAGTAGCAAAATGCCACAAAGAAGCGATTCTTTAAAACTCACAGCCAAAAATTATAAAATTCAAAAAAATAAAGCAACTCTTAACTAAAAATGTGGCAAAATGCGCGTTTTAAAATTTTAGATTCTACACAAAATAAAGGATAAAAAATGTTACTCTTTACGCCCGGTCCTACGCCTACGCCAGAGTTTTTACGCAATGCTTTGGCAACGCCTACTTTGCACCACCGCACCAAAGAATTTGAAGCGTATTTCGCCTTTGCGCGTGAAAAACTCCAAGCAATGCTAAAAATGAGCGAAGTTTTGATGATTGCAAGTAGCGGAAGTGGCGCGATGGAAGCCTCTATGGCATCGTTTTGTAAAAAGCCACTTTGCGTAAATAGCGGAAAATTTGGTGAGCGATTTGGCAAAATCGCTAAGGCTCTTAAAATCGACTTTGTTGAGGTGATAAACGAATGGGACACCGCGCCAGAGGCTGATGAAATCAAAGCGATTTTAGAAAAAGACAAAGATATTGATTCGCTTTGTATTCAAGTCTGCGAGAGTGCGGGAGGATTGCGCCACAATGTCGAAGGAATCGCCAAAATGGCAAAATCGCTCAATCCAAAAATCGTAATAATTGCTGACGCAATCACGGCTATGGGCGTGGAGGAAATCGACACAAGCAATATTGATGTGCTAATTGGTGGCTCACAAAAAGCATTTATGTTGCCACCGGGTATGGCGATTTTGGGGCTTAGCGATTATGCGGTTAGCTTGGCGGAAGAGCGTGATATAGGATTTTATTTCAATCTAAAAACCGAGCTAAAAAATCAGCGCAAAAATACCACCGCTTGGACTGCGCCTACAAGCATTATCATCGCTTTGGCAAAATATTTTGAAAGCGTGGATTTAGGGCGAATCTACAAAGAGACAAAAGCGCGGGGAATTGCGCTAAATGCGGCGATTCAAGCACTTGGATTAAAAATCTACCCAAAACGCCCAGCTTTAGCAATGGCGACCATTTACAACGAAAAATCGCCTGAGATTCGGCGAATCTTAAAGAGCGATTACGGCGTAAATGTGGCAGGTGGGCAAGATAAGCTAAAAGAATCGATTGTCCGCATAAATAATATGGGGCTAATTGAGATTTATGAAATGGTGTGGGCGGTAAATGCGCTTGAGCTTACGCTTGATAAGCTAGGGATTCGCGCATTTGACGGAAGCGCAAATAAAGTATTTTTAGAGCAATATTATGCGAATCTAAACGCAAATTAAGCCCTATTTAGCACTAAGGCGAAATCTTAAAGTTTCAATGTGCTACAATAACCAAAAATTTTTATTAAAGAGAAATGGCTATGAGACTGAAATTTTCACACATTCAATATATCGCTGATAAAATCGCTAGAGATTTGGGGAACGCGGGATTTATAGAGATTTTGACGAATCGCGGGGACATTATCAAAGTCGCTAGTAAATATTTAGAGGAAAATAT
>JBNMKJ010000024.1:0-37817 GCA_050874285.1 Helicobacteraceae bacterium | reverse complement strand
TCGCAATGATGAATTGAAATCCACAATAAACTATGAGTTTCTCGCCAAAGGAATCTTTATATTCTCAATCGGCTTATTCAAAAAAGCCTTTATCGCCGATAGTTTCGCCAAATGGGCAAATGCTGGATTTAGCGTGGTAGAGAGTGGCGGAATGCTAAATATTGCCGAATCTTGGGCGACTTCATTAAGCTACACATTTCAGCTTTACTTTGATTTTAGTGGATATTGCGATATGGCAATAGGACTTGCGCTAATGTTTGGCATAGTGCTACCGCTTAATTTTGATTCGCCTTATAAATCGCTAAATATTAGCGAGTTTTGGCGTAGGTGGCATATTACGCTTGGGAGATTTTTGAAAGAGTGCGCTTATATTCCTTTGGGCGGAAATCGTGCGAGTAAGATTCTAAATTTGCGAAATCTATTTATCGTAGCATTCTTAAGTGGAATCTGGCACGGAGCTGGGTGGGGATTTGTGATATGGGGAGTGTTGCACGGAGTGGCGATGATGATTCATCGAATCTACTCGTGGATTTTAGAAAGACTTACAAAATCTATTATGTGTCGTCATACTGAGCAAAGCGAAGGGGAAGTATCCAAATCACGCGAATCACAAATAAACAACGAATCAATGACAAAACAGCGAATCAATGAATCACACAAATTCACTCAAAGTAAGAAAATCGCAAATGATTCGCAAGTCGCTAAAATAGATTGCTTTGACTTGACTTCGTCAAGTCTCGCAAAACAAGGCGAAGCCGAAGTTTCTTTAGTAATGACAAGTGGAAATTCGTCATTGCAAGGTGACTTAGATACCACTTCGTCATTGCTAGGCAGTGTGAGCGAAGCGAACACAACGAAGCAATCTATAAATTCTACCACACCGTCATTGCGAGAAAATCCGCAAGGATTTTCGTGGCAATCCACAAACACAAACAACATAGATTGCCACGAATCGCTTCGCGCTTCTCGCAATGACGAAAAAATGACAAAATTCTTAAAATCTCGCAATGACGGATTATTTATCCGCTTCACCCAAACATGCTTTTATAAAGTTTTATGCTGGTTTATCACATTTAACTTCGTGAATATTGCGTGGATATTTTTCCGCGCAGAGAATCTAAATGTAGCGGTGAATCTTATTAAGGGAATGTTTGGATTCGCCTCAAGTGAGATTCCACACAAATGGAGCAAAATCTTTAGCACACTTCAAGGCAGGACAAATGAGATTATTATATGGATTGTTTGTGCGGTTGTGGTGTGCCTAATGTTTAAAAACTCAAATCAAATAACACAAAACATAAAAATATCTCATTGTATCATCGCTGGATTTATGTTTGCACTTTTAATCTTTACAATGTTAAGTAACACTACATACAAAGCACCATTTTTATATTTTAACTTTTAGGAAATCACAATGATAAATTACAAAAAGCAAGTTTTTGCATTTTTTGCCACCGCGATGGGAACTTCTATATCATATATAGCAGGATTGTTGTTATATGTGCATATTTTACATTTGCCTTTACTAAATACAGAAATGTGGCTTGATAATCTCTATAAAGTCAAAGATTATATCAATGCTAATAGCAGTGGTAAAAGGCTTATTATCATAAGTGGCTCAAATTCATTATTTGGATTCGATAGCTCTCTAATCGCCAAGCACACGAAATATCAGCCGATAAACTATGCTACTCACGCTTCAGTACCTATAAATTATCACATTGATAAAATCATAGCAAATGCCAAAAATGGCGACATAGTATTTATGCCATTAGAGTTTGAATATTACACTAGAAAATCACCCAAAGATGACATTTGGTATATCTCAAATATGCTTATTTGGGGCAATGGATACAAAAAATACATTTCTATTAAAGGCATTATTTTGACATATTTTAGCACTTCGCCATACACCATAATGCAAAAGATTATCAAACCAAGCAAGTCGCGTATTAGCGATAATCCCATTGATGAAATGCTAAAAGTTTGGGACAAAAACGCAAATAATCCTTGTGGCAAATCCGCCTCATATAGCTATAAAAGTTTAAGTCCTTATGGTGATTTTTGCGCCCAAGAAAACAAAGAGCCTTATGCGGTGGATTCAGATTATAAAATGAATCCAAATTTACAAATATCGCAGTTTTTTGTAAGTGAATTTGCACGACTAAAGACATTTGCAAAAGGAAATAATATTAAAATCTTTTTGACTTATCCACCTACTGCGGAAAATAAAAATTTTAGCATTGAAAATCAAAAAACACACGAATATATTGCAAATCTTAAATCTCAATTAACTAAAAATAAAATCAAAATCTATGGCGATTTTAAGGACTTTCATTTTAAGCAAAAATATTTCTACGATACACCATACCACTTAAATAAGCAAGGTGCGATTTTACGCACACAGCGATTCATAGAATTGTTGGAGAAGCTAGAAAAAACTGGGGAGATTTAGAATCTAAAATTAAAAAAATTGGCTTAGGATTTCAAAATTTCACATTACATAAAATTTACTTTTAAGTCCTTATTATGTAGAATCCACAAATTTTTTAAACTATCGAGGAAATATGCCACAACGCACTGACATTAAAAATATCTTACTTATTGGCTCTGGTCCCATTGTCATCGGGCAGGCGTGCGAGTTTGACTACTCTGGCACACAAGCGGCAAAGACGCTTAAAAGTCTTGGCTACCGCGTAGTGCTGATTAACTCAAACCCCGCTACGATTATGACTGACCCTGATTTTGCCCACCGCACTTATATTGAGCCTATCACCAAAGAAGTCATCACAAATATCATCGCACAAGAAAAGATTGACGCGATTTTGCCTACTATGGGCGGACAGACCGCGCTAAATGTCGCAATGGAAATGTATGAAAGCGGGGCGTTAGAGGGGGTGAAATTTTTGGGCGCAAATCCCGCTGCGATAAAAAAGGGCGAGGATAGACAGGCGTTCAAAGAGGCAATGCTAAAGATTGGAATGGACTTGCCAAAGAGCCATTATGCCTATAATGAGGAGGAGGCATTAGAGGCGGCGCAAAATATCGGCTTCCCGCTTATCATTCGCGCGAGTTACACACTTGCAGGTGGCGGCAGTGGCGTGGCGTATAATATCGAGGAGTTTAAGGCGTTAGCAAAAGCGGGGCTAGAGGCAAGTCCTATAAATGAGATTCTCATCGAAGAAAGTCTGCTAGGGTGGAAAGAATTTGAAATGGAGGTAATCCGCGATAAAAATGATAACTGCATAATCGTGTGTAGCATCGAGAATCTCGACCCTATGGGCGTGCATACGGGGGATAGCATTACGATTGCTCCCGCACTCACACTTACGGACAAAGAATACCAGCGAATGCGTGATGCGAGCTTCAAAATCCTGCGTGAAATCGGCGTGGATACGGGCGGAAGCAATGTGCAATTTGCCATAAATCCTAAAAATGGGCGAATGACGGTGATAGAGATGAATCCGCGCGTGTCGCGTAGCTCGGCACTTGCAAGTAAAGCCACAGGCTACCCCATAGCCAAAGTCGCCACAATGCTTGCAGTGGGCTTTAGCCTAGATGAGATTAGCAATGACATCACAGGCACGCCTGCGAGCTTTGAGCCTAGCATTGATTATATCGTTACCAAAATCCCGCGCTTTGCGTTTGAGAAATTCCCCCTAGCGGATTCTACGCTTACTACTTCGATGAAATCTATCGGCGAGGTTATGGCGATAGGCGGGTGCTTTAAGGAGAGCTTACAAAAGGCGTTGTGTAGCTTGGAGAATGGGCTTTGTGGCTTTGATAGTATCACAAGTGATATTGAGCTAGCAAAGAGGGAATCACGCCGTCCAAATGCGAATCGAATCCTTTATGTTGCCGATTGCTTTAGGCTAGGGCTTAGTATCGATGAGGTGGCGGAATTAAGCCAGATTGATAAGTGGTTTTTAAGCCAAATCTATGAGCTAGTGAGCGAGGAGGGGCGCGTAAGTAGCGAAATCTTGCGTGATTCTCAAGCTATGAGAAATCTCAAATCTCAAGGCTTTAGCGATAAAATGTTAGCTAGGCTTTTAGCGCAAAATGAGGGCGTGGAGATGAGTGAGGGCGAAATCTATATGGCGCGAAAGGAAATGGGCGTGGTGGCGCGGTATGAGGAGGTGGATACTTGTGCGGCGGAGTTTCCGAGTTTGACGAACTACCTATACTCCACGATTCCAAATAATCCGTTAAATTCGTCTTTGGGTGCATCTTGCGTAGATTTTGAAAATTTGGGGCGTTTCGCGGACGCTCCAGTCCAGTCTCACGCCCCAAATTCTCAAAAAACTCCACAACTTCCACCGCAAAATACTAGAATTTATGATTCAAATCAAGGCGATTCAAGCGAATCTACAAGCGAATCGCGCGGAAGTATTTTTAGGCGATTTTGTGGGTTTTCGAGCGCGAGGCGAGGAAATAGGACTGATTCGTCCATTGACGAAGCCGAGCGCGAAGAATCCCGCAAAAGCGTCAAAAAGACAAACGCGCAAAAAGTGTTGATTATCGGTGGGGGACCGAATAGAATCGGGCAAGGAATCGAATTTGACTACTGCTGTGTGCATTCCAGCTTTGCCCTGCGTGATTTGGGAGTGCAAAGCATAATGTATAACTGCAATCCAGAGACCGTTAGCACGGATTATGACACAAGCGATACACTTTATTTTGAGCCTATCGACTTTGAACGAGTGCGCGCCGTGATAGAGAGAGAAAAGCCTAGTGGAATCATCGTGCATTTTGGGGGGCAAACGCCTTTGAAACTAGCCAAAAATCTCACCACAATCGGGGCGAAAATCATCGGCACAAAGGCATCTGTAATCGACACGGCGGAGGATAGAGAAAAATTTGCGTCTTTTGCACAAAAGCTAAGCCTAAATCAACCCCAAAATGGTAGTGCCACGAGCAAAGATGAAGCCTTTGACATAGCGCACAAAATCGGCTATCCCGTGCTTGTGCGCCCAAGCTATGTGCTAGGTGGGAGGGCTATGCGTATCGTGCAAAGCGATGAGGAATTGCGCGTGTATATGGACGAGGCGGTGAAAGTGAGCGAGGATAGTCCTGTGCTGATTGATAAATTCCTAGACCACGCCACCGAGCTAGATGTCGATGCGATTTGCGATGGGGAGGAAGTCTATATCGGGGGGATTATGCAGCATATCGAGGAAGCGGGCGTGCATAGCGGGGATAGCACGAGTGTCTTGCCTAGCATAAGCATAGATGAGAAAATGCTAGAGGCGATTCGCACAAAAACCGAGCAAATCGCCCTAGAGCTAGGAATTATAGGGCTATTAAACATACAATATGCCATTTATCAAAATACGCTTTATATCATCGAGGTAAATCCACGCGCTTCGCGCACCGTGCCTTTTGTGAGTAAGGCGACAGGGATACCACTTGCCAAAGTCGCCACACGCGTAATGTGGAATGTGGCTAGAAATTCGTCTTTGGGTAATCATTGCGCAGATTTGCTAGATTTTGAGAGTTCGCAGACGCCCAAGTCTAGCTCACTCCCAAAATCTAGCAAAAACTCCACAAGCACCACCGCAAATACTAGAATTTGTGATTCAAGCACCGATTCGTCATTGCGAGGCAATTCAATGGAATCGCCGAAACAATCCACAAAAAACAAACACACAAATTCTAAAAACAAAGGAATCTTAAGGGAGGCATTGAAGTTTTATGACACTTTCAACCGCATAGATTTCACCGCCAAGCCACTGCAACACAAAGCCCTCCGCCACATTTCCGTCAAAGAATCCGTCTTTCCTTTTAGCAAACTAAGCGGTGCTGATGTCATCTTAGGACCCGAAATGAAAAGCACAGGCGAGGTTATGGGGATTTCTAATAGCTTTGCGATGAGTTTCGCAAAAAGCCAAATCGCCTCCAAAAATGTCATTCCATTGCAAGGCAGTGTGCTTTTGTCTGTGGCGGACGGCGATAAGGCGGAATTACCACGAATCGCCAAAGAGTTTGCCAAACTCGGCTTTAAGATTTATGCGACAGGCGGGACATTTGAGTGCCTTTTGGCGCATAAGATTGAGGCGCAAAGGGTGCTAAAGATAAGCGAGGGACGCCCAAATATCCACGACTTGCTGACAAACGGCGAGATTTGTCTGCTGGTAAATACGAGCGACAATAAGTCTAGCAAAGATGACGCAAGGACGATTCGCGCTCAAGTCGTGCGCCTGAATCTGCCCTACTTTACGACTATCGCGGGAACTTCTATGGCGTTACAAGCGATTAAAGAGTTGCGTAAAAATTCGCCAAATACCGCAAAGCCACTGCAGGATTATTTGGATTCAAAAGCTGATTCTAAACCCAAAAGTGCAAAAAAATGAATGCGCCAAATAGCAATATCAAAAATGCCGTTTTTCTCGCGCAGTGCGATACGACAGCGGGTTTTTTAAGCGCGAATGAAATGCGAATCAAAGAGCTAAAAAATAGCCCCAAAGATAAAGCGATTTTGCGTGAATCGTGTGATTTGGCGCACATAAAGACTTTAAGTCGAATCCCGCGCATTTTGCAAAAACACCTGCGCCGTGCCAAAAAAACGACATTTATTTTTGATAATAACCTATCATTTCGCGTGGTGGGCGAATCGCACTTGGATAGCGATTCATATTTGGGTGGCGAATCGCGCGAATCACATTTGATGAGCGAATCGCACGAATCTAAAAGTAAATCTGCAAATTTACACCACACATTTTTAAAGCAATTTGGCACACTTTTTTCCTCATCGGCGAATCAAAAAGGCAAGAAATTTGAAAGAAATTTTGCGCTAAATTGTGCGGATATTATTGTGTGCGATAATCGCGGATTTTTTGAGGATTCGCCATCATCAATTTTTCGCGTGAAAAAGTCCAAAATAAAGCAGATTCGATGATTGAAAAGATATTTTCGACTTTTGCTTTTGGGGCAATATTTGGATTATTTCCTATTATTTTATTTTATGGTGGCATTTATGCAAGTTATTTTCCATACTATGAAATTAAAGAATATTTCAACGGCTATTTTATACAAAATCTAAATGGCTATTTTTACGCAATCTTTGGGCTTTTTAGTGGCATTGCCTTTGTGTCAAATAGCAATTTTTTAAAGATTTTATACCTCATTTGTGCCATTACGCTATCCCTTACTTTTATCCCACCTGTGGGCAAAAACATAGGCGATAGGCTTTTTTTGCGCGAAAATACCAAAATCGTGCAAGAGGGCAAAACTCAGCTTGTGCGCGTTATTTACAAGGATAAATACAAATTTTATTACAACACAGATGAAAATCCAAAAGTTGTGCGCGTGAATTTAGGGGCGAATCTAAATGCGAATTGATAAATTTCTAAACACGACAAATGTCCTAAAACGGCGCAGTGTGGCGCAGGATTTAATCAAAAATAATTTAGTTAGCATAAATGGCGCGGTTGTAAAATCCAGCAGAGAAGTCAAAATCGGCGACATTGTGGAAATAACATTTTTAGAATACACCAAAAAATACAAGATTTTAGCCTTACCAGAAACCAAAAATATCCCCAAAAACGCCAAAAATAATTTTGTAGAGGAAATGTAAGAAATTTATATGAATCTAAAAAGTCATTGCATAAGATTTTGATTTAAACAATCTATTTAGCAACTCAAACAAAAAGTTATTTTTTGGATTGCTTCGGCGTTTACAACACCTCGCAATGACGAGAGGTATAGGATTATTCTATCATTACGAAATTTTGCATAGCAAAATTGTGGCAATACACAAAACCTAAAATACTTGGTGAATACCCTCTACTTCGTCATTGTTTAAGCAAAACAATATCTAAATTATGCGAATCTAAATCATAAATTCACCACCATTTTGCCAAATCAAACAAATCTAAAATCACACCGCCAATCCTATCAAAAGCGGAATAAATCTTGCTACAATTTTAAATGCGATTTGGAATAAAATCCATAGATTCACACACAAAAAGGGGACGATGATGAGATTTGTGGCAATATTGCTATTTTTGGCGAATGTAGCTTTTTGCGCTGGGCTCAGCTTTGACTTTGTCGATGCGAGAAAAAAGGGCTATACGGACAAAGAGATTTTGGATTATGTGGCAAAAAATGTCAATGGTTACGACATTTCTGCGCTTCGTGGCGCAAAGCTAAGCGACAAAGAAATCGTGGATTTTTTCATTCAGCGCGATTCGGTTAGCTCACAAATTATCGCGCTCCAAAAGAGCGTATCTAGCGAGAGCGGGGGCAAAAGCAAGGTTTATCCTGAGGAAGTTTCATCACACTTGGCTTTGGGGTGCAAGATTTACACAGGCAAGGCAAAGCCTAAAAGCGATGGGTGGAGCTACATTGCCAAACTCACAGATTTTGCAAAAGCCGCATACACCACCGCATATCTCAACGAAGCGAATTATTTTGACATAGATAGCGCAAATGGCGTGAATCTAAAGGATATTTGTGGCGCGTGGTTAGATAGATTAAACACAAAAGAAGAGATTAAAAAACTCTACGCATTGTCCCTAGTCAAAGAAATCACAAGCCTTGTCAAGCAAAAAAAAGCCCTAGTGCTTGATTAAAAAAGGTGTTTAGAAAATGCGCGTTATTAAACTTTGTTGCATAGTATTTGCACTAAGCGCGAATCTAGCCTTTGGCGAGGATTTGCAAAGCGGATTTAATGTCATTTCATCAACGCCACTTGATGAGGAAATGAGCGATAATGACTTGGATAAATTCGTGCGCGAGGGCATTTTGGATAAAGATGAAGTGCAAAATATTAGACAGCAAGGGCGCAGTTTTGAAGAGGATTTTAAAGAGGAAGATTCGCGCACTTTGGCAAATATTTACCGCAAGATTAACGCCAAAAATGCCGAATCTAGTGGCGATTCAAGCAATTCAAGCGATTCAAAAGACGGCATAGCCAAAACGATTGACGAGGAAGTGCCGTTATTGCTAGAAAATGTCTATGGGCATATTGGATTTTTTGGCAAGAGTAATTGGCTAAATAAAAGCGTGGGTGGAAGTTACGGCGTTTTTAGCGCGTCTGTGGGACTAATGTATGATTTTCAAAAATCCGTATTTTTGGATTTGGGCATTTATGGTATGAGCCCTATTGTGGGCGGAAAACTTAAAGGCAAAGTGGCAGATTCGCGCATTCCAAGCTATTTTGTAACGAATCGCGCAAGTGTAAAATATGTCGCAAAAGATGAATTTCAAAACGATGTATTTGATATTACGGTGGGGCGATTTAGCGCGAGGCGCGATTGGATTCGCAACTTTGTGCAAGGCGTTAGCGTAAATGCGAATTACGAGTGGTTTAAGCTGTGGCTAGATTGGATTGACGAACAAGCTATCGCAAATAGGGAATATCTCACGGATTTCAATGCCTTTAAGACGCGCTATAAAGACAGGTGGCTTATCGCAACGGGCTTGGGTGCGAGTATTTTTGGCATAGATGTGTTGCCATATTATTATTATTTTAGTGGAAATCTCTGGGCGGTGGGCGGAAAGCTGGGATTAGACATTGATTTTGCAAATAAAAAATGGCGTAGCATAACAACCGCGCATTATGTCTATGAGAAAAATAAACGCGATTTTCGTGCTAGTGAGGTGGATTCGGCGCGTGATGAAAGCCACATAATGTGGCTTGAGGAAGTCTTTCGGTGGCGCAGTAATAATAAAATCGTGAGCTTGGGTTTGGGCTATATTCGCGTGTTTGGCGCGAAATTTGAGCTATCAAATGTAGGCAATATCTCACGCTTTGAGAGCTACAACACGCAAGGATACGGCATTATGGGCGCAGGTGGGATTGATAATGGTGGCAATTCGGGCAATCTCTTTTTCGCCGATACGCAGAGCTTTTATGGATTCGTGGGCTTTAAAATCGATGATTTTTCGATGATGTTTTTGGGGCGCAATTCGCAGGGCAAAAACAGCTTTAGCGAATCTACGCAAAGCGTTTTGCAAAACATTGCGAATCTAAATCAGCATCAATACTCGCTAAGTGCGCGGTGGCGAATCGTTGAGGGACTTTATATCGGCGGTGTGGGCGCGTTTATGTTAGAAAACAAAGTCAATAAAAGCTACGCGAAAGGTTATATCGAATTTAAGATATAATTGCGCTTTTAAAGATTCGTGCCATTTTGCCACGAATCGCAAAACTTTTAAGGACAAACAATGAGCGAAATTTTAGAGCTATTGCAACGCGCAAAAGACGCACAAAAAATCATCGCAAATCTTAAAGATGCCTTGCGCAATGAAGTGCTAGGTGCGATTGCTGAGGCGATAAGTGCAAATCAAAATGCGATTTTACAAGCTAATCAAATCGACATAAAAAACGCAAAAGATTCAGGGCTACCCGCGCCAATGATTGCGCGTCTCACGCTAGATTCAAAGCAGATAGATTCAATCGCGGAGGCGGTTAGAGACATTGCAAGGCTAAAAAGTCCGCTAAATCGCATAATTGACGGCTGGGAGACGCACAAAGGACTGCGAATCCAAAAAGTTACCGTTCCGCTTGGTGTCATAGCGATGATTTATGAATCGCGCCCTAATGTAACAAGCGATTCCGCCGCGCTGTGCTTTAAAAGTGGCAATGTTTGCATTTTAAAAGGCGGCAAAGAGGCACTGCACTCAAACAAAGCCATAGTGGCGATAATGCACGAAGTTTTGGGTAGATTCGCATTGCCAAAAGAGGCGATTTGCTTTATCGATAACCGCGAAGCCACCGAATCTTTGCTAAAATGCGATAGATTCATCGATTTAGTCATTCCGCGCGGTGGCGAAAATCTCATTCGTTTTGTGAGCGAAAATAGCACAATTCCCGTTATCAAGCACGATAAGGGCGTATGTCATCTCTATATTCATAGCGATAGCGAGGCAAAAAGCGCGATTGACATTGCGCTAAATGCCAAAATCTCCAAGCCCTCCGCGTGTAATAGTATCGAGTGCATTTTGGTGCATAAGGATTTTGCGCATTTGGCGGATTTGATAAAGGCATTGCAAGATAATGGTGTGGAGATTCGCGCGTGTGGCGAGGTGGCAGAGCGATTTGCACTAAAAAATGCCACTGATACGGACTTTTACAGCGAATATAATGATTTGGTGGTGAATCTAAAATGCGTAGAAAGCGTGGAAGAAGCAATCGCACATATCGCCAAATACGGCTCATCACACTCAGAGGCGATTTTGACAGATGACTTGGCGGTGGCGGAAAAATTCGCAAATGAGGTGGATAGCGCGTGTGTATTTGTCAATACCAGCACGAGATTTTGCGATGGTGGGGAGTTTGGCTTTGGTGCGGAAATCGGCATATCCACCTCCAAGCTCCACGCACGCGGTCCTATGGGGATTGAGAGTTTGGTGAGTTATAAATATAAAATATTTAGTAATGGCGAAGTGCGAGAGTAAAATTGTATTATTGCTTAAAAATACCCTACCCTACTCTTGCAAAATTTTGCTAACTTACAATCCACACAAAATCCTACCCCCTTAGCCTCCCCGCCACAGCGTTTATAATCTCCTCGCTCCCAAACGCCTCCCCGCTAAATCTATCCTCGCCATTTGCATAGCATTTCACAACCCAGCGATTGCCCTCTTGCTTTATGGGTATCCAAAAGTGATAGCCCCTCATTCCCTCTTTTTTAGAAATCGCTTTATAGATTTTCTCTAGCTCGGTTATTTTGCGCGTATAGTCGCTATCCCCACTGCCAAATGAATCTACGCTTTTCACCTCAAAGATATGGATTCGCTCTATTGTATCTTTTAGCACGAAGTCAGGGTAAGAGAAATGCCTACCATTGAGATAGTATTCAAATTTTATCCCTGAGTTGTAGGGATAGTTTTTGCCAAATAGCGCGGTTTCATTATCATTTATCGTAATGCTTTTTATCAACCCCTTGCGCCCACACTTGCTTATAATCTTTATCCACTCAATCTCTGCTTTGCTATCAAAGCAGAAGCTGTCCCCCTCTTTTTGCCACGCCCACTCTTCTAAAAACTCCAAATCCGTGCTATTTGCCCCCGCGCTAAAAAAGCTCTCCATTGCCAAAGCCCCTACTTCATCGCAAATCTCCACGCTTTTATCATAATCAATCACTTCTTTTTCATACTCTTTTTTTATTGCGCCAAAGTTATTTGCAAAGGCATACCACTTGTGCGATTCGCTTCCCGCGTAAGCCTTGCACTGCGCTTCTAGCTCGGGGACCAACTCTAGCTCTCTATAAAGCGTGAAAATATCCTTTTTGCCACGCACATTACCGATAAGATTACCGCCGACATTGCCACTTACAAAATCGCTAGAATCGCCACCCACTTCGCCACGCATATCGCCACCAAAATCATCACCACCAAAATCCCCCAAATCCGCTAAAAACTTTTCCGCGCTAAATTCTAGCCTCTCCCCGCTTTTTAGCCTTGTGATTTTTATGCTAAATTCTTTGATGATTTCATTTTCAAAAAGCCCTTTGTTGATTTCGCCTTTTAGCCATACGCGCCTTGTGCTTGATTCTTTGGGCTTCACGCCATAAATATATGCCTTGCTTATGAGTTCTCTTTGCGCTTCGCTTAAAGTCTCAAAATCTAGCAATCGCGGATTGCGCCTTACTCGTCCCATTACTTGCTCATCTAGTTGAGTGCTTTGGCTATCTCGCATTTGGTAGAGCATACACGCGCGGGGTATGTCCCAGCCCTCGCTTATCACCATTTTAAAGACGATTATATCTATGCTACTATTATTGCCTTTGGCGTAGTCTTTCCATTTTTTGATAGGCAGTTTGGCGACTTTGTCGTTACTCTCGCATTTGCTTGATTTTTTTCTATCGCTATTATCCACGATTATCATATATTTTAGCTCACTATGGGCTTTTAGGGCTTCTTTGATTATCTGTATTTCTTTATCTGCTTTGTCTTTGTTTGAGATTTGGATAATGAGGCAGGGATTTATCCCCACGCCATTTTGCTCATCTAAATACGCCTTTTTTAGCCCTATAAACTCCTTTATCGCGCCTTGTAGCTCCTCTATGCTTGATTCATTATCCACGCCTTTTAGCTCTACTTTTTTTATGAGATTTGCACTTATGGCTTGAGATTCTGTGATTTCGACATTTGGAGTTTGTCCCTTTGCAATCTTTGGCGTAGCGGATATGTTGATAACTTTTTGAAAATACCCTTTGCCATTGCTATCCATTATCAAGCTATCTAAATTATTTGTTTTGATATGGCATTCATCTTTGATGAGGTAGAGTTTTTTGCCTTGCGTTTGCTTAAGCACACTTGGGCTAAGCGCGTTTAGAAAATTCACTAGCGCACCTTGCTTTAGCTTGGATTTTTCTTTATACAAATCGCGGGGCAAAACATAGACATTATAGCTCGTATCGATATGTAGTGCCTCCTCGCCACTATCATTTGAGTCAATCAAAAAGGGCTTTAGGTAGCCAAATCCCTCACGCGCAAAACGCACAAAGGCTTTGTAGTTTTGCTCCCCTAAGCCACCTTTTGAGAGTGTGCTTACGATAAAAATCACATTGCTATCCCTCTCTAAAATGCGATTCATAAAGTCGCTCATCATATAGGTTTTGCCACTGCCTGTGGGGGCTTTGAAAGTTACTTCGCGATTTGACTCTACACAGGATAAAAGTTTGCTTACCGCTTCGTTTTGTAAATCGATGACTTCTGGTAGCATTACTCGCCCTTTTTGCGCTTAGCATACTCTGAATCTGACTGAAGTATATTTAGCGTTACACAGAAGTTTTTGGCTATCCATTTTGCTTTATCGTGTATGGATTCAAACTTTTGCAATCCATAAGCGCATTCATCGATTGCATCAAGCACACTTAGATTTTCATTTGTGGGGTGATTTTCTTCCCCCTCCCTTGCGGAGGGGGTTAGGGGGTGGGTAGAATTTCCCTGTGCGTATTTGCTTATGCTCTCTATCCTATACACGCATAGATTATCCCCGTAAGGTGCATTTTTCTTAATCCACTCAAAATTTTTACTTTTATCATAGCATTCCCCGCTCATTACGCGTTTAAGGCGTTTGGTCGTTACATCGTTTGCTATGCCATTTGGATTTATATCCGTGATTTCGTTATTAGTTACTAAAATGCACTTGCGATTGCCATTATCTTGGCGATTTAGCTCCATTAGCGCGTGGGCTGTCGTGCCACTTCCAGCGAAAAAATCTAGGACAATGTCAGGTTCAAAGGATTCCCCCTCTCCAAATTGTAAAATTGTGGCGGAGGGGGTCAGGGGGTGGGTAGAATGTGTGGAATCTAAGCTATGCGGGGAGTCGTTTCCCCCCCCCCCTGTTTTGTGCGGGATTCGTAGCTATAAGTTTCAAAAGATTTTTTACTAAATTTATAGGTTTTGGATTATTAAATGGTGCATTTTGATTGCCAATAGCTAAAATGCTATCTAAATCTTTTTTGCCATTATCATTTGAATTTTCATTGTCCAAAAAAGAAAGTGTAGTGTAAGATTTTCCGCTTAAATATTCTATATCATTTTCGCCATTCTTTTTGCGACATTTGAAATATGTTTTTGTGTAAATTCTATTCCCTTTTACAACAATAAAGCCGTTTTTTAGTCCCCATTCAACCGCACTCTTACTCCACCGCCATACCCAATCCGTCTTTCCGTGATTGCCCTTTAATCTTTCTAAATGCCTATCTTTATCCCCACCTGCATAAAAAGTTTTGTCGCCTATTGTTATGGGATAATCCATATTTGTGGAATACTGCAAAGAGCTATAATCTAGCGTTTGTGTTAATTTATATTTGCCTCTTGATTCTACAAACTCATCTTCTAACATAAAATCATTTTCATTTCTTTCGTCCAAACTAAAATCATCTAACATTTCTCTATTTCTAGCATACATTAAAATATAATCGTGATTCTTTTGTATGGTTGCCGTGCTTTTGCCACCTTTTTTTATAATTCGCGGTGCTGAAAAAATAAAATTCCTCTCCCCAAAAATATCATCAAAAAGGCATTTTAAGTAGGCTTGATTTCTATCATCTATGCTACAAAAGATGACGCCATCATCGCGAAGTAGCATTTTTGCAATTTCTAGGCGTGGCTTTAACATTGAGAGGAGATTATCGCGCGTGATTGCGTTGTGGTAGTTTGTAGGGGCGAATTCGCCTAGATTGTCCTTGCCATAGGGAGGGTCGATATAGATTACTTTGATTTTTTCTCTATGCGTGATAAGTAGATTTTGCAAGGCGGGGTAATTATCACCGATGATAAGCGTGTGTGTCGTGGCATTTGCGTTATTTTCAAAGCTAAGATTGCTCTCTTTTTTGAGATAGTGTATGTCGTTGCTAGGATTTTCTAATCGAGTATCAAAGTGAAATCCACTTCTTTTATAAGTCGTCCCTAGCGCACTAATCGCCTGTGCTTCGGCGATATTTTCAGCTTTGCTAATGAGCTTTTCTAGCAAGTCATAGTTGTTTGGCTCTAGGATTTTATCCTCCACGCGCTGCTTTAGCTCGGCTAAAATATCGCGCTTTACTTGGGTGAGATTATCCGCCAGGTCTTTTGGATTTTGCATTTTTTGCCTTTTTGTGATTTTTTAGGATTTAATAAAAGCGCAATTATAGCTTTTTAAAACTTTGCAAATTCTAATAAAGCGCAGTAAAAATGCTAGATTTTCACGCGCAATTTTGCGCTTGTCTAATTTTTGTGTGTTTAGATTCGCTTAAAACTCTATCACAAACTCACTTCCTTTGCCTAGCTCACTATTTAGCGTGATTTTGGCGTTGTGGATTTTGGCTATGCGCTTGACTATGGCTAGTCCTAGTCCGTTGCCACCTAGCTTTTTGCTACGACTTTTATCTACACAATAAAATCGCTCAAAAATCCGCTCTTGCTCGTGTGGTGCGATACCTATGCCATTATCGATTATGCTTAAAATGGTGCGATTTTCACTGCGCGATAGTGCGATTTTTACAGCACTGCCTTTAGGGCTGTATTTGATAGCATTTTCGCTAAGATTGTAAATCATATCTTCTAGCAGGGCTGGGATTCCTAATACTTCAAAACTTTGCACTTCAAAATTTTGCGTTGTAAAATCTTGCGATTTTGCAAAATCTTTTTGTGAATCTTGATTCGCGATTCGCGAATCTACATTTTGCCCTTTACTTGAATCTAGATTCGTGATTCGCGATTCGCTACTCCCCAAAATCTCAAAATCAATATTTATGCCCTTATCCTTTGCTAGATTTTGCAGATTTGGCAGGATATTTGTGATGATATTTGATAGATTTACACACTCTTTTTTATCTACTTTATCCGCGATTTGCCCTGAGATTTTTTCTGTCTTTTCGTCCAAAAATGAGATTTTCAAAATCTTATCGATAAGCCCCAAAAGTCGCTTTGATTCATCATAGATTTTCGTAATAAAAGCATTTTTATCCGCCTCTTTGACAAGTCCATTACAAAGCATTTCGCTACTTGCAAGGATTGCAGAGAGGGGCGTTTTTAGCTCGTGGGTTACATTCGCGCTAAACTCCTTGCGTAGCTCAAAAATATCTTTTTGCGCACTTTTATCAAATAGCAAAATGATAATCGCCTTTAGCTTATCTTTGATAAAAATCGGCATACAAATCGCGTGCAAAAAATACTCATTTATGCTGATTTCAAAGCTATGGGTGCGCGAATCTATGCTTTGCTTTATGGCACTACTAAATTCGCCCATAAGAGAGAAAATATTGATATGCTGATTTTGCGCAGTGATGCGTAAAATCTGCATTGCTTTGGCGTTGCTCTGCGTGATATTTCCTTGCGCGTCTAGGACTAAAAATCCCTCGTTCATATTTTTTGTGATAATGTCAAATTGTAGTTTAGATTGCTTTATGGATTTTAGTTGCTTTTTGATTTTCTTTTTTTGCTTGGAGATTTGCTGCATAAATATATGTAGCTCGGCATAAGGATTGGTTTTTATGGGGTGAGAGAGATTGATATTTTTGATAGGATTTAGGATTTTGCGGGTAAGGAAAATGCCTAAAATAATGCTAATAATCGCGCTAAAAAGTAGTAGCGTGATAAAAAGTGGCATAAAATTTCGCAAGTAAGAAAAAAGCGAATCTTTGTCAATACTAACGCGCAAAATGAGATTTTGGGGCTTGGCGGATTCGGTAGATTCGCTGTTATTTTGCAATGTAATAAATCGCGCAAAGTAGAGATTTTCTTTATGCTCCGAATCGGACAATCGCACGGCTTTGGGGCTTCTGCCTTGCAAGATATTTTGCACTTCCTCGCGCTGCAAGTGATTATCAAGCGTTTTTATGTCAAATTTATTATCAAAAATCACATTGCCATCTAAATCAATCATACTTATGCGATAGCGCGAATCTTCTGCCAAAAGCGCATTTGAGTGCAGATTTAGCGATTTGCCAAAGGATTTTGCGTAATGCTCCAAATCCGCAAAGACTTCGCCTTTGTGCGATTCATTCAAAAACACCGCGCTAATGGCAATGCTAAGTAATTGCACAAACACGATAAGCAAAAATGTCGCGCACACAAGCCGAAAGGAAAGGCTTTTTGGCTTATAAATCAAAGACATATCCCACCGAGCGAATGTTTTTTATGCACTTGCTATACTCGCCGATTTTGGTGCGAAGTGAGCTTATGTGCATATCCACGGTGCGCGTATTATCCACGCTATATCCCCAGATAGATTCTAGCAAGTCATCTTTGCTAAAGATATTGTTTTGGTTGGTAAATAGCAGGACTAAGAGGTCAAATTCTTTTTTGGTAAGGCGGATAGGGCGATTATCGATAAGCACTTTGTGTGAATGTGGCAAAATCTTTAGGGTTTTGTATTGTAAAGTGTCATCTAGCTTTTTGGTGTTTCGGCGCAAAAGGGCTTTGATTCTAGCGATTAGCTCTAGGGCAGAAAAGGGCTTTGTGAGATAGTCATCTGCGCCCAAATCAAGCCCATTTATCTTGTCATACTCGCTTCCTAGCGCACTTAAGACGATGATAGAAATGTCTCTATACTTCGCATTTGCGCGTAATTTTTTAATCACGCTAAGCCCACTCTCATTTGGTAGCATAATATCGCACACAAGCACTTGGCAGACTTCCTTTTCAAGCGCGTCATAAAGGCTTTGAGCGTTTTCAAAAATACGCGAATCTAAGTTTTGATTTTTTAGCGCGTAGGCGACTAGCTCGGCGATACTTTGGTCATCTTCTAAAATATAGACTTTCTTTTTCACTTAGTTGCACTCCAAAATTTTATGCAATATCGGCTAGATTCGCGCCACTGCTTTTGTGCTTTTAAGCGAATCTGCAAAGATTTTACAAAAATTTTACATTGCAATTTATAGTAAAAAAATCAAGCCAACTAAATCTTAAAAACTATCCGCAAATTGCACGATGATAAAAAACGACACCGCGCTTACAAGCGCACTTACGGGCACGGTAATAAGCCACGCTGCGATGATTTTCTTTATCGCACCGCGTTTGACTAGCTCATCTTGGACGCTCTTTTTTAGCACTTTTTTATCTTTTTTGCTAAAAGGCAGACTTTTTGTTTTTAGCTCTTTGATGATTTGCTGTTTGCGCTCAATAGTCGCCTTTTTAAAATCATCTAGGAATTTCTGCACCACTTGCGCGTCCCTGCCCTTGTGGGCTTGGATAATCTCTTGCTCCATTTTTTTGTAGTTGCTTTTTAGATGCTCACGCAAAAAGCCGATTCCAAAAATCGCGCCGATTGCGATATGTGTGGAGCTTACAGGCAATCCCAAAGCAGAGGCGATAAGCACCGTGATTGAGGCAGATAGCGCGATACAAAATGCGCGAATCTTATCTAACTCGGTGATTTCATTGCCCACCGTGCGGATTAGCTTTGGTCCATAAAGTGCCAAGCCGATTGAGATTCCAAAGCCACCTAGCACCATAATCCAAATCGGCACGGCGGATTTGCTCTCCATTACCACGCCACTAATGGCTTGATTGATTGCCGCAAGTGGTCCAATGGCATTTGCCACATCGTTTGCGCCGTGTGCGAAGCTAAGAAGCGCGGCAGCAAAGATTAGCGGAAATGTGAAAAGTTCGCCGATTGAATCTTTGTTGTTGTTTAGCAAGTCCGCCTTTTTGGCAATCAGTGGCTTTGTGATGATGAAAATGGCGATTGCTAGGACAAGTGCGATGATGATTTGCGTGATGATATGCAGTGAGACTATCTTTGATAAGCCTTTTTGCAACAAATACAAAATAAAGCTCCACGACATTACAAAGATTAAAATCGGCACGACTTTTTTTGCCGCTTGTGGTTTGTCCTGCTTGTAGGTTATGGTGCGTTTGATGATAATTAAAAACAACGCCGCGATTGCCCCGCCGATAGCAGGTGAGATAATCCAGCTAGATGCGATTCCTAATAAAACGCCCCAATGCACCACGCCAAAGCCACCTGCCGCGATTGATGAGCCAATTAGCCCACCCACAACGGAGTGTGTCGTAGATACAGGCGCACCTACAAAAGTGGCGAGATTCAGCCACAGCGCACTAGAAATAAGCGCAGCTAACATTACAGCGATAAAGATTTTCGTATCGCTAAAAGCGTCTTGGCTAACAATACCAGAGCGAATCGTATCCACGACATCGCCACCTGCGATGATTGCGCCACCTGCTTCAAAAATCACGGCTATGACGATTGCCATAAACATAGTCATCGTTTTTGAGCCCACAGCCGGACCGACATTGTTTGCCACATCGTTTGCGCCGATATTCATCGCCATATACATTCCTATGACAACGCTCACAATCAGCAAAATGTTGTTTGTTACATCGCTAAAGATTATCGCAATCAGCGAAGCGATAAACATAAACACAAGCACGATACCGATTTTTCGTAAATCTTTCATACCAAAATGCGTAGCCTTTTCAATCTGTGTGATATTTTTTATGTCCATTTTGTTTCCCCAAAATATAAAAGTTTATATAAATGCAACTAAATTATAACAAAAATCGTAAAAGATTCGCTTAATTTAAGCGATTTTCGCGTTTTTTTATAAAGTTTTTTGACATTTTTGGGCTTTTTACACAAAAATTACAAACAAAATCACAAATCTACACAAAAATTTCGCACATAAAGTAGCGAATCCAAGAAGCACATTTTATTTTTATGCAAAATTCCGCTAAAATCATAATTTCATTTTCTAAATACTTACGAGGACAAAATGAATTTTGTGGGTTTTTGTAAGCCAATCGCGCTGTTTCTTACGCTAAATGTCATTTTTGGCGTGTATTTATTTAGCGTGGATTTACTTAGTGGAATCTTACTAATTGCCTTTAGTATTTGTGCGCTCATCATCTATAAAAGTGGGAATCATCATACTTTCATCAATGTATCTGGCTTCCAAATCGTAAAAGATAATTTTGAAAAAATTATCGCACTAATTCCATTTAAAGTCAAACTTATGGATTTAGAAGAAAATGTGCTAATCAGCAATCACAGCGCGTTTAGCTCGGATTTGGGCGTCATTTTAGATAGCTTTAATTTGCACGATTCAAAGATTATGCGTGTGCGAATCAACGACAAAATCCACCATTTTGCCGTGTTTCAAAGCGCAATTTACGACAATCACAAAAATATCATCGCGTATTTGCAAGTGGAGTTCGTAATGGACGACATTTTGCAATATCTAAACAAAGATAATATCAAAGAAGTCGGCGAAAACGAAAAGGCACTTGTGGCATTTAACAACCTAAATGACGCGCTTATGCTTTATGAAATGGGCGAAAAATCAAAGCGATTCAACGCGGTGGATTCGGGCGATTCGAGTGATTTTGGCGAATCTAGCGATTCGCTCGAATCGCAAGATTCCCACGATTTATTGCAAAATGCGATTCTACCAAGCGAATCAGGCAAATTTTTTATCACAAGCCCTAGCTTTGAGAGTATGCTTGATTTTGTCGAGCTACCTCATCAAAATAATTATATTTTGGATTTATTTCACCCAAGCGAACGAGTGCGCGTAGAGACGATTTTAAATAGCCTAAGCAATGAAAGCGTCCTATTTGAGAGCCTTATGATAAATGACAAAGGCACTTTTCCTGTGGAGATTAACGCAAATATCATAAGTGCGGATTCAAAAAATCTCATCAATCTAAATATTAGAGACACTTCTTTTCGCAAAGCCCAAGAGGAAAAGCGCGACAGAGCGCGAATCCTAAGGATTGCCCAAAATGAGACTTTGCAAAAAATCCACACTTTATATTTGGCACTTGATAAAATCGACACCTTGCTAGGCGCGACACAAGGCGTGATAGAGGATATAATCGCCGAGCATAATGAAATGCAAGATGAGCTAAATGGCGTTATTGCTTTGCAGGAAAAGGCACTTAGCGCGATTAACGAAGTCATCAATTTCTACGCACAAACAGACATAAAAACAATGGTAAATGTCGTAGAACTCATTGATGATATGAAAGCTATCATTTTTACAAAATACATTCTAAACAACACCACCATTAGCATAATCCAAAAAGACGGCGCAAACGAAATCTACTGCGATAAATCCGCGCTAAAATCCGTGATAATCGCCCTTATCAAAAACTGCCTTGAAAATATCAACTACGCCAAAGGTAGCAATTTCTACGGCAAAATTGTCATAGAAATCGCTAAGCTAAATGACACAAATATTCTTTTAAGCATTGAGGATAATGGTGGCGGAATCGATGAGGAAAATTTGGAGCGTTGCTTTGATACATTTTACACCACGCACAGCGGAAAAGTCGGGCTTGGACTTAGCGCGTGTAAAATCATCGTAGAGGATTTAATGGCTGGAGAAATAATGGCGATGAATACAGAGGACGGCTTTAGAGTGGAGATTACCTTGCCATTATGATGAATCCTATTCAAAAAATTTATAATAAAATCCCACTTTTTAAAAGGACAAAAATGGATATTTCACTAGATACTTTTCTCATCTCGGACACGCATTTTGGGCAAGATTCGGTGGTGGAGCGTGAGAGGATTCGAGAGCAAATCGCCAAGCATTTGGGCTATAAAAATCACTTTGATTTGTTAGTGGATAATTGGAATATGCGCGTGAAAAAGGGCGATTTGGTGCTACATTTGGGCGATGTGTTTTTCAAAGACGGGCTAAAATACGCCAAAAAGCTAAATGGCTACAAACGCCTAATCATCGGCAATAACGACATTAGCAAAATAGGCGATATGCGAAAATTTGAGGCGTTGCGCGATTTGGGCTGGGTGGCAAAAAATAAAGTCGCCCTAAAGATTCCCGCAGAGCAAAAACAGCGCGTCCGTGAGCGAATCGCCCAAAAATACAAGCATATTGATGAGCCGATTTTCCTAAATGGGCTGATTACAGACATCGCAGGGCATCGAATCTTATTTTCGCATTTTCCTGTGTTTGACAGAAAACGAAATGACAGATTTTGCGCGGTGCGCGATGTTTTGGACGATTACTATCGATTTGCAGATTGCTCACTAAATATTCACGGACACACGCATTCTAGGGAAGTCGCGTGGGATTGCTGTGTGAATATCTCGTGTGAGCGGACAATGTTAGCACCCATAACGCTAAGAGAGGCATTGAAGCGAATCTAAAAGCAATTATCTCTTTGGCACTTACCAAAGAGATAATTGTAATTTAACGAGAAGTCGGCGTATCGTGTGCTACTACGATTTCGCCTTTAATGTCGCTTAAAATCGCACACGCCGCCTCTCCCGCGCTTCCCATTGCAGTAGTTACCATAGAAGTTACGCCAGAGGCAAGTCCAGCGGCGTAGATTCCCGCTTTGACTTCTTGCCTACCGCTCCATTTTAGGCGGATTTTATTTGGTTTATTCATCAAATTATGCGCTACGACAATGTCGCCAAGCCCTTTTATATCAAAACTACTCGCGCCTGTGGCTAAAATCACATATTCGCTTTTTACACTACCAAAGCCATCGCCTTTGACTTCAAAATCACCCTTGCTACCGCTAATCTCCGTTGCTTTGCCACTAATATAATTCACTTTGATTAGCGCGTCAATTTGCGCCTTTGTCTTTGCGATAATATCTTTGCCTATGATTCCAGCAGGAAAAAGTGGCGCATTATACACCGCCACCGCGTTTAAATCCGCCTTGCCCTCATCAATGATATTTATCTCAAAGTCCAAATCGCTATTTTTCGCACTTGCCAAAATGAGCGCAGAGGTCAGCCCTGCGATACTTCCGCCAATTATTGTGATTGATTTTTTCATAATTTTATCCTTTCAAATTTGTATTATTTTGATTAAAAAATCAAGGCGCGAATTATATGCTTTTAAAGGTAAAAAATCTATTAAAAATGTAGCCACTTATCGTGTATGCGATTCCTGCGATGATTTGGGCTAAATATTTGTTGATTCCTAGCCATTTTAGGGCGATTTCAAGCGTAGCGAGATTGATAAGATATGCACATAGCATTACGATTGCAAAGCGTGAAAAGTCGCGCTTGTGGGAGTTTTTGCTTTCAAATGTGAAATGCTTATTTAAAAAATACGACAAAATAAATCCGCAAAAATACCCGGCGAAATTCGCCACTTTTGGCGTAATCTCTGGGATTTCAAGCCACATTAGCCCAAAAATTATTGAGAAGCCAAAAATGGTGTTGATGACGCCTACAAGTAGGTATTTGCTAAAATATTTGCTAAAAAATGGCTCTAAGATTTTTTTCAAATGCCTTGCCTTTTTTGTAAAAATTTTGCGCAGATTCTAGCTAAAATATCGCAAATGAAAAAGATTTACATAGAAATTAGCGACATTTGCGGACTAAAATGCTCATTTTGCCCTGCTCTAAAAGGGATTCGCGGGGTGATGGATTTGGATATTTTCAAAAAAGCAGCATTTGAAGCAAAAAAGCACACGAATCTAATCGCACTGCATATTTTAGGCGACCCGCTGAGTGTAGAAAATTTAGCGGATTACTTGGCAGTTGCAAAAGAGGCGAATCTAAAGGTAGAAATCACTACAAGCGGGGCGAATCTAGTGGATTTTGACTTGCTACTACAATCACCCATAAAACAAGTGAATTTTTCGCTTGATGCGCTAAATGAGGTGGAAAATAGGGATTTGTTATTAAAGCGAATCGCTAATTTTTGCGCGTATAAAAGGCAAAATAAAAGCGAAATATTTGTGAATCTGCGAGTGCAAAAAAGGGCGCGAAATAAGAATTTGGTGGCGTTTTTAGAGCGCGAATTTGGCGTAAAAAATCTAGCGCAATTTTTAGGCGAATCAGCTAAATCTAAAGGCGCGAATTGGGATTCGAGTGTGAATCGCAATTTAGAGGCGAATCGCGTAAAATTAGGCGATAAAATTATCATTGATTTTAGGGAAGTTTTTGCGTGGAATGTGGATTTTACGCCTTTGTTAAATCGCTCGAATTTATTGCCACAAGACGAATTTGCCAAAGGCACTTGCCACGCACTAAATCATCATATCGGCATTTTATCAAATGGCACAATCGTGCCGTGCTGTATGGATTTTAATGGCATTTTATCGCTTGGCAATATCAAAGACACAAGCATAAAATCCGCGCTTACTTCGCACAAAGCGCGAGAAATGCTACAAGGTTTTAGGCAAAATCGCATTGTAGAGGCATTTTGCAAGGATTGCGATTATAGAAAATGCTTTGATTTTTCGCTAGATTCGCCAAAATAAACGCCACATTTAGATTCGCAAATTAGATTCGCAACTTCGCATTCAAAGCCCTTGATAATAAGCTAAATTTGCCGAAATTACGCTATAATTTCAAAAATTTAAAGGCGGAAAAATTGCTAAAGAAAAATTTATATATTTTATGCTTTGTCGCGGTGCTATCGGCTAATTTGGGCGCGAAACTAAATGCTGGTGAAATTGAGGTTTGGGGACACGCGGGAATCTCGTGGCAGATGAATTTCGCGCAAAAAGACTACACACCATCTTATGGCGGACTTAGCGCGAGTGTGGGTTTTGATGCGACTTGGAGCAATGGTATTGCCTTTGGTATCGGTGGCTGGGGCGCATACACGATTTATAACAGCGATTATCCTAAAGAAAACAAAGCAAATGGCGCATACAAAGCCTATGGAATTATCAGCGATTTTTACTTCTCATACACGCACCCTGTGGTGCAAATCGCGCTTGGGCGATATGATACGAATAATATCAAATACGAGTGGTTTAGCGGATACAATGAGGGCGCGTCTGTTGCGGTGAATATCTTAGATTTTATGCGCGTGTGGGCGTTGTATTCTTACGAGCAAACGCTTCAATTTAAAAAACTTTACCGAGAAACCACAGGGCAGATGAATGCGCTTTGGAATTACAAGCGACATAAATCAAATGTCGATTCAAAGCGCGATGAGCATTTAATCGCCTTTGGCGCAGACTTTTACTTTGCTAAATATTTTAAAATCGCCCCTTACGCCTACTTTGTAACGAATAATTTTGGCGCGACAGGCTTAAGCGCGGATATGGTTTTTGGCAACGAGCATAAATTCCACTCACAAACGGGATTTCAATATACATTTGTTGATAATATACGCGGGAGCGACTTGCTAGGGCATTTGCTTTGGGTGGAGCAAAAGTTTGGCTATGATTGGTTTTATTTTGGCGCGGGGTATTTTAAGACTTTCAATAACGGCGTAGGAATCTTAACACAATACGGCGATTCATCGCGCTTTTATGGCTCTGTAATTGCGCCTAGCAATTACAATGCAGGTGGCGAGTATTTCGGGCGCAATCAAAGCGCGTGGTATGTTTTCTCAGGCGCAAGGCACAAGAATTTCAAAGTCGATATTTTATACGCTGGGGGCGGATATAAAGAGCTTTCAGCATTGGCGTCCGTTACGATTTTTGAGCATTTGGAATTTGGCGCAGGGTATGTAGATTTGGCAAATATCAATGGCAATAAGCGCAATTTTGTCATATCATTTGTCAAAGTAATTTGGTAGCACTAATTTTCACGCCACCATTAAATCCACACTAATTTCCACAATCTCCAAATCACTATTCAATAAATTTTTTCGTTATCAAAGCTAGTCATTGCGAGACTTGCCTTTGGCAAGTCGTGGCAATCTAAACCTTTATTCTTTGGATATTTTTCACTTGAGCTGACAATTTTGTGATAAATCATTAGTATGACACACAAAATGTGGCTAAAGGGTTTATGTAGAAATCTCTATAATTTTTGTTTGACTAAGCTTCTTTTGGTATAGATTCAAACAAATCAAAAAAAATCGTAATGCCACTAATCGCATTTGTAAAAATTATAGCATTATTGCGAATCTTAAAGCTATAACTTTAAAATTGCATTTCAAATACCTTGTAGCCGAAATTAAACTCCATTTCGCCGACATTTTCAATCTCTAGCGTGAGTTTCATATTCTTTTTTTGCTGATATGGGATTTCATCAAATGCGATTAAAAAGCCCCGCCCCCAGCGATTATACACGCTTAAAATGCCCTCCATTTCACTCGCCTCCACCTCGCGAATCCAAATAAATTCCGCATCGCCTGTGAGACTAAAATGCAAGGATTCGCGCAGGGGAATCTCTAACTCGCTAAAAATCTCCACGAAAAAATACTCGCGCCCCTCTGCGTAGATTCGCGAATCGACATTGTTTAGGTAAGTCGCTATGCCGACTACTTCGGTTTTGCCGTTATTTATGATTTGGGATTTGCGCGTTTGATTTATCTTTTTTTCTAGCAACACGCTTGGCTTGTAGCTATCGTCATAAAGCCCACAGCCACCGAGCCAAAACGCACATAAGCCCACGCAAAAGATTCGCATTAAATTTATCACAATTCGCTTCTTTTAAAGTAAAATTTTGCTATGATTTTAGCAATTTTTTTATAAAGGATTCTTATGTCAAAGCACCTTTTAAGCACGAAAGATTTGGAGTTAGGCGATATTGAAGCGATTTTAGATGAAGCCATTACGCTTAAAAATGCACCCAAGATTCCACCTGCGCTGGAGGGCAAACTCGTGGCGACAATCTTTTTTGAAAATTCTACTAGAACGCTAAGTAGCTTTGAGATTGCAGTTAGACGGCTTGGTGGGCGGGTTGTGCGCCTTGATATTTCCAAAAGCTCCACTGCAAAGGGCGAATCCATCGCCGATACCGCCGCAAATATCAACGCTATGAATCCAAATGCCATTATTATTCGCCACAGCGAGGCTGGAGCGGGAGATTATTTGGCTAGATATGTGAGCTGTCCTATCATAAATGGCGGTGATGGCGCACACGCGCACCCATCACAGGCTTTGCTTGATGCGATGACGATGAGGCTACATTTTGGCGATTTACGCGGGAAAAAAATCGCAATCGTGGGCGATATAATCAGCTCACGCGTGGCTACAAGTGGCATTGATTTATTTCGCCGACTTGGAATGAGCGTGGTTTTGGTCGCGCCACCACATTTTCAAAGCCTAGTCAAAGAAGAGCCGAATCTCAAAAAATGTGGCTCTTTGGAGGAAGTGATAGATTCGGTTGATGTGATTATGAGTTTGCGGACACAGACAGAGCGACACAACTACCAAATTTATGGCTCACTTAAGGATTATGCGTCCAAATTTTGCATTACGCGCGAGTTAATCGGGGAGCGCGATATTATCATTCTCCACCCCGGTCCCGTGCATAGAAATATTGACATTGATGATGAAATGCTAAAAGATGAGCGAAGCAAGGTGCTTACGCAAGTCTCAAATGGAGTATTTGTGCGAATGGCGATATTAAAGCGATTTGCGAGTTAAAATATTTCACTTCTTCATAATCACAATCTCTTTGATTTCATCATTTTGCTTTATTGAATCAAACACAGAGAGGCTGTCTTTATCGCTCGATTCGATACTGCCAAAGACCGTGTGTTCGCCGTCCAAGTGCGGACAATCCACAAAGCAGATAAAAAACTGACTACCGCCCGTGTCGCGCCCAGCGTGAGCCATACTTATCGCACCTCGCTTGTGGCGATTTTTGTTATTCGCCACCTCGCATTTTATGCGATAGCCCGGACCGCCCGTCCCTGCTAGGCGTGGATTGTCCTTGCTGTGCGGACAACCACCTTGCGCCATAAATCCAGCAATCACGCGATGAAATTTCAGTCCATTGTAAAATCCGCTATTTGCAAGTGTGATGAAGTTCGTTACCGCCTGTGGCGCGTCCTTGTAAAAGAAACGAATCGCTATGTCGCCTTTGCTCGTGCGAATAATCGCCTTTGTATGTTGCGCCAAAAATTTCTCATCAATTTCATAAACTTTCAAATTTTCCATATTTTTCTCCAAAAATTTAGCTTAAAAAATCGCAATTTTACCGATATTTGCTTAAAGTTTGTAATTTTTTAAAAAAATTATAAGGAAAATTTATGGCAGGGAAGCTAATAAAAAAATTTTTCCTTTTTCTCTTTGCGCTTTTGATGGCTGGGTTAGCGGCGATTTTCGTGCCACTCGCATCGCCCTTGTTTGCGCAAGGCGAAAAGGATTATATGGCGATAAGCAAAGATGATTTCATCAACGGCGCGGTAAAAATAGATATGGACTTTGATTCAGGTGCGTATGACGGGGCGTTTGGCGTATTTGTAAGTGAAAATCGTGTCGTTACAGGGGCATTTGACGCAACGCTTGGCTATCCAAAGGACATACGACTAAAGCTAAAAGACGGCGATTTGCTCGTGTGCGTGGCAAAAGCGGAGGTTGTGTATAGTGATGAAAATTTGGCACTGCTGAAAATCGCGCACTACACGGACGATTTGTGCAACTATTCATCGCCAAAGCTATATCACAAAGAGCTAATCAACGCCCAAATCGTAGGCAAAATCAAAGCGCGTAAAATTGCGCAAGGTAGCCCATTTCTACTAAAAAATGCAAATAAAACGCTCAAACTCGAGCAAGGATTCCCATACTTTGATGAAAATGGCAAATTTGTGGGAATCTCAAGCGGTGGCAAAGTCATAAACGCCGAGCGCGTGTATAGATTCGCTAAAAGAGATGGACTATAAGGTTTAGCTATTTTTTATTTATCTTGCGCCATACAGCATTCAAAGATAAATCTATGTTCCTCTGGCAAAGCCTCAAAAATCGCCTCCGCCAAAGCGCGAATCTCCCACAGCGCACTTTTTGCGCTGCGCAATGCCAAAAAATTCTGCAAACTCCGCGCATTTATGCTCCAAGATAACTCCGTCTTATAGCACTCAGGCATAGCGTATTTGGCAATGTCATTTGCCTTGCCACTTGCCACGACTAAGCGCAGATTTTCTAGCGCATTCACAAGTGCGCTATCCACCTCATCATCGCCCGTTTTGACTATGAATCGCTCGGCGCGTTTGAGATTCGCCTCATTTATCGGTAAAAACGAATCTTCAGCCTTTAGCTCTTTTAGCGTGTAGCGCGAGGATTTCACACTATAAGAGGCAAGGCGATGCCGTGCTAATTCCTGCAGACACGCGCGAGAAATGCCTTTAATATAAAAATTATAATACAAATGCTCCAGTGTGGAGCTGTGCTTAAATTTATTGCCCACGCGCTCAATTAGCGCAATGTCCTTTTCTCCGCCATTATCGCCCTTATCAAAGCTCTGCCAACAAGTGCGAATTGCATTGCTGCAAATATTTAGCGGTGTGAAATGCAAAAGTGTGATTTCCATAAAAATCCTTATGTTTTTGAATCTAAGTCGCCTTGAGCGGACTTGCTGATTGATAGCACCATTCCAAGCGCGATACAGCTTGATAAAATCGCACTTCCGCCGTAGCTTAGGAATGGCACGGCAATGCCTTTGATAGGGATTATGCCCGTTACGCCAAAGGCGTTTATGAGAAATGAAAAGCCAAAGCTAACGCACACACCGATACAAAATAGCGCGTAAATGTGGCTATCGGTGCGATTTGCGATGCGTAGGATTCGCTGCAATATTAGCGCGAAAATTATCACAAAGATTAAAAGTCCCAAAAGTCCCAGCTCCTCGCATAATCCCGCCAAAACTATATCTGTATGCACTTCGCTTAAAAAGCCTAGCTTTATCGTGCCATCGCCGATTCCTTTGCCAAAAAATCCGCCACTGCTTATGGCTGAGAGCGAATAATAAATTTGATAAGGTTCTGGCAACGCCTCTATGCGGATATTTTCAGCGATATTTTGTGGCAAAAAGCTAAGCACATAATCTTGCACACTACCCCACCACGCCTTTACACGCGCTATGCGATTCGCACTACTTATCACAGCTATGCCAAAAAGTAACATTATACTTAGCACGATTACCCCAAAAAGCTTGAAACTGCCACCTGCAAAGAGTAGCATTATCCCAAAGATGATAGCCATTAGTATCGTCTGTCCTAAGTCATTTTGCATTACCGAAATAAATGTTATGATAAAGCCAAATATGATAATTATGTAAGGCAAAAGCGTGAGAATCTCGCTCCATAAACTCTCTCTATGCTGTCCTACGAATCGCCTAGAAAAGCTCCACGCCAAAAATATAATAAATCCAATCTTAAAATACTCGCTAGGTGCGATAGAAAAACCAGATAGGCGAATCCACCGCTTTGCTCCACCAGCACTTGTCGCAAGGTTATCGGGTAAAAACTGCATAATCACTAGCAATAAAATTGAAACAAAAAGTATAAAAAAACCTAACTGCATTATGAGTTTATCAGCTGGAATCTGCGATAAAATCCACATTATCAAAATGCCAAATCCCACCGCAATCACTTGGCGAATCACAAAATGAAACTCACCATAATCATAATAATCCACCGCATAAACGCCTAGCGAATAGGACAGCACAACGCTAAAACTTAGCAAAAATGAGACTAAATAAAATAATTTCCTATCCAAAGATAAACCTTATGTGCGACTTTAATTAAAAATTTATGTGAATCAAAAATTCGTATTCTACTATAAAATAATCATATTTAATATAGAAAATAAAAAAATATTATGCAATAATATTTTGGTAGAAATTTTGCTTTTTTTCTAAGAAAGCACAAATTTTTCACAAAATAAAATAAACTTTTAAGACTTTTTTGATAAACTTTTAGCCACATTTCACAATGTAAGGGGGAGAATATGCAAACAGAGCATAAAAAGGTTTATTTTTTCGCCACCTGCCTAGGTGGAATCGCATATTCAGGCACTTGCCTAAATGCGATAAAATTGCTACAAAAAGAAGGAATCGAAGTCATCTTTAAAAAAGACCAGACTTGTTGCGGACAGCCTAGCCTCAACTCAGGCTACTATGAGGACAGCAAAAAAATCGCACTGCATAATGTTAAGCTATTTAATGAGCCGTATCCTATAATCGTGCCATCTGGCTCGTGCGCGGGGATTATGAAAGTGGATTATTTGGAGATTTTCGCAGATGACGGCAATTATGCGGAAGTCAAAGAATTTTCCAAACGAATCTATGAGCTAAGCGACTTTTTAGTCAAAGAGCTAAAAGTCAAATACGAGGACACAAAGCCCAAAACGCGAATCACTTGGCATTCAAACTGCCACGCACTCCGCACCGCAAAAAGTATCGAATCAAACAAAGCCTTAATTCGTCAGCTTAAAAATGTCGAGCTAGTGGATTTAGAACACGAGGAGGAATGCTGCGGATTCGGCGGGACATTTAGCATTAAAGAGCCAGAAATCTCAAATGCAATGGTGTTAGAAAAAATCGCCGACATTAAAGCGCAAAATGTTGATTATGTCGTATCAGCGGACGCAGGGTGCTTACTAAATATCAGCGGAGCGATGAAAAAAAATGGGCTAAAAGTCAAACCCATTCATTTATATGACTTCATCGCCGAGCGAATCAACTTATAATAAGGGGGAGATTATGAGCAATTTTCATTCAACCAAACAATACGAGGAAATAGTCCATACAAAGCTACACGACAAGCAAATGCGCGAGAATCTAAAGTCTGGTATGCGCACTTTGAAAAAAAATCGCAAAAATACCATTGCGAATCGCTATAAAGATTGGGAAGCGTTGCGTGAGCTAGGGCGCAAAGTCAAGCAAAATGCGCTTTCAAAATTGCCTGAATTGCTAGAGCGATTCGAGCAAAATGCGACAAAAAATGGCTTTAAAGTTCATTGGGCAAGTGATGCAAAAGAGGCAAATGAAATTATTTTGGCACTAATGCACAAAAATGACGCAAATATCATTCTAAAGGGCAAGTCAATGGCAAGTGAGGAGATTCACCTAAATCACTACTTGCAAGAGCATAGCATTGACGCTAAAGAGACGGATTTGGGTGAGCTAATCATTCAGCTAATCGATGAACCGCCCGTGCATATCGTTGTCCCTGCGATTCACAAAAATCGCTATGAAGTCCGCGATATTTTTAATGATAAACTTGGCGCGGGGCTAAAAGATGAGGACGCCGAATCTATTGAGACGCTAAATGGCGTAGCACGGGGGCATTTGCGCCAAAAGTTTAAAGACTTTAAAATCGGGCTTTCTGGCGTGAATTTCGCTATCGCCGATGAGGGCGCGATTTGGTTAATCGAAAATGAGGGCAATGGGCGTATGAGCACCACTGCGTGTGATATTCATATCGCTATTTGTGGCATTGAAAAGATTGTGGAGAGTTTTGAAGATGCGAGTATTTTGGATATGCTACTTGTGCCAAGTGCCACAGGCGCAAATATCAGTTGTTACAATAATATCATCGCTCACCCGCGCCAAAAAGGCGAGTTAGATGGACCAAAAGAAGTGCATATTATTTTGCTAGATAATAATCGCTCTAAGATTTTGGCAGATTCGCATTATTATCGCTCACTAAGCTGTATCCGCTGTGGCACTTGCCTAAATCACTGCCCTGTGTATGACAAAATCGGCGGACACGCTTATCTAAGCACCTATCCCGGACCCATTGGCGAAGTGGTAAGTCCGCAAATCTTTGGCATTGATAATTGTGCGCCAATGCTTAATTTATGTTCGTTATGTGGGCGTTGTAGTGAGGTTTGCCCTGTGAAAATCCCACTAGCAGAGCTAATCCGCGACTTACGCAGTGAAAAGGCAGGGGAAGGGCGCGGAGGCGTGGTAGGATATGCGAATGTCCATAGAAACGCACTTGAGCGCAGAAGTTTTGCGGTATTTACTTACATTGCTACAAGTGGCTTTATGTGGCGAATCACCGCTTCAATGGTGCGAATCTTTGGCGGTATGGGGAAAATCTTTGGTGGCATTATCCCCGGGCTAAATTCGTGGCTACGATACCGCGCATACCCTGATTTGGACGCGAGTTTGCACGCAAAACTTAAAAAAATGCAAGGAGTCATCTATGAGTAAAGAGGCGATTATCAAAAGCGCGACTAGCGCACTTAAAAGCAATAAGCTAAAAGAAGCAAGTAGAGATTACAAGGATTTGATTAAGGCGAGTAAGGCGGACTTGCTAGAGGAATATATCGCAATGCAAGTCGCAAATAAGGGCATTGTGGTGGAATCAAGCAAGGCGAATTTGGCAAATGATTTAAAAAAGATTTTAGGCGAAATCAAATCGCAAAGCACCCTTTACACGCTTGATACAGAGGAATACATTGCGCCTATTAAGGCTGAGTGCAAACTTTTACCTTACGATAAAAGCGTAGATGAGATTCGCGACATACTTTTTAGCACGGATACTAGCATTATCAAAGCAGGTTGCGGAATCGCAGACATAGGTGTATTTGGCGTTAGCTCTAGTGCCAAAGAGCCGCGTCTAGCTTCGCTTATCACTAAAAACTGCATTGCGATTTTAGAGCGCAAAGATGTCGTAAAAAGCGTCAATGAGGGCGTCTCCAAGCTAAAAGCAAAGTCTATCCCAAGCAATATCGTCCTCATCGCTGGACCTTCGCGCACAGCGGACATAGAGCTTAAAACAGTCTTTGGTGTGCACGGACCGCAAGTCGTGTATATCGTGCTAGTGTAGGGAGTTTGTGGTGCGGGTTGCTATTGTAATTTGTGTGATATGTGGCTTATTATGGGCGCAAAATGGCGTAAATGTGGCGAATCCAAATAGTGCGAATCCAAACGGCACAAATATTCAAGATACGCAAAATTACACGCAACCCATTCCGCCACAAGCGACAAATGGCAATCTCCAAGCCCCGCCCGTAGCGCAACCGCTTCCCATTATCCCTGCGAATCCGCAAGGTTTGGGCGCGAGTGTAGATGGACAAGCCCAAAAGCACTCACTCGTGCAACAGCCTATAATTGTGGAATATGCGATTTTTAAAGAGGTGGAGAAAATCTGCGGTGGTAGCGACTACACACGAATGGAATGCCTTGTTAGCAACCTACGCCACTTTAGCAATCGCATTTACACAAAGATTAGTGGCTCAAAGGCGAAGTTTGGTATTTTGTTTTACGCACTTGATTCAAGTGGCAAAGTCGCTTATCCACGCGAAATAAACAATAAATATTGCGAATTCCGCGACACTTTGGGGAGGCGATTTTTCTCCAAACTGCGTGGCAGTGGCTTTAGCTATGTAGTTGAGTATCCATTTGGCGCGAGTTCATCGCAAAATCGCGCATTTATTTCGTGCGGATTTATGCTCTATCGTCAGCAAATCACGCAAACTACGCAACCAATTAGCGTCATTCCGCACAGCTTTGACATTAGCTTTAGCATTGTAAATGCCACAGGTGGCATTGTAAAGCTAGATTCAAGTGTTAGCGCGAATCCGCATAATCTAAATGCGAATCTCCCAAATCTCCCACAAAATCTAAACGCACCCAATCAATCGCCTTATGATAATGGCGAAATTCTCGTGCTAAAGGCGCAAAATCACACGCTGCAAATCGCCCCAAACGCCACCGCGCGAAATCTTAACGGCGAAATCGATAGGGGCTTTAGCGAAAATCTAGTCCCACTTTTTGTGCGCTTTATCCGTGATGGTGGGCTTTGTGCGCCTGTGGGCGAAAAAATCGAGGGCATTGCGCGATTTAAAAATGGGCGATTCATAGGTGGCAATCTTAATATAAACTTTGATGATGTGGCAAGTGGTGTGCTTGAAATCGCGCTTACAAATCGCCTAGATGCCAAAGATAGAGCCGATGGAAAATGTTTGATTGAGGGCGAATTGATTGCGAATCTAAGCGCGAATCAAGCCGAATCGAGTGCGAATCCAAGCGTAGATTCGCAAGATTCGCAACTTCAAGGCGCACCGACTGAAAGCGCGAATCTAAATAGCGTAAATATCAACAATGTCGGCAAGATTCCCTGCCAAAAGCCTATCATTGTTCGCAAACGCGTGGATTTGATTCCCCACTCTATTTATGCGGCGATTGAAAATAATGGACGGCAAATGTATTACAATCAGCACAGCTATATTCCAGCTATTCCCTATCTGCCGATGACAAAGATTACGCTCCAAGCACTAAATCATCAAAATAGGACGCTAAAAAATTTCACGGCAAATTGCTATGGGCGCGATTTAAGCGCGAAGTTAGATGATAATATCAGCAATTTTGTCTTTGTGAATGAAAATATGCCAGATTCCATAATCCCAAAAAGCGCGTTTGTGGATAGCTCGATTGCTCGTGTGGTGCGGAAACTCTCAGCCACAGGCATAAAAGATAGAGATTTAACGCCCATTGATTTATTTACTTCGCGCGTGGTAAATCTAAATGACACATTTTTGAGCCTTGATTTTGTGAGTTTGGGCGCACAATATCCGCGCTATATCACTAAACCAAAGATTACAAGCGATTGGCGAATCGCCCTTATGCGCGGACGAATCGAGCTTATTCCAAATAGCAATGAAAACAAATCGCTTGTGGCGAATCCCAAAGTCTCATATCAATTTTTCTGCAAATATCCCGAGTGCAAGGTGGTGGATATTGAGAGCGTGATTTCGCCCACTGCTAGGCTACCAAAGGCGAGTGCGGATAGCAATCTAAGTGGCTGGTATGTCAATACTATGCACCCGCGTGATTTAAAGGTACTAGAAAATCAGCTTAGTTTCGGTGGCGAGGGCATTAGCGTGTATTCTATCGGTGCGGTAAATAATGGTGTGCAGACTTTGGCTTTGCAGAGCGCGACAAAGGGCGAATTTAGCGTGAAAATCCGCCAAAGCTATGACGCAAATGATTTCGCGCAATTTTTATACTTCGCCCCCAGCTATGATAATATCCGCGAAAATTTAGGCGTGGAAACAAAAGTGAGATTTTAGGAATTTTGGCATTTTTTTTAGATAGCAATCTTAATAACAATCTTGCCATAAAAAGGGGCATATCAAATATGAATATAGCGTTTTTTGATTTTGATGGGACGGTTAGCAAGGGCGATAGTTTCGCGCTGTTTTTGCGATTTATTTTAGGGCGAAAATTTTATGTGAAATTAGCGCAAAACTTGCATATTTTATTGCTTTATAAACTTGGTTTTATAGGCAATACCACCGCAAAAGAGCGCGTTTTAAGTAGTTGCATAAAAGGAATGGATATTAGCACATTTCAAGGATTTTGCAAGGACTTTTTGCCTCATCTCGAATCAATTTGCAAAGATTCGGCACTGCAAAAAATCGCGTGGCACAAGGCACAAGGGCATAAAGTCGTCATTGTGAGTGCTAGTTTTGAGGAATATTTGGGATTTTTAGCGCAAAAATTAGAAGTGGATTTAATCGCCACCAAAATGGAAGTGAGTGATTCGCAAATCACAGGGCGATTTGCCACACCAAATTGCTATGGCGCACAAAAAGTCGCTCGAATCAAAGCGCGGTATAATCTCGCTGATTTCACGCAAATCTACGCCTATGGCGATACAAAGGGCGATAAAGAAATGCTAAGCCTAGCAAGTGAGGGCTGTGCGTTTTACCGAGTGTTTCAATAAAAGTATGGTTGCGATTCGTCATTGAATATGGTGAAATCGTCGATTCAATCGAAGTAATCCATAATTTCGTCATTGCGAGGCGATTTTAGCGAATCGCCGAAGCAACCTATACCTTGTTTGTCATTGCGAGAATCTGCGTTAGCATATTCGTGGCAATCCACACATTTAAAATCATAGATTGCTTCAGGCAAAGCCCTCGCAATGACGATATGTGGCATATTGTAAATAATTTCAATAACAGCGTAGGTGATTCATCATTGCGAGACTTGCTGTTAGGCAATTCATTGCAATCCAAACCTGCCGTCATTGCGAGTCCTTGCCGAAAGGCAAGGCAAAGCAATCCATAAAATCATAAAACCTAGTCATTATTGTAAACTTAATCTAAAGTATTTGCACATTTTTAGTCATTGCGAGGGCGAATCGCAGATTCGACCGAAGCAATCCACATTTTTTATTTTGTAGATTGCCACGAAAATTCGCTACGCTCATTTTCTCGCAATGACGAATCTATCTCACCTAGTCATACTGAGGCGAAAAAGTCGCCGAAGTATCCAAATCGCACGAATTAAAAAAATAACGAATCGATAATATAAAATTGAATCAAATAACAGCAAATTTATTTAAGGTAAGCGAATCGTTTTTAATTTTAAACCACCCAAATGGATACTTCGGGCTAAAGCCCTCAGTATGACGAAATTATTGCAAAAATCCAAAAGCAACCACAAAAAATCTCAAAAAACCCCCATCACACACCCAAACTACACAATTCCACCCACATTATTCATAAAATTTTCACAAACTCTTTATTTTTTAATGTATTTTTTGATATATTTCGCTTGTGTATTTTACAATTTCAATTTTATGGAGGTATGATGATGAAAAATTACACAAATACGCATATTTCGACTATGGCTCTTAGCCTTGCATTTTTGTTTGCAAATCCAGCCTTAGCACAGACGGATTTGGCAGATTCGGCTACTAGGGGGGGGGCAGAACCAAGAAAATAGCAAATCCACCCCGCAATTAGATTCCACTCAAAATATAAATCAAAACATA
>JBNMKJ010000023.1:0-38885 GCA_050874285.1 Helicobacteraceae bacterium | reverse complement strand
CGCAATTAGATTCCACTCAAAATATAAATCAAAACATATTCCTAGCACAAAATGAAAATGCGAATCAAAGCGCGACAGATTCAAGCAATTCAAGCGAATCCACTGCGAATCGCACCACACCAAAGCTAACCCACGCTTATGACTTAGGGCGAATCGAGCGCACCGTAAAATTACAGGTAGATTCTAATGATTCCGCAGTTTTTATCACAAGCAAGGACATTGAGGATACAAACTCTAGCAATATAGCTGAGGCTCTGCGCTATCAAACAGGCGTTTTCTACTATCCAGCAAGTGGTAGCAGGGGAGAGCCTAGCATAAATATTCGTGGCTTTGGTGGCACACAAATTGGCTTTTTCTTAGATGGGATTCCTATGCACTCTATTTATGATAAGCAAACCGATTGGGGACAATTCTCCACCTATGGCATTAGTGAGATGAGTATTTCCAAAGGCTACACTTCGCCACAATACGGCATTAACACAATGGGCGGTGCAATCAATATGATTACTTCAAAGCCGCTCGATAAATTAGAAGTCGCCCTAAAATACGGCTTTATCTCTAATAATGAGCATCAAGCAGCCGTATCTATCGGCTCAAATTTGGGGCAGTATTATATGCAGGCTAGTTATAGCTTTGATACGCGTGATTCCTATCCGCTTTCGCATAAATTTACGCCTACTTCATATCAACCTGATTTGGAGGCTACTAATAGCTATTTTACTAATCATACTTTGCGTGTAAAAGTGGGATTTGAGCCAAATGAAAACCACGAATATTCGCTAAACTTTATCTATGAGCGTGGCAATAAAGGCGGGAATGTTTCTACAAACTCGAATAGTTCATTTTGGAAATGGCCACATTATGATAAAATCACTGCTTACTTGTTAGGGCGTTCAAATATCACAGATATGATTAGCTTAAATACAAGGTTATATTATGATAGCTTTTATAATCTCTTAAAGGTTATAGGGCGTTATGAAGGACGCAACAATATAAACACTACCCTAACTAGTCCTTTTAATGTTGCACCTAGTGAAAGTAGATATGATGACTTTACAATCGGCTTAATTGAAACGGTAGGTGTTGATTTTAGCGATAATATCAATTTCAAAGTAGGTGTGAATCTAAAACAAGACAATCACAATAGCTACGACCCACTAAAACGCTCCGACCCAGATACAAAACTAGCTGAAATTAGCACTTCGATTTTTGCCGAATATGCACAAAGATTCAATGATATATTTAGGCTCGTGTTAGCAGCAAGTTACGATAGAGCAGATATGCTAAAGTATGTAACAAGCAACGGAAAAGGCAAAAAATCTAATTTGCAAGGTGGCACAGCTCAAGCGATTGTCTATGGTGATTGGAGTGAAAATATTACTTCTTGGCTAAATGTCGGCTATAAAACTTCATTGCCTACTATGAAAGCTAGATTTTCTAGTCGATGGGGAAGTTATGTATCTAATTCAAATTTACAACCCGAATCTGCCATAAATGCAGAGTTTGGCACAAAGCTAGATTATAATACATTTTTAGGCACTACAAGCGCGGAATTAGCAGTGTATTATAATGACTTAACTAATATGTTTGTAGATGAGGGAGGATATACAGGTTGTGCATCTCCACGAAATGGTAATTGCTATAAAATGGTAAATTTTCGTGAGGGTTACAGCTATGGCGTAGAAGTGGGATTCTCACAAGGATTTTGGAGCGATAAAATAACTTTGGGTGCAAATTATACCTATCAGCAAAAGCATACGCGAAAAGGTTATAGTAGTAGCTATCCTAATGGCTTAAATCGAATCCTAAACTACCCCGAGCATATCGCAAATGCAATGCTTGGCTTAACGCCATTTTCTCAGTGGGATTTGATTGCCAATCTCACCTATCAAAGCCCACAATGGAGCTACAATAATGGATATAGCAAAAATAAAAGCGTGTTCCTAGTGGATTTAAAGACAAATTTGCGTATTATAGATGGACTGCAATTTTCACTAGGCGTAAGCAATGTATTTGACGCGCTATATTATTATTCGGAGGGCTACTATATGCCCGGACGCAGGATTTTCTTAAGTTTGGAGTATAAATACTAGCGAATCACATGTCATTATGTCATTGCGAGTCCTTGCCTAAAGGCAAGGACAAAACAATCCAAACCTTTTTTGTCATTGCGAGTGAGCGAAACAGCCGAAGTAATCTACACCTTTTCGTCATTGCGAGACTTTGCGTTAGCAAAGTCGTGGCAATCCACACATTTAATACAATAGATTGCTTCGATTTTCTAGCGAAAATCTCGCAATGACGAGGTATGTAAGGTGTGGATTTGTTCTAGCAAGATAAATCCCTTGCTCCGTCATTGCGAGGCAGTGTGAGCAAAGCAAACACAACAAAGCAATCCAAACCTTTTTGTCATTGTGAGGCGATTCACTGAATCGCCAAAGCAATCCACAAAAAATTAAAATCCTCGTCATTATTTTGAACTTTAACCTGAAGTATTCACGCCTTTTTCGTCATTGCGAGAATCTGCGTTAGCAGATTCGTGGCAATCCATATATTTAAAATCATAGATTACTTCGGACTAAAGCCCTCGCAATAACAAAGATACAATAATTATATCTCGTATGTGCACATAAAAGCCAAATAGCCAACATATTTTATACCGTTGCTCTACTAAAAAAGCCCATTTGTTTGTTTTTTTATTCTATCGCCCTACCCTACCAATCAATCGATTGAATCTTCTCATTTGCTAGTGGGAATAAATAGCTTTTGTTGTAATTTAGGCGGATAATGCCTAGTGAGCTTTCATCTTCGGTATTTTTGACAAACATTATGCTTCCGCCATCGCGTGAAAATCGCGGGAGCTGATTTATGCCACTTGCCGTAAGTCGCCGAATGTAGTCGCTTTTGGTGGAAATCAAATATAGATTAAAGATATTTGAGCCAAACTCATTGGCACTCTCGCGACTAGAATATACGATATATTCGTTGTGCGCGCTTGCAGAGCTATTGTTTCGCCCGTGATAGACTAGCTGTGAGATTAGGCGCGATTTTAAATCTAGCGAAAAGATATTAGGATAGCCCAATCTATCGCTGATAAACATAATGCTTCGCTCGTTATTTATGAAATTCGCACCCACATCAATGCCGTTGTAATTTGTCAGCTTGGTGTTTTGCTTGGTTGTCATATCGTAGAGATAAATGTCTGTTTGGGCTTTGGGAGCCATAGTTAGCAGAACTTTTTTGCCGTCCTTGCTGACATCACTAGCGATGATTAGCCCATCGCTTGAAAGCAATCTATCCATTTTGCCTGTGTAGATATTGTAGCGCATAAGCGTGGGCTTTGGCATATACTTGGTAAATAAAATCGTAGTCTGCTCAGAATCCACCCATTTGGGAAAAATATTTAGCCCATCGCGAATCACCGCGCTTTGATAGGTAAGCGTGTAGTCCGCAATGACAATGTAGCTCTCTTTTGACTTCGTATATTTGGCAAAAACTACAAAGCGATTCATCCAATCAATGCTGGGAGCTTGTATATAGCCATTTATGTCAATCGCCATTTTATGCGCCAAAAATGGAAAGCGCATTTCCTCTTTGACGCTGTATTGCTTGGATAGCGCGACTTGGCGGACATTTACATCATAGACTTGAATCGTGGATAATAACTCGCTGCTAGTTGCCTCGCTTGTGAGTTTGACGACAAGATTCACATTTTCGCGCACATAGGATTCGTAGTCTATATTTTTGTCGCCCTCGTTGCGCTCGATGACATTAAAATGCCCACTTACCTTTAAATCCGCCACTAGCATTTTGTGAATCTTGCTTGAGATTAGCACATCATTTTTGTTGCTATTTAGATTTTCCACCACGATTGTAGGCAATCTTGTCGCGTCTTTCACCACCTCGATAGTTGCGTCAATCGCGCTAAGATTCGCTACACTCGCCACAAATAGCACACAAATCATCAATATTTTTTTCATTCGCTTCTCCTTTTGTTTGTAAAATTTACCTCTAATTTGTCAATCTGTATGTCCTCTAGCGTGGGGAATTTTTGGCTTTTTAGGTTTTGTAATGATTCCGCTAATTCCGCATCAAAGACATTATTGCCAGATTTTTTTTTGATAGTATAGCTAAAATTTCCGTCTTTGCTAATGGAAATTTGCACTTTTGAGTTTAATGGCTCTACAAAGGCACTTTTGGCGTTCCAATTTTTATACAAAAGCGTGTAGAGTTTGTCGCAGTAATCGCTGTATTTCTCGCAAAATTTCGAGTTAGCCGAATCACTAATCATAATATTTGAGTTGAGATTTTCCAGAGTCTGCATAATATTTTGCGTTTTTTCGATGATTTGGCTTAGCTTTTGATTCGTTGTGTTTTCGCCTTTTTTGTTAAGTGCGATTTTGTCGCGGTTATCAGCGATTTTGGTGTCTTTGGCGGGCTTGGTAGTGTCGATTTTTTCAAATAAATCGCCCATTCCAAGCCCAGCTACCGCGCTTTTTGAGCCTGAATCTTTGGGCGTTTCGGCATTGTCGTTTGTGGTTACCTCAGCGATTTCCTCCGCGCTTACTTCAGGGACATTTTGAATAGGAATCTCCACCAAATCCACGCTAATGGCACTAATCGCGCTTGGCGCATTTATAGAAATAGCGATTTTTGCCCCGCCTAGCTTAAAAAGCAACGCCAAAAGTAGCAATAAAAGCACATACAGCGAAAGCGCGAAAATGCCACTAAGCACGAAAATGCCGTCTTTGTATTGAGTGTCGAATCTATCCATTTGTGATTAGCGAAACCTTTAGGAATCCAGCCTCTTTAATGCTCTTTAGCACGAAAATCACATCGCCGTAGTTTATGTCCTTATCCGCGCGGATTCGCACTTCTGTGGCTTTGTCGTAGCTCTGCCCTAAGAGATTGAAATTATCTGTGAAATTTTTGAAATTGTAAGTCGAATCTTTTATGTAAATATTGCGATTTCTATCGATTCGCACTTCGATTTGTGGCTCGTTTATGACTTTTTGCGTTTTTGAGCCACGCGCTAACGAAATATCCTCTTTATAGACAATCGTGGGCGTAGTTACCATTAAAATCGCTAGTAGCACTAGCATAATATCAACTAACGGCGTGATATTTAAGTCTGGCTTGTCATTTAACCCAAAATCATCATAATTTTCCAAAACGCGCCCCTAGATTCGAGTGATTCTAATCAGAGTTTGATTTGGTGAGCGTGATTTTAAAATCATCTTTTTTGGATTCGCTAGAGATGACAAAATTGATTTGCATATCCAAAAACGAGCTGACTTGATAGACTTTGCGCCTAAGCATAATGTAAAATGAATACGCGGGAATCGCCGTAAGTATCCCAAATGCCGTAGCGATAAGTGCCTTTGAAATGATAGGCGCGATAATGTCAAAGCTGACTTTGCCCTCGCCTCCCAAATGATAAAACGCCTCCAAAATCTCCACAACCGTGCCAAAAAGCCCGATAAATGGCGCGGTTGATGAGATAATGCTAAGCATAGAAAGCCCGATAGTGGCTTGTGCAAGGGCTTTTAGCTTATAGACATTTAAGATATTTTCATTTAAATCGTGCGAATCAAGGATATTAAAAAAAGTCGCCTTTGGCAGTGGCGTGTGTCCTGTGATGACTAGCTCTAGCGAATCGCGCTCGGTGTTTAGCGTATCATTTAGCTTGATTGTGCGCCAAATAAACACCCAAATATTTATGATAAAATAAATCGACAGCCACACTAAAACCACCCAAGTAACGGGTCCAATATCGCTTAAGAATTGATTCAAAACTTTTGCCTTTATAAAAGTTGCTTTGCGTTTGTCTCAATCTTTGTAAGCGCGATAGAAACGAGTGCTTCCTCTTTGGCAGCGGATTTTAGCAAATCTTTTGCATTGTCAATCGCCTTGCTAATGGCACTCTCATCTTCGCCCTCAATCGCCACCGCACCATTTGCCAACACATCGACTTTGCTATTTGTAACCTCCGCATAGCCCCAATTTATCGCCACTAGCTCTCTTTTGTCATCAGCTTTTAAAATCTCAATCACGCCGACTTTTAGCAAGGATAAAAAATCGCAATGTCCGGGCAAAACGCCAAATTCGCCCTCACTGCCGGGCAAAAATACGGACTTCACATTATCGCTAAATATCTTGCCATAGGGCGTAACGATAGTTAATTTAATCTGCTCCATTACTTTTACCTTTTAGCTTTTTAGTTTTTGTGCTTTTTCCACTACCTCATCTATGTTGCCTACCATATAAAAGGCAGCCTCTGGCACATCATCGTATTTGCCCTCTAAGATTCCCTCAAAGCCGTTGATTGTGTCCTCTAGGCTTACATATTTACCCGGACTTCCTGTGAAAACCTCTGCGACAAAGAATGGTTGCGATAAGAATCGCTCCATTTTTCTAGCACGGCTAACGGTTCGTTTATCTTCCTCTGATAGCTCGTCCATACCGAGCAATGCGATAATGTCTTGCAAATCTTTGTATTTTTGTAATACTTGCTGGACGCCGATAGCAACTCTGTGGTGCTTTTCGCCCACGATATGCGGGTCTAGGATACGCGAAGTAGAACCTAGTGGGTCAACCGCAGGATAGATGCCCTTTTCAGCAATTTTTCTATCCAAAACGGTAGTCGCATCAAGGTGCGCGAAAACACTCGCAGGTGCGGGGTCTGTCAAGTCGTCCGCTGGAACATAAACAGCTTGGACGGAAGTGATTGAGCCTTTTTTGGTAGAAGTGATTCGCTCTTGCAATTTACCCATTTCAGTAGCAAGTGTAGGCTGATAACCCACAGCTGATGGGATTCGCCCTAAAAGCGCAGACATTTCCGCCCCAGATTGCGCGAATCTAAAGATATTATCAATAAACATTAGCACATCAAGCCCTTTTTCATCGCGGAAATATTCCGCCATTGTAAGCCCTGTGAATGCGATACGATTCCTTGCTCCCGGTGGCTCATTCATTTGCCCATAGCAAAGCGCAACCTTATCCAAAACGCTACTTTCTTTCATCTCGTTATATAAGTCATTGCCCTCTCTTGTGCGTTCGCCTACACCTGCGAAAATCGAATATCCGCTGTGCTTATAGGCGACATTGTGGATTAGCTCCATAATGATTACCGTTTTGCCCACACCAGCACCGCCAAATAGCCCTACTTTACCGCCTTTGGAATATGGCGCAAGTAAATCTACGACTTTGATTCCCGTCTCAAACATTTCTGTCTTAGTGCTTTGTTCCTCAAAGCTAGGCGCAGGGCGGTGAATGGGTAGCGTGATTTTTCGCTCTAGCGGTTTGCCATTATCAATGGTATCGCCCACAACATTTAGGATTCGTCCTAAAACTTCCTCGCCCACAGGCACTTCTATCATCGTGCCACGCGCTTTTACTTCTTGTCCGCGACATAGCCCCTCTGTCATATCCATAGCGATTGTGCGCACACGATTATCACCCAAATGCGCAGCGACTTCCAAAACGAGCCGTTTTTCCTCGCCCTCCATTTTATAGACTACATCTATCGCCTCATAAATCTTTGGCAAATACGCCTCATCGCCCTCTCTCACAAAGTCAATATCCACGACAGGACCCATAATCTGTGAGATTGTCCCTATTACATTTTTTGATTCCATATTTTCTCCTTATTTTAATTATTTCATCGCCTCAACACCAGCGTTTATCTCTACTAATTCCGTAGTAATCGCTGCTTGACGCGCTTTATTATGCTTAATCGTCAAATCCCTAACCAACTCAGATGCGTTTTTAGTCGCTGTATCCATTGCCTGCATTCGCGCACTTAGCTCAGCTGCAAGTGAATCAATAAGCGCGTAAAACATATTATAGTTGATATATTGTCGCACTAGCTCATCTAAAATCTGCTTTTCATTGTCTGTGGGCTCAATAAGCATTTCGCCATTGTCCCTTGACTTTGTAGCAACATCATCTAAATCCACTTTGAAAGGCAAAATCTCAGCACATTGAATCTCTTGAGAGAGCATATTTTTAAAGCCATTATGCACGATAATAACTTTATCGGTAATGCCCTCCACATAGTCATTTACAGCTTTCATTATAAACTCACTTGCCGCCGAATCGCTAGGATTCGATGAAAGCGTGTCAGATTCATCGCATAGCTCGATTTCATTAAAGTTAAAATACCGAATGCCCGTTTTGCCTACGCCACGAAGACGCACCTTAATGTCTTGCTTTTTGTATTCATTCATCAGCGCGACAACGGATTTTATGGTGTTTGAATTAAACGCGCCACACAAGCCCTTGTCAGAAGTGATAAACACAATATCCACCATTTTTATCGCTCTATCCTTATCGACAAACAAAATGTCGTTTTTTTCAAAAAGATTCCCATTTGATAGCGTTTTTTGGATAATCTCGTTGAAAACTTCATTTAGTTTCTCAGCATAGATTCTACTGCGCTTGGCGGCTTCTACGGCTTTTTTAAGCTTGGAATTCGCCACAAGCTTCATTGCACGAGTAGTTTTTTGGATATTTTTAATACTTGCAATTTCTTTTCTAATCTCTTTTAAACTATTTCCCATTTTTTTGCCTTACACTGCGAATGAATTATTAAACTCTTCTAATGCTTGTTTTAAAAGTGCCTCTAAATCCGAATCAATGGCTTTTTTGCTAATCAAAGTCTCAAAAATCTTAGGATATTTTGCCTCGATGAATGGATACAAATCCGCCTCAAATTTGGTGATTTTGTTAGCTGGAACATTATCCAAATAGCCTTTTGCACCCGCAAAAATGATGACAATCTGCTTTTCTACCGATAAAGGCGAATATGGTGGCTGTTTTAGCACCTCAACCATTCTTTGCCCTCTATCTAGCTGCTTTCTACTGCCCTCATCTAAGTCGGAGGCAAATTGTGCAAATGCTTGTAACTCCCTATACTGCGCCAAGTCTAGCCTCAAAGTTCCAGCGACTTGCTTCATCGCTTTTACTTGCGCTGCACCACCCACGCGCGAAACGGACAAGCCCACATTGATTGCAGGGCGAATCCCAGAGTAAAATAAATCTGTCTCTAAGAAAATCTGCCCATCGGTAATAGAGATAACATTCGTAGGAATATAAGCCGCGACATCACCTGCTTGTGTTTCAATGATAGGAAGCGCAGTTAGCGAACCAGCCCCCAAATCATCGCTTAATTTCGCCGCTCTCTCTAATAAGCGGGAGTGAAGGTAGAATACATCGCCGGGAAATGCCTCGCGTCCGGGCGGACGGCGCAAGATTAGCGACATTTCGCGGTAGCTCACGGCGTGTTTGCTTAAATCATCATAGATTATTAGCGCGTGTCTCGCATTATCTCTAAAATATTCACCCATTGTAACCCCAGCATAAGGTGCTAGGAATTGCATAGTAGCCGAATCAGACGCTGGAGCATTTACAATAATGCTATATTCCATTGCTCCGTGCTCTTCAAGTCGGCGGACGACTTGGGCTACGGTGGATTCCTTTTGCCCGATTGCCACATAGATACAAATCACATCTTGCCCTTTTTGGTTAATAATCGTGTCAATAGCAACGGTCGTCTTTCCTGTCTGCCTATCGCCGATGATTAGCTCTCTTTGTCCGCGACCGATTGGCACAAGCGCGTCAATGGCTTTGATGCCTGTCTGTAATGGCTCGTGCACGGATTTTCTAGCCATAATGCCCGGCGCCTTAACTTCGATGAATCTATGCTCTTTTGCCTCAATCGCGCCTTTGCCATCGATAGGCTCACCAAGCGCGTTGATTACGCGCCCTACAACCGCATCACCCACAGGCACACTCATAAGAGTGCCAAGCCTTTTGACAGAAACGCCCTCTTTGATTTCACGCCCAGCACCTAGCACAACCACGCCCACGCTATTGTCCTCTAGATTCAAAGCTAGTCCCTTATCGCCCGTCTCAAACTCCACCATTTCGTAATACATTACATTTTTTAGCCCATATACACGAGCCACGCCGTCAGCATAGTTGATAACCGTGCCTACCTCATCTATGTCGATTTTTAGCTCAAAATCTTCGATTTTTTGCTTGATAATCGAGCTTATTTCATCTACTTGAATCTTACTTGACATTTTTTACTCTCCTTTTTTGTTTTAATTAAATGCTTTTAAGATATGATTTTTTATGCCGTTTGTAAAGCTCTGCTTTAGAAACGCGCTCTCCACGCCCATTCCATCGACAAAAAGCTTTATCCCTTCGATATTGCTTTTTTTCTGCACCACATATAGCTTTACTTTTAGCTTATGCTCTAACCTTTGCTTGATATGCTCCAAATCGCTCGAATCTAACGCAAAATTCGACTGCACGATTAACTCATACTCGTTATTTTTCGCGCGAATATAGCGATTTAGCTCTTCAAAAATATTTGGAATCTCGCTTAGGCGATTTTTATCATTTAGTAGCCTAAGAAAATTCACTAGCTTTTTATCTTGGACGCCAAAAGCCTCTAAAACTAGCTCCAAACGCTTTGATTTTAGCACAAATGGCGAATTTATCACGCCATAAACTTGCGCGTCCTCAAAGCTACGCGACATTTTTTCAAGCAATTTTAGCGCGTTTTCAACCTCACTACCCTTTAGCGCACCTAGCAGTGCCTTTGTGTATTTTTTAGCTGGAATCGAATTCATCACGCTACCCTCTTAGCTAGAATCTCAACAAATGCTTTTTTGTCAAGCGCGACATTTTTATCGCTCAAAAGTTCGTCCAAAATCTCTGCAATCACAGCCTTTTTGATACGCCTTTGCTCGAAATTTAGTCGCTCTGCGTGTGCTTTGCGCAATGATTCGCTGTCATTTTTGCACTGCAATGCTATGCCATCACTTAGAATCACTGCCTCTTTTTTCGCGCCCTCTACAATATCACGCGCCAATTTTTTAGCATTTTCTAGCTCTTTTAGGGCTAATTCTTTATTTGCTTTGGTTTGTGCGAGTTTATCCTGCACGGCGTTTAATTGTGAGGCGATACTATCTTTTCTAGCTTTAAGTGCGCCTTTAATCCATTTTGCCACAAGCCACCACAAAAGCGCGACAAAAATCACAAAATTCACACTGCGCATTACAAAGTCGCTATTTTCTATGCTGACTTCTGAGGCACTCGCAAATATAGGCAAAATCAACGCTACTAATAATAAAAATTTATGATTCATTCTTTGTAGATTCATCGCGCCCTCCCTAAATCTGCTTGATTTTAGCATTTAAACTTTTTTGAAACTCTGGCATTTGTGCCAAAAGCGCGGTTTTCACGCTTTGCTTTTCTTTTTGCATTGATTCCAAAAAATTTGCCAAATCTTTTTCATTTTCTGCTTTTATGCCCTCAATCTGCCTTTCATACTCTGCCTTTGCTTCCAAAACAGCCTTTTCTTTAATGGCAGTCGCTTCTTTACGCGCCGTGTCTAAAATGCCCTGCATTTCGGCATTTATCGCCTCTATCTCACCCTCATTGCCACTTGCATTATCCAAGTCATTTTTTATCATATTATCACGCGCGTCCATAAAGCTAAAAATAGGCTGATAGAGCCACTTATTTAGCAAATATATGGAAGCGATAAAAATCACAAAGACTAATGCCATTAGCTGCGGATTTAAACTTATACCCATAATTCCTCCCTAAAATTTAAAATTTGCCAAAAGTATATCTTATTTTCACAATAAATCCTAGATTTTTTCTAATTTTTTTATCAAAATGTTAATTTTTTCCTTGTTTTGAAACTTTAATACCAAAGAATCGCCACTCACTTTGGAATCCACTTTTAGATTTTTAAACGCTGTGGCTAATTTTTTAAGAGCCGAATCTAGCTCTGGTGAGATTTTTGATTCGCCCACTTCACGCGAATCTTTGCTTGAATCTTTTGTGCTTTTTGGCTTTGTGGATTTGTCATCGCCGTTTTTTAACTGCTGGACTAATTTTTCGCTTTGGCTTACGGATAATTTCTGCCCGATGATTGAATCAAGCGCGATTTTTAAGTCTTTTGCGTCCAAATTCACTAAGATTTTGGCGTGTCCTTGCGTGATTTTACCCTCAATCAACAATTCCTGCGCACTTTTGGGTAGCTTTAGCAATGCCAAAGTATTTGTGATTTGCGGACGGGACTTTTGCAACTTATGCGCTAACTCATCTTGCGTAATATTGTAATCTTTGATGAGCGCACTATAAGACAAAGCCAAATCAATAGGATTCAAATCCTCGCGCTGGATATTTTCAATCAAAGCCATTTCGCGGAGTTTTTCTGGCTTAATATCCGCGACAATGGCGCGAATCGAGTGCAATTTAGCCACTTTGGAGGCGCGAAGTCTGCGCTCACCTGCGATTAAGAAAAATTCGTTATTTTCCTCATAGACTAAAATGGGCTGCAAAATGCCGTATTCCTTGATAGATTCGGCGAGTTCGGCAATGCTAGATTCGTTAAAATTTTTGCGTGGCTGAAATGGATTTGGCTTGATTAAATCAATGTCGATTTCCACCACGAGCTGCGAATCATCGCCTAAATTCTGCTCGTAAGCCTTTTCCATTTCACCGATGAGCGCACCAAGTCCGCGCCCTAAAGCTTGTTTTTTAGCCATTATGCTCCCTGTAAAATGGCTTCAGCGAGGTTTTGATAAGCCACTGCGCCATTTGAGCGAATGTCATATTGCAAAATCGGCTTACCAAAGCTAGGCGATTCGGCGAGTTTCACACTGCGCGGAATGATGAGATTTTGCGCGTCCATATCCTTAAACATATATTTATCAAAATGTTGCGACAAATCATAGACGACTTGCTTTGCAAGGTTGTTTTGCGAAGCAAACATTGTCGGCAAAAAGCCCTTAATGCTAAGATTCGGGTTGATTTGCTCTTTTAGTAATTTAATGGTATTTAAAAGCTGTGCCAAGCCCTCTAACGCGAAAAATTCGCATTGTATAGGAATGAGAACCGAATCAGAGGCACTTAGCGCATTCATCGTAAGCGGTCCTAACGCAGGTGGCGAATCAATAATGACAAAGTCGTATTCGCCCACAACCTCTTCGATTTTTTTCTTTAGGACTAACTCGCGCCCTTGCGTTTTTTTAGCGTAAAATTCCTTTTCAAAGCCCACTAGCCCGATATTTGATGGAGCTAGGAAAAGATTTCTTGTGTCGGTTTTGGTGATAATTTGTGATAGTTTTTTCGCGCCTGTAAGCACATGATAAAGGTAGAAATCCAAATCATTGCGGTGGATTCCCAAACTTGTAGTAGCGTTTGACTGCGGGTCTGCGTCAATGAGAAGCACCTTTTTGCCTTTGTATGCAAGTGATGCAGCGAGATTCACCGCTGTTGTAGTTTTGCCAACGCCACCTTTTTGATTTGCTATGGTAATAATTTCACATTTCATAGTTTGCCTTTTGTGTAGAAATTTAAAAAAATATTTTGGGATTCTAGCTATTTTTCTATAAATTAAATCTTATATGAGGTTAAAAATTTTAAAGATTTTTAAAAAAATGACGCAATTAAAAATATAAATATTGTCGCTATTTGCGTGATTATAGCGATTTTAAAGAATCTATTAACGATTTTTGTATTTATGTTAAGGTAGTCTTTGGTGTCCCCAATTGGATTCGAACCAATGACCTTTCGATTAGGAATCGAATGCTCTATCCTGCTGAGCTATGAGGACAAGCGGATTTTAAAATTTTGAAAGTCAAGTGAGGGGCAGGACTAGCCACGCGGACTAGCCCTTTTGTAAGTCGCTGAAATTATTTTTTAGTAACTTTCATTTTTGCAACTTCGTCTTTTAGTGCTTTACCAGCTTTGAACTTAGGCACCATTTTTTCTTTAGTGGTGTAAGTTTTTTTAGTGCCGGGAATTTTGCCTGTTTTAGCTGCTTGAACCGCAGTTTCAAATTTGCCAAATCCTACAAGCTCAACTGAATCTTTTTTTACTAGCACTTGTTTTACAGCGTCAGTAAAAGCAGAAATCGCTTGTTCTGCACCTTTTTTTGTATCATAACCGCCAACTTTTTTCACCACTTCGATGAAGTCTGATTTGTTCATTTTTCTCTCCTTTTGTTGAATTTGTTTATGAACGGCGGAATTATAGGGTAATTTTAAAATTTTTGCAAGGGTTTTTGCCCTAAATTTCGATATTTTACGAAATTTTTGTTCAAAAAGTCGCCTATTTTAAGGCTCTATAATAGGCTATAATTCCCCCCCCCCCGCAACTGCAGCGATTCGGTCCTTGTCAAATTTAATATAAAAATTTTTTTGCAAATTTTATTGTAAAATCATATTTTTATGACTCAAAGGTGCAAAAATTATGACAAAAATACGAAAAAAATTCGCAAATTTCGCAATAAAATGCTTTTTATCCATATCTTTAGTGGCGAATCTCGCCCATAGTAGCCAAGATTTGACACTTGATTTGTTGCAAGATGCCACCATTGCGCCTATTAGCGAAACCTATTATGAGCCTACTAGCAGGGGAAAATACTTAGGCTTAAGCGTGGGAATCATCGCCGTAGCAAGTCTTGCGACAATGGGTGTTCTCTACGCACTGCCTGAATCCGTCTCAAATTGGGATAGAAGCGAAATGTCATTGGGCAAACTCACCAAAAAATACCGCCAAAATATCTCAAACTCGCCTGTGGTGGATAATGATGAGGCGTGGCTAAACTATGTCGCCCACCCTTATGTCGGCGCACTTTATTATTTGCAGCCGCGAATGGCTGGATTTAGCTGGGCTGAGGGCGCGTTTTTTAGCTTTGTGGCATCGACATTTTACTGGGAATACGGGCTTGAGAGCTTTGCAGAAGTGCCTAGTTGGCAGGATTTGGTGCTAACACCTGCGCTTGGCTCGTTGCTTGGCGAGGGCTTTTATCAGCTTATCCGCTACATTCAGCGCAATGACAGCAAACTTTTTGATAGCTACTTTTTAGGAAACCTAATTCTATGGGTGCTAGACCCGCTAGGGAGCATCATACAGCGTATGGGGCTTGGCGAAGTCTTTGGGATTCACAACAAAAACGCCAAAACCGAGCTAATCACAACGCCCATTTTGCCAAACGGCAAGGGCGGATTTCAAGTGGGGTTAATGGTAAGATTTTAAGCGCAATGTTAATGCACCTCAAAAATCATATATTCAAATCTTTGCGCGATTCCACGCGCTTTGTTTAGAATCTCATTTGCGATTTGTGGCTCAAATACGATATTTAGGCTTTCCTCAAATAGCCCCAGCCACGTGCCAAAAAGTTCGCGTTTAAATGGTGGCAAGTCCAAATGCGCCTTCATCGGCTGTCCGTTGTAATCGCCCTCTCCTAGCAACATTCCTTGCCAAAATGACGCGATTTTTGCCTTGTGCTTATCCCAGCTTGGCTCATCTGTGCCGATTCGTGAGTTAAAAATCTCGCCCAAGCCACTCTTATCAGCGCGAATCTTTTCGTAGAAAATCTCCATAAGCGCGTTAATTCCGTCCATATTGATTTCGTTGTATTTCATTTTTTGCTCCTTAAATGTGAAATGCTAATTTTGCCAAAACCACGATGAAAAATCCCAAAATAAGCGCGAGTGGGTGAATCGCATTTGCCAAAGGATTTTTGCGGTGTGGCAACAAAAAGTGAAAAGTCAGTGAAACCACCACCATTGCGACAATTCCAAGTGCCAAAAGGATTTTTATAGTTAGCAAAGTTTGCAAGTTCGTGCCAAACCACCCAAGAGATGGGCTTACCCAGCGCGTCATCATCGCCCCGCCTGTGATAACTAGCAATAGCACGCAGCACGGCATAATCTTTCGCCCACGAGGCATAATCACGCTCCACATTTTATCGGCAAATTCATCGCCAAGCACCTTGCGAACGGGCGTCAAAAGAATCACATCGCAAAAAATAAATCCCAAAAATATAATCGCACAAAGCGTATGAATCACCAAAAAATACGGATACAGCGCGTCCATTTTGCTTCCTTTGTCTTAAAATTTGGCGGAATTTTAGCGCAATAAATGTGCTTTAAAATTAACTTATGTTAATATTTGCGACAAAAATGCGAGTAAAAAAATGGACGATTATATTATAAAATTGCGTGAAATAGGTAGGATTCGCCATTACAAAGACGGCAATATTATATTTTTCGAGGGCGAAATGCCGACAAAATTACTACTGCTTATCAAGGGCAAAGTGCGCTTAAGCAAGGCATTTGGTGGTAATCAAATCGCTTTAAAAATCCTCCACACGCTAAATGCCGTGTGCTTTGTGGCGGAATATCCTAGCCTAGAGGGAATCGCCTATCCAGCTAGTGCGATAAGTATTGGAGAATGCGAGATTTTAGAGATTGAAATAGGGGCGTTTCGCGCACATATCGAGCAAAATAGCAACTTTTGCTTTTCGCTAATTAGCTCATTATGCCAAAAAATAGGCATTTTGGAGCGATATATCACGCAAAGCGAAAATACGCTTATTCAAAATGTAGCAAATTTTCTTTTAGAAAATAGCGCGAATCTCCCCTCACAGCGCAAAATCGCCGATATTTTAAATACAAATCCGCAGTCCTTATCACGCATCATAAAAAGCCTAAAAAATTTGGGCGCAATATCCGTGATTAAGGGCAAAATCATCATTTTAGATTCGCAAAAATTAGAAGCGATGATTTGATGAAAACTTGCAATTTAAAAAAAATGGAGCAAAAAAATGAAAAATATTTATAATGCGCTTTTTATCGCGCTCATAGCACTTTGTGCGGTGGCTATTGTGTGGAATACAAGCGCACCGCTTATGAGTGGCGATGATATTATGTTTTACACAACTTTGCTAAATGGCGAATCTGTGTGGCACGGACTTGGCTTTGCGTGGGGGCGATTTTTCCCACTTGCAGGGTGGAATCTAAACCTTGTAGCGCAAATCTCTATCAATCCTTATGCTTTTATGATTTTTAATGCGCTTTGTTTTATCGCTGTGGCTACGAGTTTTTACTATCTCACACGCGAATTTTGCGCTAGGGCGCGAGTGATTTTATTTGCAATGTTTATTTTTAGCGTGGGGGCAGTAAAAATTTACACGCAAATCACATTTCCAGAAACCACACAAATTGCGTTTATAATGATATTTTTCGCGCTCTCAGACGCGCTTTTAAACAGCGCGAATCGCAAATGGGGGGGGGCAGAACACAAAAAGATAGAATCCAAATGCAAAACACTCACAATCCTCACACTTGCCCTAATATCCGCGAATCTCACGCTATATCTTAAAGAAGTCTCATTTGTCATCATCGGCGGATTTGGATTTTTCTATCTTGCACTTGGATTTATCGCAAAACGCAAAATAGCGCGAATCCACGCCATTTTCTGCGCCCTTTTAATCATCTCAAGCATTGTGTTTTTGGGCGCGTATTTTATCTTTGCATTTGGTGCGGAGGGAAAATACGGCGAATTTGGTGTGTTTTCTACGATTCGCACGGCGGTTGTGGCGATTTTAGGCACACCGCTTGTAAGCATTGCACTGCCTATTATGCTAGGCATTCGCGCTTATAAAATCGCGTGGCGTGGCGAAAAAATCGATATTTTCTATGACGCTTTGGGAATTAGCGCATTTTTTTATTTTATGGCGTTTTTGGTGCTTGGTATGGGGAGTTTTCACTATTTCGCCCCTGCGAATCTTTTGGCGTGTATTTATGGTGCGTTTTTTGTGAATCGGCATTGTGATTTGCTAAAAAATGCGTGGATTCGCGTGGTGGGTGCGTTAATCGCACTTATTTTTGTGGGTAGTTGTGTGCCGCAGAGCATTCATTACTACACGCTAAATAAGATTCAAAACAAAAATCTTAATGACGCATTTGCGTTTCTAAGCGCGTATATCAGCGAAAGAGGCGAGAAAACTACGATTTATTTCGATGGATTTTGTCGCGGAATCGATAGGTGCTATAATTCGTGGGCTTATCCATCGCTATTTTCCGTGCTACCAAAGATTTATGGCGTGGAGAATTTTGACATAAAAGCTAGTGAGCCAAATGGCAAAATTTTTAGCGTGGATTCGCGCTCTAAACTTAGCTTTTTTAATAGCGATAGCGTGGAAGTGCCACAAAGCGGGGATTTAATCGTGCTAACTTATATGAGCGATAAATTTATGGTAGGCGATTTTCAAGTAGCGTGGCTAAAAAGTCGCTATGAGTTGCTTTATGCTACGCAAAATAGGGGCTATTTTCCAAATTACAGCGCAATGAGTTTGGGCGCGTATATCTTGCGAAATCTAGGCATAAATCACGCGCTAAATAATATGGGCAATATTTTTAAAGCCCCGAATCAAGTGTATATTTTTAGGGCGAAGTAGATTTTGCACACAAATCGCAACGCTATTTTTTCAATTTCTGCAATGCCTCTTTTATGATTCCCTCTGTGCTTGTGGATTCTACATTTTCTAGCATTGCTAAAATCTCACTATTTTTAAAGCCCAGCGATTCAAGCGCGTTTAGCGCGTCAATCTTACTTTGTGGCAAGTTTAGCTCGGCTAGATTGCCTAATTTACCGCTAATTTCAACGATGATTCGCTTTGCCATTTTTTCGCCGATTCCTTGCACTTTTTTAAGGCTAGTAAAGTCATTGCTATTTGCGATATTTAGAAATTCCGCAGGTTTAAACGCGCTACAAATGCTAAGTGCGACCTTTGGACCGATGCCGTTAATTTTGATGAGATTATCAAACAAATCCTTTTCATCTTTGCTTAGAAAGCCATATAGCGCGATACTATCCTCACGGATAATTTGCGTAATTAAAAGCATATCATTTTCTTTCACGCAAGGCAGGGCATTTAGCGACATAGATACTTCATAAATCACGCCATTTACATTAAAAAGCACACCATTCAAACCGCGCTTATACACGCTTCCTATCAAACCTGCTATCATTTTCGCGCCCCTTTAAAAATCCTTAAAATCCTTGATTGTTTATCGTCTCTTCATTTTCGTTGCTAAAGATTTTGTGATGAACTATGCACTTTTCTTGCGCGTTGAATTGATATTTGCCAATTCCTTTGATAATCGTCTTTGATTGATAAACTTTGGGTGAGATTAGCTCAAAAATCACATCATTATACTTTAGCCACCCGTCCTTGCATAAAAATTCCGCGCTAAAGACGCTTTGCTGATATTCTCTAATGGTATTTATGATGATTGTGTGTTCTTTACCAAGTGCTGTAATCTCGCTCTTTACGGCTTTTAGGCTATTTACGATTTCTAAAAATGCCTTATAATTTTTTAGCACATAATCAGGCGTAGCGCGATTTTTTGCTTTATTATCCTCAATTTGCGCCTTTAAATCCCGCGCAGTTTGGTGGAATTTATTGTATTGATAAATTAGCGCGGTTTCTTTTTTCTTTAGATTTTGCTCGTTTGTTTGATTCGCCTCTAGCTCTTTTAGTAGCGATTCAATCTTTTGCTTGGTGTGCCTACTGGCAATGGGCGTAAAGATGATTTTATTATCGCCACCTTTTAGCGAATTTATCACTAATTTTGCGTTAAATCTAATGCTCGTGCCAGAAAAAAGCTCATTTATGTTGATTGTGTTTGCTTCGATTTCGCCACCATTTGCTTGGGTGATTTCTACGATTTCGCCTCGCACGATTCCGCCCTCAAATGCGTTGATATTCGCGCTCTCACAATCCAAAATCCCGCGATGAGTGGCGATTTTCGCGCTTTTGCAAATAATCGCTGTGCTTTTGTGCGTTTGTCCGCTGATTTCAATTTCATTTGCCTCTAGCGTGGTGTTTGCGGCTAAATTGCCACTAATGCTAATGTGATTCGCGCGTAAAATTACGCCACTTTTTAGCGCGTCCTCAAATTCATCGCCTGTGCTAACAATAATCTTACTTTTTGTGTCAATGTCGCCCAAAAAGTTGTAATTATCGCGCAATTCGACATTTTGCAGTGAGATTTCGTTGTTGAAAGAAAAATGATTGCCCTCAAAAATCACAAAGCCGTTTTTATTGCTAATATACTCGTAATGCCCGTTTGATTCGCTCTTTTTGATTTCATCGCTACAACTTGGTGGAAGTGAAGTTTTTGCCTCTGGCGTGATGATTTCGCCCCTGAGATTCCGCCCCATTTTGCCTAGTTGCGCCAAAGTGTAGGTGCAAATTTTGACATTTTCTTTTAGGGCAATGATATTTTTTTTCGCCAAATCTACGCCCTCAATGTAAAAATCGATTTTGCCCTCTTTTGAATCCACAAAATTTTTGCTTTTTAAAATGCAAAAACGAAATTCGCTCTTTAAAGGCGAATCCAAATCCTTTAAATGCTCATAAAGCACATTTTTGCCCTTATCTAAGTCGCGCAAGATGATTCCTTGCTCTGCTTTTAGCGCGATTACGGCAAATGCGAGTGTCTCAAACTCAGCGATATTTTTAGGAATCTCAAATCCCGCCTTGCAAATCATATCCACAGATTCGCCGTTGTGTAGGACTTCTATGTGGAATTTACGCTCATCTTTGCTGTGAAAAATCGCCACATCGTAGCTTTGCTTGATTTGCGCGGTTTTATCCTCAAAAACCTCATCGCTTATATCCTCGACAAACTCAAACGCATCGCTACCTTGCGCTTTGACAAAGGATTTTACCGCGCGAATCTCAGCACTCAATTCATCGCGCTCAATGCCCTTTTCCGCGCTGATTTTATCTAGTAATTTGCCGACATTGTCAATATTTTGGATAAAGCTAATCTCTTTCAAAATGCGTAATTTCCCTTAAAAAAATTTGTGAGATTCTAGCAAGTCTATGCTATAAACGCGCTTAAGATTGTAGCCATAATTTTGCGGTGGATTCAAGCGTGGCTTTGTCGCCTGAAGCGTAAAAATGCACTTTTGGCGTTTGCGCTTTTGCACTAAGGGCGTATTTTTGCTTTAAAAATTCCACAATCGCCTCGCCTGAGTGAATCAAAATGGGTTTGTTGTCAAAAAATGCGCGGATTGGATTGGCGATGAGTGGAAAATGGGTGCAACCTAGAATTATTGCATCTGGAATAAATTTTTTAATCTGTGGATTGCCACGCCGAGCCGTTGGCTCGTCTCGCAATGACAAATCTTTTTTATTTTTAGATTCGTGCAACGAATCTACAACGGAAGGATTTTCGGTTTGGCTTTCGTAGTTTTCGGCAAATTTCGAGTGTGAGACTAGACTTGGTGTCTGCGAACACTCGAAATTTGCCGAATCTGCGGAATGCAATTCTAAAGGCGAATTGCCCTCAAAATAATATCGCATTGTCGCCTCTAATATCTCTCCCTCCAAAATGCCCTCCTCCACTAGTGGCACAAACAACCCCGTCTGCAACGAAATCAAATTTTCATACCCCAAAGCGCGGAGATTTTTTTCGTAGATTCCGCTCTCAATCGTGGCTTTGGTGGCGATGATAAGAATGCGACTTTGCTTATTTTTGATTTTGTTGCTTAGGCTAAGGACGCCAGATTCGACTACGCCGATTATAGGAAAAGGCGCGATTTCTTGCATTTTATCAAGCGCGTGAGCACTCACGGTGTTGCAAGCAACAATTAGCATATCGATTTTGTGCGGGGCGAAAAATTCCACCGCTTCTAGCGAAAAGCGCACAATCGTGCCTTTGTCCTTATTACCATAAGGCACACGCGCCGTGTCGCCATAATAGATGATTTCGCTAAAAAGCCCCGAATCAAGTAGCGATTTTAGGACGCTTAATCCGCCCACACCGCTATCAAAAACGCCGATTTTCAAAATCTACTCTTGTTCATTCATTTTGCTTAAAAATTCATCATTGCTTTTAGAATCTTTCATTTTGGAATAAATCAGATTCAACGCCTCAATATCGCCTAATTGTTGCATAAAGTTGCGTAAAATCCACACTTTTTGGAGTTTCTCGCTACCAAGCAATAATTCATCTTTTCTTGTGCCAGATTTCAAAATATCAAAGGCAGGATAGATTCGCCTATCGGCAATGGAACGCGCTAGGACGATTTCGCTATTGCCCGTGCCTTTAAATTCCTCAAAAATTACTTCGTCCATTCTAGAGCCTGTGTCAATCAAAGCCGTTGCGATAATCGTCAAACTACCGCCTTGCTCGATATTTCGCGCACTGCCAAAGAAACGCTTGGGCTTGTGGAGCGCGTTTGCATCAACACCACCGCTTAAAACCTTGCCACTTGAAGGCGTAACGGCGTTGTAAGCCCTTGCTAGACGCGTGATTGAATCAAGCAATATTACCACATCTTTGCCACTCTCTACACGCCTTTTTGCGCGCTCTAGCACTAGCTCGGCGACTTTTACATGATTTGATGCGGGTAAGTCAAAAGTCGAGCTATAAACCTGCCCTTTGACACTGCGCTGCATATCCGTTACTTCCTCTGGGCGTTCATCGACAAGCAAAACCATTAGCTCAACTTCGGGGTGATTGGCACTTATGCCGTGTGCGAGTTCTTTCATAAGCTCCGTTTTTCCTGTGCGCGGTGGCGCAACGATTAGGGCGCGTTGCCCTTTGCCTATGGGGGAAAATAAATCTAAGATTCGCCCTGTTACCTTAGAGCTATCGTATTCTAATTTCAGCTGTTGCGTGGGGAATAAAGGCGTTAGGTTGTCAAATAATGGGCGGTTTTTTGCCTCTTCTAGCGATAAGTGATTGATTGCCTCAATCTTTAAAAGCGCGTAATATCGCTCTTGGGATTCGCGCGGTGGGCGCACTTGCCCTGTTACCAAGTCGCCGTTTCTTAGCGCAAATTTGCGAATCTGCGAAAGTGAGACATACACATCATTTTGCGAATCCGAAAAGTTCTCATCGACACCGCGCAAAAAGCCGAAATTTTCATTTGCAATATCCAAAATTCCGCTAAATAAAATATATCCAGCCTGATTCACCTGCGTTTTTAGAATCTCAAACATTAAGTCTTGCCTACGGTATTCCTGCGGATTTTCCACGCCTAACTTTGTGGCAATCTCAATGAGTTTTGCTAGGCTAAGCGTTTTTAGCTCTTCGATTTTATAAGCGTCTGCGGGAATATGACTTTTGCGCGTGTCCTTACCATTATGCTCTTTTGTGCCGTTGTGGTCTTTTGTAGCCATTTTTATCCTTTAATTTAAGAATATGGAAGTTTAAAATTTAAAGTAGAAACGCGAATTTTAATGGCTAATTTGTTAAAAGTCAATAAGATTTCAAAAAATCTGCGATTTTTGCGTTTAAATCAGCGATTTCATCGATATTTTTTATCGAATCTAGCGCGGATTCACCGCCGAATCTATCAACAACCGCGAAGATTCCGCTAGAAATGTCGCCAAATGATATGCTATTTTGCAAAAATTGCTCCACCAAAATGTCATTTGCCGCATTGATTATAATACCTAATTTAGGGCATTTTAGCAATGAATCTTTTAGATTCCAAAGCGGATAACGATTGCAATTTATTTGCTCAAATCTTATGCAGAGATTCATCAAATCTAGCTCTTTTATAAAAGCGCGATTCCTTGCTTTTGCGCCAAGCAGGGCAGTTGCAATGGGTAGTTTCATATCATTACTGCTTAAATGCGCTATAAACGCGTTGTCATTTGTTTGAATCATCGCGTGAATCGTAGAATTTCGCTCAATCACAGCATCAATATTTGCAATGCCAAAAAGCCACTTTGCCTCCAAAATCTCAAAAAGTTTATTTATCATTGTCGCGCTATCGATTGTGATTTTGCGCCCCATAGCCCAATTTGGGTGCTTTAGGGCGGATTTGGCGCATTGCGAGGGAATCTCACTCAAAGGCAAATCGCGAAACGCCCCGCCACTTGCGGTGATAATCATTTTTTTGATATGCGTGGCAAATTCTGCGTCTTTTTGCGATAAATCTGGGAGATTTGTTGTTCGCTTCGTCAATAGACCATTAATCTTATTTCCTCGCTCACAACTGCACAACCCCGATTTCTCATCAAAAATACTTGAATTTGCATTTTGATTTTGTTTGGATTGCCACGAATCGCTTCGCGATTCTCGCAATGACGAATCGGCGGAATTGGCATTTAAAACAACGGAAGGATTTTCGGTTTGGCTTTCGTAGTTTTCGGCAAATTTTGAGTGTGAGACTAGACTTGGTGTCTGCGAACACTCGAAATTTGCCGAATCTGCGGAATGCAATTCTAAAGACAAATTGCCACACACAGAATCTAATAACTCTTTTAACGCAAAATGCTCACTATCCACTGGTATTATTTGCCTTAATTTCGCCGAATCTATTAGAAATCCCGCCACAACCAAACTTTCTTTATTCGCCAAAGCCAAAGTTTTGCCGCATTTGATTGCCTCTAAACTTGGGTGCACACCGCTAAAGCCCACTAGAGCGTTTAGCACGAGATTTGATTTGGATTCGTTGATTGCCTCTAAAATGCCTACTTCGCCACATAAAACCTTACTTGCGCCACGCACTAAGTGGCGTTTGGTGCTATCTTTTATGACTGCGATTTTGGGGCGAAACTCCGCGATTTGCGCATTTAGCAAGTCGATATTTTCCCCTGCGCATAGCACTTCGATTGCTAAATGCTCCGCCCTTGCGATTTGCAAGGCTTGTGTGCCGATACTGCCCGTGCTACCTAGAATTATCAAGTATTATTTCACCCACTCAAGCAAAAATGCCATCATAATCGCGCCAAATAAAATGCCATCGACTCTATCTAGCATTCCGCCGTGTCCGGGCAAAATATTGCCACTATCTTTGACATTTGCGGCTCGTTTTAGCATACTTTCATACAAGTCGCCAAAGATAGAGATAAACGCCACACAAAAGCTAACGAAAAACGCGCTTAAAAAGCCCACTTTGACTGCATTTGTGCTTTCATTTAGCGTGATTGCAATGCCTATTAGTGTGCCTACGAGCGAGGCTACGATTAGTCCGATTAACGCGCCCTCGATAGTCTTTTTAGGCGAGACGGGGGAGAGTGGCGATTTGCCAAATGCTTTGCCACCAAAATAAGCGCAAGTATCCGCCAAAGCCACGATTGCGATAAGCCACACAATCGCCATCGCCCCAAAGTCCTTATACACGCTAAAAAGGCACAAAAACGGAATCGTAGGATAGATAATCACCACATAATCCTTGCTTTTTACGCGCTGATAAAAGGCATTATAGGACGCCAAAATCGCTAGTGCCAAAACCGCGATATATAAAGGCTCTTTGTAGAAATACGCCACCACCCAAATGATACTCGCAGTGATATAAAGGTGCAATCGCTCTTCTATGCCGTAAAGTTTGCAGGATTCGGCAAATGCTAGTGCGTAGCAAAGCCCTAGCGCAGCCCAAAGCAAAGGCTTGATATTTAGCACGATGACTAGCACCACAAACGCCACTAAAATAGTGCCTGTATAATACCTCGCTAAAGAGCCACCGCTTAGCTTTTCAAATTTGTCCTTGAAAAAATTTGACATTTTGTCCTCCAATTATCGAATCAAAAATTTTGAAGTGATTTTTGAATCAAAAAAAATCTTTAGCAATTTTTAAGTTTTGCTATAATTTCAAAAGCGTAATGTAGCCAAAATTTACTAAATTTAACATTATTTGCAAATCTTAAACCGCGCTTAAAAATTTAAAGCGCAGAAATCGAGGCTAGTATTGAAATATGATATTATTGTCGTAGGTGGCGGACACGCGGGAGTTGAGGCGAGTTTGGCGTGTGCGAAAATGGGACTTAAAACGCACCTAATAACGCTACTTGTGGATTCAATCGCGTTAGCTAGTTGCAATCCAGCCATAGGCGGACTTGCAAAGGGACATTTAGTCAAGGAAATTGACGCGCTAGGCGGAGCAATGGGCGAAATCACGGATATTAGCGGGATTCAATTCCGCACACTAAATGCCTCCAAAGGCGCAGCCGTGCAAGGCACAAGGGCGCAGATTGATATGGATTTGTATCGAATCACAGCGCGAAATATGCTTTTAGCGCAGGAAAATCTAAGCATTTCGCAAGAAAGCGCAGATGAAATTTTGCTAGAAAATGTGGGCGCGGAAAATGTAAGCGCAGTAGGGATTCGCACAAATCTAGGCAAAACTTACCACGCAAAAAAAGTGATTTTAACCACAGGGACATTTTTAAATGGCGTGGTGCATATCGGGCAAGTGATTTCGCAAAATGGGCGATTCGGCGAGGGAAGCGCGGTAAATCTATCGCAAAGTTTGCGTAGTCTTGGCTTAGAAGTGGGGCGATTAAAAACAGGCACTTGTCCGCGCGTGAGTGGCAAAAGCATTGATTTTAGGGGATTAGAGCAACATAATGGCGATAGTAATCCACCGCATTTTAGCCACAAGACGCAAAATTTTAACCCCACGCAATATCCTTGCTATATCACTTATACAAATGAAAAAACGCACGAGCTGATTCGCGCAAATTTCGCTCGTGCGCCACTTTTTAGCGGACAGATTAAGGGCGTGGGACCGCGGTATTGCCCAAGCATTGAGGATAAGGTGAATCGCTTTGCCGAAAAAAGCCGTCATCAGCTGTTTTTAGAGCCTCAAACTAGGGCGCAAAACGAATATTATATCAATGGGCTTTCCACCTCGCTACCATTTGATGTGCAAGAGCAAATGATTCGCACAATCGCAGGGCTAGAAAATGTAGAAATTACGCGCTATGGCTATGCAATCGAGTATGATTTTGTGATGCCAACAGAACTCCACCACACGCTTGAGACAAAAAAGATTAAAAATTTATATTTGGCAGGGCAGATTAACGGCACGACAGGCTATGAGGAAGCCGCCGCGCAAGGCTTGATAGCGGGAATCAACGCTGCTTTGAGTGTGAAAAATACGCCAGAGTTTGTGTTAAAACGCAGTGATGCCTATATTGCCGTGATGATTGATGATTTGGTAACCAAAGGGACAAATGAGCCTTATCGCGTTTTTACCTCACGCGCGGAATATCGGCTACTTTTGCGCGAGGATAATGCGGTGTTTCGCCTCTCCCATTTTGGCAAAGAGTTTGGATTACTGAAAAATATTGATGAGATTGTGAGCGATTCGCGTGATATAAAAAGTGTGATGAGTTTTTTGGAATCTAAGATTTACACGCCAAATGCGGAGTTTTTGGCGTTTTTGGAGTCTTTAGGCGAGGATAAAATAAATGACGCCACAAATGCTGTGCAAATCGTGGGGCGCAAAAGTTTTGATGAATCAAAATTGCGAAAATTTTTAGCCTTTGGCGAATCTAACGAGCAATTCGCGCAAATGTCGCAAAGAGCGTTAAATGAAGTGCTAATTGAATGCAAATATTATCACTACATTAAAAAGCAAATGGCAGAAATCGCAAATTTGGATTCAACGCTAAGCGTGGAGATTCCGCGTGATTTTATCTTTGATAAAATCCCCGGGCTTAGCCTAGAAGTCATTGAAAAGCTAAATAAATTTCGCCCCACGAATCTGCGTGAGGCATTGGCAATTAGCGGGGTAACGATGGCGAGTATTGATGTGTTGCATTTATATATTCACTTACGCGAAAAAGGGCGAATATAGGCGCGATTGTCTTTTTGATGATTTCGCGGGATTCTGCGCGTTCGGCTCGTCAATTCGTAGAATCTATGAGTGTAGCGAAACAGCCATTGACGCATTAGTCCTATTTCCTTGCCTCACGCTTGAAAATCCACGAAATCGCCTAAAAATACTTCCGCGCTTGTCGCTTGAATCTTATAAATTCTGCCATTACTTCGATTGCGATTCGTGCTTTGCACGAATCGGCTATGAATCAGCGCGAATCTATAAATATTTCGTCATTGCGAGGCGATTCAATGAATCGCCGAAGCAATCCACAAACAAAACCTTTTCGTCATTACTTAAGCGTAGCGAAGTATCCATTTTAATGAATCATAAATCACTTGCGAATCACTTACTTTAGGCGAATCAATATAATTATTTATCAATTAGCTTTTTAGTCTTTGTTTCGCTTGTTATTTAGATTCGCACGATTTGGATTATTCGGCGACAAAGTCGCCTCAGAATGATGTGAGATTACATTTTGTCATACTGAGCGCAACGCAAAACGCATACCCAAGACACAAAACCTCTATTTTCGCGCTTTTAGAAATGCCTTTATGTTATTCTCCACGCCTTCAATTAGTCGCTCCCTGCTTTCTTTATACGCCCACGCAATATGTGGAGTTAGGATAATTTTTTCACGAATCTTTTTATTTAAAAGCGGGTGATTTTTTATCATCGGCTCGACTTCCAGCACATCGGCGGCGAAATAAAAGTCCTTTTTCTTTAGCGCGTTTGCCAAATCCACCTCATTGACAATGCCACCGCGCCCCATATTCGCCAAAATGGCGTCTTTTTTGAGTAGATTTAGCTCTTTTTTGGTTACCAAATTTTTCGTCTTATCATTCAAAGGCGCGTGAATGCTGATAATATCGCAGGTTTTAAAGAGATTTTTCAAATCCTTTTCTTGCTTGAAAGATTTGTTGTGATTCGCCCCGCTTGTGGAGTAATACACCACATTTGCGCCAAATGCTTTTGCCAAATTCGCCACTGCCTTGCCGATATTGCCAAAGCCGATAATCCCCCACGCCTTGCCTTGCAATTCATAAAGCTCGTGGTAGTCGCTGATATGGTTGAATGTCGCGCCTTTTGCCCACTTTCCTTTTTTGACAAATTTATCATAATAATCCATTTTTGCCATTAGGTTTAGCACACACGCCATTGTGTGTTGCGCGACTGTGGCGGTGCTGTAATTAGCGACATTTTTGACTTCGATTTTTAGCTTTTTAGCCGCCTCTAAATCGACATTATTCATTCCTGTGGCGGTTATGCAAATGAGCTTTAGCTTTGGCAATTTGGCTAAAATCGCCGAATCTAAAATGACTTTATTAGTCAAAATTATGTCCGCATCTTTGGCGCGTTTGATAATGTCCTTTTTGTAAGTCGTTTGATAAATGCTAAGTCTGCCTAACTTTGCGATTCCGTGTAGGTTGCTAGTCCCAAGCGTTTTTGCGTCCAATAAGACGATATTCATTTTTTGCTCCTTGATTTTTAGATATAATTGCGAAATTATATTATATTTTTAAAGGAAAATCGTGTTAGCAAAGATAAAAATCGCGGATATTTTGGTAGATTCGATACCTTTTATCCAAGAATTTCGTGGCTCGGTTATGGTAATCAAATACGGCGGAGCAGCCCAGCAAAACCTAAAGCTAAAAGAGAATTTCGCCAAAGATATAATTTTGCTGTATATGCTTGGCATAAAGCCTGTAATAATCCACGGCGGAGGCAAAAAAATCACCCAAATGCTCGAATCACTAGGGATTGAGAGCACATTTAAGGACGGAGTGCGCGTAACCTCCAAAGAAGCAATGAAAGTCGTAGAAATGGTGCTTAGCGGGGATATAAACAGAGAATTGACATTTTTCTTTAGCCACTATGGAATCAAAGCTGTCGGCATTTCAGGCAAGGACGCAGGGCTTTTAAAGGCAGAGCCAAAGGACAACGGCGCGTTTGGATTCACAGGCGAGATTATCGAAGTTAATACGGAGATTTTGGAGAAATTGCTAAATGACGGATTCGTGCCGATAATCGCGCCTATCGCAGCGGGGGACAACATAGAGCATTGCGGATACAACATAAATGCCGATAGCGCGGCGTGTGCTATCGCAATGGCGTTGAACGCGCAAAAGGCAATCTTTTTGACAGACACTAAAGGCGTATTAGATGAAAATGGCGAAATGATTACCACGCTAACGCCCCAAAGTGCGCGAAAATATAAGGATTTGAATGTGATTAGTGGCGGAATGATTCCTAAAATCGATGCGTGTGTGAGTTGCGTGGAAAATGGCGTAAAAAAGGTGCATATCATTGACGGGCGGATTTTGCATTCAATCTTGCTAGAGCTTTTTACGAGCAAGGGAATTGGGACGCAAATCATCGCAGATTTGTGAAATGGTGGGCAATTTGTTCTGGGGTATGCAATTTCGCACTTGTAGAAAATTTTGGGAATCAACAGACTTTAGTCTAGTTTTATCCCAAAATTTTCTACAAATACAAAAGCCACACCGCCATTACTTCGATTGTAGATTCGTGCAAAGCACGAATCTAATGACAAAATTTAATAAAAAATCCTTATTAAAGTTTTTGCTACTTTTTGCTTTTGCAAAAAGTAGAATCCCCTCTACTCTCTCGTCATTGCGAGGCGAATCGCAGATTCGCCAAAGCAATCCAAATAAATAAAAAGGGGGACAAAATGGATTCCAAATTTAATCTCAACTTTGTTGATTTATATAAATATAGTTTCATTGATAGGATTTTTATAAAATTGCAAACCCGCGCGTTAGGCAGTCGAATCGAGCGACTTTTTACTTTGCTACCCGCGCTTATAAACTCAAATCCCCACGATAAAAGCAAATCTATGCAGTCCGCAAAGACATATCTGCTAGATAATATCACGCCCAAAAATCTCGCGCTAAAGGTCTATGACAGGGTGATTTTGCGCCTTTTGGATTACAAAAATGACAACAATCTTTTTATCCAAGATAGGCAAAAGGCGTTTGATATTCTCACCCAAGACATTCAGCTCTATGGCTTGGTGGAGCGGATTTTGGGCGATGAGGGGCAGATAGAAATGTTTGAGGAAATCATCAAAAAGCAATTTGATGAGGATTATAAACTCGATGATGAAGGACGCAATATTTTGCGATTCCAAGAATCGCATTATTTATAAGATTCGCGTATTTATGGAATTGCTAACACGCAGTCATTGCGAGGCGAATTGCGGATTCGCAGAAGCAATCTAAAAAATAAAAAAATAGATTGCCACGAAAATTCGCTACGCTCATTTTCTCGCAATGACAGCAAATGTAAAGATTGCCACTTTGCGAACATTTGTAAAATTTTAGCGTTTTGAGAATTGTGGGCTTCTGCGTGCTTTGCGTTTGCCGTATTTTTTGCGCTCTACCACGCGCGAATCGCGTGTCAAAAGCCCATTTGGTTTCAAAATCGCCCTAAAACTCGTATCATATAGATTCAAAGCCTTTGAAATGCCGTGTCGCAAAGCCTCCGCTTGTGCGTTGTATCCGCCACCGAATGTAACGGCTATGACATCTACGCTTTTTTCCTGCTTTGTCAGCACGAGTGGCTGCATAACTTTCATCTTTATCGCCTCGTGTCCGCCCAGCCACTCATCTAAGCTCTTGCCATTGACGCCAAGTCTGCCCTTGCCACTTTTAATCCAAACCTTTGCTATCGCACTTTTTCTTTTGCCTGTCGCATAAATCTTTGACATATCTTAATCCTTTTATTTTGTCTTCGCTGAAACTTGCGCTGTATGCGGGTGCTCCGCGCCACTATATACTTTTAGCTTTTTAATCATCGCTCTGCCTAGCTTTGTCTTTGGCAACATTCCGCGCACCGCGAGATAAAATAGCTTTTCAGGGTGCTTTTCTAGCATTTCTGCGAGTGTTTTAGACTTTGTGCTACCAAAATACCCGCTGTGCGTGAAATACTCTTTGGATTCGAGCTTTAATCCGCTAAATTTCACCGACCCAGCGTTGATAATCACTACAAAATCCCCGCAATCAGTGTGTGGCGTGTAGATAGGCTTATGCTTACCGCGCAGATATGTCGCCACTTTCGTAATGAGTCGCCCGAAAACCTCATCTTTAGCGTCAAGCACAATCCACTCACGCTTGACACTGCTACCATTTGTCATCGTAGTCATAATAAAACCTTTAAATTTTAGATAAAATTGAGGGCAAAACTTTAGCAAAATAAACTTAAATTTTACTTAATTTAAGCGAATATTAAAGTTAGTTTTTGATTTTGTAAAACAGCATTTATAGTTCCAGCAGTTGATAGGGGAGTGATTCTGTTGCCATAATCATTACTGCTTACATAAGATAGTCTCAAACTATTACAGAAACTACCTGTTTTTTCACTACCTGCATTTGCACCTGCTCCAAGTGTTTTGCCTTGAAGTTTTGTTGGGTCAAATATCATTCTACCTTCTTCACTGATACCTAGGATACCACCACATCGTCCTTTACCAGATGCTTGGTCGGTAGAGACATTGCCTAGAGGTTCAATAACTCTATTTTGTGGAATACTTTTATCTTTTCCCCAACCAGTATTTGGCACCCAATTTGCTTCACCTGTAAGAGGTCTAAACTTATCTCTACTAACACCACTAATTAGTAGCATCCATTCACTCCAAGGTGTGCTAAAATTACCGCCTTGGTCAGCTACTTTTCTGTTTGGGTTTGGTGCATTAGATGTTGTTGGGTCAATGTTATCAGCAAAGATTTTAGCAACAACTTGTTTTTGAATTGTCGCTAAGTCACTTCTTGCTGTAGCTACCTGAGCATCTGTCCTAGTTGCTACGAATTAGTGTGTGCGCAACCACTTTCTACCCAAAAATATTCAAAAATCGCTTTGCCTTGCTACTTTGTGGATTGGTAAAAAAGTCTTGTGGCAGGGCAGATTCGGCGATTTTGCCATTGTCTAAAAATATGATTTGATTGGCGATTTTTTGGGCGAATCGCATTTCGTGCGTTACGATTATCATCGTCATTCCGTCCTTTGCGAGTTCTAAAATCACTGCTGAGACTTCGTAAGCCATTTCTGGGTCAAGCGAGGCAGTTACTTCATCAAAAAGCAAAATCTCTGGCTTCATACAAAGCGCACGGATTATCGCCACGCGTTGCTTTTGTCCGCCACTTAGAGAGATAGGCATCGAATCTTTTTTATCGAGCAAATTAAATCGCTTTAAGAGTAGCTCCGCGTCAGCCACTACGGAATCTTTTTCGCGCTTTTGCACTTTTATGGGCGCAAGTGTGATATTTTCTAATACGCTTAAATGCGGAAAAAGCTCATAGCTTTGAAAAACCATACCGATTTTTTGCCGAATGGTGCGCAAATCCTTTGTCGCCTTGCCCTTAAAGAGAATCTCTCCGCTATCCATTGACTCAAGCCCATTTATACAGCGAAGCAAAGTGCTTTTGCCACAGCCACTAGAGCCTAAAATCACTAGCACCGCGCCTTTTTCAATGCTGAAATTTATATCATTTAGCACGATATTTTCGCCAAATTTTTTTTACTAAGTGTTTGATTTCTAGTAATGCCATTTTGCCCTACTTTATGATGATTTTTGCCATAAGATTCGCCTAATTATAGCTAAATTTTTTCTCTAAATGCGCACTTAAAAGCGACAGCGGATAGCACACGATGAAATACGCCACAAAGATTGCGCCATAGATAAAAAACGGCGCGTTTGGTTGCGTGAAAATGGAGGCTTCGATAATCTGCTGTCCTACTTTTAGCATTTCTACTACGCCGATTAGTGGCACAAGGGAGGTTGTTTTGATGATTCGCGTGGCTAGATTGATTGCTGGGGGCAAAATTTGCGCGATGATTTGGGGCAAAATCACATAGCGATTGATTGCGCTTTGCGACATTCCTAAGCTAAGGGCAGATTCGACTTGGTGCTTTGGCAGGGATTGTATGCTTCCGCGCACTAAGTCCGCCATTTCAATGCTACCCCACAGCACAAAAACCACTATCGCACTCGCCGTTGAATCCAAATATATCGGGCTAATTTTGGGTAGAAAATAAAAAATCAAAAATAGCCAAACCAAAATAGGCACAATGCGAATCGCCTCTAAATAAAATCTAAAAAATAACCGCACGGCAAGGCTTTTGCTAGTCATTAGCACACCAAAGATTATGCCAAGCACAAAGCTAAAGATGATAGATAAAAACGCGATTTTGGTAGTTATCCAAAGCCCCCAAAGGATTCGCTCTAAATTATTGCCCTGCGCTAAAATCTCAAACATAGCGAAACCTTTTTTCTAAATAAGCAAAGATTAGCGAAATGGGCAAAATGATAATAAGATACGCGCTAAAGAGCATAAACAACGCCTCGCTAGTCTTGTAATAATTTGCGATGATGTTATTTGTGGCAAACATTAAGTCAGCCAAAGCAATCGCCGTAACCACGCTACTTTCTTTAATCAAAAAAATCGCATTCGCGCTAAATGCAGGAAGTGCAAGGCTAAAACCTAATGGCAAAATGATATAAAATACAATCTGCTTTTCGCTAAAGCCAAGCGAACGCGCTGATTCGAGCTGAATGCGCTGTATTTGACTAAGTGCGGCGCGAAACGATTCGCACATATAGCTTGAGCCTAAAAATGTAAGCCCCACAATCGCGCTAATCTCCGCGCTAAATTTCAAACCCATCATCGAGGGCAATCCGTAATATAAAAAGTAAAGCTGAATCAAAAAGGGCGTATTGCGTGAGATTTCGATATAAATTTGCGCGATTTGTCGCAAAAGCGGGGTTTTGTAGTAAATGATAAATGCCAAAATCAGCCCAAAAATGGTGGAAAATAAAATGCCTAAAAATGAAATTTTTATGCTTAAAAGCCCTGCGGTAGCATAAACCCCGACATTTGCTAAAATAAAATCAAAGTCCAAAATCTAAGTCCTTTTGTGTTGCTTTTTTGTATAAAACTACCGCACTTTGTAGCGTGGCGTGGATATTCTTTTACGCGCTTTTTGTGTGCTTTTTTACGCGCTTTTGATAAAGCCCCGCTTACGAAAAAAAATATTATCGTGGGATTCTAGCATTTTTTATATTTGAGATACTATTTTTTTGGGGATTGTCACGACTTGCCAAAGTCAAGTCTTACAATGACGACTTTTTGTCATTACACTATATTTCGTCATTGCGAGTGCGAATCGTAGATTCAACTAAAGTAATCCACCCACACCACAAAATCTAATCTAACGCAAAGTTTATAAAACTCACCAGCCGAATCGCCTTGCCATTTATTTCAATCTCATCATTTAAATCAACCGTAATCACCACTATGTCAAGCCCCATAAAATCCACCCTTTTTAGCGTGTCCTCTATCATTTCCTTGCTTTTAAAGGGCATTAAAATATAGCCATTTTTGCCACAAATAAGCGAAATCTTATCACTATAAAAAATGTCCGTATCCGCGCCCTTGCGCCCCAAAATCTCCAAAAACACCATATTTTCAAAGTTCGCCATAAAATTGCGCTCATAGCTCAGCGCATTTTGGACGCTAAAGTCAAAAAAATACGCCTTTTTTGGAGCTTTTGGCTTGGTAAAATGCCCCACACTCCGCAAAATCCCGCGCTTTTCAAATTCGCTAATCACGGCATAAATCCTATCCTTTGACATTTTGCCGCGCTTTTTTAGGATATTATAAAGCTGAAAAATGCTTACCGCGCTTGATTGAAAGCGCATTAGCGTCAAAAAAATATCCATATTCGCACCCAGCGCAGAAATTAGCATTTTTTGCTTTGCCTCTAACTTTTGCCAATCGCGCAAAGATAGCATAAAAGGCAGATTCCCAAACTTTATGAATCGCTCAAATAGCTCTTTTAGATTGAGATTTTGCGCGTCATTGCTGATAAATTCCTCGAAATTTAGCGGAAAAATTTCGATGCTTTGGAGATTTTGATTTTGTGGATTCGCCACATTTTGCTGACTTATAGTGATGATATTTGCGACATTTGGCGAATTTATGACATTTGCTAGATTGCGAAAATCGCTTGACACATTATCCAAAATCAGCAAATCAATTTTTTTTTCAATCGTGCTTTTTAGTAGCACTTGCCTAATTAGCTCATCGGTGTTTCGCAAATCCGCAAAGTCAATGTAGAGCGGATTTTTAAACCCACGCGCAAAGTTTAGCGCAATGCTCGTTTTGCCACTTTGTGGCGCACCAAAAATATGCACTTTTTGCGCGTGTATGCCGAATCTGCGCGGATTAAAATTCTGCTTTAGTTTCGCGTTTGAGACTTCAAAAATCATTTTGTCTCAATGCGCCACTTTGTGCGCCCTAAAAAATGCGCGAATCTCCACAAAATGCAGGGCAAAATACAAATATTTGCGAATCACAAAGAAATAGATTCGCGATAATTCGCGGGTGAGCTTTTGATAAAAGCGCATTTTGGGCTTTTCGCGCCCTAAAATGGTGCTTTGTGTCGCGCTGTCTAAATCCTCGCTAATGATAAATGGCTTAAAAATGATATTTTTGACGCTATGAATAAAAAACATATCCATATAATCATCAACGCAAAAAAGCCAAAACTTCGCATTTTTTATAAATCTTTTTGCAGCTTGTGGTGTAAGATAATAGCCTAATGTCCCGCAAACTTTATCATAAGACATATAAAAATTATCACGCAAATGTGTAGTTTTTTTATCCATTGTATAATGAAGTCGCACATATTCAAAAGGCGATTTAAAAATATCAACGATTTGGCAAAAATCTTGCATAAAATCTATATCGTCCTCCAAAACAATAATGGGCGAATCTAACGCTACACATTTTTGCCAAAGGCGATAATGTGAGCTAAAACACGCCATTTCGCCAAAGCTCAAATCCTTGCCTTTTACAAAGCGCGTGAGTTTGGAGCTATATTGCAGTGGCAAATTTGCAACATTGTAATCCTTTGCATCGGTAGCATCGAAAAAGTGGAAATGTAATTCTAATAAATCGTGCGAAGCACCCCGAATCTCGCCCGATTCGTGGTGCAAAAAATCGGAATCAAAGGGTGCAGTAGTGCCACCCGCCGATTTTTTGCTAGAATCGGATAAGCGAGGCTCTCCCCCTAAAAGCGAAAAGCGGCAGCTTTTGGCGCGTAGGGGGAGCGGGGAGGGGGGTGCAGCCCTTTTGCGAAAAGATTCGAGCGATTCGGATTCGATTGACTTACGCGATTCAGCGGATAAATCCGCATTAAACTCCCCCTTTTGCCCACGCGCGTTTTTTTTGAGGGAGGGGGTGGGGGCTTGAATTGCGAAGTCGCTCCCCTCCCCCTCCCTCACAACTCCCACCCCCGCTCCCGACAACGCTTTCAAGGTTGCGCTACGCGCGATTTGATTTAATTGCAAGGCTTTGCCTTGCACAACTAACTCATCATCAATATAAATCGCCTTAAAGCCCCGAATCTTAGCGATTTTCTCCCTCATCGCTTCGCGTCTATCAACCGAACGCCTTAGATTCACCACAAAAATATCAAACTTCGTCATTTTCCATTTCACGCACGATTTCATCATAGATTTTTAGCGATTCCATTGCGCTTTGCTCATCGATTTTGCTTATCACAAAGCCGATATGCAATAATACAAACTCGCCCACACTTAGCTCTTCATTCATCAAATCCAAACTCGCCTCACGCCTCACGCCCATAGTATCGAGCATTGCGGTGTTTTTCTCTTTGTCAATGGATATTACTTTTGATGGTATTGCTAGACACATTTTAGTTTCCTTTTAATGATTTGATATGCGAAATTAACGCGCGAACGCTATCTTTATCCTTGTGGCTTAGGCAAAAAAGTCGCGCTTTTGGATTTAGCTTTGCTAAGTCGCTTTGGACTTGTGCCATTCTAAAGCCAAAAATCTCGCCTATATCGCTCTTGCTAACCACCACAATATCGGCACACAAAAACATACTAGGATATTTTAGCACCTTGTCATCGCCCTCTGGCGTGGATAAAAGCACGATTTTCAAATGTTCGCCCAAGTCATAACTCGCTGGACACACCAAATTGCCGACATTTTCGATGATGAGATAGTCCGCATTTTTTAACGCGCCCTCATTTTTTAGCGCAAAATACGCCTTTTCCACCATAGCCGCCTCCAAATGACAAGCCTCGCCTGTGGTGATTTGGTGGGCTTTTATGCCTTTTTTTTGCAAACGCTCAGCATCGCGATTCGTCTCTAAATCGCCCTCAATCACGGCGAATCTAAAATCATCACATTCACTAAATGCCTCTAAAAGCGTGGTTTTGCCACTGCCGGGCGCACTCATAATATTTATCACAAAAAGATTATCTTGTTTGTAAAACTCGCGCATTTCACGCGCTTTTAAGTCATTTTTGCTTAGGATTTTTTGTGCTATTTCTACTTTTTTTATCTCTTGCATTTTTAATTCTCGCTTTTCATAAAGTCGTCATTTTCTATTTCAAAATCTCCGCGCAAATACGCTAAGATTTGCCCCGCTGCGATTCCGCCGTCATTTGTGGGAATCGCGCCGTGAAAATAGTGCGCGATTTTGTGCGCCTTTAACAAAAGCGCGATTTTATCACACAAAACCTTATTTGCAAAAACGCCACCGCTAAAAATGACTTTTAGATTCGGGCGATTTACGCTGTGGGCAAGGGCAATTTGCAAAATGATTTGCGCCAAAGTGTTTGTGAATTTTGTAGCGATTATTATGCGGGATTCACGCGAATCGTGCGCCTCATAATCACTCACAATACCACGCACGATTTTTTGTAGCGAAATCACTCCGTTATGAATCTCAAAATCGTAATGCGCCGTAATTTTGGGACTAAAAAGCGATTCGACATAGCCACCACTCTCGCCCTCAAAACTCTGCGATTCTAATCCGCACATAAACGCCACAAAATCGTAAATCCGCCCCACAGAGCTTGTTTGTGGCGAATTTATGCCTTTTTGTTGCATTTGGTAAAGTGGCTCTACGCTTTTAAAGCGCGATTCAAGCGGAATCGCCCTGCCATACACGCTAAAAAGGACGCCAAGCGCGATTTTGCTTATGTCTTTTATAGCGGATTCGCCACCGATTAGCGGAAATGTAGAAAAATGCGCGATACGGTAAATCTTTAAAAAATGTGATTTGTGTGAATTATAGATTGCTTCGTGCAAATCTGCGATTCGCCCTCGCAATGACGAATCCCCACTTGTCATTGCGAGATTTTGCGTAGCAAAATCGTGGCAATCTACAATTTCGTCATTGCGAGGCGATTCATCGCCGAAGCAATCCATAGATTCGTCATTCTGAGCTAACGCAGTGAGCGAAGAATCCAAATCACGCGAATCTAATGCAAATTTAGAATCTATTTTTTTACGCGATTGCGCGGATAAATCCGCATTAAACTCCCCTTTTTGCCCACGCGCGTTTTTTTTGTTGGAGGGGGTGGGGGCTTGAAT
>JBNMKJ010000022.1:0-39484 GCA_050874285.1 Helicobacteraceae bacterium | reverse complement strand
CTAAGTCATAAGTGTGAGTGAGTGGGATTCGCGTGGATTCGGCTTTGGATTCGGTGGAATCTGCGCTTGGATTCGTAGTGCTTGGATTCACATTTTGATTTGTATCATTTTGTGCCAAAATTATATTTCTATTTATATTTTGGGTTGAATCTATTGAATCGTTGCTAAGATTTTGAGTTGAATCTGCTAAATCTTTGTGTAGATTCGTAGTAGAATCTATTGAATCGTTGCTATGATTCGCGCTTAAATCTTTTGAATCTATCGCTTTTATGGTTAAATCGCCTTTAGATTCACTAGCTAATAGGCTATTCCCCCCCCCTAGAACGCATAATGCCATTGTTAACGCAAGGCTAACTCTATGTTTGCTATTTGCTGTGCTATTTTTCATCTTTGCCTCCTTTTTGGTAAATTTTCATTTTTAAAATAGCAAACGCATTGTAGCACATATATATAAAAAAATATATAAAGAGCTAATATTTTCTTAATAAATTTTGGATTTTGTGGATTGCTTCTCGGGCGCTTCGCTCCCTCGCAATGACGAAGAAATGTAAAATTGTCATTGTGAGAATTTGACTTGTCAAATTCGTGGCAATCTATACCCAAACGCCAAATATTTGAATCTTTTTGTATGTTTTTTGCAAACTTAAAGCCAAATTGTTTTAAAATACGCATTTTCATACAAATTTTGCGTGGATTTGGCGTAAATCTTGCGTGGATTCGCAACAAATCGCGCGTAAATGTGATATAATGGCAAAATTTTAACTTTAAGGAATCGCTATGGAATGTATTGATGAGCTGAAAAAAATCGGCATTGACAAGGTGAGCGCGAAGACGCGCATTACGCAGGATAAATTGCAAAATATCATCGATTTTAAATATGATGCGTTTGATAAGACACGCGCGAGGGGCTTTGTGCAGATTATCAAGCGCGAATATGGAATCGATTTGGAGGAATGGTTTGCCGCTTATAATGACTATCACAGCGCAAATACCGAGCAGACAGAGGAATCAAATGAGAGCGTAGATGAAATCGCAAAGCAAATCAATATTCCCATTGAGAGCGACAAAAAGGACAAATCTTATATCGTGCTAATCGTGCTTTTAATCGTGCTGGTGGTGCTTTTTATGAGCTTTTTTATCTACAATAATTTTATCTCTCCAAGCAACACAAGCGCAAATAGCGCGAATCAAAGCACTTTGACGCCATTGCAGCAGATTCAACAAAATAAAAATGATTTAGCTAGAGAGGAAGCGGTGCAAAGCGAAATCAACGCAAATCAAAATGACGACACAGAAAGCGCGAATCTAAATGCAAATCAGTCAAATCCAAGCGAAAATCAAAGCACAGATTCGTCCAAAGGCGATTTAGCCCAAAATGCTAACGAAAGCGCAAATCTACCCACAAACGCTACGAATCCAAGCACCGAAACGCCAAATGCGAATCAAACACCGCAAACTATCGCCACACAAATCGAAGAGCTTATTATCACGCCAAATGAGCCACTTTGGGTAGGAATCATCGATTTAAAATCGCGCCGTAAAAAGCAACTCTCAATAGACGCAAGGCACACCATTTCGCTAGATGGCGACAAGCTGATTCGCACAGGGCACAGCTATTTTGGCATTAGCAGTGGCACAAACTTTGCTAAGCAATATATCGGTGGCGACAATAAATATTTCCTTTACAAGGTAGATGGCGGACTTAGCGAGATTAGCAAGGCGGAATTTTTAGAGCTAAATAAAGGCGAAGAGTGGTAATTTAAATGTTAAGATTTGTTTTAATATGCGCGTTTGTGTTTGGGCTTAGCGGTGAGCGATTCGCGCTTTATGGGGCTGAGAGTGCGCTTGAATCAAAAATCATAAACCTAATTGGCGAGGCGGATTACAATCGCAATAAAAGTTTTATCGCTAAGATTTTCTCGCCACAGAGCAACTTTTATCAAGGTGGCAATTTGGATATTTACAAAGTAATTTCGGTGTTGCAAAATAATGGGCTTTTAAAGCTGAAATTTTCCGCACCGCAGGAGTTTAGCGCGATTTTTGTGGCGCAAACTAGCCCGATTTTGCTACTAAAGACAATCAATCAAAGTTTGTCCTATATGGGCTATTCGTATTGGATTCCTAGCGAAGCGGTGTATGAAAATGACACGACAACCATTCGCATTTCGCTCACAACCGAGCATATCATCGACCCCATTATTTTGCTAAATGAGCTTAGCAAAAATGGCTTTGTGGTGGTAAATATCAACAAAAATAAGCAAAACGAATGGGAATACAGCCTAAGCCTTGCGGCATCAAAGATTCAAAACTCTACTTTTGTAGCAAAGGGCAATAATCTAAATATTTATGAAGTAAGTGGGCAGTATTGGCTTGAAGTGGGCGGTTTGGGGCGACTTGAAGTGCAAAGCATAAATAATAAAAATTTCAACCCAAAAGTCGTATTTTTCGATAAAAATCTAAATGTCCTAGACATTCAAGAGCTCAGTCGTGGGCAGAAATTCAGCGTTAGCATTGTGGATAATACGAAATTTATCAAAATAAGCGACAGCACACTAAATAGCAATATAAAATCAGGGCTAAATGTGAAGCTAAAATAGGCGCGATTCACCACAAAAAATAGGGCGAATCTTAAATCTACAAAAGGGGAAAGTAAAAAATGTTTGATGAGATTGAGTTTGAGAAAATAAAGCGATTACCAAAATATGTCTTTGCCGCAATCAATGAGATTAAGCTAAAAATGCGCCAAGAGGGCGAAGATGTCATTGATTTTAGTATGGGGAATCCAGATGGCGCAACGCCACAACATATCATTGACAAGCTATGCGAGGCAGCGCAAAAGCCCAAAAATCACGGCTATTCCGTAAGCAAGGGCATTTATAAACTACGCCTTGCGATGAGCGATTGGTATAATCGTAAATACGGCATAGATTTAGACCCTGATAGCGAAGTTTGCGCGACTATGGGTAGCAAAGAAGGCTATGTGCATCTTATCCACGCTATCGCAAATGCGGGAGATAATGCGATTGTTTGCTCACCTGCATATCCGATTCACTACTATGCTTTTATCCTAAATGGCGCAAATGTCATCAATCTACCGCTAAAATGGGATAGCGAAATGCTTTTGGATTATGATGCGTTTTTTAGCGATTTGCAAAATCTGCTCCACAACGCCTACCCAAAGCCCAAATTTTTGGTGGTAAATTTTCCGCATAATCCTACGACTGTGGTGGTGAATAAGGACTTTTATGAAAGGCTTGTGAAAGTCGCCAAAAAAGAGCGATTTTATATTATTAGCGATATTGCTTATGCGGAGCTTTGTTTTGGGGATTTTAGGACGCCTTCGATTTTTGAGGCAAAGGGCGCAAAAGATGTCGCAGTGGAGACTTACACGCTATCAAAAAGCTACAATATGGCTGGGTGGCGCGTGGGATTCGTTGTCGGCAATAAAAAGATGATTGAGGCGTTGCAAAAAATCAAATCGTGGCTAGATTACGGCATTTACACGCCTATGCAAATCGCCTCCACAATCGCGCTAAATGAAGACCAATCTTGCGTGGAATCTATCAAGCAAAAATACGAAAAACGCGCCGAAGTGCTAATGACTAGCTTTAATAACGCGGGGTGGGAGATTTCTATGCCTAAGGCGACTATGTTTATTTGGGCGAAGATTCCAAAGCAATTCGCGCATTTGGGCAGTTTGGAGTTTTGTAAAAAAGCACTCACAGAGGCGAAAGTCGCCTTTAGCCCGGGAATTGGCTTTGGCGATTCGGGTGAGGGATATGTGCGAATCGCGCTAATCGAAAATGAAAAGCGCATTCGCCAAGCCGCCAAAAATCTTAAAAAAATGGCGAATCTTTAAAAATCTATTTCAAATGATGAAAGGCATTAAATTTTGAAAACCATAAATATCGGCATAATCGGTTTAGGAACGGTCGGCAGTGCGGTAGTAGAGCTACTTTTGGCAAACAAAGATGTCATAAGTGCTCGTGCTGGGGCAAATATCGTCATCAAAAAAGGCGTGGCAAAGGACATTAGCAAGTTAAAATCTAAGATTCCGCTTAGCCAAAATATCGATGATATTTTAGATGATGATGAGATAAGCGTGGTAATCGAGCTTATGGGTGGCGTGGAAGTCGCCTTTGAAGTGGCAAAAAAGGCACTCACAAAAGGCAAGGCGTTTATCACCGCAAATAAGGCAATGCTTGCCTATCATCGCTATGATTTGATGAATATCGCAAAAGATTCGCCTATTTGCTTTGAAGCGAGTGTGGCAGGTGGGATTCCTATCATCAAGGCATTGCGCGATGGGCTAAGCGCGAATCATATCCTAAATATTCGTGGGATTCTAAATGGCACTTGTAATTACATTTTGACAAAAATGGCGACTGAGGGCGTTAGCTTTGAATCTGCGCTAAAAGAGGCGCAGGATTTGGGCTACGCGGAGGCGAATCCTAGCTTAGATATTGATGGATTCGATGCGGCGCATAAGTTAGTGATTTTAAGCTCCATTGCCTTTGGAATCGATACAAAGCCTGAAAATATCCTAATTGAGGGTATTTCAGGCATTTCGCAAGATGATATATTTTTCGCTAAGGAATTTGGCTACACCATAAAGCTACTCGCACTTGCCAAAAGGGTAGGGGGCGAAGTGGAGATTCGCGTGCATTTGGCAATGATTGACAGCGATGAAATGATTAGCAAGGTAAATGGCGTGATGAATGGCATTAGCGTGATTGGCGATAGGGTAGGGGAGACTATGTATTATGGTGCGGGAGCGGGTGGCAATGCGACTGCAAGTGCTGTGGTGGGCGATTTGATAGAAATCGCGCGAAGCAAAAGTTCGCCTATGCTTGGATTCAAAGCTCCGCTAGAAAAGGGGCTAACGCTAAAAGATATTGACACAATCGAAAGCAGATATTATTTGCGCCTAAAAGTTGCCGATAAAGCGGGGACTTTGGCAAAAATCACTACGGCTTTGGGGGCGCATAATATTTCAATCAAAATGCTAATTCAGCGCGAATCAGAGGATAAAAAAGAGGCGATTTTATTGCTCTCTACGCATAAAAGCATCGAGCGCGATATGCAAAAGGCAATCGATGCGCTATGCAGATTAGAAGTGGTAAATGACAAGCCATTTATGATACGAATTGAAGAGGATTGAAAGTTTTGATTATTTGTATAAGCAAAAAATATATACTTCGCTCTTTAAAAGTAGTGACGAATCATAAAAATTTGAAAATTGTGGTTTTCAATACTAAAATATAATAATATAAAACAAAACCACCAAAAATAAGTTTCTCAACATTTTTATTATAAAATCACGCAATTTTTTTCAAAATTATCTTTTAGGATTTTAAGCCCTTGTTTAAAAAAGCATTTCTTACCAATAGTAGCGGGATTTTGTGTTCGCGCATTTTTGGATTCCTGCGCGATTTATCTATGGCGAGTGTGCTTGGTGCTGGGATTTATAGCGATATATTTTTTGTCGCGTTTAAGTTGCCAAATCTCTTTCGGCGCATGTTTAGCGAGGGTGCTTTTACGCAGAGCTTTTTGCCTAGCTTTATTGCCACGCGCAAAAAAGGGCAGTTTTGCGTGGCGATTTTTAGTATATTTTTTGTTTTTTTGGTGGCTTTTAGCCTTGTAGTATGCGCTTTTAGCGGATTTTTTACCAAAATCTTAGCTTATGGATTCGCCCCTGAGATTATTGAGTTAGCAAAGCCCATTGTGGCAATCAATTTTTGGTATTTGTGCCTCATTTTTACGGCGAATTTTTTTAGCTCACTTTTGCAATACAAAAATAATTTTTGGGTGAGTGCCTACAACACCGCACTACTAAATATCGCAATGATTGTCGCGCTGTTTATCGCAAAGGACAAGGATTCATATACAATCGTGTATTTTTTAAGCTATGGTGTGCTTGTGGGTGGCGTGTGCCAGATTTTGCTTCATTGCTATTCGCTTTATAAATTACGATTTTTTGCGTTGTTTGCGTTAGGGTTTAGAGATATTTATAAAATGTGGCGTGGTAGCAATTCGTCTTTGGGTATGCAATTTCGCACTTGTGAGAATTTTTGTGGAACAACAGACTCCAAGTCTAGTTTTATCCACAAAAATTCTCACAAATACAAAAGCCACACCGCAAATACTAGAATTGTGGATTTAAATAAAGGCGAATCCACGAATCCACCACAAAAAACAATCGAAGGGATTGCGGTGGAGGTTGCGGAGTTTTTGCCAAATTTTGAGTGTGAGACTAGACTTGGTGTCTGCGAACACTCAAAATTTGGCAAATCTATGCAAGATGCACCCAAGCGCGAATTGAAAAAAGATAACGCGATAAGAGATATAAAATCCTTTTTCTCTCAATTCTTCCCTGCCCTACTCGGCAGCTCCACCGCGCAAATCGCCTCATTTATCGACACACTTTTGGCGTCATTTTTGGTTAGCGGAAGCGTGAGCTATCTCTACTATGCAAATCGCATTTTTCAGCTACCACTCGCGCTTTTTGCCATTGCTACAAGCACCGCGCTATTTCCTATGGTGGCAAAAGCCTTGCGCAGAGGCGATGAATCGCACTCGCTTACCCTACTCACAAAAGGCTTTTGGCTACTTATTTTCGCGCTAAGCGTTTGTGTCGTGGGCGGAATCGTGCTTAAAAATGAAATCATTTGGCTACTTTTTGAGCGCGGAAAATTCACTCGTAGCGACACGCTTGAAGTCGCAAAAGTCTTTATGGCTTATCTTTTGGGGCTTTTGCCTTATGGCTGTGCGCGAATCTTTTCGCTATGGCTTTACTCGCTAAAGCGACAAGCACAGGCGGCTAAAATTAGCGCGATTTCGCTATTTTGTGGCGTTATAAGTTCGGTGATTTTAATGCAATTTTGGGGCGCATTTGGCTTAGCTCTAAGCTCATCTTTGGCAGGATTTATTCTTTTTGTCCTAACGATTCGCGCCTTTGGATTTCAAAAATTTCTACAAATTATCGCAAAACCCAAATTTTTTGTCTATCTTATAATAATACTTTTTGTAGAATGCGTTATTTTAAATTTGTTGCGAAACATTTTGGGAGAATTTTATGCAATTATTTGATAGCGTCAAAAAGGCAAAAGTTCCGTTTGAGCCGATAAAAAAGAATGAGGTGCGAATCTATCTTTGCGGACCCACGGTCTATGACAACGCGCATTTAGGACACGCGCGAAGTGCTATTGCGTTTGATTTGCTTACGCGAATCTTGGAGGCAAATGGCTATAAAGTGATTTTTGTGCGAAATTTCACAGACATTGATGATAAAATCGTGCGAAAATGCGCTGAGAGTGGCAAAAGCGCAGATGAGATTACCAAAACTTACATTGCAAATTATTTGCGCGATATGGAGGCTTTGGGCGTGAGACGGGCGAATCTAGAGCCAAAGGTGAGCGAAAATTTGGATAGCATTTTTAAAATGATAGATTCGCTACTAGCTAAAAATCTCGCATACAAGGCAAAAAACGGCGATATTTATATGCGCGTGAGTAAAGATTCAAAGTATGGCAGTTTGAGCGGTAGAGCGGATTTAGACGAGCAGATTTCGCGAATAGGCGAAAACGAGCAAAAAGAGGACGAAAAAGATTTCGCGCTGTGGAAAGCCTTTGATGAAGGTATAGCTTATGAATCGCCCTACTCTCGCGGACGCCCGGGGTGGCATATCGAATGTAGCGCAATGATTGAATCGCACTTGGCATACCACGATGCGCCCTACTCTATTGACATTCACGCAGGTGGAAGCGATTTGTTTTTTCCGCACCACGAAAATGAAGCCTCGCAATCGCGCCTAGCAAACGGCGTGGAACTCGCAAAATATTGGATTCACAACGGATTTGTGAATATTAACGGCGAAAAGATGAGCAAATCGCTTGGCAATAGCTTTTTTATAAATGACGCATTACGGCACTATGACGGGGAGATTTTGCGCTACTACTTGCTAAATACGCATTATCGTGCGCCCCTGCATTTTAGCGATGAGGATTTACGCGCTAGTAAAAAGCGGCTAGATAAGCTATATCGATTCAAACAGCGCGTGGGCGGAATCTTGGGCGATTTTGATTTTGGTGGCGAAGTGGATAGCGACTTTAGGGCGCAGTTTTTAGAGGCACTAAATGATGATATGAATATTAGCGTGGCGTTAAGCGCGGTTGATTTGATGATTTCGCAATATAATGAGATTTTTGATAAAAATAGCAAGGCGCAAAATGCAAAAGATTTAGCGAAAAAGGCAATGTCAAATATCGCATATATAGCTACAATTCTAGGTGTGGGGGCAAAAAATCCTATTGATTATTTTCATTTAGGCGTAGATGATGAGTTTAAGGCATTTATCGAATCACAAATCGCACTAAGAAATGACGCCAAAAAGGCAAAAGATTACGCTCTAAGCGATAAAATCCGCGATGATTTAAAAGCAAAAAATGTAAATTTGCTAGATACAAAAGACGGCGTGATTTGGGAATACGGCGGGTGAAATGCAATAATTATTTGACTTTTTAGCCACAAGCTATCTTTGCGTCAAACTATGTATCAAAATTCCTGCTGCCACGCTGACATTTAGCGAATCAAAATTTTGCAAAGAATCGCAATTTTGCATTTTTATGGCTAGGTTTTTATCCATTCGCACTAAGAGTTTTTTAGGGATTCCCTCGCCCTCACTGCCTAAAAACAACACCCATTTTTGCGGGGCGTGAAAATCCGCGCTTAGATTCGCCCCGCTCATATCCGCGCCCAAAAGGCTAAAATGCGCCATTTTTAGCTCATTTGCAAGGCTCAAATAATCCTTATAAATAATATGTGGCACACTGAAAAACGCCCCGCTACTGCTACGCGCAACGCCACTTAGATTTAGAGCGGTAGTCGAAACCACGCACTCCACGCCAAAAGCAAGGCAAGTGCGAAAAATCGCGCCGATATTACCCACATCACTAAGCCCCACTAGCACGACAATTTTGCTAAAATCACGCAGATTTTTTATGTGCGTAATGTCGCTTTTTTGCCCTGCCACACGCAAAATAAAGCCCTGATGATTTCCACCTTTGGCAAGTGATTGCATTTTTTTACTATCCGCGCGGATTATAGGCGCATTCAACCGCGCAAACTGCGCAAACAAAGCCCTATCAATATCCTTGCCAAAATAGATTTCCTTAATCAAATCGCTGTGATTTTCCAGCACAAAAATACAAGGCTGTTTGCCAAAAATAAAAAAGTCGGGAGATTGAGCAGATTCGCGTAAATCGTGTGGCGATTCGCGTGGGATTTTGTGCGATTTATTGCTTTTAGATTCGCCACTCATTTTGCGCCCCCTACTAGCTCTTCGTAGCATTCTTTGGGACTGCGCCCCTCGATTCGCGCAATTAGCTTTGCTTTGATTTTGGGCGGAATGTCAAGGGCTTCAATGTCAAAGCGACTTAGTGTGCCACTTCGCCCTGCCCTGCCCTGATTTGCGCTGATGACAAGCACCCATTCGCCTTTTAAATTTTCATTTTTTAATCGCGCTAAAATCTCGCCCACTTCGCCAAAATAGAACTTTTCGTGCATTTTTGTTAGCTCTTTTGCGATGAAAATCTTGCGATTTGGCGCAAATTCGCAAAGCATTTTTAGCGAATCCAAAATCCGCTTTGGCGATTCAAAACAGACGCAATGAAGGGGCGATTCAAGCACCTCGCGCAAAAAAACGCGCTTATCGTTTAGCTTATGCGGAATAAATCCAAAAAAGCTAAATCCGCCCTCAAATCCACTCAATGCAAACGCCAAAACCACGCTACACGCGCCAGAAACCGCGCTGTAAGGCAGAGCATTTTCTTGCAAAAATGCCACTAATTTTGCGCCGGGGTCGCTTATGCAGGGCATTCCTGCATCGCTTAAATACGCGACATTTTTATTAAAAAAGTCCGCGCTTAATGGATTTTTGCACTCGCTAGAGCGATTTAGCTCCGCGCTAAAGCCCTCTATTCGCAAAGATTCGTTGTGTGAGTGAAATGAAGTGTAGTGAAAATCCGCTTTTTTAAGCAAACCACGCGCATTTAAAAGCGTAATTAGCTTTTTTGCCACGCGCGTATCCTCGCATAAAATCTCATCGCACGATTCAAGCACCTCAAGTGCGCGAATGCCTATATCAGCGATATTTCCTATCGGCGTTGCGATTAAATAAAGCAAGATTTTATTTCATTTTGTATTTTTGCTTGAATTTCTCTACGCGTCCTGCGCTGTCGGTGATTTTGTCGCTACCTGTGTAAAATGGGTGGCAAAAGCTCGAAATATCTACTTTCATTTCGCTTTTGTTGCTTAGAACTTCGATTGTTTTTCCGCTTGTTACGCAGGTTACCTTGCACGGAACATATTGTGGGTGAATGCCTTTTTTCATAAATTTGCCTTTCGTTTTTGGAATAAAATTTGCGATTATAGAAAAAGTTTGTTTAAGATTATATTAAGCGAAAAATTTCTTTGGCAAGTCGCCAAAGAAATAGCACACATTTTAGCCCTAAAACGCAGGGACGACTTCGCCTTTGTAGATTTCCTCTAAAAATCTTTTGGTTTTGTCGCTAGTTAGGGCATTTTTTAGTTTTAGCAGATTTTGATTTTCAATGTCTTTACTGCGGACAACCAAAATATTCGCGTAAGGTGAGCGCGAATCCTCTAGCAATATCGCCTCTTTGGCACTCATACCAGCCTGAAGCGCGTAGTTGCCATTGATGACGGCAGCATCGACATCGCCCACGACTTTGGGTAGCATAGCCGTATCTACGGGCTTGATTTTGAGTTTTTTAGGATTTTCTACTATGTCCATCTCTGTTGCATATAAATTACTCGCATCTTTTAGCTTGATGATTTCATTATCATTTAACAAAATCAATGCCCTGCCACCATTGCTAGGGTCGTTTGGAATGGCAATAGTCGCGCCGTTTTTTAACTCGCTAATTTCTTTTATTTTTTTAGAGTAAAGTCCCAGTGGCTCGATATGAATCTTTGCGATAGACTTCAAATCTAACTTTTTATCCTCCGCCAATTTATCCAAATACGGCTGATGCTGATGAAAATTCGCGTCCAATTCGCCGTCATTTAGCGCGATATTTGGCAAAACATAGTCGCTAAACTCCACGATTTGCAAGTCAATGCCCTCCGCCTTTAAATCATCTTTGATATTTTCTAAGATTTTGGCGTGTGGATTAGGCGTTGCGCCCACTTTGATGACTACCAAATCGCCTTTATTTTCTGTCGCGCTTTCGCTACTTGCGCTAGATTCGGCTGAATCGCCACAGCCACTTATGATAAACGCCACTACCAGCGCAAAAATCAATGCTAATTTTTTCATTTTATTTCCTTTTGATTTAATATTAAAGGCGCAATTTTGCCTTATGGTTGCTTATTATTGGCTGAAATTTGCAAAAAATCGATTTATATTTGCGATAGCGCCCTACAAAATCCTTGCATTTTTGACGCATTCGCCGTTGCCTAAAAGTATATTGTCATCTTTTTGTAAATCGCTTAAATTTGCCACTACGCCGTCTTTGGTGATTTGCACGAATCCTTTTTCTACTAAAAATTTTGGATTGCGCGATTCCAAAATCGCCTTTAATTGCACCACATTCGCACCTTTAGATTCCAAAAAGCGCGAAAATGCCTCATTTAGCGCGTTTTTTTGATTTAGCCCCTCATTTTTTCGCGCTAATAAATTTTGCGCCATTCGCCCAAGATTCACACCCAAATCGCAAAGATTCGCGCTCTCTTTTTTATAGTCGAATCGAAACGCCAAAATCTTTGATTTTAAAACCTCTAGCTGATGATTTAGCACACTCATTCGCGCCCCAAACGCCGTATCCATCTCATTTTGCAACTCCACTAGCTTTAAAAGCCACTCATCTTTATCGGGTAAAATAATCTCCATTGCCGCTGATGGCGTAGGTGCGCGAATATCTGCCACCAAGTCGCTAAGCAAAAAGTCAATCTCGTGCCCGACAGCAGAGACTATGGGCGTTTTCGCGCTAAAAATCGCCCGTGCGACAATCTCCTCATTAAACGCCCATAAATCCTCAACGCTACCGCCACCACGCGCCACCACGATAATATCAAAGTCGCCACTATCGGCGAGTGCGATATTTTGCACGATTTGAAACTTCGCATTTTCGCCCTGCACGAGCGTATCAAATAATTTCAGCTCGATTAGATTCCACCGCTTATTTGCCACAAACAGCATATCGTGCAGTGCCGCCCCGCTTTGCGAAGTAACAAGCGCGATTTTATGCGGAAATTTAGGCAGTGGCTTTTTATGCGAGGCGTCAAAAAGCCCCTCTGCCTTTAGCTTTAACTTTAGCTTTTCTAAGTCGTTTTTATCCGCACCGCGTGGAGTGATATTTGTGCAAATTATTTGGTATTCGCCCCGCTTTTCATACAGCGAAATTTCGCCATTTATTTGGACTTTTTGCTCATTTTGTGGCTCAAAATTTAGCCTCGCGCGAGTGCCTTTAAAAAGCACACAGCGAATCGTAGAATTTTCGTCCTTTAGGCTAAAATAATAATGTCCGCTACTTTGATGACGCACAAGATTGCAAATCTCGCCCTCCACGAAAATGCGCGGAAAATGCTCTTTTATAACGGCTTTTAGCTGTGAATTTAGCTCACTAACGCTTAAGGCGCGTGGTTGCAGTGAATCTCGATTCGCGTTTTGCGCCGAATCTTGCGCCGAATCGCGCTGTAAATCTAGCGAATCTACCATATTTACGCCACCTACGGCAATCTCACGCGCAATTCTTTGGCAAACTCAATGCAGGACGCAATGCTTTGCTTTGGCGCGACAAAGGCGTCAATCCCCGTATCAAACACACCAAAAGTCGTCATTCCAATCGCCACAGCCAAATAGCTCCCGTCCCACTTGAAATTCGCCAAAAACGCCTTGTAATGACTAGGCGCGGTAAAAATCAAAATCGAGCTAGGTGGCGGTGTCAGGCGCGAATCTAACTTTTTGGTTTTATTTTCATAGGCAATCACTTCGCTTAGCTTGATTTTGTGGTGAAGCAGTTTTTCGTTAATGCCAGAGACGATTTTTTTGGCGTGAACATACAGCGGGTGGCGGTTTTTCAGCAATGGAATGATTTCTTTTGCGAATCCATCGCCGTGCGAATCCTTGCCGATATACTCGATATTTCCGCCCAAACTCTCCAAAAAACTTGCGCTTCCCTCGCCGATGACAAAGCTAGGAATCTTTTTCCACGATGAATCGCCCACGCGCTCGGCATTTTCCGCCATTGACTTAATGGCATAGCGCGAAGTGAAAATCAGCGCGTCAATATTTTGCAGATTCATCTCAAAAGGCAAAATTTTGATTTCGCTTACAACCAGCGATTTTACGCCCTCTTCGGCTTTAGAGCCGATTAAAAAAATCTCTCTCATTTTGTCCTCCCCTTTAAATGTGCCTATTAAATTTTAAGCGCGAATCTAGCCTCGATTCGCGTGAGATTCGCCTAATTTGGCACTCCGCTAAAGTCGATATTGGGCTTTTCTTTGATATAAAATTCCGCCTCGCTAATATCCACATATTTATAGACTTTTTGACGCCCCAAAAAGCCCACATTATCCGCACTCACAAGCAAAATCAGCTTATCGCATTCTAATCTCGCCTTTAGGTGAAAAGATTTGCCTTTGTTAAAATCATAATATCTGCCATTTATATAAGAATCTTGCTCTGCACGCTCCAAATTATAAATATGCACACTGCCCAAAACTTCCCTATCACGCAGGGCAAAATTTTGGTTTAGCTCATCTTTTTTAGGTGGCATCGAATCCATAAAAACAACCTGATACGCGAAATATTTGCCGTCTTTTTTGAAAATCTCCACAATGCTATAACGCCCACTGACTTTATCACGCGGACTTAGCCAAAAGCCCGTAATGTCGCCTTGTTTGCAGTTATCTTGCTGTGATGTGCTTGAATCTTGCGCTAAATCGCCCTCGTTTGTAGCAAAAAGTCGCGCGATAAAAATCGCTAAAAATATCAGTTTTTTCACTTGTTACACACCTTTGAATCGCTAGTGATTTTTAAAAGATTCGTAGGCACTTTTAGCACGGATTTAAAAACGACTTTGGAATCCGCCTCAAAGCCCCCTGCGTGAATGTCATTTGGCGTCAAAATCAAAAGCGCATTTTCATAAAGCGCGATTTTGGAGGGCGACTTCAAAGGCACGAAATTTTGAAAATCTTTTGTTGAATCATACTCATTTATCGGCGCAAACGCGCTAAAATCGCCTATTTTCATAATCTCACTGCCTTTTGCCACAAACTGAAAATCCACAAACGCCCTGTGTGCCTCAAAAATGCCACTATTTTTTAGTGTGTAGCTTTGCTCTATGGCGCGAATGTTATCGCCTAAATCTAGCGTTTTTTCAACGCGTGAATCGCCACAATCTAGGGCTAAGATTCGTGGCAAAGTAGCCGAATCCAAAAAATAATCGCTAATATTTTTAGCGATTTTTGGGCTTTTAAAAATCATCTCAAAAAGCCCCAAATCGCGCGGAATCTTTAATAAAATCGCCATTTTAAGCCCCCATTTTGTTTGTAGAATTTGCGCCTAAATCGCCCAAATCGCGCTTGTATTGCAAATAAAAATAATTTTGCGCCCTAAAAATATCATAAGAAATATCAAAATTAGATTCTTGGCGCAACGATTCTATCTCTAAGGCGCAAAGCAAATCATTTGCAAAGAGATTCGCCCATAGATTCGCGCCTACGCCAAAGTCCGCTTTGTTTAGATTGATAATGCCAAAAAATTTCTTATAATTTTCTATGCACTTGGCGCAAAATGGCAATTTGACGCCATAAAAAATCTTTGTGCTTAGCTTTTCGTTGCTTCCCACCGCGTAATCAAAGGCGTTTTCATCGCAACGCTTTGCCTTTGCCCCGCATTTTTGCAAAACCTCGTCCAAATCCTCACATTTTGTAAAGTGAATGATGGGCAACTCACGCGCTTTGTGCGCTTTGTGGCTAAGCAATGCGTTGTAAATCACACACGGAATAAGCGCGTTTTGCGGTGTCCTAAAATAGATAAAATACTTGCCAAAGGCAATGTCGGCAAATTTGATGCTAATGCCATTTCGCAACTCTTCAAGCGCGAAATCCTCGAAACTGCCAAAGGAAAGTATGTTTGTAAAATTTGATTTATGTGGTTTCATTGCGCTACTTTATGGATTATTTCGTATGATTTATTGATTCGCTTTTGGGTCATCAATTCGCTGTTTTTGTTAGATTCGCGTGATTTGGATACTTCGCTACGCTCAGTATGACGATAGGTTTGGATTGCTTCGGCGTTTGCAACGCCTCGCAATGACGAATTATTTTTTAGATTCGTGGCTTTAGCCACGACAATAGAAGTAATGGCGGTGTGGCTTCGTGCCGTTTTTACGCGAAACAAGCGAGATAAGACTAACTGTCTATCGAGCGTAGTTTTGTGCGAAAACGGCGCGAATTGCATACCCCAGAACAAATTGCCCACTATTTACACGCTCTTTCTATTAGGTTGCATAATATATGTTCGACTAACAAATGCACCTCTTGGATTCGCGGTGTCGATGAGCTAGGAATCACTATGTTTAAATCCACGCAATCATTCATCGCTCCGCCGTCCTTGCCACTTAGCCCTATCGTCTTGCAACCTTTGCTTTTGGCGGTGTCAATGGCTTTTATGATATTTTGCGAGTTTCCGCTGGTGGAAATCGCTAGTAAAATGTCCCCGCGTTTTGCCAAAGCCTCCACTTGACGCGAAAATACAAACTCGAATCCAAAGTCATTGCCAATAGCCGTGAGCGCGGAAGTATCGGTGGTGAGAGCCACACACGCTAGTCCGTCTCTGTCCTCCAAATATCGCCCACTAAGCTCCGCTGCGAAATGTTGCGAATCAGCCGCACTACCGCCATTGCCACAAGTCATAATCTTATTGCCATTTTTTAGCGCATTTATCATCATTTCACTAGCTTTTTCAATGTCGCCTACCACACTTTTCAACGCCGCTTGTGCGGTGTCAATATGCGAGAAAAACTCGCCTTGTATTAAATCATTCATTTGTTGCCTCCCTTGATTTTATCAATAATTTTGCTTGTGCTTTTGCCTTCCACAAAATCCACTAATCGCACATCGCTTACAATCTCACTGCCTACGACTTCCTTGCCCTTATAATCCGCGCCTTTTACCAAAATATCTGGCTTAATCTGCGCTATCAAATTTAGTGGCGTGTCCTCATCAAAGATTATCACAAAATCCACGCATTCTAACTCTCTCAAAATCTGCGCTCTGTCATTCTCATCGTTAATAGGGCGCGAATCGCCTTTTAATCGCCTCACAGATTCGTTAGAATTTAGCCCCACCACCAAAATATCGCCATAGCTTTTTGCCTCGCGCAAATAGCTAATATGCCCAAAGTGCAAAATGTCAAAGCAACCATTCGTAAAGACGATTTTTTTGCCATTGCGCTTTAAGTCCGCGATTAGTTCGATTTCATCGATGTGCATATCGTCCATTATCTCGGCAATCTCGGCGTGTGTGGCTTGTGCCGAGCCGATTTTGCCTACCACCACAGCGGCGGCGGCATTTGCAAACTTCGCGCTTTCATAAATATCCATTCCATTACAAAGCCCAAAGGCAAGGGCGGAAATCACCGTATCTCCCGCGCCTGTTACATCATAGACTTCTTTGGCAAGTGTGGGAATTTGCGTGAGATTCTTATCATAAATCGCCATTCCGTCCTCGCTAAGCGTGATTAGCGCGTAGGTTAGATTGTAGTCATTTTTTAGCTTTTTTAGCGCGGATAACAACGAATCGCCCGAATCTATGCGGATATTTGTGGCGATTTGGGCTTCTTTGCGATTTGGCGTTAAAAGCGTGGCGTTAGCATATTTGCTGTAATCATCGCCTTTAGGGTCGCAAAGAATGGGAATCTTTTTTTCATTTGCCAAAGCGATGATTGCCTTTGTAAATTCCACGCCAAGCGCACCTTTGCCGTAATCCGATAAAATAATCGCGTTAAATTCGCTAATAGATTCGGCGATTCGCGCCAAAACCTGCGAATCTAGCGACATATCCACGCTTTCTCTATCCACGCGCAAAACTTGCTGATTTGAGGCGATGAATCGCGTCTTTTTAATGCTTTGAAAATCGCTATTCACGCATAGCAAATCGCGGTTGATTCCCGCCGAATCTAATAGCGCGACAATGCTTTTGCCGTCCATATCATCGCCTATAATGCCACAAATATGCGCCTTTGCGCCAAGTGAAATGAGATTTAGCGCGACATTACTAGCACCACCAAGTCGATTATTTTCGCGCAAGATTTTTAGGATTTGCACGGGGGCTTCGGGTGATATGCGCTCCACACTGCCCCACACATAGTGGTCTAGCATTAAATCGCCGATGATTAGGATTCGTGGCATTAAAGCCCTTTTAGCGTCTCAATATAGTCGCTAATGCCGTCTTCTAGTGAGTATCTAGGCTCATAAAATAAATCTTTTTGAGTTTCGCTAATGTCTGCCTCTGTGTGATTTTGGTAGAATGCGTAAGGATTTTTGATATATTCCACTTCAAATTCCCCAAAATGCGTTTTCAAAATAGCGATAATGTCATTAAAACTTCGCGCTTTGCCACTGCCGATATTGTAGATTCCGCTTTTTTGCGCTTCGATTGCCTTGATATTTGCTTGAATCACATCTTTGACATACACAAAGTCCCGCATTTGCTCACCAAACTCAAATAATCGCACTTTTTTAAATTCCTTAATTTGTTGTGCTAATTGCAAAATCATTGACGCCGTTGTGCCTTTGAAATACTCGCCATTGCCATAGACATTAAAATATCTTAGTGCGATGATTTTAAAGTTATCTGCTTCATCGTCATCATCGCTTTGTGCGATAATTTCGCGCAATTTCTTATCCATAAGCCATTTGGAATAGCCATAGACATTCTCAGGGCATTCGCCGTTGCCCACAGCATTTGGCGCGGGGCTATTGCCATAAACTGCCGCGCTTGATGAGTAAATCAGTGCCGCATTGTCATTTTTTGCCTTATTCACAAAATAATCCAAACTTTCATAATTTGTCTTTAGCACCAATTCTTGATTCAAGCAAGTCGTGTCAGAAATCGCCGCCTCGTGGAAAATATAGTCGAATCGGTAGTCATCTAACCTTGCTAAATCATTTTCATTTGCTATGTCGCCGATGATAATCTCGCCCTTAAAATCAAGCAAATTCTTAAAATGCCCCAAGCTCGTAGGATTGCCATTTGCAAAGCAACTATTATCGCGGAATCTATCAAAAACCACGACTTTTGCCTTTGGGTGGTGCTTATTTAGGTATTTTGCCAAATTGCTACCAATGAATCCAGCCCCGCCTGTAATCAAAACGCTCTTATCTTCCAAATCATCGTAAATATACTTCATATTTGCCTCCGTTTTTTGCGAGTTTTTTTGCGCATTTTGGGCGCGAATCCAAATTTCGCACCCAAAAAATTACGCAATTATACTATGTGCTTTTTGAAAATTATCTATAATATAAGTCGCTTTGCTGATTTTTTTATCCTTTGTGAGTAAAATCTGCGTCTTAATCCCCGCATTTATGGCGCATTCTATGTCGCTCTCATTATCGCCGATAAGAAAACTCTGCTCTAAATCTATGCTAAAATCCTTTAGTGCGTTTTGAATCATACCAATCTTTGGCTTTCTGCAAATGCAATTTTCATTTGGCAAATGCGGACAATGATAGATTTTATCAAAGCAAAAGCTAGTTTTTTCGCGCAACTGCTCTTGCATAAAATCACTTAGAATCTTAAAGTCGCGTTCGGTGTAAAAGCCACGATTTATGCCAGATTGATTCGTAACGACAAGTGCGAGGAATCCGCTTTTTTTACACGCGCTAAAAAAATCTAAAAATCCCTCCATAAACTTAAAATCGCTAATTTTATAGACATAATCCGTATTGACATTGACAACGCCGTCTCTGTCGAAAAAAATCACTTTTTGCATAAATTCTCCTATTTATTGAAATAAAATGCCAAATCCTTTGAAAATAGTCCAAATCCCAAATAGCATAATCAAAAGCGCAGAAATTTTCATAATAATATTTTTAAATCTTGTAAGCGTTAAAATGCTACTAAACACGCCCAAAATTAGCATAGGAATCATAGTCGCCACACCAAAAATTAGCATAATTTTTACCGCTCCCCAAATGCTACCGCTTGTCATCGCACTCATCGCAAAAAAATACACGATTCCGCAAGGAATCGCGCCATTTAATAGCCCCAAAAAATACACGCCAATAATGCTTTTGCGCTTTATAAAAAAGCCAAACGCCTTTTTAAAAAGGCTAAAATTCCCCATATTTGGCTCTAAGAAAAATAAAATCTTAGGCTTCCAAAAATACCCTACGCCAAATAAAATCATCAAAAATCCCACAATGATAAAAATCCCGCCACGCGTGGCATTACTAATAGAAAACTTCGCGCCCAAATACGCACACGCAACGCCGATAATGCAATAAGTGGTGATTCGCCCAGCATTATAAAGCAAATGCCCTAGCGTTTTTCGCACGAATCTACCTTGCAAACCTTGCGAATACGCTAACACGATTCCCCCACACATTGCATAGCAATGCGAAAATGACGCGCTTAGCGCGATGACAAAAAGCGAGATTATGTCGGCGTTTGCTATTATCATTTGGTGATTCATAAGCACTCCTAATAATATCTTAAGATAAATCGCTTATACAGCAAATACGAGCCACCAAGCCACGCACCCAAAAGCAGTGGAATCCCAAGCAGTGGCAAATATTCCATCACAAAATACACCAGCGTGTAATAAATACCCGTAGTTGCGATGATATAAAGGTATGAGAGATTTTTATTAAATCTAGGATTCGCCACGCCAAAAAGTGGCAATAAAAACACGCTAAATATAGGAAATAGCGAGAAAAGCACATATTGCGAGAAAACTTTTCTGCGCTTTGTATCCTCGCTAAATGCCGTGCTCCAATAGGACAGCAAATCATAGCTACTTAGATTCACCGCGCCAATGGCATTGCGGACAATCATATCCTCAAAAATGATATTGCGAATCTTTGTAGCCTCCGCAAAATAAGCCACGCCATTTTTTAAATCAATCTCAAAAACGCCATCCGCCGTATTTGCACTGCCATTTTTTGCCAAAATAAAACTCTCAAAACCTAAGCCCTTGCTAGAAAAAAGCACCAAATTTTCGTAATTACGATTTTGCGCCTTATCCACGAAAACTAACCAATCGCCCAGCTTTTGCCCAAACTCGCCTGATTTGATATTGACATCGATATTTGCGCGTTTTTCGTTGATGAAATTTGAATACGCGCTTTTTGACAGCGGGATTATGGCGAGTGAAAAAACCATAACCGTTAGGCTAACTAACGCGCATAAGGGCAAAAAAACCTTTATGATTCGATTAGGACTTATGCCAAGCGAGAAAAATACGAGCAATTCATAATCATAGCTTAGCTTTGAAAGCGATAAAATCGCGGTTGCCAAAAATGTGATAGGTAAAATAAATAAAATGCTATTTGGCAAGGAATACAAATACAGCCAAAATAAATCCGCGAAACTTAGCTTGACTACGAATGTAACTTGCGCAATTCCAATCAAAATGACGATTGATGAGATAAAAAACAAAATAATAAAAAATATAAAAAATAGCCTTGCAAAGGACAAAAACAAATAATTTCTAATGCTATTGTGGAAAAATTTTGCGAGGCTTAGGCTTAGATTCATAGCGGGTAATCTTTTAAAAATATGGCAATCGCGTCATAAAATGCCAAGCTCACCAAAAGCCCAGCATAGAGAAATGGAATAAATGGCAATTTAAAATCGCGTCCCTTAAATAAAAGCACACAAAGCGAAAGCAACGCGCCCAAGAAAATCGCCACAAACGCCACTTTCCACCCCAAAATTGCCGCCATTGTGGCAACGATGATAATATCGCCCTCGCCTAAAGCCTCTTTTTTAGCGAAACTTTGAAAGGCGAATCGCAAAAGTGTGAAAAATCCCGCAAATGCAAATGCACTTCCCACCACAAAGATAAAATCTCTATGCCAAAAGATTCCACCCACTAGCCCAAAGATTAGCGCGGAAAAATTTAGGCAATCAGGCACTTCGCTAAATCGCCAATCTATTATGCTTAATGCCAAAAGCAATAAAATCGCAATGCCAATGCAAATAGATTCGCAACTAAAACCAAAGCGCAGATACACGCCTAACGCCAAAATCCCAGAAATCGCCTCTACTAGCGGATATTGCACAGAAATTTTTGTGCCACAAAAACCACATTTGCCACGCAAAAAGATATAAGAAAAAAGCGGGATATTGTGGTAGAATTTTAACGCTTTGCCACAAGCAAAGCAATGCGAGGCGGGGAATAAAACAGATTCGCCACGCGGTAGGCGCAAAATCAGCACATTTAAAAACGAGCCAAAGCATAGCCCAAAAATGATTGCCGTGATAATTTCAACGCTTTCTAATATCGTCATCATTTTTGCCCCTATGAATCGCCCTTAAAGTCCCGCGCCACTCGAATCGCACTATCGCTCGATATTGCTTCGCACAGGCACAAACTCGCATTCGCCCTTTGTGTCTAAAATCTCTAATCGCCCGTGCCTTTTGGTGAATCGCGTGATGATTTGTGTGCCGTCCTTTTGCCTCATCGGTGCGACTAAAATCCCATTGTCTTTTAATTGCGCAGTAATTTTTGGCGCAATCTCACTTGGAGATGCCGAAAATAGGATTCTATCAAAGGGCGCGTATTTTTCCCAGCCATTATTGCCGTCATCAAGTTTGGTATTGACATTCATAATGCCTAATTTTTTAAAGCGCAAAATCGCCTCTTCGCGTAGTCTGTCGATTCGCTCAATGCTAAAAACGCGCCGAAAAAGACAGCTTAAAATCGCGGCTTGATACCCGCTACCACAGCCGATTTCTAGCACACTATCGCAACTTTTATCAATGTCTAAAAACTGCGTCATTTTTGCCACGGTCAGCGGAGAGCTTATGAATTGATTTGCCCCGATAGAAATGGCATCGATTCGATATGCAAGTCCCCGCAGTGCTTCTGTCATAAAAATATCGCGCGGGATTTTTGCCATAGCGGTGCGGATATTTGGCGATAATGGAAATTTGGATTGTATCGAATCTAGCATTCGTTCGGTTTCAATATTCAAAATCTATGCCCCAAAAATGTAGCTTTTTAGCTTAATCCCACTTGGATATATTTGCGCATTTTACGCACTTCGCTTAAATCTACTTCCGCGCTTACAACTTCTCTCTTATCATTTTTGATTACTATGCCGAATGGCGAAATAATCGCGCTACCTTTTGCTAAGTTTAGATTCGCCGCATCAGCGCAAACTACAAAGGCTTGATTAGCAATCGCCAAAGCGCGAGTTAGCGTCTCAAAATGCTCTTTGCGCTCTTTGCCCCACTGCGCGGGGACGAAAATCACATCTGCGCCACGCACCAAATCCCAGATTTTTGGGAATCGCACTTCAAAGCAATTTATCGCCGCGCATTTGATATTATCCACCACAAATTCGCAAAATTCGCCCTCATCTCCCGCGGCGAAGTGATTATGCTCATTGCCAAGCGGAAAAAGTTTATGCTTTGATTGCTTGTGAATCATCACGCCACGCGAAAAAACTTTAAGATTATTATAAAATTTGCCCCTATTTTTTTCAATCATTGTGGTAATAATCGTTTTATCGCTACTAGCCTCCAAAAGTCGCTCGGTGGCGACTTTGCTAAACTCACTTGCTTCATTCATCTTTTGATAGCAAAATCCGCTAATCGCCACTTCAGGCGTTAAGATGATTGCGCCCTCGCCACAGCCCTTTGATAGCAACTCGATTTGCTTTAAATTTTCCTCAAACGAAGTTTTGATTTTTAACTGCAGGGCGTAAAATCGCTTTTTAGAAATCATCAAATGTTATGCTCCCTTTTGAATAATTTGTAACCTTAGATTCAAAGAAATTCGTCTTTTGCTCGTTAAAACTGCTAAATTGGTCGACCCATTTTATGGGGTGCTTTGCGTTGTATAGCTTTGAAAATCCCACGCGTTCCAAGCGTTCATCAGCCAAATACTCGATATATTGACGGATAATCTCGCTTGTAAGCCCCAAAATCTGCCCTTGAGTGATATAATCGCCCCAATTAGATTCCAAATCGACTGCTTTTCTAAACATCTCAATAACTTCTTCCTCCAAACTTGGCGTAAATAAGTCGCTTCGCTCTTTTCGCACGGAGTTGATAAGGTTTGAAAACAAAAGCAAATGCGTAACTTCATCGCGCTGTATGAATCGAATCATATTCGCACTTGCAAGCATTTTGCCACTTTTGGCAAGTGTGTAGAAAAACGAAAAGCCAGAGTAAAAATAAATGCCTTCCAAGATTTGATTAGCAAAAAATGCTTTTAAAAGATTCGTCTCAGTGGGATTTTTCGCCAAATCCATATAAACATCGGCGATATAGTCGTTTTTATTGCGCAATTCCACATCTTTGCGCCACATTTCATAAATCTCATCGGTATTATCGCTAATTGCCTGCACCATAACATCATAGCTTTGCGAATGCAGGGCTTCCTCATAAGCCTGTCGCACCAAAATAAGATTTAGCTCAGGGCTTGTAATATAGGGATTGACATTGTCAATCAAGTTATTTGTCTGCAACGAATCCATAAAGATAAGTTGCGCTAACGCCCTATCGTAGCCTAATTTCTCTTGCTCTGTAAGTCCGCTCACATAGTCGCGCTTATCCTGCGCCATACCCACTTCCTCAGGAAACCAAGTATTTGCAAGCATAACTTTCCATAGATTATACGCCCATTGATATTTGATTTTATTCAAATCAAAAATGCTCGTAGGATTGCCATTAAAAACCTTGCGTTCATTTACGCTCTCATTTGATTCGGGATTGTAGATTTTCTTGCGCTTTGCGATAATTTCACTCATTTTGATTCCTTTTTGCTTAAAAATTTTAAAGCCGTGATTATACAATGAAAAGGCAAAAATTTCGTTGATTTTAATCAAAAATTTTGGTAGCGATTTTTAGTTTATAGTCATTGCGAGAATTTACTAAGTCAAATTCGTGGCAATCTATTTTTGATTCGTGGATTGCTTCGGGCTGTCGCCCTCGCAATGACGAGTTTATTTAAAAATTTCATCAAATATTCTAATCCCAGCGATTCCAGCAATGCCACAATTTTCAAATGCGTTTATATTATTTGCGTTAATTCCACCAAGTGCGAAAATTTTAGGCTTTATCTCGCGTGGAATCTGCGCTAGAAATTCCACGCCTAAGGGCGGATTTTTATTTGGCACAGCAAAAATAGGGCTAATAAAAATATAGTCAATTTTTGCGCTATGTGCGCTTAAAATATCACTCAAACTATGCGCCGAGTAGGATAAAATCCGCGTTGATTTGTCATTGTGAGATTTTACGCCACTACTCGTCATTGCGAGATTTGCTTTTGGCAAATCGAAGCAATCCACACCTTTTAGCAATTTTGCCAAATGCAATTCATTGCTTTTTAGGTGGATATTTTTATGCGCCAAAATCTCACTTGATTCTCCGTAATTCACAAAGATTTCGACATTTTTTAGTTCCAAAAATGCGTGGAAAATCTCAATCGGCAGATTCATATCACGCAAATAAATCTTAGTAATATTATGCTCCAGCAAACGCGCAGGATTCGCCAAAATTGCCTTATAATTATTATGCGTAATCAAAAATTTGTCTAACAAAATCCGCCCCTTAAATCGCTTAAAAACTTATGCCAAAGATTAGCATTTAGTGGCTTAAAGATTTTGGTGGTGATTCGGTGGATTTGCTTGATTTGGATACTTCGGCGACTTTGTCGCCTCAGTATGACGAAAATTTTATTTTACGCTAGATTCGCAGTTGATTTGCCTTAGCGAATTACAATCGAAGTAGTTGCGGTGTGGCTTTTGTAGTTTTTAGTGAATCGACACAAGGATAGCGGACTTGGCGTCCGTGCCTTGTGGCGATTCACTAAATCTGCGAAATTGCATACCCAAATACAAATTGCGCAAACACAAAAGCCACTTGCGCTTTTTACAACGCCCTTAAAAATGCCTCTAACGCCTCTATCTCCTCTACACTTAGATTCAGCGGTTTTATTAAGTGTGATTTTTGTGGCAATAGCTTATCTTTTTTGACATTTTCTGCCACAGGCACAGGCACTCCAGCGTTAAATAGCTGTATTACGCCTATAAGATTTGGCGAGATTCCATTATGCATATATGGCGCAGTTTTGCTGACATTTATTAGTGAGGGCGTTTTAAATGCTCCTATATCTGCGCGTTTTTTGGTTACTTCATAGCGTCCCAAGTCCTGCCCTTCGCGTCCATAGAAATCTAACCCTATATTATGAAATTTCTTATCACTTAATATCGCTCCATAATGGCAGTTCATACACGCACCCTTATTACGAAATATATCCATTCCATATAATTCTTTATCACTAAGTGCATTGTAGTCGCCGTTTAAAAAGCGATTAAACCTCGTATTCCTTGCACCCATTATATTGGGTCCTCTCTCAAATGTCGCAATAGCTTTGGCGATATTTTCGATTGTGATTAGCTTTTTTGCCCTCTCTATTTCATCTTGGGGAATCTTAGCGATTATGTCATCATCTTTAGGCGATTCGCGCTTTTCAGCGGATTTTTGTCTAAAAGCCCAGCTATTAAATATATCTGCTTCCTGCTCTTTTATATCATTTAGGATTCTGGCATCGATTTTGCCTAGCTTTTCTATGCCTAGATTATCCACTTTTTTAGGCGCAGATTCTGGCTTATGCGTATGCACTGCTTTATCTGCGGCGGCTTTTTCCTGTGCGGTTTTTGGTAGCATCCACGGATACCACTGCGCCCACACTTTTTTTATTTCATCATCGCCAAAGGACGACACAAATAGCGCGTAATATTCAGGTGCATTCTTTATTGCGTTTTCAGCGTTTTCAAGTGTATTTGCCATTTCAGTAGTGTCAGTTATGGGTCCTAGTGCTTGTTCCTCTAGGCTTTTTGCTCTGCCGTCCCAAAATAGCTCAGGAAAAAACGCAGCCACTTGTGTGCTAGGCGAATTCCTACGATGAATCTGCCCATTATGCCCCATAGCTTTGGGTAGTCCGTCTGTGGAAGCCATTTCTTTATGGTGGCAACTCTCACACGAGATTTGTCCGCTTTTTGATAGGCGTGGGTCGTTAAAAAGATTGCGTCCTAAGTGTGCCTTATTGCCTACAAATGGATTATCCTTTGGCACAGGCGGACGCCCTAGTGGTGCGAATTCCTCCCAGCCTTTTACACTTTTATCAATCTTTGGCTTTTCCCATTGTGAGATAGGCTTTGCATATTTTTTGCGATATATGCTTAAGTCATTTTCATTTTGCTTTGCTGTCGCTATGCTTGAAAGCCCTACTATTACCGCCACACTCACACCAAAGGCTATTTTTACTGCGCTTTTCATTTTGTTTGTCCTTTTTTTAACTAAAATCTATATTCAAATCCAGCAAATACTCTGCGTCCGGGCAATCCTCCAGCACTCGCCGTAGTCGCACTTGCATTGTAATTATAATTTCTATCAAAGAGATTATACGCCCCAAAGGTTAGCTTAAAGGCATTTGTTACATAGTAATTCGCCACTAAGTCAAAGTAAAACACCGTTGGTAATTTTACATAGTCATCATAGTTGCTACGATAAGCCCACCTTGAAGTTTGGACGCTACCCATTATATTAACATCAAAATACTTAATAGGCGCAATTAAAATATTAAAGTTAATATTTTGTCGTGGGTGCGTTGTAAATTCTCTTGAGCCTGTTTTATTGCCACGCGAATATTGATTTGTCTTTCTATATAGATAAGTCCAATTTGCCCCAAGCACTAGCTTATCGTCCCAAAAGCCTTGCTTAATACTTGCTTCCGCGCCGACATTCCAGCCGTTTTTGACATTTTCATAGCGGTAGCAATATGTGCCATTACCATTGCTAGTAAATGGTTGCGAACATAGGCTTGAATCAACCCACGCGGTGATTATCATATTGTGAATATAGTTATAAAACACCACCGCGCTAATTTGTCCGCTACCCCAATCAAGCGTTGCGCCAAGCTCGGCATTTATTAGGGCTTCGTTTGTGAGGCTTTTATTTGGAGCTAGGCTTAGTCCGTTACCATAGAGAGTGCGCATTTTGGGTATATTTGACTTATGCCCGACATTTGCGTGGATTGTCCAATATTCGCCCAAAGTTACATAGCCGATTCCTTGCACGGTGTATCCTTGTATGTGCTGATTTTTATCCTTTACGCTTTCATTTACAACGCTTAAGCCGTCCTGTCTATCATAGCTACCACTTAGGACGAATCTAAAATATTCATTCGTTCGCAAAGCGTATTCCGCAAAGATTGACGAATCTATGATATTCCATTTATCCTGCGGACGCGTATGACTCCACTTTGTATCTGTGTGATTTTCATCTTTTATAGTGAATCCTACTTTTAGATTTTGGTCATCGCTAAAGTCTAACTTAACGGTTTCTGTAATACCAAGCGAATAGTCATTATATTTGCTAGAAAAAGGCACGGTTGCTCCTTCTGTAGTTGTCGAATTTGATTTACCCATTTGATTCATATTCATATGATACCATAGCTTTGAATCTAGGCTAACTAATTTATTAAACTGCGAATGCCCCAAAATATAAAATGCCGTTTTATCATAAAAAGGCCAAGTGAATCTAGTAGAAGTTAGTCGCTTTGTATTTTGGAAGTAGAAGTTTATGCTATATTCGTGATTACCATTTGGAGTAAAGCCGTATTTGCCCATTACAAAGTTATTTTTATATGAAGTATTAGCGATTCCCACAGGTCCTAGTCCGCTATAATCATAAGAGTAGTTTAGAGATTTGCGCGACATATATGAGTAGGTTAGCTGAAAGTATTGATTACCCCAATTACTGCCGACTTGCACATTTGCTCTATGCTCATTATTTGCGATAAATGTATATCCAGCGCGAATCTCTAGCTTATCTTTGGGCTTTGAAGTTACCATATTTAGCGCACCGCCCATTTTACCCGAGCTAAATGTCGGCGAAGTATAGCCTTTAGATACCTGAATCTCGCTTAAGCCAAATATAACAAACGGCGATAAATCCGTAGCACCAGCAGCATTGCCCTCATAAATGTCATTGATAGGAATCCCATCAAAATAAAACCCCGTAGCCTCCTCGCCAAAGCCACGAATATAAATCGAACTTTTCCCGCTAGAATAAGGCATATAAAAAACGCCCGGTGTAAATCGCAGTGCGTGAGCCACATCTTTTGCCCCCTCTTGCTCCATATCCTCGCTTGAGACAACCACAACCGTGCTATTTTCATCGGCATCGCCGCCTACCGTGCGCTCGATTCGCCCTAAGTCATAAGTTTCGCTTTTTCCTCGTGCAGTCCCGCCAAGTCCTAAAACTTTGTCTAATAAAGACGGCTCATTTGAATCAGTGGATTCGGCTTTGGATTCGGTAGAATCGCTTGAATCTGCGCTTGGATTCGTTGCATTTTGATTCGTGCTATCATTTTGTGCCAAAATTATATTTTGATTTATAGTTTGGGTTGAATCTATTGAATCGTTGTGTAGATTCGCAGTCGAATCGTTTGAATCTTTTGAATCATTGTGATTCGCGCTTAAATCTTTTGAAACTATCGCTTTTGTGGTTAAATCGCCTTTAGATTCACTAGCTAATAGGCTATTCCCCCCCCCCCCATAACGCATAACGCCATTGCTAACGCAAGGCTTACTCTATGATTTGCTTTGCTATTTGCTGTGCTATTTTTCATCGTTGCCTCCTTTTTGGTAAATTTTCATTTTTAAAATAGCAAACGCATTGTAGCACATATATATAAAAAAATATATAAAGAGCTAATATTTTCTTAATAAATTTTGTGGATTTTTTTGTGTGATAGGTTTGGATTGCTTCGGGCAAAGCCCTCGCAATGACGGGGTGAAAGCGTGGATTTTTACATAATAATAAAATGCCACGCTGTTATTGCCTTGATTCAGCACTTACCAAACCAAAGCAATCCTTTTTGCGCCTCTACTTTTTGCTTTTTAGGCTTTTTTCTAGTTTTTCTACTACGCGCCAAGTGGAGATTACCGAATCGGGATTTAGCGAAATGGAGCTTATGCCCTCTTTTACTAAAAATTCCGCGATTTCTGGGTAGTCGCTGGGTGCTTGTCCGCAGATACCGCAATATTTTTTATGCTTTTTACACGCTGCAATGGCGCGTTTAAACATTTCTAGCATTGCTGGATTGCGCTCATCAAAGATTGAGCTAACAAGTTCGCTATCTCTATCCACGCCCAAAGTTAGCTGAGTCAAGTCATTTGAGCCGATTGAAAAGCCATCAAATAGCGATAAAAATTCATCTGCCAAAATCACATTCACGGGCAATTCGCACATTACATAGATTTCTAGTCCGTCCTTGCCCGATTCAAGCCCATTTCGGCGCATAATTTCAAGCACTTTTTTGCCTTCCTCTGGTGTGCGCAAAAATGGCACCATAACTTTCATATTTGTCAGCCCCATTTCATCACGCACACGCGCCAAGCCCTGACATTCCCACTCAAATGCCGTGCGGTAAATGTCGCTATAATAGCGATTCGCCCCGCGATAGCCAAGCATAGGGTTTTCCTCGTGTGGCTCGTAGTTTGCGCCACCTATCATATTGCGATATTCGTTTGTCTTAAAGTCGCTTGTTCGCACGATGACGGGGTTTGGGTAGAATGCGGAGGCTATCATTCCTATGCCCTCTGCGATTTTGCCTGTGAAAAAGTCCTTTGGATTGTCATATCCACTGATGATTTGACAAATCGCCTCATAATCTTGCACATCTTTTTTACCATTTTGCATATCGACTAACGCCACAGGGTGGGCTTTTATGCTATTTATGACGATATGCTCCATTCTAGCTAAGCCCACGCCGTTATTTGGCAGTTGCGCGAAGCTAAAGGCTTTCTCAGGGTTGCCGACATTCATATAGATTTTGGTTTTGGTATTGCCTAAATCCGAAATATCCTCCACTGCTATATCAAAGTCAAAATGCCCATTATACACGAATCCCTGCTCTCCCTCAGCGCAGGACACGGTGGCTTTGATACCATTTGCGAGTTTTTCAGTCGCTCCTGTCGCACCTACAATGGCTGGAACGCCGATTTCACGCGCGACAATCGCCGCGTGGCAGGTGCGCCCACCGCGATTCGTAATGACTGCGGCGGCTTTTTTCATCGCTGGTTCCCAATCGGGGTCGGTATTATCCGTAACCAAAATGTCGCCCTCTTTAATCTCGCCCATATGCTCAATATCTTGGATAATCTTAATCTTGCCTTGTGAGATTTTATCGCCGATTGCCATTCCTTTGACGAGCGTATGCACCTTATCTACGGGCTTTTTAAAGCTGTATTTTTCGATTCGGTTGCTGATTTTCTTTTTATGCTTTTGGCTTTGCACCGTCTCAGGACGCGCTTGGACTATGAAAATATCGCCACTTTTGCCGTCTTTTGCCCACTCCATATCCATAGGGCGATATTCTCCAGCCTCTTTAGTGTAGTGTTCCTCGATAAGAATCGCATATCGCGCAAGTGTCAAAATGTCCTCATCTGTGATAGAAAAACTTTGTAGTTCCTCAATGGTAGTAGGAATATTTCTCGTGGGGCGTTCAGCTCCGCTTGGAGCATAGACCATTTTAATGTCTTTTTTGCCCAGCTCTTTTTTGATAATGGGGCGTTTGCCCTGCTTTAGCGTGGGCTTAAACACATAAAATTCATCGGGATTCACCGTGCCACCCACGACATTTTCGCCAAGCCCCCACGCAGAAGTGATAAACACCGCATCTTGGAATCCCGTCTCTGTATCAATGCTAAACATAACGCCACTTGCGCCTATGTCGCTTCGCACCATTTTTTGCACACCCACACTAAGGGCAATCTTAAAGTGGTCAAATCCACGCGATGCGCGGTAGCTAACAGCGCGTTCGTTAAACAAACTCGCCATACAGGATTTTACATAGTGCATTAGATTTTGTGTGCCACGCACATTTAAAAAAGTATCTTGTTGTCCAGCAAAACTCGCATCAGGCAAATCCTCCGCCGTAGCCGAGCTACGCACCGCCACATCGGCATTTGTCATATTATACTCTTCGCCCAAAATCTTATACGCCTCTAAAATCTCATCTTTCAAGTCCTTTGGAAAAGGCGTAGTGAAAATCAGCTCACGAATTTTCTTGCTACGCGCCTTTAGCACATCGATTTCAGAGACATCTACATTATCCAGCAAATCCTTAATCTTTTGGCGAATCCCGCCTGAATCAAGCAAATACCAATACGCATCGCTAGTGATTGCAAAGCCGTTTGGCACTTTGATTCCCACCTCGATTAGCTCTTGAAACATCTCCCCGATACTCGCGTTTTTCCCCCCTACGATAGGCACATCTTTGTTGTTTATCTCTTTAAAGAACTTAATGTATTTCATTCCTCACGCTCCATTTTGAAAAAATAAAGGCATATTATAAATTTTAAATTAGGAATTTTTGCTTAAAATTGCAAAGTTTTTTAGAAATTTATCAAAATTTGGAGTTTTGGTTATGATTAAGCGCGTTTTTGTGAAATCATCAATGTGTGGAGGTGAAACGGAGGCGCAATTTTTCAACGATAAAGAGTGGAAAATCGTGCTAAAGTGCGAATCTAGTGGCGAATCTATGGGAGATTTTGTCGAATCGCGTGAATCTTTGGGCGAATCTAACGCAGATTCAAACGAATCGCGCATAGATTCAAGCGATTCGGGCGAATCTAGTGCCGAATTTAGTGCGGATTCGCAAATCACAATCACATTTTTTGCGCTAGAAAACGACATAGATGACCTTGCGCGTGGATATTTGGCGACATTTTTGGAGTTTAATTTTACAAACCTTAGGCGCGAAAATAATAGCATTTTTGTGGATTCGCACTTAAGTAAAGATGAGATTTTATTGCGCCTAAGCCAAAAAGACATTATTCAATCCTGCGAGCAAATCAGTTTAAGCGATAAAAAAATGACGCACGATTCGCTAATAATGCCCTTTAATGGCTCACGGGCGAAAATAACGCGTGAAATTTTGGAGGCAAATCGTGGATTTTTTACCCCTACTCGTCATTGCGAGTCCTTGCGTAGCAAGGCGAAGCAATCCACAAATCAAATAAATTTTCCCCACAAAGCGCGAATTTTACTTGGCGAATCTCACGAATCAAACGCCGAATCTTTTGACACAAATCCCAAAAACGCCATTTACAAAGCCATCGGCAAGGCATTTGATTATCGCGCAAATGGCAAACAAATCACCACCAAATCATCACTGCAAGGAAGCCAAAAAAATGCCGACTTCTCTACTTCGTCATTGCGAGAGTTGCAACGCGACCGAAGCAATCCAAGCCTTTTAGACGCCATAATTTTCCTAAACTTTCGCACCGACATAGAATGCCTAAAGATTTTACTTTTACAAAAATGCACTTTTATTGTGTGCGATGGGATTCCTAGCTTTAGCGTGGTGCGATTCGCACAAAAATTTGGCATTACGCTAATGGCATTTATCCCTTCCAAAAACGGCGACTTATCGCAAAACTCGGACTCACAAAAAGATTCACACGACTTTTTAATCCTAACCCACGCCTTGCGCTTTGAATCCTAAAACCGCCCTACCCTATTTTGCGTCCTCTAATTTTTCTAGGCGGGTTTGAATCTCTATTAGTTTTTTGTCTATGCCTACGCTAACGGTTACTTGATTTAGCAAAGTCCATAATGCCAAAATCCCCAAAATCCCGCTGATAAAGACACTTGCCACCGCGATTTTGATAGCCAAAATAGCCTTTTTATAAACTTTTTCGTTTTCCATTATTTTTTCCTTAAAATGTATTTTAACGCTGACGCAAAAAGCATTCCGCAAATCGCGCACATTACCACACACGCGCCGATACTCAAATCATAGCTATATGAGATGAAAAATCCGCCTAAGATGAATACAAGCGAGAGAATCCCGCCTACAATCATCATTCCCTTTAGCGAATCTACAAACATTCCAGCGATATATGCGGGTATGCTTAAAATCGCTAGAACTAAAATCAGCCCCGCCACGCTCATACTCGCTACGATGCCAAGTGAGATGAAAATAAACATTAGCAAGATGAAAAGATTCACGCGTATGTGCTTTAACTTGCAAAAAACTTCATCATACGAAATGCTTAAAATCTCCCTATAATAGAGGCTCACAAAGCCCACCAGCAAAATATCATAAGCCACAATTATCCAAATATCATCAAATGAGACTGCTAAAATCGAGCCAAAAAGATAGCTTGTAATATCTGCGCTATATCCGGGCGTAATATCGATTAAAATCACGCCCAGCGCGACACCAAACGCCCAGCTTGCCGCGATAAATGAATCGATATTTTGCTTTTTAAACAGCACAAAATACAGCAAAATTAGCGACATAAAAACCGCCATAAGCCCTGCGCCAAGCATAGTGTGAAATCCAAAGTATAACGCCACGCCCACGCCACCAAACGCGCTATGTGCCACGCCACCGCTTAAAAAGACGATTTTGTTTGAGACAATCAGCGCACCGATAATCCCACTACAAATAGAGATTAAAAGCGCGACTATTAGGGCGTTTTGGATAAATTGTAATGATAAAATTTCAAGCAAAATCTTAACCTTTGGCGTTTTGGATTCGCGCAATTTGTGTGAATCGGCGCGATTTTTGGGTGCGAATCTTAAGCGAATCGGCGCGAATCTACGCAAACTTATCCGCGAATCTAAGCACGAATCCAAACGGCGAAAAATAAAAGCGCAATTTTAGCAAAAAGTTTGCTGATTAAGAATCTGAATCTATCAATTACGAATCCACAATTTTTACACTTTTTTGCAAAAAATTTATATTTTTAAGCGAAATTTAACACAGGGGGGGGTAAGATTGCGTTTTTTTAATTTTGTGTGTAAATATTACAAAATGTCAAGGATTTTATTATGAAAAAATGGTTGCGAATCGCCGCATTAGTAGCGATTTTAGGCTTTGGTAGCACTATAAATGCCGAGCAAAGCGGTGGATTCATAGGATTAGAAGTGGGATATGGGTGGATAAACACAGAGCAAGTATTAAGGGTAAATTTTGCTGGTGGAGGGCTTAGGACAGAATGGGTTGGCGAACTAAATGGTGGTGGTGTCAATGCTGGATTCACGGCTGGATATAAGCAATTTTTTGGTAATTACTTTGGACTGCGCTACTTTGTCAATGTAAATGCAACTTATGCAACACTTAATGCAAATCTTTTCCAAACAGGGCAAACGATATTACAAGATGTTTTTACAAAATCACAATACTCTGCCCTACTCATAAACTACGGCGCAAATATCGATATGCTAATAAATTTTCTCTCTATAGGCAGAAATGATTTTGGAATGTTTGTAGGTGCAAGTGTAGGTGGAAATAATTGGAGTGGCAGTGCAATAAAGGAAATTGAAAATTTCCTACAAATAAGGCAAAACGCCAACATAACGCAAGGAATCGATTGGAAAATGAAAAGAAATTTCCTTGATTTCGCTATTAACGCAGGACTTCGCACAAATATCGCTACAAATCACGGATTAGAGTTGGGCGTGAGAGTGTCGCTACTAAATAATGTCTTTATAAATAAAGAAAGAACGAATAATATAGGCTCTGTGTCAATTCAATCCAATACAAAAAAGTATAATCTTAGCACAACTCTGCGCTATACATATACTTTTGGTGGGGCAAAAAGAGTTTCGCAAAATATCAATAGAAATCGCCCAACTAGGAATCCAAATGCGATTCAACGGCAACAGCCACAAGTAAGGCAACCAATCCCAAATCAACGCACAAATAATATTCAACGACAACAACCGCAAATGGGACAGCAACCACAGATAGGACAACCACAAATAAGGCAACAGCCACAACAAATGGGACAGCAACCTGCAGTCAATCCAAATATAAATATAAGACAACAACAGCAACCAAATAGGAATCCAAACGCTAACGCGGGACAGCAACAAACGCGAGAGCAACTAAAAGAGCAACAAATCTATCAACAGCAAATCTATCAACAGCAGCAACTAAGACAGCAAACAATGGATAATGGTGGTGTTAGATAAATGCTATTAAATGGACTTGAAATTTTATGGATTGCTTTGGCAAATCTGCGATTTGCCTCGCAATGACGAATCAAGTTATACGATTCGCCGAAACAATGATGAATCTCTAAGCGTGGAAGTATTTTTGATGAGAAATCGGGGTTGCGTAGCCACGAGCAAGGAAATAAGACTGATTCGTCTATTGACGAAGCGAGTGGCAAGTCTCCCCGATTTATCGCAAAAAGCCAAACGCGCTTTTTAAAGATAATCGGGTGTTATCAATAATGAGATTATAAACCCACCCCTAACGCTTTTTGCTCCCGCTTTTTTTGCAATTTCCACAATCACGCCTTTTTTGAAATCCAAATTCTGCTTTACGCCTGTGGCATATTCCACAAAATCTCCTAAATCTAATTGATGCCCCACTAAAGCCATAGTTTTGCAATCTTTAGCGAATTTTTTGGCACTCTCTATCGCGCTCACATAGCCCTTAATCGTGCAATCTGGCGCAATGGATTCGCTTTCTTTATATGTGCCTTTAAAGTCCTTTAAAAACGGCTTTATCGTTTGCCTCGTGCGCTTTGCAGGTGAGCTTATGATAAACGAAATGGGCGTTTTTCTAGCCTTTAGAAATTTTGCGATTTTTTTGCTTTGTGCCTTGCCCTTTTTGCTTAGCGGACGCTCTAAATCGTTGCTACAAATTTGCGCAAATTTCACTCTATCCTCGCTATCAGCGTGGCGAATAAGAATGATTCGCTCTAAACTTGGCGGAATCTGCCCACTTTTGCGGATTTTTGTCTCTAGTAAGATTTTCATTTTTTGCTCCTTGTTGTTAAAATTACATTGCTATTCTAGCGCATTTTGTTCCATTTTGCTGTCATCATAAGGGTCTAAATGCGCCAAAATTATCCACTCAAAATCCGCCGAAATGCCTTTGATTCGCGCCTCTATTGCGTCTGAAATCTCGTGGGCGTTAAAAAGTGAAATCTCTCTATCAAACACCAAATGATATTCTAAAAAGATATTTTTTCCGCTTTGGCGACTTTTTAGATGATGAAAGCTCGAAATGCGCTTATCTGCGCCCAAAATCGCCACAATTTTATCGTGCAATTCATCATCAATCGCCCTATCAAGCAAAATCAAAAAGCCCTCTTTGGCGATTTTGTAGCTTTGGGCGCAAATATAAATTCCCAAAATCCCGCCAATTAGCGAATCTAGCGCGTGAATCCCTGTTGCATAAATCAAAATTAGCGACACAATCACCGCCAAATTGCTAAACAAATCGCTTTTATAATGCAAAATTTCGCTTTTAATAATAATGCTGTGATTGCTCTTTGCCACGAATCCCAAAAATCGCACGATTGCAAAAGTCGCGCAAATGGAAATCGCCATTATGATAATCCCGCTCTCAACGCTATCTACGCCCTTGTGCGTGAGGAATTTTTGGATTGATTGATAGATGATATAGCCACCTGAGCCAAAAATAAGCGCGGATTCAAACACCGCTGCTATGCCCTCTAATTTGCCAAAGCCGTAGTTAAAGGACGCCGTGAAGGGCGACTGCGCTTTTTTATAGGTGAAGTGATTAAAAAGTGAGACAAACATATCAAGTAGCGAATCAATCGCACTTGCCATAACCACCACAGAGCTGCTCAACAACGCGAATATGAGTTTCAAAACTGCCAAGCAAAACGCGCTGACGCTCACCACCAAAATGGCGTTTGTTTTTAAAAATGTCATCATTTGTGTGCCTTTTGAGATTTATTAGATTCAAAGGATTCGTGGGATTCGAGTGCGGATTCGAGTGTGGATTCGGCAGATTCAAAATGCGAATCTTTGCTAACTTGCAACGAATCGATAGTATTTTTTGCACGAAAGCCATTTATGATTTTTATGATTGTCATAAAAAGCACCGCTTCAAGCATTGCCGCTAATACAAATGAATAATATTCCGTCTTTGCAATCGCGCCGATATTTAGCCCCAAAGTCGCAGTCGCCACCAAAAATGTCAGTGGCATTGCGCTACCTAGCACAAAAAGCGCGATATTGCGCGGAGATTTTAGCTCATAGCCAAATGCGATTAAAGACGCCACGCACCGCACGGCAATCATCGCAACGCAAATATTTAGCGAATGCAAAATGATTTTTTTATCGCTAAAAATCGCGCTAAAATCCAAAGTCGAGCCGATATAGACGAAAAATAGCGGTATTAGGAAACCAAAGCCTATGTCATTTAGCTTGGAATGCAGTCCTTTGTGCGCTTTGAAAAAATTTGAGATAATCACACCAGAGATAAACGCCCCAAGTGCCGCCTCAATATCAAGCAGTGAGACAATCATAATCATTAAGAAAAATAGCATCATCGAGTAGCGAATGTCCTCTTTCATATCGCAGACTTCAGGTATCAGCAAATCGCGCAAGTGTGGAAACCACCAAAAAACAATATCGCTAATTTTAAAGACAATCATCATAAATACGCTAAAAAGCACTAAGATTCCCATTGCCAAATATAGCTCATAGCCCACGCCAAAGGAATAATAGCCATTTAGTAGCACGAGCATTGAAATGCTGATAATCTCGCCTATCACGCCGATTTTTAGGGCTAAATCCACCCAAACTTGCTTTTTGCTGTAATCTTGGATTAGAATCATTATCATTCCAAGCGACATTACAGGAAATGCGATAGCGTAAATTAGGGGCAAATCAAGCGTTATCATTAGCAAAATTGCACTTGCATAAAGTGCCACAAAATAAATTGCTGTGCGCTTTAAAAAGCCTTTGCTTAGGCTTAAAAAATGCTTTATTTCTACTTCGATTCCTGCTAGAAACATTAAGAATAAAAAGCCGATATGTGCGACTTCTTTTAGTGCGCTTGATTCGCCGATGAGCGCGGAGTTTAGCACAAGTGCGCCAAGTAAAATCTCAATTACCACAAGCGATAGGCGCGTGATTTTGCTAACTAAAGGAGCGATAAAAATCAAAATCGCCGCAATGCCAAAAATGATAAAATCGTGCATTATTCGTGGTAATCCATAAATTCGTCATTCTGAGCGAAACGGCGTGAGCCGTGAAGCGAAGAATCCATTTCAGCGATTCGCGAATCGCCCACAATTTTCTTACTTTGAGCGAATCTGTGTGATTCACCCATTCGCTCTTGTGTCATTGCGTTTTGCACTTGATTAGATTCGCGTGATTTGGATACTTCGCTACGCTCAATATGACGGAAACTTTGCGTTAGATTTGTAGTTGAATCGTGGCAATCTATATTAGATTCGTCTTTTTCTTTTTGCAAAAAGGGCTGCACCCCCCGCTCCGCTCCCCCTACGCGCCAAAAAGCTGTCGCTTTTTCGCTTTTAGGGGGAGTGCCTCGCAAGTCCTTTTCTAGCAAAAAATCGGCGGGTGGCACCATTGCACCCTTTGATTCCGATTTTTTGCACCACGAATCGGGCGAGATTCGGTTTGTGCTTACGCACGGATTATAATTCACAACGAATCCTTTGTAATCATTTTTATTGCTTTTATAATCGCTTTTGGGTAAATTTTATACTCTAACTCGTGGATTCGTGCCTCAAAAGATTCGAGTGATTCGCCCTCAATTTTATGGATAATATCCTGCGCGATTAACGCCCCCGAATCTAGCTCATCGCTTACAAAATGCACACTCACACCTGCGATTTTCATATCGCTTTGGTAAGATTCCTCAATCGCGTGTGCGCCCTTAAATAGGGGCAAAATCGATGGGTGGATATTTATGGCGCGAAATTTGGCATTAAATTCAGGTGGCAGGATTCGCATAAATCCAGCCAAAATGACTAAATCGATTTGATTTTTTTCGAGCAATGTGATGATTCGCGGAATAAAATTTTCTTTATGTTGCTTGTAATCGACTATTTCGCATTTTAGCCCAAGATTCGCACAACGAGTTATGCCGTAAGCAGAATCCTTGCTACTAACAGCAAGGACAAAATCTAATTTTATCGAATCGTGGTAATCCACTCTATCGTCATTCTGAGCGGAACGGCTTGAGCCGTGAAGCGAAGAATCCAAATCACGCAAATCTAATGCAAATTTAGAATCTATTTTTTTATGCGATTCGGCAATTAAATCTGCTTTTAAATCTACTGAATTTTTATCGTTTGAATCTTTTTGCAAAAAGGGCTGCACCCCCCGCCCCGCTCCCCCTACGCGCCAAAAAGCTGCCGCTTTTTCGCTTTTAGGGGGAGAGCCTCGCTTATCCGATTCT